>CAJFQC010000051.1 GCA_904418845.1 uncultured Ruminococcus sp. | reverse complement strand
AAAGTCTGTTTATGCGCTTCTCAAAGAGGCGCCAACACCGGAAACGATTGCTTCTATGCATATGACTCACCTGGCTCATCTCCTGAAATCGACTTCCCACGGTCATTTTGATAAGGAGACGGCTCAGCAGTTAAGAGTTCTGGCAAAGAAGTCTGTCGGTGCCAGCGACAGCGCTTTATCTATCCAGGTAACCCACACAATCTCACAGATTGAGTTACTTGATAGCCAATTAGAAAGAGTTGAAGCTGAAATGACTGAAATCATGAAATTCAATGATTCTGTCATCATGACCATTCCAGGTATCGGATATATCAATGGTGGAATGATCCTGGGTGAAATCGGTGATATTCACCGTTTCTCCAACTCCAATAAGCTGCTTGCATATGCCGGCCTGGATCCTTCTGTTTATCAGTCTGGTAACTTTCACGCTACCCAAACAAGAATGTCTAAGCGTGGATCCAAAGTCCTTAGATATGCTTTGATCAATGCAGCTCATAATGTTGTAAAAAACAACTCAACCTTCAAGGCTTACTATGATGCCAAGATGGCTGAAGGCCGGACTCATTATAATGCTCTAGGGCACTGTGCCGGCAAGCTTGTCAGAGTCATCTGGAAAATGATGACCGACGAAGTCGAATTTAACCTCAAGACCCACCAGGGAGCTTTATTAAAGTTACCCTTTTTTACCACGAAAAGAAGTTTTTAATTTCCAGCTAATTTAAGGTTGACTTTTCATAGCTGGTCTCCTCTTCATAGGCTTAATTCTTGTAAAAGCTCTTTTTCTATATAAGGATGCATATCGGTTAAGTCAGGGGTTGTAAAATGACCGTTTTCGTCCATTTTAGACATCATCCTGGGGATTACCGGGTCATCAATCATCTGATCTATTTCTAAAATGACCAGTCCGTCGGTATGGATAAAATCCTCTATTTTTTTATCGAGTTCATTACATTGCTTACAATGGAAGTATTTAAAATCAAAAGCATCCGCAATTTTTTTAAATTGGGGAAAATCAATACCTGAAGAAGGATCACATCCGGTATAAGTTCCATCAAAATAATTTTTGCAGGTTTGTCTTATAGCTCCATATCCATCATTGGAAAAAATAACAATTTTTACCGGCAAGTGATTATATTTTATGGTCTCTAATTCCTGTAAATTCATCATAATAGAACCATCTCCCGTGACACAATAAACATCTTCCCCTGAAGATATAGCTACACCTATAGCTTCTGGTAAATCCACTCCCATAGAACCTGCATTGTAATTAGTAATCACCCGCTGTCCTTCCTTTTTAACGCCATATTGAAAGATACCTATTACACAGTTACTGTTTCCCAGAGCTATCGTGGCATTTTCCGGAAGTTTTTCTCTAAATTTCTTCCAGAATAATTTTGCGGGAATCCTTTTAGTATCCTCACCAATTGGTTCATCGTAATTTTGCAGTAATCTATAGGTTTTTTGGCAATATTCTTTCCATTCTGAAGACGCTGCTATGCTTTCTTTTCCTAAAAATTCTAATGCCTTTGAAAAAAAGTCTTTCAACTCGAATTGAAGGGGCATATCAATATGAAGTCCGGGTTTTAAAGGCTCGTCCTTTTCAGCATCAACCATAATAAAATAGGCATTAGGTGCGAACCTTTCCACATTAAACCCTGTCTGACGGTTTGACAAACTATTCCCTAAAACAATTATTAAATCAGAATTCTGTAAAATGAAATTACCGGCCCTAGGTCCGATATTCCCGGATAATCCATAAAATAACTGAAAGCCTTCCGGCAAAATATCCGATAATAAAGCACCGCCTACAACAGGAATTTGCACTTTTTGTATAAATTCCTTAAATAAAGACATCGCATTGGCATAGCGAATACCTGATCCGGTCAGAATGCAAGGGCGTTTAGCCGTCTTGATTTTTTCAAACATCCGCGAAATAAGAGGTGAATTGGTATATTGGGAATTATATTCTTCCATTTTATAAGTACAAATGGATTCTTCTTCAATAAGAGTCGCCTGTATGTCTAAAGGAATGCTTAACCATACAGGTCCTCGTCTGCCATCCATAGCAATTTGATAAGCTTTTAGCAATTCAGCTTTGACAGTGGAAGGGTCTGAAATCATTTTCGCATATTTTGTCATTCCTTTTACCGATGGGATGATGTTGTATTCTTGTACTCCTCTGCAACGTAGATTTAATCCGCAAGATTCGACGGTTGTATCCGATCTTGGATGCCCGGAAATAACAATCATTGGAGTACTGTCAACCCATGCGCTATACACACCATTTAAAGCATTTACGCTTCCTGGGCCACTCGTAACTGAAACAACAGCAGGGTGTCCACTATGCTTTGCATAGCCCTCTGCAGCAAACGAACAAGATTGTTCATGGTGACAAAATGTCACATGCATATTATCATTAATTTCAAATGCATTATTTAAGTGCATTGCACCGCCGCCCACAACAGAAAAACATTCTGTAATTCCTAATTCGATCAATGTACTTACCACAATATCAGCAACTCTTTTTTTCATATATATCCCTTCTTTTTTCAGTCGTGACCACTTATTTCCTTTTCTATACCCAATTCTTTTAGCATAGTCTCCATTTCATTAAATTGTCCCATATCAAGCCATGCTCTGCTGGAAATCGGGAAAACTCCAACTTTATTCCCTTTGTCGATATATCTTTGAGCTATATCAGTAATATGAATAAATTCATTATTTTTTAATTCATCAATAACCTGTGGTTCAATTACATACAATCCTGTATTAGTTAAAAAAGACATTTCCGGCTTTTCTTGCATTTTTACCACTTGTCCATCGGAAGATGTGCTAATGATCCCATACGGAATGACAATATTTTTTGAAGCAGCTACAAATGTAATCATGTTATGCTGTACCAAATGGGTTTTTAATATACAATCATAATCGGCATTTACTAAAATATCGCAATTTGAAAGTATAAAAGTCGAATGAATCAGGCCTTTTAACAACGAAAGACCGCCACCTGTTCCTAAAAATTCTTTTTCTTCAATGTAATGAATCTTATAATTTTTGTTTAACTCCTCATAATAAGCCCTTATCATGCTGCTTTTATGATTCAGGATAAGATATACTTCTTTACAGCCCCAATTTGTAAACTGTTGAATAATTCTTTCAGAAATGGTTAAATCCCCTATAGGAATTAACGCTTTTGGAAGAATTTTAGTATAGGGATACAAACGAGTTCCTTTTCCGCCAGCCATAATGACAAGAGGAATATTTTCCAAAGGATTCTTGTTTTCTTTAAATGCTGTCTCCCCTGTTATATAATAATCTGTAAGACGACCTTTCGTATCAACAATGGGATAAACAACAAGGGGTTTATTGTCTTTTGAATGTGCAATCGCTTCTTCACGTGAAAAAAAGGTTATAGGGTTTTTATTCATCCCTTTAGTTATAGATGCAGACATATCATCATTATTTAATAAATATTTTCTCATATCCCCTTGAGTAAATAGGCCAAGCAATATTTGCTCTTGATTAACGATGCATAAAAATTTTTCAATATTAGCATCTAACAATTGGATTGCATCTCTTATACTTATTTTATCTGATGTAATGTTTGAACTATTCATCTCCACTTTTCCACTCAATCAATCTTTCGATTCCTTCTGTAATAGACAGTAGTTTTGTGATACCTGTTTCAGATAAAATTCTACTATTGTCAGAAGTATACTCTCTGTTCAAGCCTGGCGTAAGAATCTGTATTGGTTTTGGATTTCCCATTAAATCACGCACAATCTCTGCAATATCACTTAGCTTTATGCGTTTACCGCTTGTTGCATTATAGTCATGGTATTTAGGGGTATGTTCTATAAAATATATTAAATATTTTATATAATCATCAATATACAAATAATCAAAAAAGCAGTCTTGTTTTATTGTAATTGCTTGGCTATTAAGACATGATTGTATGGCATATGATATGAATTTATTTATATCTTCGCCTGGTCCGAAGCATGCAAAAATCCTTAAGTTAAAAATATTATCGGAAGTACGTGCTAATTCATTGATTACGTACTTTGATAAGCCATATGCGTCATTGGGTAAAAAATATCCAATTTCACTTTCTTTTACCATTGAGATGTCTCTTCGTTTATCATATTCTGCACCAGATCCCGAATAAATCATTTTCCCGAATCTGTCTCGTAACGAATAAAAATTCATGAATATTCGAAGGCTATCCTCGAATAGGGTCTCAAAAGTATCGTTATTTGAAGTACGTGCCGGACTTGGTGAAGCAAAATGAACAACGACATCAAAATTCTGTATTTCCAGACACTTTTTTACTTGCTCATAATCTCGAACGTCCAGCTCATTTCTTTTAGGGGCAAATACTTCATAGTTTTTTTTCAAAAATGAGAGTGCATTTCCACCTACGAAGCCGCTAGAACCTGTTAATAAAATTTTTTTCATAGTATTTATTTGATCCTGCCTATATTATATATTGTATATGTCTACTTTATATTGATCCAAATGGTCTCGGAACCATGCAATAGTTTCAGAGAGACCTTCTTCGAATGTATACTGCGGGCTCCAGCCTGTAAGTGCTTTTATTTTTTCATTTGACCCTAACAGTCGTTCGACTTCGCTTTTTTCCGGGCGTAATCGCTGTGTCTCACATATGATCCTGGCATTCGGATTGATCTGACAAATCAACTCCTCGGCCAGCTGTCCAATAGAAATTTCCTTCTGTGTAGCAATATTTATTTCTTCTCCAATTGTACGATCGGATTTTAAAATTTCAATAAATCCGCGAGCAGTGTCTTTAACATAGTTAAAATCTCTGGTAGGCTCTAAAGATCCTAATTTAATCTCTGTTTTACCGGAGAGAAGCTGTGTGATAATTGTCGGAATGACAGCTCTGGCCGACTGACGCGGACCAAAAGTATTAAATGGCCGGACAATTGTCAACGGAAGTTCAAAACTCCTGTAAAATGATTCGGCTAACCTGTCAGCTCCTATTTTTGTTGCAGAATAAGGTGACTGCCCCTGATAGGGATGCTTTTCATCAATCGGAACATATTGCGCTGTTCCGTACACTTCAGAGGTAGATGTCACTAAGACTCGTTTTGTATTTAGATTTCTGGCAGCCTGAAGAACGTTCAGAGTTCCTTTCACATTAGTATCAACATAGGTGTCCGGTGCATAATAGCTAAAAGGAATTGCGATAAGCGCTGCCAAATGCATAACCCCATCCATCCCTTCCATTGCTGTCCGAACAGCATTTGGATCTCTTACATCTCCGGTAAAGACATCGATTTTATTCAGGGTTTCTTGGGGAAGAGTGTCAAGCCATCCCCAGGTGTTGAAGGAATTGTACAGTGCAAAAGCCCGTACTTCATAACCTTCTTCGATCAATTTCTCTACCAGATGACTCCCAATAAATCCATCTGCTCCTGTAACTAAAATTTTCTTTATCATTTTTTCCTCCGCGCATCACACTTATAATGCATATTTATACATTCACCGCGTCTCTTATCGTCTTTGCCATATAGTCGATCATCTCATCATTCATTCCCGGATATACGCCTACCCAGAACGTATTGTTCATGATCCGGTCCGTG
>CAJFQC010000050.1 GCA_904418845.1 uncultured Ruminococcus sp. | reverse complement strand
CCACAGCATATTCTCTCTCCTCTCGGCAACTGTCTTCACATTCAGAAGATGTTTTACTCCAACGTTCTCTGATACAGAGTTTCCGCCCCATGAACCGCAGCCAAGTGTCAGTGACGGAGCAAGCTTGAAGTTATACAGGTCACCGATACCACCATGTGAGGACGGTGTGTTGATCAGCACACGGCATGTCTTCATTGCTTCATAGTGCTTCTGGATCTTCTCCTTCTCTGCCGGGTGAACGTACAGAGACGCTGTATGTCCATATCCGCCGTCAGCCACGAGCTGAGCCGCCTTCTCAAGCGCCTCGTCATATGTTTTTGCTTTATACATAGCAAGTACAGGAGATAATTTTTCGTGTGCAAATTCTTCGGAAATATCAACGGACTCTACTTCACCGATCAGGATCTTTGTATCTTCCGGAACCTTAACGCCTGCAAGCTGGGCAATCTCATATGCGGATTTACCCGGGATCTTGCTGTTCAGGGCGCCGTTGATGATGATTGTCTTGCGGACTGCATCAAGTTCTTTGCCCGGTTTCAAGAAGTAGCATCCTCTGTATGCAAACTCTTTCTTCACTTCTTCATATACGCCCTCCAGGACAGTCACAGACTGCTCGGAAGCACAAATCATACCATTGTCAAATGTCTTGGAATGAATGATGGAGTTTACTGCCATTCTTATGTCAGCCGTATCGTCGATGATAACAGGTGTGTTGCCTGCGCCAACGCCAAGAGCCGGTTTTCCTGATGAATAAGCAGCTTTAACCATTCCCGGTCCGCCTGTTGCAAGGATGATGTCGGAATCTCTCATAACCTGATTTGTCAGCTCAAGTGACGGAACATCGATCCAGCCGATAATTCCTTCCGGCGCTCCTGCTTTTACCGCTGCCTCAAGGACAACCTTTGCCGCTGCGATCGTACAAGCTTTTGCGCTCGGATGCGGGCTGATGATGATCGCGTTTCTCGTCTTCAGACAAATCAAAGTCTTGAAGATCGCTGTAGAAGTCGGATTTGTCGTCGGGATAACTGCTGCGACAAGACCGATCGGCTCTGCAACTTTCTTGATGCCGTATGCCGGATCTTCCTCAATCACGCCGCAAGTCTTTGTCTTTTTATATGCATTGTAAATATACTCTGCTGCATAGTGGTTTTTGATGACCTTGTCTTCCATGACACCTCTCTGTGTCTCCTCAACTGCCATCTTAGCCAGCGGGATACGCTGTTTGTTGGCTGCCATAGCCGCCTCATAGAAGATCTTATCCACCTGCTCCTGTGTATATGTAGCGAAGATCTTCTGCGCCTCACGCATTGCCTTCATCTTCGCTTCAAGAGCTTCTACATTGTCGATGATCTCAGGCACTACTACTTTTTCTTTTTTTGTTGCCATTTTGATAATTCCTCCTGTAATTGAATCAATCTGGTTTCTCTCCACGCCTCTAAGTATACTCGAATTGTTAAATATTTGTCAATAAGGCATTTGTTAATATTTTAACATTGTTTTTCCGATGCCCTTTGTGCATTTTCTACAATCGCTCTTTCCTCCTCCCATATGATATTATTTTTTCGATTATTCCCGGTATAGTTGGATTTCTCTTTCGTGCATCTTCTTGTCTGCCTTTCATTAGGATAACACTTTGAAGGCAAGTCTACAATACTTTTGGAAAAAGAGCTGCATGATAGACAAAAAAGACTCCGCTCCCACAGCTTTTACACTACGAGAGCAGAGTTTTCATTTCGTCATTAGCACAGATATTATACAAGCTCGATCAAAACTTCCATCGCCGCGTCGCCTTTACGCTGGCCGATCTTAATGATTCTTGTGTAACCACCATTGCGGTCCGCATACTTCGGAGCAATCTCTGTGAAGAGCTTCTCTACCATGTCTACGTTCTTTGTGTTGGCTTTCTTTCCCGCTGCCTTAGACGGAACTTCCTTCACCGGGCAGAGAACCTTGAGCATCTCACGTCTTGCGTGAAGTCTGCTCGGCTGATCTTTCTTGATCTTCTTCTCTACTTCGTCGTAAACAGTCACTTTCTTGCCGTCGACAACTTCTTTTACTCTCTTGCCGTCTTTGTCTTTACGGGCAACTTTAGCTGTCACTGTGACTTCATCGTAGTTCTCTCTCTCTTTAACAGCCATTGCGATAAGACCCTCGGCAACCTTGCGGATCTCTTTTGCCTTAGCTTCTGTTGTAACAATCTTGCCATTGTTAAGAAGCGCTGTTACCTGATTTCTGATCAGTGCCTTTCTCTGGCCTGATGTTCTGCCAAGTTTTCTATACTTTGCCATTTCTAAAATCCTCCATAAATCTTCCGCCCGCCTGTGCTCTTCGGACTTATCAGACAGGTGGTCTGCCGCGCTCTTCGGGCTTACCGGCAGAATATTTTATTGTTACTTATTATTCATCACCTTGGTTTAACTCGAGGTTGAGCTCTTTAAGCTTCGCGAGAACTTCCTCTAAGGATTTACGTCCCAGGTTACGGACTTTCATCATATCCTCCGGTGTCTTGTTCGTAAGTTCTTCTACTGTATTGATTCCGGCTCTCTTCAGACAGTTGTATGAACGAACGGAAAGCTCAAGCTCGTCAATACTCATCTCAAGAACTTTCTCCTTCTCGTCATCCTCTTTCTCGATCATAACCTCCGCTGCCTGCGCAACTTCGGACAGATCTACAAAGAGTTTTAAATGCTCGCTCAGAACTTTCGCCGCAAGGCTCACTGCCTCATCTGGAAGCATAGTTCCCTTTGTCCAGACATCCAGTGTAAGCTTATCATAATCTGTGATCTGACCCACACGTGTATTTTCAACAGTCAGGTTTACACGCTCAACCGGTGTATAGATGGAGTCAATCGGGATCACACCGATCGGCATGTCCTCTGTCTTATTTCTGTCTGCACTCACATATCCTCTGCCCTTTGTAATGGTAAGTTCCATATACAGCTTACAGTCTTTTCCACCGCTCAATGTAGCGATGACCTGACCCGGGTTGACAACCTCAATATCTGAATCCGCCTGAATGTCAGCGCCTGTAACGACACCTTCGCCCTCGAACTCGATATACGCCGTCTTTACCTCATCTGAATCAGATGTATTCTTGATAGCCAGAGATTTCAGGTTCATGATGATCTCTGTCACATCTTCCTTCACACCCGGTATGGAGCTGAACTCATGAAGCACACCGTCGATCTTTACGGAACTGATGGCAGCTCCGGGAAGAGACGAAAGCATGATTCTTCTCAGGGAATTTCCAAGTGTTGTACCATAGCCCCTCTCAAGCGGCTCTACGACAAAGCTTCCATACTTCTTATCATCTGAAACTTCCGTAATTTCAATATTTGGTTTGTTAAAATCAAACACTACACAGACCCTCCTTATGGGTTTTAAAATGTTGAAGGGATACGCTGTTGCAGCCGATATTACTTAGAATATAACTCGACGATCAACATTTCATCTACCGGAACATCAATTGCTTCTCTTGAAGGAAGCTCCTTTACTGTTCCTCTAAGATTCTCGGAATCAACTTCCAGCCAGTCCGGGATCATGTTTCCGCCTGTCGCTTCAAGAATCTCTTTGTATCTCTGTGAGCCTTTTTTGTTCTCTTTAATCTCGATTGTATCTCCGGCCTTGATAAGGTAAGACGGAATGTTCACCTGCTTGCCGTTTACAAGTACGTGCTTGTGATCAACGATCTGTCTCGCTTCTTTTCTTGTTCTTGCAAATCCCATACGGAACATTACATTGTCCAGCCTGGACTCAAGAAGTCTCATCAGGTTCTCGCCTGTCATACCTTCCATCTGCTTTGCTTTCGCATAGTAGTTTCTGAACGGTTTCTCCAGAACCCCGTAGATGAATTTAGCTTTCTGCTTCTCACGGAGCTGAAGCCCGTACTCACTCATCTTTCTGCTGCTTCTTTTTAACTGTCTGTTAGATTTCTTATTGATCCCGAGATAGATCGGGTCCATGCCTAATGAACGGCATCTCTTAAGAACAGGAACTCTGTTTACTGCCATGTCTATCCTCCTAATTTCATATCAGCGGTATTCCTGCCGCTGTGTTCATTACCTTCCGTTGTACATCAATGATCAGATATGGTATTACACTCTTCTGCGCTTCGGCGGACGGCATCCGTTGTGCGGAACCGGTGTTACGTCTTTGATGCTCACTACATCAATACCGCATGCCTGAAGTGCGCGGATTGCCGCCTCTCTTCCCGATCCCGGTCCTTTTACGAATACATCTACGGATTTCAGTCCATGCACAAGCGCTGCCTTAGCTGCTGTCTCAGCCGCCATCTGAGCTGCATACGGAGTAGATTTCCTTGAACCTCTGAATCCCAGGCCGCCTGCACTTGCCCATGAAAGAGCATTTCCCTGTGTATCTGTTAATGTAACGATTGTGTTATTAAAAGATGACTGGATGTGTGCCTGTCCTCGTTCAACGTTTTTCTTGACACGTCTTTTTGTTACTTTTTTTGCAACCTTCTTTGCCATTTAAACTAACCTACTTTCTTTAATCTCTGTTCAAAAGGTGGTTCGCAAAGCTTTGCTCATGCTGCGCCTGTCAGCTTGCATTCGCTAAGATTCGCGAACGGCCTCGCACTAAATTCAAACTTCGCTTTCAGCTCGTTTTCATTAAGTTGCTTTCGGCCTACTTTTTCTTATTTGCTACTGTTCTCTTCGGACCTTTGCATGTTCTTGCATTAGTCTTTGTTTTCTGACCACGTACCGGAAGTCCTTTTCTATGACGGATTCCACGGTAGCATCCGATCTCTTTCAGTCTCTTGATATTCAGCTGGATCTCTCTTCTGAGATCACCCTCAACAACCTGAGTTTCATCAATCACAGAACTGATCTTCTTTACTTCCTCACTTGTAAGGTCTCTTACGCGAGTGCTCGGATCAACTCCAGCCTCTGCTAAGATGCGGTTTGAACTTGTTCTTCCGATTCCATAAATATAAGTCAAACCGATTTCTACACGTTTGTCCCTTGGTAAGTCTACACCTGCAATACGAGCCATGTGTCTTTCCTCCATTTTCTTTGTTGATAATCACTTTAATTGAGGCTGCGAACGCCCGCAGAGTCTTCTCCGCTCTTGCGATGTCTTGCGTCCTACCGGGTTCCTTCGCCCCGATATCCCAGCCCAGGCATGTTTCTCTTCCACGCCCTTTCCCGGCACGGACTACTTTTCATAATCCGCCAATGCAAATGCCGGGTATTAGAAGCAATATACAGAACACCCGCCCTGCGGTACCTGGGTACAGATGCGGTGTAACTTACTGTATATTAAACAGCTCTACACACTTCCTGGTGTGTCATGCTGTCAGCCGCCTAAATCATAATCCATTAGCATCAATTGATATATTTTCAATCAATCGTCCCGCGTCAGTGCGCCCATATCTGCATTGGGACGGACCTTCTCACTAAGCTCAAGCTGCCCCTGCCGGCTTGCTTTCACTAAGTGATCAGTGTCAGCCCTGACGCTGACAGATTACTCTGATGCTTCCTTTTCTTTTAATGATCTTGCATTTTTCACAAATTGGTTTTACTGATGATCTAACCTTCATGTCAAATCCTCCTTCCCTTCTTTGCTATGCCTACTCTTCCGGTCATTTGGGCACACCATCCCAATAATGACCATTTCACAGTATAGCACTCAATGCAACTCTAAGTCAACTATAAATTTCTTTTTATACATTGTAACATCCCCTCAACTAAGTTCGAAAGAACCTCGCCAAGTTTCGGGATGGGCTTTCTCACTAAATTCGCGCTTTGCGCTCATCAAGTGTTCAACGCCAGTTGCTTTCGGTCACTTATCTCTCCAGATGATTCTTCCTTTGCTCAGGTCATACGGAGACATCTCTAATGTCACCTTATCTCCCGGCAGGATCTTGATAAAGTTCATTCTCAGCTTTCCGCTGATATGCGCAAGCACTACATGCCCGTTTTCCAGTTCTACTTTAAACATTGCGTTCGGGAGTTTCTCTACTACAACTCCCTCAATCTCGATTACGTCAGCTTTTGACATATTTACCTCCTGAATCTCAGACGTTTACGTCCCGGCTCTAAGCCTCATCCCCCTCACGGGTGTATTCCTTTATGATATCTCTAAGCGCCGCGTCGTCCGGCACCGCCGCAAGTTTCATCTTCATTATAGGCTGAAGATGCTTTTTGTTCTTTTTCTTCATGCGGCGGAGAGGTCTTGCCGCCCCGTCCGCCGCATATACATACTCTCCATCAACACGAATCACAACATAGATATGGTCTTTGTCGCGCCCTGCTTTCGACTTTACGAGCATACCCGGTTCCAGCTTCATTCGGCTTACTCTCCTAAGATCTCTACGATCGCCGCAAAGACGTCGTTGATATCAATAGTCCCGTCAACCTCTTTTAAAATGCCTGACTGGGTATAATAATCAATCAGAGGCTGTGTCTGCTCATGGTATACGCCGAGTCTCTTGAGGACCGTCTCCGGCTTGTCGTCATCTCTTAAGATAAGCCCCCCGCCGCATTTATCGCAGACACCTTCTTTTTTTGTCGGAGCATACACGATGTGGTATGTAGCGCCACAGTCCACACATGCCCTTCTGCCTGACATACGGTTCACGATATTCTCATCAGGAACCTCTACATTGATGGCATAATCCATCTTCTGTCCCATCTCCGCAAGCGCTTTGTCAAGCGCTTCTGCCTGTGGGATTGTGCGCGGGAATCCATCAAGCACATAGCCCTTTGTGCAGTCGTCCTGGTTCACTCTGTCTACGACCAGATCCACAACGAGTTCGTCCGGCACAAGCAGTCCCTGATCCATATAGATCTTTGCTTTTTTACCAAGCTCTGTGCCGTTCTTGATGTTGGCACGGAAGATATCCCCTGTGGAAATATGTGGAATACCATATTTCTCCGCGATCTTCTTAGCCTGTGTGCCTTTCCCGGCGCCGGGCGCTCCCAACATAATGATCTTCATAACTTTTACCTCCGATCTTTTTTATAGTATTCTTTATCGCCGCCACTCGGCAGGCGCATCCGCAAAATCGCGCTTACGTGCTTGCCTGGACTATGCCGAGTGGTTGCTTCACATAAACCATCAGCCCGCGGCATTTTCTCCTTTTCAGAGAATCTGCGCGAGCTTCGTATGGTCTAATATCCAAGGTAGCTGTTTGACATATTGCTTCCTTTATTATTCAAAAATCCTGTGTAGTTTCTCACAAGCATCTGCGACTCGATCTTCTTGATCGTATCAAGCACGACGCCCACGATAATGATGAGTGATGTTCCGCCGAAGGAAACATTCGCCCCAAACACTCCGTTGAAGAAGAACGGGATCACCTGAACGATGATCAGGCCGCACACGCCTATGAAAATAATATAATTGAGGATCTTTGTCAGATACTCAACTGTCGGCTTGCCGGGACGGATACCCGGGATAAAGCCGCCGCTCTTTTTCATATTATTTGCGATCTCTAACGGATTGAAAGTGATCGATGTGTAGAAATACGCAAAGAATATGGTAAGAAGAATATAAACGAGCAGTCCCACCGAATAAATTGGATTTTCCGGATCACACCAGTTGTTCTGGTTCATTCCCGCAAGAATTTTGCTCCCGATACCCGTGCCGTTTCCTTTGCCGATAAAGTTGGCAATAACGATCGGCGTCTGCATCAGGGACGACGCAAAGATGACCGGGATAACTCCCGATGTATTTACTCGCAGAGGAATATGTGTGGACTGTCCGCCATATGTCTTTCTTCCCTGCACCTTCTTGGAATACTGAACCGAAATTCTTCTCTCACCGCTTTGAAGCAGAACGACAAAGATCACTACAACAAGAATGACAGCCAGGATGATCACCGCAGCAAGTCCTGCCTGTGCCAGTTTTTTCCCTGACACAAACTGCTCATACAGTGTAGTCAGATCTGCTGGTACACGGGAGAGGATGTTGATCAGGAGCACGATAGAAATACCGTTTCCGACTCCATTTTCCGTGATACGCTCGCCGATCCACATAAGGAACGCGCTACCTGCCGTAAGTGTGCACACTACGATCGCGCAGCTTACAAAGTTATATTCCTCAAGAAGTCCCTGACGCCCGAATCCTACCGCCAGCGCAGTTGACTCGATCAGCGCCAGAGCGACTGTTACATATCTCGTGATGGCAGCGATCTTCTTTCTTCCCTCTTCGCCCTCTTTCTGCATCTCTTCAAGCTTCGGTATAGCAATGGTGAGAAGCTGCATAATAATGGATGATGTGATGTACGGCGTGATGCTCAGGGCAAAGATAGAAAATCTGCTGAGGGAACCTCCGGTGAACGCCTCAATAAGATTGAACGCGTCACCGAGATTCGATTCAACAAACTGCTGGATAAAGGCCGGATCTACGCCCGGCGTGGGCAGTACTGATCCAAGCCTGACAACGATAAGCATCGCAAATGTATACAATATCCTTCTTCTGATATCATCTATACGAAATGCTCTGCGTACTGTCTTAAGCATTAGATCACCTCTGCTTTTCCACCAAGAGCCTCAATCTTCTCGGCGGCCTTTGCGCTGAATGCATTAGCCTGGACTGTGAGCTTCTTAGTTAATTCTCCATTTCCAAGAATTTTAACCCCGTCTCTCGGGTTTTTCACGATACCACTCTCGATCAGCGTCTCAACGGATACTGTCGCACCGTCCTCGAATCTCTCAAGTGCGCTTAAGTTGATGCCGACGATCGTCTTAGAGTTTCTGTTTGTGAAACCTCTCTTCGGTATTCTTCTGTATAAAGGCATCTGGCCACCTTCAAATCCGGGTCTTGTGCGGCCTCTTCTGAAATTATCACTCTGTTTAGAACCGTCTGCCGGTCTTAAGTTTGATAAGTCCATGACGTTACCTCCTTATCTTTTTATGCCTCTTCTTCTACCTTAACCAAATGTCTAACCTGCTGTACCATACCTCTGGTAGCCGCATTGTCCGGCAGTACGACTGTCTTGCCTGTCTTTCTGAGACCAAGGGCCTCTACTGTCTTTTTATGCTTTGGTATGGCGCCGATTGTAGACTTTACTAATGTAACTTTTAAGTTTGCCATTTCAATCTTACCTCCTTGTGCGATAGAACAAGTCTCTCTGTGACCAGTCTACCAGTTAGCCCATGATCTCTTCCATTGACTTGCCGCGAAGTCTTGCAACATCCTCCGGTGCCTTGATATCTTTAAGTCCTTCGATTGTAGCAAGCACAACGTTCTGCTTGTTATTTGAACCAAGAGATTTCGTACGGATGTTTTTGATTCCCGCCATCTCGATCACGGCACGTGCCGGACCGCCGGCGATCACACCAGTACCATCCGGAGCATTCTTAAGAAGTACGGACGCGCTTCCGAATTTTCCGATCACATCATGGATCACGCTTGCATTATGATCAAGTGATACTGTGATCATCTTCTTCATTGCATCCTCTTTTCCCTTACGGATTGCTTCCGGGATCTCAGTAGCTTTTCCTAAACCTGCACCAACATGGCCGTTGCCGTCGCCGACAACAACTAACGCTGTAAAACGGAAGTTACGACCACCTTTAACAACTTTGGTAACACGTTTGATCGATACTACTTTTTCCAATAATTCCATCTGACTAGCATCAATACGTTCCTGTCTCATCTGTGTTCTCCCTTCCCTAGAAATTCAGCCCAGCTTCTCTAGCTGCGTCTGCCAGTGCTTTGATCTTGCCCTGATAAATGAATCCGCCTCTGTCAAAGACAACGTCTGTAATACCTTTTTCTTTTGCCTTCTCAGCGATCACTTTACCGAGGTATGCTGCTGCGTCGACATTATTTGTCTTATCCAGCTCTGTCTTAACATCCTTCTGAAGAGTGGATGCTGCGACAAGTGTATTTCCAACCGTATCGTCAATGATCTGAGCATACATATGGTTGTTGCTTCTGAACACTGCGAGACGCGGTCTCTCTGCAGTACCGCTGAAACGGTTGCGTAATTTCATGTGTTTTTTCCTGCGAACTTCGCTTCTTGATTTCTTACTAACCATTTTCACACTCTCCTTATTTATTTCTTACCAGTCTTACCAACTTTACGTCTGATAATCTCATCAGCGTATTTGATACCTTTGCCCTTGTACGGCTCCGGTCTTCTCTTGTCTCTGATCTCTGCCGCGTACTGTCCGACTTTCTCTTTGTCGATACCCTTAACAGTGATCTTATTCTGACCTTCCAGAACAGTCTCAACACCTTCCGGATCGATCATCTCGACTGGATGAGAGTAGCCAAGGTTCAGTGTCAGTTTATTTCCGGACTTGGAAGCTCTGTAACCTACACCGTTTACCTCGAGAACTTTCTCGTATCCCTGAGTAACACCTACAACCATGTTGTTGATCAGTGTTCTTGTCAGGCCGTGAAGAGATTTCATCTTCTTGAGATCGTTCGGTCTTGTTACCGTCACTTCTTCGCCTTCAACTTTGATTTCCATTTCTACCGGAAGCTCTCTTGTGAGAGTTCCCTTCGGACCTTTTACAGTCGCTACATTATTCTCTGCAATTTCCACAGTTACACCTGCGGGAATTGCTACCGGCAGTCTTCCGATTCGTGACATACCTGTGTTCCTCCTTAACTTAGATTTTCGGAGCAGCGGCTTTAGGCTGCTCTGTTTTCAGTTGCATTGAGCACTTGCTGTGAACACTTAGTGAGGTTTTTACGAACTTAGTGTGAACGTACACCTCAGTGCTTAACGAGGTATTTTCGAGTTTAGCACTGAGGGTGTTGCCTCTGTGTTTCCTCTGTGCTCATGGGATGTCATTTACCAAATAAAGCACAATACCTCTCCGCCTACGCCGAGTTTTCTTGCCTCTTTGTCAGTCACCACACCTTTGTTTGTGGAGATGATCGCGGTTCCGAGACCTCCGAGCACCTTCGGGATATCCTGTGTATTTGCGTAAACACGCAGACCCGGCTTGGAGATTCTCTTGAGACCGGAGATAACCTTCTCGTTCTTGTCAGAGCCGTATTTCAGCGTGATGTGGATCGTCTGGAAATGTCCGTCTTCTACAAGATCATATTTTGCGATATAACCTTCATCGAGCAGGATGTTTGCGATAGCAATCTTCATCTTGGATGCAGGTATATCAACTGTATCGTGTTTTGCAGTGTTAGCGTTACGGATTCTTGTAAGCATATCTGCAATAGGATCGCTCATATTCATTGATTATTTCCTCCTTACCAACTTGCCTTCTTAACACCCGGGATCTGTCCTTTGTATGCCAGTTCACGGAAGCAGATACGGCAGATTCCATATTTTCTCAGATAAGCGTGCGGACGTCCGCAGATTCTGCAGCGGCTGTACTCTCTTGTGGAGAATTTCGGTTTGCGCTGCTGTTTGATCTTCATCGATGTCTTTGCCATGTCTTTCCCTCCTTTACTTAGCAAACGGCATATTGAACTGTGTCAATAATTCACGTGCTTCCTCGTCAGTCTTGGCTGTTGTAACGAAGATTACATCCATACCTCTGACTTTGTCAATCTTATCGTACTCGATTTCTGGGAAGATAAGCTGCTCCTTGATTCCAAGCGCATAGTTTCCTCTTCCGTCGAATGCATTCGGGTTTACGCCTCTGAAGTCACGCACGCGGGGAAGCGCAAGGTTGATGAGGCGGTCAACAAACTCATACATCTTCTCGCCTCTGAGTGTCACCTTGCATCCGATCGGCATACCTTCTCTGATCTTGAAGTTAGCCACTGAATTTTTTGCTTTGGTAACAACGGCTTTCTGTCCTGCGATCTTCTCCATGTCAGCTACCGCAGACTCTAAAACCTTTGCATTGTCTTTTGCCTCGCCGACGCCCATGTTGATAACAACTTTGTCGAGCTTCGGCACTTCCATGGTATTCTTATAACCGAATTTTTTGATCATTGCATCAACGATCTCATTCTTATACTGTTCTTTCAGTCTACTCAAAGTCCTGAACCTCCTTCCTCGAAATTAGTCGATCACTTCGCCGGTTTTCTTAGCGAAACGTACTTTTTTGCCGCCATCCATCTTAAAGCCTACTCTTGTCGCCTGTCCCTTGTGTACGTACATTACGTTGGACAGATCAATGTAGCCTTCCTGATGCACGATGCCGCCGTTCTGGTTCGCAGCGCTCGGCTTCGTGTGCTTTGTCAGCATGTTGACGCCTTCGATCAGGACTTTACCGTCTTTCTTGTTTACGGCAAGAACCTTGCCTTCTTTGTCTTTATCTTTTCCGGCGATGACCCTTACAGTGTCGCCCTTTTTAATTTTCATAGTTGACATTTATAGGCACCTCCTAGAGTACTTCCGGAGCCAGAGAAACGATCTTCATAAAGTGTTTCTCACGAAGCTCACGGGCTACTGGTCCAAAAATACGTGTTCCACGCGGGTTTAAATCGTCTTTTATAATAACAGCAGCATTTTCGTCGAATCTGATATAGGATCCGTCTTTACGGCGGGCGCCTTTAACAGAACGGACAACTACGGCTTTCACGACATCTCCCTTTTTAACAACGCCGCCTGGTGTTGCATCTTTAACAGTCGCAACGATGATGTCACCTATGCTTGCATATCTTCTTGTAGAACCGCCAAGCACACGGATGCACAGTAACTCTTTCGCACCTGTGTTGTCTGCTACTCTCAGTCTGCTTTCTTGCTGTATCATGCAGGTAAACCTCCTTTAAATTATTTCGCTTTCTCCATGATTTCCACAAGTCTCCATCTCTTGTCCTTGGACAGCGGCCTTGTTTCCATAACTTTTACTGTATCTCCGATCTTACACTCGTTCTGCTCGTCGTGAGCTTTCAGTTTGTAAGTTCTCTTTACGATCTTCTTATAAAGCGGGTGTTTTACGTGGTCCTCAACTGCAACAACGACCGTTTTGTCCATCTTGTCGCTGACAACCTTACCCACACGGGTCTTTCTAAGATTTCTCTCTTCCAACTTTCTTTCTCCTTTCAATCATTTTAAGGAAGTTCTTTTCGCTAGGCTCGAAAATACCTTGCCAATCTCAAAGAACAGCCTCGCACTAAACTCATCCTGCGCCTTCGGCTTGGATTCATCAAGTTGCTTTCGGCTTATCGGCCAGCCTCTGTGATCAGAGTCTGGATACGCGCGATATTCTTCCTTACTTCCTTGATCCTGCTCGTGTTGTCCAACTGGTTTGTGGCATTCTGGAACCTTAAGTTGAAGAGTTCCTTCTTAGCAGCTACTAATTCCTGATTTAATTCCTCTACGGATTTCCCTCTTAATTCTTTTACAAATGTATTAGTTTTCACTGTTATCACCGCCTTCTAAGTCTGCGCGAGAAACAATTTTGCATTTGCAAGGTAACTTATGCAT
>CAJFQC010000049.1 GCA_904418845.1 uncultured Ruminococcus sp. | reverse complement strand
AACCAGAAATATCGGTATCATGGCGCATATCGATGCGGGTAAGACAACGCTGACAGAGCGTATTCTCTACTATACCGGTGTTAACTACAAGATCGGTGACACTCACGAAGGCACTGCTACCATGGACTGGATGGAGCAGGAGCAGGAAAGAGGTATCACGATCACTTCAGCCGCTACGACATGTCACTGGACTTTGGAAGAGAAAACAAAGCCAAAGCCGGGAGCCCTGGAGCATCGTATCAACATCATTGATACTCCGGGACACGTTGACTTCACCGTAGAGGTTGAGCGTTCACTCCGTGTACTGGATGGAGCCGTAGGTGTTTTCTGTGCAAAGGGCGGTGTTGAGCCGCAGTCAGAGAACGTATGGCGCCAGGCGGACACGTACAATGTGCCAATAAGATGGACATCCTTGGTGCTGATTTTTACAACGCAGTAGATCAGATCAAGACAAGACTTGGCAAGAATGCAATCTGTCTTCAGCTTCCGATCGGAAAAGAAGACGAGTTCAAGGGAATCATCGACCTGTTCGAGATGCAGGCTTACATCTACAATGATGATAAGGGTGATGATATTTCCATTACAGACATTCCGGAAGAGATGAAGGATGAGGCTGAGCTGTATCACACAGAGCTTGTAGAGAAGATCTGTGAGCTGGATGACGACCTGATGATGGAATACCTGGAGGGCGAGGAGCCGTCCGTAGATGCGCTGAAAGCAGTGCTGAGAAAGGCTACATGCGAGTGCACAGCCGTTCCGGTATGCTGCGGTTCCGCATACAGAAACAAAGGTGTCCAGAAGCTTCTGGACGCGGTTCTTGAGTTCATGCCCGCTCCGACAGACATCCCGGCTATCAAGGGTGTTGACGAGGACGGCAATGAGGTAGAGAGACATTCATCTGATGATGAGCCGTTCTCTGCTCTCGTCTTCAAGATCATGACAGACCCGTTCGTAGGTAAGCTCGCTTATTTCAGGGTTTACTCCGGCACAATGAACTCCGGTTCTTATGTGCTGAACGCGACAAAAGGAAAGAAAGAGCGTGTTGGACGAATCCTTCAGATGCATGCCAACAAGCGTGAAGAGCTGGATAAGGTTTACTCAGGAGATATCGCTGCGGCGATCGGATTTAAGTTCTCTACAACAGGAGATACGATCTGTAACGAGCAGCACCCGGTAATCCTTGAGTCCATGGAGTTCCCGGAGCCGGTTATCGAGCTTGCGATCGAGCCGAAGACAAAGGCTTCTCAGGGCAAGCTGGGTGAGTCTCTTGCGAAACTTGCAGAGGAGGACCCGACATTCCGCGCTCATACAAACACAGAGACAGGACAGACGATCATTGCCGGAATGGGCGAACTTCATCTTGAAATCATCGTAGACAGACTTCTTCGTGAGTTCAAGGTAGAGGCCAATGTGGGCGCGCCACAGGTTGCTTATAAAGAGTCCATCACAAAGCCGGTTGACGTTGACAGCAAGTACGCGAAACAGTCCGGCGGACGCGGACAGTATGGACACTGTAAAGTGAAATTCGAGCCGATGGATGTCAACGGTGAGGAGACATACAAGTTTGAGTCCACAGTAGTCGGCGGTGCGATTCCGAAGGAATACATCCCGGCTGTAGGCGAAGGTATTGAGGAAGCAATGAGGTCCGGTATCCTCGGCGGATTCCCGGTAGTAGGCGTTCATGCGAATGTATACGACGGATCATACCACGAGGTCGACTCTTCCGAGATGGCATTCCACATCGCGGGTTCGCTTGCGTTCAAGGATGCTATGAAGCAGGGGGCGCCGGTTCTGCTCGAGCCGATTATGAAGGTTGAGGTAACAATGCCTGAGGAGTACATGGGTGACATTATCGGTGACCTGAACTCCCGCCGTGGACGTATCGAGGGTATGGATGATCTTGGCGGCGGTAAGATCGTACGCGCGTACGTTCCTCTGTCCGAGATGTTCGGATACTCTACAGACCTCCGTTCCAGAACACAGGGACGCGGCAACTACTCAATGTTCTTTGAGAAATACGAGCAGGTGCCGAAGTCAGTACAGGAAAAAGTGTTATCGAACAAAAACGACTAAATCTGTGTAAATCGCAGAAAAAGGCTTGAAAAACGGCTGGCTATGAAATATAATCAGTCTTAGCCGAGTAAAATCGAAACCAATAAAATGCCCGCAATGGGTGAGGATTTTAAGGAGGATATTCAAAATGGCAAAAGCTAAATTTGAAAGAACAAAACCGCATTGTAATATTGGTACCATCGGCCATGTTGACCATGGTAAAACAACTCTGACAGCTGCTATCACAAAGACACTGTCTCAGAGAGTGGAAGGAAACGCGGCAGTTGATTTCGAGAACATCGATAAGGCTCCGGAAGAGAGAGAGCGTGGTATCACAATCTCTACAGCACACGTTGAGTACGAGACAGAGAACCGTCACTACGCTCACGTAGACTGCCCGGGACATGCCGACTACGTTAAGAACATGATTACAGGTGCCGCTCAGATGGACGGCGCTATCCTTGTGGTTGCTGCAACTGACGGTGTTATGGCTCAGACAAAGGAGCACATCCTTCTGTCCCGTCAGGTTAACGTTCCGTACATCGTTGTATTCATGAACAAATGCGACATGGTAGACGATGAGGAGCTGCTTGAGCTCGTAGAGATGGAGATCCGTGAAGTACTCAGCGAGTATGAGTTCCCGGGTGATGACACACCGGTTATCCAGGGATCTGCTCTTAAGGCTCTTGAGGATCCGTCAGGTGAGTGGGGAGACAAGATCATGGAGCTCATGGATGCTGTTGACACATGGATTCCGACACCGGAGCGTGACACAGATAAGCCGTTTCTTATGCCAGTGGAGGACGTATTCTCTATCACAGGACGTGGTACAGTTGCTACAGGCCGTGTAGAGCGTGGTACACTTCACGTTTCTGACGAAGTTGAGATCATCGGTATCCACGAGGATGTTAAGAAGACAGTCGTAACAGGTATCGAGATGTTCCGTAAGCTTCTTGATGAGGCTCAGGCTGGTGACAACATCGGCGCTCTGCTTCGTGGTATCCAGAGAACAGAGATCGAAAGAGGCCAGGTTCTCATCAAACCAGGTACAGTTACATGCCATACAAAATTCACATGCCAGGTATACGTTCTCACAAAAGACGAGGGTGGACGTCATACACCGTTCTTTAACAACTACCGTCCGCAGTTCTATTTCCGAACAACAGACGTAACAGGCGTTTGCGAGCTTCCGGCTGGTACAGAGATGTGCATGCCTGGAGATCACGTAGAGATGACAGTTGAGCTGATTCATCCGGTAGCTATGGAGGAAGGTCTGAGATTCGCTATCCGTGAGGGTGGACGTACAGTAGGATCAGGAACAGTTGCTTCCATCATCGAGTAATCATATCTGATAACAGAATATTGAACTTGATATCAACCCCAGAAACTTAGGTTTCTGGGGTTTTTGTAATATATAAAATAATCATACATCATGGAAAATAATAGCGAATATAAAGAAAGCAGTTACAGAGATTTTCTCTCTGATAACTGCTTATGATAACAGATTGATAACAAAACATAAAAATTCATGTCAAATCATGTGTTTTAACAGTATTATTTTCCGTTCCTTTCTTTACAACAGTATGGCATCCTATTGTAGTTCCCATCGCACGTAATTTCCATTCTTCCTGTGTAGCATTCAATTTTTCAAGTTGTTCCTGCCTTTTGGATTCATCTGAGATGGCGAGAATTTCAGACTTTTCCTTCTCATAAACATTTTTGAACTGGCACCATTTCCTGAAAAAATCCTGCATCATAGGATTATCAAAAGTCAGTATTATTTTCTGATCCTCCGTTGGCTTTAATGACAGATTTACCGAATCATCGATAGCAAATAGTAGAGAAAGTACATCGCCGACGGTTTCGATATTAAAATCCAGAAAGACACTTACATTTAATCCGAGGGCAGTTGCTATTCTTTCTAACTGATCTGGTTTGGGATTTCGTATTCCCAGTTCATATTTTCTGATCGTTCCAACATTAATACCGGACAGTTCAGCTAATTGTTTTTGACTGAATCCTCTAAATTCACGATAAGCCCGAATCTTTTTCCCAACCATAATGGCTCCTCCTTGATGATTTGTGATTTAATTTTAGCACAAAAGTGAATGCTATGAAAGATAAAGAATTAAAGAAATTAGAAAATAATAGTGTATAATTCGCAAATGTATATTGACAGGTTCACAAAAGTGAATTATTATATATACAAATAAGAGTCACAAATGTGACTAGAAAGGAGAGCAATATGAGAATGGGATATATGATGACAGTTGAAGATGTTATGAATGAACTTGGAGTTAAACGTAGCAAAGCTTATTCTATTCTAAAACAGTTGAATGAGGAACTGGAAAAGGATGGCTATGTGGCTATTCGCGGGAAAATTCCACGTCCTTATTGGGAAACAAAATTTTATGGATACTCAAGAAGAATAATTTGAAGGAGGATTTGAAGTGTCGGTCTATAAAGATACTACACAGGGAACATGGTATACGGTTTTCCGCTATGTGGATTGGACGGGAAAGAAAAAGCAGAAGATGAAGAGAGGCTTCAAAACGAAAAAAGAGGCATTGAAGTTTGAAAAAGAATTTCTGCATACGACTGCAGCTGACATGGACATGCAGATGGACAGTTTTATTAATATTTATTTTGAAGATAAAAAGAATGAACTGAAAGCAAACTCTGTCAGGAATAAACGTCTTATGATCAATAAACATATTATTCCATATTTTGGAACTAAAAAGATGAATGAGATTACTCCGGCAGACATTATTCAGTGGCAGAATCTCATTCAGGAAAAGAATTTGAGCAAGACATATGAGAGGATGATTCAAAATCAAATAAATGCATTGTTCAATCATGCACAGAAGATTTATAACCTCAAAGATAATCCATGTAAAAAGGTCAAACGCATAGGAAAATCGGATGCGGACAAGCTGGAGTTCTGGACGAAAGATGAATATGACAGGTTCATAGCTGGAATTGAGCAAGGAAGCGAGGATTATCTAATGTTTGAGATACTTTTTTGGACAGGAATCCGTGAAGGAGAGCTGCTTAGTCTTTGCCTTTCAGATTTCGATATGGAGCGTAATCTTCTTCATATCAATAAAACCTATAGCCGTATAAACAAAAAAGATTTGATTGATACACCCGAAACGAGTTGTCAAGGACTTTTTAATCAAATTCACAAAAAAGCTACAAAAAAAGTGCCAGAAGCACTTTCATGCTCCTGACACTCAGGCGGGTG
>CAJFQC010000048.1:3600-4916 GCA_904418845.1 uncultured Ruminococcus sp. | reverse complement strand
TGATCTGCCCCCAAAAAGTTAGACAAAATTGATGGTTACGCAACTGATGAGGATTGAATCCTGTATTGTACAGGACTCAGTCCTTTTAGTTTGCTCTTAATACGTCTATTATTATAGTAATCTATATATCTCTCCAATTCAATTTGAAATTCTTCCAATGAAGAAAACTCCCTCAAGTATAATAACTCTGATTTCAATAATCCGAAGAAGTTTTCCATTACTGCATTATCAAGACAATTCCCTTTCCTTGACATGCTTTGCCTTATCCCTTTTTTCTTCAAGCAATGCTGGTATCTTTTATGTTGATATTGCCATCCCTGATCGGAATGAAATATTAAGTTTGTTCCGTCTGGTATTTTCTCAAAAGCCTTATCAAGCATATCCATGACTAATTTAAAGACCGGTCTATCGCAAATACTGTAGCTGACGATTTCGCCATTATACATATCAAGGATGGCGGATAAATACAGTTTCTTTCCGAATAGATGAAATTCGGTGATATCTGTAGTCCATTTTTGATTTGGAGCGCTGGCATGGAAATCTCGGTTGATACGGTTTGGTGCAATTTTCCCAATTTCCCCTTTGTAGGAACGATATTTTTTGAGCCGTACCATGCATTTTAAATTTAACATATGCATTAATTTTTGGACTGTTTTATGATTTACCCTATAGCCTCGGTTTTTTAGTTCCATTGTAATGCGGCGATAACCATATCGTCCTTGATTTTCGCTGAAAATATTCTGAATTTCTTCCTTTACCTTTAAATATTTGTCTGGTGATTTCGCTTTTTTTAAGTAATAATAATACGTGCTACGGGCAACTCCGGCAATTTCTAACAATGCTGTCAGCTTATAACTTTGCCTTAATTCTGTTATGACAGCTATTTTGTCTGTTTCTTTGATTTTTCCCGTTCTTGAATTAAGGCATTCAATTTTTTTAAGTATTCATTCTCCATTCTTAAACGCTGATTTTCTTCTTGCAGAGTTTCTACTTCCGATTTTGGCTCGAATGTACGTTTTTTCCCTTTCATTGTTCCTGATCCATATCCGGCTTTGCCTCTGCGTTCTCTGCGTAAGGCTTCCGGTCCTTCCTGTGTATATAGTTTTTCCCAGTTAAGAACCGACTGCCATGTAGGTATATTAAAATGTGCTGCCGTCTGGCGTGCAGATAACTGGTGCATTTGTTTGTATTCTATCACATGCACTTTAAAGTCACCAGTATACTTGTTATGGTTATTCTGTTTGATCAGAATTCCTTTTACTCCGTGTAGTTCGTAGGCATCTCTCCACTTCTGGATATTTTGTTTTCCGATATGA
>CAJFQC010000048.1:0-3543 GCA_904418845.1 uncultured Ruminococcus sp. | reverse complement strand
TAACTTTAAGTTTTAGTTCTTCTGAGTATTTCAATTTTGGCATGAAAAAACCCCTTTCATTAGACTTCCATTTTGTCTAACAAATGGGGTTCACTTCATTCCCGGCGGTCTTTTTATAATTTCCGAATAGCATCATTAAAGAGTCAGATAGCACAGGTGGCTTGCAGATTTAAGTTAAGAAAGGAATATGATATGACAAAAGCAACACTTGTCTTTTATTTCAAAAATAGCAGGAGGGATATTAAGATGAAAGGATTCAAAGAATTTTTTTAATGAAAAGGATTTAATATACAGGTGCTAACGCATTATCCAAATGCTTAAAAGAGCCTTAAATTTACTCCTTGTACACCGACGATACTAGATTAGAGGGAATAAAAATGTGCGGAAAAACATACAAAAAAGTATTTGATCAGAGTGCAGATATATTATGGGCAAAGGTTTTTCTGGAGACATTTATAGTAGCTGCATATATGGTATTTGGGGGAAAGCCTGAAGAGGGCAATCTACTGATATGCACCGTGATTTCGTGGTGTATACTCTATGCGGTTCTCTTTGCCAACAAAAAAAGCCGGAAACAAAATGTACGTATACAGGAACACTGCCGGGAAATGCCATTATCAGTATTTTTCGCAGGCATGGGACTTATAGTGGCAGCGCAGTTTGTTGGGGGATGGTTAGCGGAAGGGCTGACTGTTCTTAAGAACAGCTTGGGAACTAGGGTATATGAAGACAGTGGTTCAATACCTGAGATTTCTTTTTTAGGCGTACTGATAATGTGTGTTGTCATACCAGTATTTGAGGAAATTTTGTTCCGGGGAATCATCATGAAGAAACTTGGCGGGGAAATTGGGATGTGCGGAGGCGTCTTTATGTCTGCTCTTTTATTTGGTCTATGCCATTTGAATATAGAGCAGACGTTAACCGCATTTATGGGCGGGCTTGTTTTGGGAGCAGTCGGATGGACATATTCTGTATATCCTGCGATTCTGCTGCATATATTTAATAATTGTTATGCGGTACTATCTAAGGTTGAGAAAGTAAATCAAAGTTTTTTGGAAGTTATTTTTGCAGGCATTGCTGTTTTAGGAATCTTTATATCAGGAATTATCTTTATGCGGCGTAAAGCAGAAGGTGTCTTTCAGGAAGAGGGAGAATCTTTAAAATGGAGGGAATGCTTTACTTCTAAACGATTTGTATTCCTGCTTATATTTCTCTCGGCGCTGACACTGGGGAATTTCCTCTTTCCCTAATACTAAAAGGTTTTAGTAAAATAAATATGGAGGGGATACTGAAGAGGAGCGTGGAAGCATTCCCGGAAATTTATAAAATACTGACAAAGGACTGCCCCCGGTCGTGAGGGCAGTTCATTTTTGATGGATAGTACTAAAAGATAAGAAAATGGATTGTGCTTAAAAAAATACAATTTTTCTTATTTTATCCTTGCAATAACTTCCAATATCAGATATACTAATGAAGCTGTGACATGATAGCGATGAAGCGCGAGGTTGCTGTCTGGCGAATAAATAAGCTAAAGACAGGTTTTCCGTGGAGCGAATGTCAAGTTATGAAACTGGCGACAAGTCACTGTACGAATCACAATAGCATCTCGTAAAAATGCCCGCTACAGCACGGGTGAGAAGACGAGAGCGCCGTGTTTGTTTCTCACGACACACACGGGAGAGTGTACAGTCACCGCTTGTCGTACTGAATTCAAAAGTACGAAAAGGAGGCGACTTTTTTTATGGCAAGTCAAGTAATGAGAATCACACTGAAAGCGTACGATCATCAGCTCGTTGATGCGTCCGCGAAGAAGATCATCGAAACTGTAAAGAAGAATGGTTCACAGGTGAGCGGACCGGTGCCGCTGCCGACAAAGAAAGAGGTAGTGACAATTCTTAGAGCGGTACACAAGTACAAAGACTCAAGAGAGCAGTTCGAGCAGAGAACTCATAAAAGACTGATCGATATCATCACACCCACACAGAAAACTGTGGACGCACTTTCCAGACTGGAAATGCCGGCTGGTGTTTACATCGATATCAAAATGAAAAGCAAATAAGCAGTAACGATCCTAACATTTAGGATGAGCGCGGTTTTGCGCTCCGCTGTAAATCACAGGAGGTAATTATAATGAAAAAAGCTATCTTAGCTACAAAAGTTGGTATGACTCAGATCTTCAACAACGAAGACGGAAGTCTGATCCCTGTAACAGTCCTTCAGGCTGGCCCGTGTGTGGTAACACAGGTGAAGACAGTTGAGAACGACGGTTACAAAGCCGTTCAGGTCGGTTTTGTTGACAAGAAAGAGAAGATTGTTGCAAAAGACGGCAGCGGGAAAAAAACAGTCGCACACAGAAATGGTGTGACAAAGGCGGAGAAAGGCCACTTTGATAAAGCTGGCGTATCCGGGAAGAGATATGTAAAAGAGTTCAAATTTGACAATGCAGAGGAATATGCTCTTGCTCAGGAGATCAAGGCTGACATCTTCGAGGCGGGCGACCACATCGACGCGACAGCAATCTCCAAGGGTAAAGGTTTTCAGGGCGCAATCAAGCGTCACGGACAGAGCAGAGGACCTATGACACACGGTTCCAAGTTCCATCGTCATGCCGGCTCCAACGGCGCTGCATCTGATCCGAGCAAGGTATTCAAGGGTAAGAAGATGCCGGGGCAGATGGGCAACAAGAAGATCACAGTTCAGAATCTTGAGGTGGTAAGAGTTGACGCTGAGAACAATCTGCTTCTCGTAAAAGGTTCTGTGCCGGGTCCGAAGAAGTGCCTTGTAACGATCAAAGAGACAGTAAAAGGCTGCTAGGCTGACAGATAAGAAAGGAGGAACACACAGATGGCAAAAGTATCTGTTTACAATATCGAAGGTAAAGAAGTTGATACACTTGAGCTGAACGATGCTGTATTCGGTGTTGAGATCAACGATCACTTAGTGCACATGGCAGTTGTGAATCAGCTTGCAAACAATCGTCAGGGAACACAGAAAGCCAAGACACGTTCCGAGGTTTCCGGCGGCGGAAGAAAGCCGTGGAGACAGAAAGGAACAGGCCACGCAAGACAGGGTTCGACAAGAGCTCCGCAGTGGACAGGCGGCGGCGTGGTATTCGCTCCGGTTCCGAGAGACTACTCATTCAAGATGAACAGGAAAGAAAAGAGAGCGGCTCTGAAATCCGCGCTTACTTCCAGAGTAGAAGAGAACAAGTTCATCGTAGTTGATGAGCTGCAATTTGATGAGATCAAGACAAAGAATATCCAGAACGTTCTGAACAACCTGAACGTGAGCAAAGCGCTCGTTGTACTGGAAGACGGCAACACAAATGTTGAGATCTCCGCTAAGAATATCCCGGATGTCAAGACAGCGCGTACGAACACAATCAACGTATACGACATCCTGAAGTACAACACAGTGATCGCAACGAAAGCTGCTGTTGCAAATATCGAGGAGGTGTACGCATAATGGCAAACGTTCAGTATTATGATGTAATCCTTAAACCGGTCATCACAGAGAAGAGCATGGATCTGATGGCTGACAAGA
>CAJFQC010000047.1 GCA_904418845.1 uncultured Ruminococcus sp. | reverse complement strand
AAGATAATTATCGCCTCCGAAAATCGCTCTTGCGTGGATATTTGTACCGTAATGGGCAGGCTCCTGTCCGGGATACAGCCGGTCAAACTCTCTGTCGATGGCATCCCAGCCGGGTGCCCAGTCATCGATCTTCTCCATCCTTTCCACATATTCCTCTCGCGTCATTTTACAACACCTCATTTCTTCGTAGTGATTTTTTTGCATCAACATGCCGCATAAGATATGCGTCCATGTCCTCAATACCGGGCCTGCTCTGTCGCCTCACCGTTATGCCGGATCCACTGGATTGAGTCAGCCAGTGCGCAAAATTATCTAAAGCCGACTTCCCCCGTCGAATCTTGCGATGTTCCCGGCATCATCTTCAATCTGTACGTAGTATTTTGTTCCTGTAATCTTCATCTCACAGTGCCCTCTCTATAATACGGCTGTCCATAACGTATCCAAATACAAAAAACCACAACCGCCCTTATTTATGATACGGTTCTCCATTCATGATCCGATATCCCCTATACACCTGCTCCAGCAGGATCACCCGAATCAGCTGATGCGGGAATGTCATTTTAGAAAAACTCAGCGCACAATCCGACCGAGCCAGCACCTTTTTACCAAGCCCGATCGAGCCCCCGATCACAAAAGCGATACTGCTTTTTCCCTGTATTCCCAAGGACTCTATCTTTTCCGCCAGTTCCTCGGAAGAAAGCATCTTCCCTCCGATCTCCAGTGTGATCACATACATATCATCCCTGATATGTTTCAGGAGCCTCTCCCCTTCTTTATCCTTTATGCTGTTTTCTTCAACCTCGCTCGCCTGATCCGGAGTCTTTTCATCCGGTATCTCTATGATCTCCAGCTTACAGTAACGGCTCAGCCTCTTGCTGTATTCTGCGATCGCATCCCTTAAATATTTTTCTTTGATCTTTCCTACCGTGATTAATGTGATCTTCATCCTTCTCCTCTTTTATTTCATATGAACTGTACGAAAGGAATTATATATTGTTGACAGCTTGATACAACGGCAGCATACGTCAATATTCTTCCCATCTTCCCCGTTTTCTCCTGCGTGAACGGTCTTCCATCCGCCTGCGGCGTTCCATCTCAAGCTGACGTTCCCTCTCCAGACGCCGTTCCCGCCGGATTCTGCTGCGCTCCATCATCCGCGCAGGCGCAAGGAACGTCCAGCAGACGATACGGACACAGCTGATGCCGGCAAACACGCCTATGCTGTCGATCCCCACATCATGTGTCGACGGACCTCGCCCTTCCACAAAGGACTGGTGGTATTCATCTCCGCAGGCAAAGCCCACACAGATCAGGCCTGCCACAAGCATAAGCGGAAACCCTCTCAGCCCGTAAACATAAAGCGGGAAAGACACTGCAACGGCAAGGATAAAATATTCTGTCATGTGCGCCGCTTTTCTCACAGGATATTCGATATCGTAGGCGATCTGGTCAATCTCCCAGTCTTCCAGGTTTTTCTGAAGAACTTCATTTCCGATCTCCACGATCTTATGGCTGACTTCGTAGCTCAGATTACCGGAATCTGTGCCGTTCTGTGCGGAAAAAGAAAAGATGATATACATCATGGCAAGCGCCGGGAGAAACGATAACGGTTTCAAAACAAAAATGATCAGGTCTCTTATCATATCTATGCACCCCTTGTATACGAAAAACATTTTGCAGATCATATCCGTACCGCCCTGTTATGCGAAGCGGTACAAAATATGTTTTATCATACTCCCGTCAAACTATAAAATCAAGTCCTCTGTCTTATCGTCAGCTCCTCTTCAGGTTTTCATAAAAATAAATCTCAGCAATATCCGATCCCCTCAATAAATGGATTCGGGTATTGCTGAGATATAACAAAATTTTTATGACAAACGTAGAAATCCGGCTGAGAGAATCCGAAAGACCTGTCCCGCATAGCAGACATGTCTCGTATACATCCCTTGTTCTCCCGTCGTTTTCATCTAAGCCTGTGATTCTGCTTTCGTGGTCTCAACCTCAAGCTTTGCAAGAGTCTTTTTAAACTGTACTGCAAACAGGATCGCCGTAAATGTTACTGCGATCAGATCTGCCGCCGGTTCCGCCATATACACCGCAAACGCCTTGTTTGCGCTCAGGATTGCCGGCATGATATAGATCAGAGGGATCAAAAGGACAAACTTCCTTACCACAGCGACAACAATAGATTCTACTGCCTTTCCAAGCGCATTGAATGTCATCTGGCATGCAATCTGAATACCGAACAAAAGCGCAGCCGCCATATAGATCCTAAGCGCAGTTCTCGTATACTGCATCAGTTCCGGATCCGTCGTGAACATAGCCGCAAATCCCTGTGGGAAAAGCATAACAAGAAGCCACAGCAGACAGGAATATACAAGGCTTGCCTTTAGGAGCAGCTTGTAAGTTGTCCGGACACGAGCCACATTCTTTGCTCCATAATTGTAACTGACGATCGGCTGTGCGCCCTGCCCCAGTCCCTGAAGCGGCAGCATGGCAAACTGCATAACACTGGTCAGGATCGTCATCGCACCTACTGCAATGTCTCCGCCATATCTCTGCAGAGAGGAATTAAAGCACACCGAGATCACACTCTCACTCGCCTGCATGACAAAGACAGAAGTGCCCAGCGCGACACAGGGAAGAATGATCTTCGGCTGCAGACCGATATTCTTCTTTTTTATCTTCAGCGTCGCCTTTTTTCCGCACAGGAACCAGATGACCCAGATACAGGATAAAGCCTGTGAGATGATGGTTGCCAGAGCCGCACCCCGGACGTCCATGTTAAATCCGAAGATAAAGATCGGATCTAGGATAATATTCGCGACTGCTCCGATCAGGACGGAGAGCATTCCGGTCTTTGCAAAGCCCTGTGCTGTAATGAAAGAGTTCATGCCAAGGGTAATTTCCACAAAGATCGTTCCCAGCGCATAAATATTCATATAATTCACACCGTACTCGATCGTATTCTCACTTGCTCCGAATGCCATAAGGAAATCCCGGTTCCATATCAGCAGGATCACTGTCAGAATCACAGAAATAATAATCTGCAGCGTGAAGCAGTTGCCAAGTATTTTTTCAGCAGACTCGTTATCCTTCTTCCCCATATAGATCGAAGCACGGGGAGCACCGCCGTATCCGACCAGCGCTGCAAATGCAGAGACAATAAGGATCAGAGGCATGCAGACCCCCACACCTGTAAGAGCCGTCGCGCCGATGTCGGGAATATGTCCGATATAGATCCGGTCCACAATATTGTAAAGCATATTGATAAGCTGTGCGGCAACCGTAGGAAGCGCCAGCTTTAAAAGCAGTTTTCCAATCGGTTCTCTCCCCAGAAATTCTTTATCGTCATTCATGATCACATGCTCCTCTCTTCTGCCCGTCTTGCATTTTCGAAATGTCTTGCCCTGAGCCTTTCATACGTCTGATATTCTTCCTCTGTAAATCCGTCAAATATGATGTCCCAGTATTCGTCCTGTATCTTTTTGATATCCCCGATCACCGGGGTCGCTTCCGGTGTGATCTTCAGATGGATCTTCCGCCGGTCCTGCCTGTCAGGTTCTCTCAAAAGAAGACCTTTCCCGATCAGAGAATCCACAGCTTTGGATACTGCTCCTTTTGAGATCATCTTCAGACTCGCAATATCTGCCGCCGTATCTTTTTGGGGATTATTTTTTAAAAATCCCAGGATATCCGCTTCTGTTACGGTAAGATCATGGACTGTGCACACACGTTTCAGCATCTTCTCATAAAGCTTGATCGTTCTCCCGAGCCCTACCCAGAATTCCGTACAGTTTTGCATGCGATCACTCCTCACATAATAGTTTATAAAGAAACTGTTTCCTAATAAACTATTATATTCTTTATTTCTGATCTGTCAAGAAATTTATAAAAATCATAGCCGGCATTCCTTGTAGCAACGTCAGGCATTTTGCATATTTCCTCAAAAAAACAAAGAGCCCGGCATTAAAGTCTGCCGGACTGCTGTTATTATAAATGATTTTAAAAATATCGTGAATAATTTATAAAAACTCAAAATGATTGCTCTTCCACCTCCCATTCCTTGGCGGCGCGGTCTGTCTTTTCCCGCCACAACGTCCTGTCCTCATAAGTCAATATATATTCTGCCCCGCACGAAATATCCTCCCGTATCCTGCGGCTCATCTTTCCGCTGTTCGGGGCTTTCAGTTCTTTTCCCTGATTTTCCGGCAAACACACTCTTAAAGTGTACTTTCCCTGCCGGATGCGCAGTTCCCCTGCGCTCATTCTTCGCACAGATGCACCCAGATAAGTGGCAAACCGGTATTCCTTCCCACGCCGCAGCAGAATCCCTGTTGTTCCTGTAAAACAAAATCTCATCAGCGGAATACTTGCCGCGGCGAGCATAATAGAGCCTTCATCAAAGAAATGCTGGGTCCAGACATATTTCTCCGGAAATGATCTTCCGCTGTCTCCTTCCATATATCCCCGCCCGCCGCAAAACTTAAGTCTCTGTCCGTTTACTTCCAGTTCGCCGTTTACACAATGCTCCATACTGTAGACTGCATGTCTGCACTCCATGCCGGGGACAAACCGGAACGGCCCCATGATATCATATCCGGGCACCGTAAACGGTCCGAATCTCAGTATGCCCTGTATCTGCCAAAAGTTTCCTGCAATTTTCAGCCGTATTTCTCTCCTTGAGAATACATTTTCCCCTATCTGCATGATCCCTTTCTTGCGGTTAATGCGAAACTGCCGGATCGGGTAATCTTTATTCCAGCTTCCCCACTCCGTGATAACCTGAACAGAGCAGGACCATTTTCCATTCGCTCTATGAACTGCCGGGATCACTACCAGCGTTCCGTCCCCGCCCTGACACCGGAAATACCATCCGTAAAAATAATCACTCATAATGGATTCCCTCCTGTGCCGGGCCTTCCAGAAGATTTCCTTCATAGTCAAACCGGGAGCCGTGACAGGGGCAGTCCCATGTCCTCTCATCTGAATTCCATGCCAGTTCACATCCAAGATGAGGGCAGACGATATCTACCTGAAAAATTCTTCCTTCCTCTGTCTTGTATACTCCCGCCTTGCCTTCCGCCGTCTCCACAACTGCGCCGTGTCCTGGCTCAAGCTGCCCTGCCATCTCGCCGGGGATGTGGAAGAAGCGCTTTGTCAGTCCTTTCACTGCTGTCCCGCTGTCTTTCATGATCTGGGGAATCTCTTCGGCAGAGAACCGCGCCGGCGCAAATACCTCTGCATGAGGATTGTCGTTCCCGCAGAGCATATCCCGGATGAGCATTGCCGCTGACATAGAAGAACTCATTCCCCATTTGCGGAAACCTGTGGCCACTATCCAGGCAGGGCGTTCTTTGGCATAAGTTCCGATAAAGGGAATTTCATCTGCTGTCACACAGTCCTGCGCCGACCAGCGGGCAATTTCTTTACTTCCCGGATAAAGGGTTTCAGCTGCCCCGCAAAGTGCGGCATACCTTCCACCCTCCTTGTTCTTTCCTGTCCGATGTCCCTGTCCGCCCAGAAGAAGGTATCGGCCGTACTGCCGGAAGGAAAGCGCGCTCTCTCCGTCTCCGATATACATGCCGTTGAGCGTTCCCGCGCCTTCCAGAGCCAATACATAAGAGCGTTCCTGATGCATCCTCGCAAAATACATTCCCGGAAAATTGATAAACGGAAAATGTGCGGCAAAGATGATCTTTCCCGCCTGCACAGTTCCACAGGGCGTTTTTACTGTATGCTCTTCAATCTCTTTTACCGGACTGTCTTCATAAACAGTAAGAGAATCTGCGACCGCCTCTATAAATTTCAGAGGATGGAACTGAGCCTGGTGAGCGAATCTTACCGCTCCGGCGCAGGAGACCGGTATCTCGATCTCTTTTTCGTAAACCGCGCTGATCCCCAGCTCGCACGCTGCCTCGGCCTCCTCTTTTAACTTATCCGCGTCCTGAGAATAGACGTAAGAATCCATTTCCTCGAAATCACAGTCTATCTTCTCTCCCTGTATGATACGTTTATATTCTTCCACTGCTTTTTGATTTGACTGAACATATTTTAAAGCAGTCTCTTTTCCTTTTTTCTCGATAAATGTTTTACAGAACATTCCATGCTGGGATGTGATCTTCGCAGTTGTATTCTTTGTCTGCCCTCCCCCGATACGCTCTGCTTCCAGGACAACGGTTTCAATACCCGCCTTTTCCAGTTGATATGCCGTCAGGATACCTGCCATCCCCCCGCCGATCACCACGGCGTCTGCCTCACTGTCTCCTCTCAGCGGCTCTCTTTTTCTGATATCACAAGTCTTGCTCCAGATTGATTCCATACAATGCCTCCCAATAGGTTTTATCTATAAGATTTCCCATAGAAGGCAGTTTATACCACAGAGAACCCGGATACTCTTCACACCATATACGTATAATTCATGCAGCGCCCTTGAAAAGCTACCAGAATAACACCATCAATCCTATGATGATCCCAAGACCTACAAGATAGGCCGCTCCAATAAGCAGCGCTGCTTTCAAAGCTCCAAGAGCCGCCCATCGGCGCTGCTGAGGAGTATACTCCGGCTCGCGGCGCGTCTGCCGTTCTTGTTCTGCCTCCTCCGGCTCAGGCGAGGAGACACGCCACAGTTCACGGTTTTCATTATCATCAAACATAATCCACCTCTTAAAAAACCGTCCGGCTGTGGTTGCTAATACCAGACAGCCGGACGAAATATTTCCGTTCACCGGAGCGGCGTTCGCAAAACCGCACTTATATGTGAACGTTATTTATCATACAGATGACATACTACATAGTGGCCCGGTTCGATTTCTTTCTGTACCGGTGTTTCTGTCTTGCACCGCTCCATACAGTGCTCGCAGCGCGTATGGAACTTACACCCTGACGGCGGATTTGCCGGAGAGGGGATAGAGCCTCCCAGGACGATACGGTTCATCTTCGCTTTCGGATCCGGAATCGGGATCGCTGAGAACAGCGCCTTTGTATACGGATGGAGCGGATTCTTGAAGATATCCACCGTATCCCCGTATTCAACAAGATTCCCAAGATACATAACGCCCACAGTATCAGAAATATGTTCAACCACTGACAAATCATGGGAAATAAACAGATATGTCAGCTTATACTGTTCCTGGAGCTCTTTGAGCAGGTTAATGATCTGTGCCTGAATGGACACGTCCAGAGCTGATACAGGCTCGTCGCACACAACGAACTCCGGATTTAATGCCAGAGCCCTGGCAATGCAGATACGCTGGCGCTGACCGCCGGAGAACTCATGAGGATAACGCTCCTTGTGGTACGGCTGAAGACCGCAGTTATCCATTATCTGATCAATATAGTCATTGAACTCCGCCTTTGGCACAAGATTATGCTCGCGGACTGCTTCTCCAATGATCTCGCCCACAGGAAGCCTGGGGGAAAGACTGGAAAACGGATCCTGGAAGATGATCTGCATCTTTGTGCGCAGTTCACGCATTTTATCATTGGGAATATCGTAAACTTCCTGGCCGTTAAACAATACCTGCCCGCCTGTCTTCTCGCCGGACAGGCGGAGGATCGTCCGGCCTGTGGTCGTCTTGCCGCAGCCGGACTCTCCTACAAGTCCCATAGTCTTGCCGCGCTCCAGGTTAAAGGTAACACCGTCCACAGCCTTTACATTTCCAACCACATGGGAGATCATACCGCCCTTAACTGGAAAATACTTTTTCAGATGATTCACCATCAGGATATATTTCGGATCATAAGTCACCGGAGTATAATTCGGAGTCGCAATATCATTTTTTTTATGAAACATTATTTCTCCTCCTAGTATAATAATGGTGTAGTCAATAATGACTACGGGTTAATAGTTACAAAGTCTAAATGAATAACTGAAGGAGGGATTCCCCTCTCCATCA
>CAJFQC010000046.1 GCA_904418845.1 uncultured Ruminococcus sp. | reverse complement strand
TAACTTTAAGTTTTAGTTCTTCTGAGTATTTCAATTTTGGCATGAAAAAACCCCTTTCATTAGACTTCCATTTTGTCTAACAAATGGGGTTCACTTCAAAATGGACGGCTTTTTCTATATCCAAACGAAAGGAGAATTTTAAAGCTATGAAAAAGATATTGAAGTGATTTTAAAAAATCTATTGACAACATTCTGAAAAGCAAATATATTATAAGTGTAATGTAGTTAGTTACTATACTAACAAACTATCAAACAATAAAGGGGTGATATAGTTGAACATAAATCCGAATATAGAAAAACCTATATTCATTCAGATTGCAGAACAACTAGAGGACTCTATATTCACAGGGGTATATCCAGAGGAAACAAAAATCCCCTCAACAAATGAAATATCAGCTTTATTGAATATCAATCCTCATACTGTTTTGAAAGGAATGAATTTGCTTGTGGACGATGAAATCATCTATAAGAAAAGAGGTTTAGGAATGTGCTACTTCGCTTAAGTATATCTGGATTTTTTATGTAATAGAGTTCGCAATCGTTAGCTTTATTACAAGTATTGTTGGACTTGTAATGGGAACATTTGAAGAAGTGGGGACAAAAAGTTTAGAAATAAATACACTGGTTTATGTAAGTGTTTTGGGCGTAATGGGTTTTAAAGATGTCTAAAGGAAAAGCAGAACTTGAAAGGCTGGCTCTTGCTTCTTAAATCGGTGATGGTACTACTCATTTACTACTTTTGGTTGCATTTTCATGCTGGTAAATGCCAGCTTTTGCAATGTATCTTCCAAAAGGAAAATGCCGATAAATCCATAAAATACGGGCTGTATCGACATTTACCAGCTTATGAAAAGACAATCAGAAATTTAGTAAGTTTTTAAACAAAAAATAATAATAATTATTATTTAATATTGACTTTTTACTCGGTATATGGTAATTTATTTATATAAGTTAGATATAACTAACAAAAATAAAGGAGGTATCGACATGTCATTGATAGGAAAAGAGATAGTAGATTTTAAGGTTCAGGCATATCAGGGAAATGAATTTAAAGAGGTGAAGAAAGGGGATATTCTCGGTAAATGGTCAGTGTTCTTCTTCTATCCGGCAGATTTTACATTTGTTTGCCCGACAGAGCTTGAAGATCTGGCAAACAAGTATGAGGAATTCAAGAAAGTGGGATGCGAGATATATTCCGTATCATGTGATACGCATTATGTGCACAAGGCATGGCATGACGCGTCAAAGACGATCCAGAAGATCCAGTATCCTATGCTTGCGGACCCGACAGGCGTGCTGGCAAGGGGGTTCGACGTGATGATTGAGGAGGACGGAGTTGCAGAGCGCGGCAGCTTCATCGTGAATCCGGAAGGAAAGATCGTAGCTTATGAGGTGATCGCGGGGAATGTAGGAAGAAATGCGGATGAGCTTTTCCGCAGAGTCCAGGCTTCCCAGTTCGTAGCAGAGCACGGGGATGAAGTGTGCCCGGCAAAATGGAAACCCGGCGCAGAGACATTGAAACCAAGTCTGGATCTTGTAGGACTTCTCTAGGAGAAAAGCGGCGGAAAAGAAAGGATCAGGACAGCTATGGAACAGTTTTATGACAGTATTGTGATCGGCGGGGGCCCTGCGGGGCTGACCGCCGCTATATATCTTGCCAGAGCGAAGTACCGGGTGCTGGTGATCGAGAAGGAGAAGATAGGCGGGCAGATCACTATCACATCAGAGGTAGTCAATTATCCGGGAGTCCTTCGGACAGACGGAAACCATCTGACAGAAAATATGAGGAAGCAGGCGGAATACTTCGGGGCGGAGTTTAAACTTGCCGAGGTAAAGTCTGTCGAGCTGGGCAAAGACATAAAATCCATTGTCACGGACAAGGGAACTTTTCGGGCGCCGGGTGTTGTTATAGCCACGGGAGCAAGCCCGAGAAAGATCGGATTCCAGGGCGAGATGGAGTTCCGCGGCAGGGGAGTGGCATACTGTGCCACCTGCGACGGAGAATTCTTCAGCGGAAAAGACGTATTTGTCATCGGCGGGGGCTTTGCGGCAGCGGAAGAAGCAGTTTTTCTTACAAAATACGCGAAAAAAGTGCGAGTCATTGTGCGGGAAAAAGCTTTCGCATGCGCAAGCTCCGTTGCGGAAGAGGTACTTGCCCATCCGGACATCGAGGTGCATTTTGAGGCGGAGATCAAAGAGGCAGGCGGAAACGGCAGACTGGAGTACGCAGTCTTTGAGGAAAAGGGAAATATATGGAGATATGAGCCGGAAGACCACGAAGGGTTTGGTATTTTTGTTTTTGCGGGATACGAGCCGGTAAGCGGCCTTTTCCGCAGCCAGCTTGAATTGACGGAAGGCGGCTATCTTGTCACGGATATCAACCAGAAAACAAGTCTGGACGGCGTGTACGGCGCGGGTGACATCTGTATGAAGAATCTTCGGCAGGTCGTGACCGCGGTATCGGACGGCGCCGTGGCGGCGACTTCCCTTGAAAAACACATTTCCGCAATGTATGAAAAACTCCATCTGGAGAAACAGGAAGTGAAGATGAACAAAGACGCGCTGGGAGCAGACAGCGGCGAGCAGGATACAAAAAGCCAAGACAGCAGCGAAGATGCACAGGGAGGATTCTTAAGCAGTGGAGTGAAGCGACAGCTTATGCCGGTACTGGAAAAGCTGGAGAAAAACATCATGCTGGAGTTCTGTCTGGATGACAGCGGCATTTCCCGTGAGGTCGAAGGATTTGCGAACGAAATGAAAGAACTGTCCCCAAAGATCCACTGTACGTTCCGCAGAAAAAAAGAAACGTCAGAGGCAGAAGGGAAGGTCGAGTATCCGTCTATCCGGCTGTGCGGTGAGGACGGACAGTATCTTGGAACATCATTTCACGGAGTTCCGGGCGGACACGAGTTTAATTCCTTTGTAATCGCCCTGTATAACGCTGCGGGGCCGGGGCAGTCCGTCGCTCCGGAGACATTGGAACGAATAAGAAAAATCAGGGAGAAGCATCATATCCAGGTAGTGGTCTCTCTGTCCTGCACAATGTGCCCGGAGCTTGTCATGGCAGTCCAGCGTATCGCTATAGAATCTGGGGAGATCACAGCGGACATTTATGATATGGCGCACTTCCCGGAATTGAAAGACAGATATCAGATCATGAGCGTGCCGTGTATGATCGTGGACGAGAAGAACGTGCATTTCGGAAAGAAAGGGATCGACGGGGTGCTTGACTTATTGTGATCTTATAAATGGCGTCTTTTTTGTATGCTTACATAGAAATTATGGTAGATATATCAATAAAAAATAATTTTCTGTAACTTTGTATACAGAACAAATCTTCTGTTCCATGTAAAGTATGTATCAGAAAACAAAAGGAGAGGGAAGATCATTGCAAGAAACCTCATCTGCTTAAAGTTTCTTCAGAGCAGTAAGCTTCCAGCGCTTTCAGGTCAATGACCTGGATCCATTTCCTGTGAGGAACGATGATCTGTTCGTCCCGGAGACGGGCAAGATTGCGCGCGGCATTTACCCTTGTCATGCTAAGGATCTCTGCGATATTTTCCTGAGTCAGATCGATACGGCCCTCTTTCCCTCTGGGAGAATTCTGAAGGAAGAGATAGAGCAGATTGCATAGCTTGATAAAGGAACTGTTGTACTTCTGATGGGCGCTTTCGTACAGGAGAAGATTGATGTAAGTGGCGTACCAGTCGATGGTGCATAGGTTCAGTTCCCGGTTTGTGCACAGCATGTCAAGGAAATCCTCATTGGAAAAGCAGAGAACTTCCATATCAGAGAGAGCTGATGTGGAGATAGAGTGTTCGATCTTGAACCGCAGACGATGAGCACCAGGGAAGATTGTGCCCGTGCTGTGCAGGGAAGAGATCTTGCGAAGCCCGTTCTCGTGCTCCAGTGAGGTGAGTGCGATTCCGGAGAGGATATAGTAGACGCGGGTCACATTTTCACCGAGATTCCACAGAAGATCACCTTTGCGAAATGTCCTGCGGGTGTGCGGGCAGGCGAGCAGGTATTCGTAGAAATCCTCAAAGTCATGAGCAAAATAATAGCGGGGAATCAGCATAACAGCACCCTCTTTCTTAAAGATGTTTTTATCATAACACAAAGTGAAAGGAATCGAAATATGAAGAAATGTAAGATCACTGTATTAAAGACGACATTGGATAAAGAGCTGGCGGAGGAGTATGGCGTGCCGGGGCTGGGAGCATGTCCCATGATGAAGGAAGGGCAGGTATTCTATGCAGACTATGCAAAGCCACATGGTTTCTGCGATGAGGCATGGAAAGCAGTGTATCAGTATGTGTTTGCTTTATCTCACGGGATGGGAGAAGAACTGTTCTATTACGGCGACTGGATCGGAAAGCCGGGAGTGGCAATATGCAGCTGCAACGACGGACTGCGTCCGGTCATTATGAAGATTGAGGCAACGGACGAAGAATCCCGGATCAATTACACGCCGGTAAGATGATAAGAAAAAAGTGAATGTAAAAGGAAGATTCCCCCTCTTAGGAATCTTCCTTTTTTAAAAAGCTGACTAGGGGACTTGAACCCCGAATGAAAGTGCTAAAAACCCAGTAAAATCAAGGGTTTGCGGGATTTTCAATTGATTACTTTTGATTACCTTTTGCCATAAAGTAATCAAAACAGACTAAAAGAAAGGAAAATGCTGAGGGTGTTCTTTTAGTTTTGTGTAAAATTTAATATGATTTCTGTGTGAACGCTAGGTAGTAGCGTTCTTTTTTTATGCAAAAATTTAAGCATAAGGAGGTAGATTCCTATGTTTACGGACGAGTTCTTAGAGAAGATTTTTTCTCACCCGGAAATGCAGAAAATTCCAATTGGATGCCAGTCAACGGCAGTCCATGTGTTTCAAGAAGTCTTAGAGGGAATAAAGGAGGAAAATCCTTATGCAGACATATCAACCATATTATCCACAGATGAATAATTACAATCAGCAGTACAACCCGCAACAGCCGTATATGGAACGTCTGGCGGGATTACAGCAGTTTCAGCAGAGCCTTCAGGCACAGCAACCGCAACAGCCACAACAGCAATTTCAGCAAATGCCTATGGGGATCAGCGGAAGAGTTGTTCCGAACGCTGAAGCAATAGCGGCGAATGATGTACCCATGGACGGATCAGTGGCTTTCTTCCCTATGCAGGATATGTCACAGATTCTTGCAAAGTCGTGGAACGCTGACGGAACGATTAAAACGGTCATTTACAAGCCTTTTGTTGAAACACCGAGCAATTTATCAACAACAAACGAAAAACTGAATGTAGGGCTTTCCGATGATGTTACACAGGCTTTCATGCAGAGGTTTGATGATATTGCCGACAGAATTTCTCGTTTAGAGCAGTCTATGACTAAACCTATGACTAAAACGTCAACTTCTAAGACTAAAAAGGAGGCGGGCGAAGCATGAATCCATTAATGAATATAATTCAGGCGTTTCAAAATCCGCAAGCGGTTATTCAAAACATGATGCAGAATCAGCAGATCATGAACAGTCCGCTTGGAAACGCAGTAAACGCCGCAAGCAAAGGAGATCAGAAAACTCTTGAAGAAATCGCACGGAATATGTGCAAAGAAAAGGGGATAAATCCTGATGATGCTTTTAATCAGGTAAAGCAGATGATGAATGGTAATATGCCAAAACAATAATTGAACATATTGAGGTTGAGCGCTCACTAAAAACCGGTTCCTCTTTATGGATATAAATTTAAGGAGGACACAAATATGTTTAATTCAAACGATTGTTTCACTATGCCGGTTATGCCCGCATATTCTGGTGGATATGGCGCTGGTAACGGTATGTGGGGAGACGGTGGCTGGATTTGGCTGATCGTGATTCTTGGACTCTTTGGAGGCTGGGGAGGATTTGGCGGATTCGGCAGAGGCTATGGGAATTATGCAAATTCACCGGATTTTCAGGGATATGCTACCAGAGCTGATATCAATGAGGGATTCGCTTTCAACGGCTTACAGCGTGACGTAGATGCAATTCAGCATGGCATTTGTGACAGCACTTATGCGCTGAACAATACGATCAACAGCGGATTCCACAGCGCAGACATGGCTCTTTGCAACGGATTCAACGGTGTTCAGACACAGATTTCCAACCTCGGATATCAGATTCAGCAGTGCTGCTGTGCCATTGAGAGGGGCATTGATGGTGTAAACTACAACATGGCTACGAATACCTGCAATCTCCAGAACACAATGAACAACAACACCCGTGACATCATTGACAAAGCTCAATACCGCGTAGCGCCACTTGGCGGAAATTACTATCCGTGGCAGTACGACAACGAGACTGGCGGCGGACAGGACGGTTATGCTGGAATGATCGGAAAGGCTATTGACAGATTTCAGCTTTTTTAAAAGGAATCAATATGAGACTTCTTAGAAAAAACATGCAACCTATGAAATATTCGTTGCAGGACGGACGAGTACCGATTTATGAGCGTGACGAAAACGGAGATATTGTCTACATAGAAGTTGAGGGGAAGAAAGTTCCAGTTGAAACAGGAGAATACGAGACTGGATATTCTTCCCCTGTTGATTTCATGGGAAATATTTCTATGTCAGGCGGTGAAGCAGAGGCGAAAGAGTTCGGAATGGACATCGGAGACTTTGATGCGGTAATTGTTCTGGAAAAGGGCACTGTACCATTGACTGAGACTTCTATAATCTGGCATACAAGCCCTGTAAAGTACAAAGACGAACAAAATACCATAGTAGACTCAAAGTCGGCAGATTACGCCGTAAAACGTGTCTCACCGAGTCTGAATTTTACTAAGGTATTGCTTCAAAGGATTGTAAAGTAGGTAAAATATGGATAGTAAAACAATAAACATTTTAGGAACTGATTACAGAATAAATTTTGTTGACAAGTTCCCTGAGCATATGAGTGAATTTGAAGATAACGCAGACGGATTATTCAACGGATTGAATCGGGAGATTTTTATTCATACAAGAAATTCTCAACAGGATTTGACGGAATCCGGGAAGAAACAGGGCATTAAAAGGTCTTTAAGACATGAAATAATCCATGCTTTTTTGCATGAAAGCGGTCTTGCGGCTAACAGTTTAAATCATTATTCGGCATGGGCTGAAAATGAAGAAATGGTCGATTGGTTTGCTATTCAGTCACCGAAAATCTTTAAAGTGTTTCAAGAACTGGATATTTTGTAGGTGTTAGCATGGCAAAGAAAGTATTCAAACTCAATCCGTTATCGTCAAGCAGCATAACCGCATTGCAAAAGCAACTACGTGAATACCGGGACTCACTTGATAATAAGTGTGAACGTTTTGTCCGCGAATTGGCAGAAAGCGGAATATCAGTTGCAAAGGTGAATACCGGAAACTTTGGAAAGTATCTGGCGTTTACCGTACAGTCGAGCTGGACAGCGGACGGTTACAAAGCTGTCTTGTTGGCAACAAATACAGGTATCATACATAGCGAATGGAGAACAAAGGACGGAGTGAAAACTGCTGATGTTTCTCCACTTTTAATGTGTGAGTTCGGTTCCGGTCTGAGAGCGAAAAATCCTATGAACGTTCCGGGAGTCGGGACAGGCACATTTCCGGGCGGTACTCATGGTGCTGATCCTGAAGGATGGTGGTACATGGATTTAGATGGTGTGTGGCATCATTCTTACGGTATGACGCCTAAAATGCCAATGTATCATGCAAGTCTGGCGATTATGTCAAATGTTCAGAGGGTAGCAAAGGAGGTATTTGGATAAATGCTTGATATGTTAGAATCACAGGTTTTAACACGGATAAAGTACGGATTTCCTCAAAAGCTCAAAGACAAATATCCGAACCTCACTTTTACCAACTCTGACCGGAACGAGGACGACCCGAAGTTTCCGACTGTGTATGTTCACGAAATGCCGAGTTCGGAAACCGGAGAAGACATGGAGGGCGACGAAATCAATGCTGTGTTATCTGCTTTTCAAATTGAAGTTACTACCAATACGAGCCAGTCCGAAGCAAAGACAGTTCTGGATGAAGTCGTCAAAATTATGAAAAAAATGCGGTATAAAGTGATCGCACTGCCGGAATTTCAGAACCCGACAAGTACATACAGAAATTTGCCGTAGCAAGCTATACATCTATGCACTTGATAACAGATAAACAGAGGAAATATTTATCTGGGGCTACACTAAAACAAAGACAAAGAAGAATTTTAAGAGAGGAATATAGAAATGGGGAATGGTATGCAGATGACATTAGAAGAGTATGCGCCAAAGATATTCCGGCAGCAGATTGTTGGACGTTCGGAGCACCATGTCAGGACTTTTCTATTGCCGGAAAACGGGCAGGACTGGACGGAGACAGATCAAGCCTTATACGCGAAATTTTTAGACTCTTGGAAGAACAAAAAGGGCAAGACAGACCTGAATGGCTTATCTATGAAAATGTTAAGGGAATGCTTTCTAGCAACCGAGGACTCGACTATCTGTCAATCCTCTCTGAAATGGACAGGCTTGGGTACGATATCGAATGGCAGAATATTAACTCAAAATGGTTCGTTCCACAAAACAGGGAGCGCATATACACTATCGGACATCTTAGAAGATACGGTAGACGAAAAATATTTCCTATCACGGGGAGATGTATGCTCTAAGTGACTTCTTAATCATGGTTTTTGTCATGGTTAGTGAAGCAGTCACTTAGAGCATTTTCATTTCAGGAGGTACAGCCATGA
>CAJFQC010000045.1 GCA_904418845.1 uncultured Ruminococcus sp. | reverse complement strand
GTAAATGGAGCAGAAGAACTCCACCAAATAGACCTTCGGGATGTGGTTGACATTGTTTTTCCGGAAAGACTTGATGTGCCCCTGATTGCACCAGTTGTTAATTGAAGTTTTGCCGTAGCCGGTGATTTTGGAAACCGCCTGCGTAGTCAGCACATCGGGATAGTCGGAGAGCAGCTCAGTATAATATAGTCGCAAATGCTCTCGCACGATTGGGGGAACCTGTTCCTCCATTTGAACAGTATAATCGCCTTTGTACCAGCCTGCCGGAGCGGAGTAGCTTTCAGGGAACACCTTGCGGTTTTCCAGATAGGCAATGACATCTTCCTTTTTGATTTTGTAGCAGCGTGTTTTCCTGCCCGTGTACTCGCAGGGGATTTTCCCACTTTGGAGCAGGTACAGAGCGGTGGATTTGCTGATGTGGCAAATGCGATACAGCTGATCCTTTGTGATCACATCGGGGACAGCGTCCCAGTTGACTGCGTTTTCTTTCATGACAATACACCTCAATATCTTGATAATCTTTGTCGGCATTCGAACTGTCCGTGTATTGCCTCGTCGGAACAAGTTCCGCTTTCGTTATATCAATCCTCTTCTTCTGTCTGTACAGAGTAAGTCTGTCTCTTTCTTGCCATCTCGTCGCTCTCCAGATACTCGTCGTATGTGGTGATCTTGTCGATGAGCTGTCCGCCCGGTACGATCTCCATAATACGGTTTGCTGTTGTCTGCACGATCTGGTGATCCCTTGAGGTGAAGAGCAGTACGCCGGGGAATTTGATCATTCCGTTATTGAGAGCTGTGATGGCCTCCATGTCCAGGTGGTTGGTCGGCTCGTCAAGAAGAAGCACATTCGCACCGGATATCATCATCTTGGAGAGCAGGCAGCGGACCTTTTCTCCACCGGAGAGTATTTTTACCTTCTTTACGCCGTCCTCGCCGGAGAAAAGCATACGGCCTAAGAATCCGCGGACATAGGTGACATCCTTTTCCTCGGAGTATTGGGTCAGCCACTCCGTAATATTGCAGTCATTGTCAAACTCCCCGCCGAAATCCTTTGGGAAATATGCCTGAGATGTGGTGACACCCCATTTATATGTGCCCTCATCGGGCTCCATCTCACCGATCAGGATTTTAAAGAGCACGGTCTTGGCAAGCTCATTTCCGCCGACAAAAGCAACCTTGTCATCATGACCGAGAGTGAAGCTGATGCTGTCTAATATTTTCTCGCCGTCGATGGTCTTGGAGAGCCCTTCCACTGTGAGCACCTCATTTCCTATCTCGCGGTTGGGGCGAAAGTCGATGTACGGATACTTTCTGCTGGATGGTTTGATCTCATCAAGCTGTATCTTCTCAAGGGCGCGCTTTCTGGAGGTAGCCTGCCTGGATTTGGAAGCATTGGCGCTGAATCTTGAGATAAACTCCTGAAGTTCTTTGATCTTCTCTTCCTTCTTTTTATTTGCTTCTTTCATCTGACGGATGAGAAGCTGGCTGGACTCATACCAAAAATCATAGTTCCCGGCGTAGAGCTGGATCTTTCCGTAATCAATGTCCGCGATCTGCGTACATACTTTATTTAGGAAATAGCGGTCATGGGATACCACGATAACCGTGTTGTCAAAGTTGATGAGGAACTCTTCAAGCCATGCGATGGCATCCAGGTCAAGGTGGTTGGTAGGCTCATCGAGGAGCAGGATGTCCGGGTTGCCGAACAGCGCCTGTGCGAGCAGGACTTTCACCTTCTCAGGGCCAGTCAGATCCTTCATATATTTATAGTGGAGATCTGTCTCTATTCCAAGGCCGTTTAAGAGGGAGGCAGCGTCAGATTCTGCTTCCCATCCGTTCATGGTGGCGAATTCTGCTTCCAACTCGCTGGCGCGGATACCGTCCTCGTCGGTGAAGTCCTCTTTAGAGTAGATCACTTCTTTTTCCTTCATGATCTCATAAAGCCTTGCGTTTCCCATGATGACAGTGTCCATCACCGCATATTCGTCGTATTTAAAGTGATCCTGCTGCAGGAAAGACAGACGCTCTCCAGGGGTGATGGCGATGTCGCCCTTCGTAGGCTCGAGCTGTCCGGAGAGGATTTTTAAGAATGTAGATTTTCCCGCTCCGTTTGCGCCGATCAGACCATAACAGTTGCCCTCTGTAAACTTGATGTTGACATCTTCAAAGAGCGCTTTTTTTCCTACACGCAGTGTTACATTGTTTGCACTGATCATTGTCATATCTCCTTAATTATAATGAAACTTATGAACCAACGCCTATATTAACAGGGATGGCGGAAAAAGGCAAGGTAAAGAAAGGGAAAAGATCGGCAAAAGGAATGGAAAAAGAGAACTTTCGGTTTCCCAAAAGGAAAAAACATTATATAATGATAAAGTAATGTCGGTATATATTCCGGTATAAATTAATATCAGAGCATAATCGGCGATATTATAAAAAAATGTTTATGAGAAAAGAGGTCATTTATTATGGATATAAAGAAAGCGACGATTGTTTTAGAGGGGGGCGCCACGAGAGGAGTGTTCACCTCGGGCGCACTGGACTGCATGATGGAGAAAAACCTGTATTTCTCCCATGTGATCGGTGTGTCCGCAGGTGCCTGCAACGCAGTGGATTATGTGTCGAAGCAGCCGGGAAGGACAAAGGACTGCATGATACCCACAGATAAGAGCGGAAAATATTATTATGGAGTACGGGATTTCGTGCGGGAGAAAAGCCTGATGAACATGGATCTGATCTTTGACAAGTTTCCTAATGAGACATACCCTTTTGATTTTGAAACGTATTTTTCATCAGAAACAGAATGCGAGCTTGTCACCACGAACTGTCTGTCCGGCAAGGCGGAGTACATGACCGAGAGAAGTGACAGAGACCGTCTGATGAAGATATGCAGGGCCTCCAGCAGCATGCCGCTTCTGACGCCGATCGTAAATATTGACGGGACTCCTTATCTTGACGGTGGGCTTGCGGATTCTGTGCCGGTTCGCAGGGCGCGCAGGCTCGGAAATGAGAAAATTATTGTTATTTTGACAAAGAACCGGGGTTACCGGAAAAAGGTCGTGTCGCCTGCCATGCAGAAGGTATATAAGAGGGCATACAAATCCTATCCAGAGTTGATACGAACCATATTCAGACGCAGCTTTGAGTACAATAAGACCATGAATTATATAGACCAGCTTGAAAAACGAGGCGAGATTTTCGTACTCCGCCCACAGGTGAAACCAGTGTCAAGGCTTGAGAGAAATACAGAGACACTTCAGGCGTTCTATGAGCATGGATATCATTATACGGAAAGAAAATTCGATGAAATGATAAAATATCTGGAGAGTTAATGAGGAGGAAAGTTTATGGGGAAATCGGAGATTCCTGACTACACGCAGAACAGGGAACTGTCATGGCTTCGGTTCAATGAGAGAGTGTTAGAGGAGGCGAGAGACGAAAATGTTCCTTTAATGGAGCGTATGAAGTTCGTCGCGATCTTTACCAGCAATCTGGACGAGTTCTTTATGATACGTGTGGGAAGCCTTTACGACATGGCGGCTGTGGACGGCAGGAAGATCGACAGCCGTTCCGGCATGACGCCTGGACAGCAGTTAGAGGCGATCTACCAGGCAGTGGCACCGCTTTATAAGGAGAGAGATAAGACTTATGCAGATATAAAAAAGCAGCTTACACCCTACGGTGTGTGTGGACTGGGATTTAAGGAGCTTGAGCAGCAGGAGAAGAAGTATGTGAAGAAATATTTCAAAGAGCAGATCCTTCCGGTGCTGTCCCCCCAGATTGTGGATGCGAACCACCCGTTTCCGCACCTTTTGAATAAAGAAATCTATGTAGTTGCACAGCTTAAGCAGGAAGGGAACTCCATGCTCGGTATCGTGCCCGTGCCGCAGTATATACCTGATGTTCTTTACCTTCCCGGAAATGATATCCGCTACATCCGAATGGAAAAGGTGCTTCTGGAGTATCTGGAGCTTGTATTCGAACGGTACGAGGTGTCAGAGAAAAACTATATCTGTGTGACGAGAAACGCAGATATCTCACCGGATGATGAGATGTACGCGGACAACGGCGACTTCCGGCGTATCATGCAGGAGACGTTACATAAAAGACGGAGGATGGCAGTGGTCCGCCTTGAGACAGCCTCACCTTTGAGCAAAGAGATGGAGAAATATTTCTGCGGAAAGTTCAAGATTACGCCAGAGTGTATCTTCCGTACAAAGATGCCTATGAAGCTGGGATTTATCTTCTCCATCGCAGATAAGCTTCCAGAAGCGATGAAGCGTTCTCTGACCGATTCGCCGTTCACACCGCAGCCCCCGGCGTCCCTTGCGGAAGGAAGAGTCATGGCTCAGGTGAAGAAAAAAGACGTGCTGCTGTCTTACCCGTATGAAAGCATGGATCCGTTTCTGCAACTTATCAAGGAGGCGGCCTCAGACCCGGACGTCATGACCATCAAGATCACGATCTATCGCCTGGCGAAGAAGGCGAGACTAGTGGAATACCTCTGTGCGGCGGCGGAGAATGGCAAGGAAGTGACCGTGCTTATTGAGCTGAGGGCACGTTTTGACGAGCAGAACAACATCGACTGGTCCGAGCGGATGGAGGAGGCTGGCTGCCGTGTGATCTATGGCTTTGAGGGGTATAAGGTACATTCCAAGATCTGTCTGATCACTTACCGGAATAAAAATGAGATCCGCTATATCACTCAGGTCGGCACGGGGAATTATAATGAAAAGACGGCGAAAATGTATACGGATTATTCGCTTATGACATCCGATCAGGAGATCGGTGAGGATGCGGCAGTATTTTTCAAAAACATGTCTATCAGTAATCTTGACGGAGTGTATAACCACCTGATCGTATCTCCTACGAGCCTCAAGCAGAAAGTGCTTGCTCTGATGGACGAAGAGATCGCAAAAGGTGAGAACGGACGAATCATCATGAAGATGAACTCGGTGACAGATATGGACTTTATCCGCAAGACTGCGGAGGCGTCACAGGCGGGAGTGAAAGTGGATCTGATCGTGAGGGGCATATGCTGTATTCTTCCGGGGATACCGGGCAGGACAGAGAATCTTCGTGTCACCAGTATCGTGGGACGCTACCTGGAACACCCGAGAGTATTCGTCTTCGGAACAGGGCAGGACGCAAAGGTATATATCGGTTCTGCGGATATGATGACAAGAAACACAGAAAACCGCGTGGAAGTTGCCTGCCCGATCTATGACGACGGGATCAAGAGACGGCTTATGCGGGATCTGAGAGTGATGCTTTCAGATAATGTCAAGGCAAGACAGATGGGCAGCGACGGCACTTACCGGAAAAAGAAACAGGACGGGGAGCCTGTCAACGCTCAGGAGACATTTATGAAGGCGGCCCTGAATGCGAGAAGACCGACAGCAGTGGTAAATAAACCTGAAAAAACACCGATATTTGACTGGGTGAGAAAGATATTCCGTAAAAAAGGCAGATAAACGTATAAAAAATATATACAAGGAGGCAATGGACATGGAAGAAAAGAAAGTGACAGGATTCGGCGGAACAAAGGACGGAGCAGAGACACATCTGTATCTGCTGGAAAACAAAAACGGGATCAAGGCGTATCTTACGGATTACGGCGCAGCTCTCGTACGGCTTTTTGTGCCGGACAAAGACAAGAAACTGCGGGACGTCGTATTGGGATATGACGACGCGGCAGGATATGAGAGGGGAGACGCTTCTTTCGGCGCTACCGTAGGCCGCAGCGCTAACCGTATCGGCGGGGCGCGGATTGAGATTGGCGGTACGGTATACAATCTGGAGAAAAATGACAATGACAACAATCTTCACAGCGGCACGCATTATTACAATAAGCGGGTGTGGGAGGTAAAAGAACATGCGGATGACCATGTGACGTTTGTCCTCCACAGTCCGGACGGAGATCAGGGATATCCAGGCGCTCTCGACATGCACGTGACGTACACACTGAATGACGACAACGCATTGACGATCCACTATGAGGCTGTACCGGATGAGGATACGATCATCAATATGACGAACCACAGCTACTTTAACTTAAACGGCCATGCCAGCGGAACAGCGCTTGACCACAAGGTGACAGTGAACGCGGATTCGTTTACTCCTGCGGATGAGTATTCCATTCCTACAGGAGAGATCCGCAGCGTAGAAGGAACGCCTATGGACTTCCGGGAGGGAAGAGCGCTGGGTGATGACATTGACGCAGATTATGAGCCTCTTCGTTTTGGCTCAGGTTATGATCATAACTGGGTGTTGAAAAACGAAGGCAGATTTGATAAAGTAGCAGAAGTAGTGTCAGAAGAAAGCGGGATCGTGATGGAAGTATATACCGATCTTCCGGGCGTGCAGATCTACACGGCGAACTTTTTAGACGGCGAGCCGGGAAAAGACGGGGCATCTTACATAAAAAGGAGCGCTGTGTGCCTTGAGACACAATATTTCCCGGACGCTGTCCACCATGAGGATTTCCGGCAGCCGCTGTGCAAAAAAGGGGAGAAATATGACACCCGTACAGCTTACCGTTTTCTGACGCTTGACTAATGCGGAAAAGCGGGACGGGCGGGCAGCAGGATCCGCCCCGCCTCTGTAAAAAGGGGTACAGCTAAGAACACTCTATGGGAAAATCAGTATATATCGCGGAGAAGCCCAGTGTGGCTCAGGAATTCGCAAAGGCATTAAAATTAAATACGAAACGAAAAGACGGATATCTGGAGTCCGATGAGGCCATCATTACGTGGTGCGTGGGACATCTCGTGACTATGAGCTATCCTGAGAAGTATGATCCGGCGCTGAAAAAATGGAGCCTGCAGACGCTCCCGTTCATACCGGAGGAATTCAAGTATGAGGTCATCCCTAATGTGGCAAAACAGTTTCAGATCGTAAGTTCTCTTTTAAACCGGAAGGATGTGGACACCATCTACGTATGCACTGACTCCGGGCGAGAGGGAGAGTATATCTACCGGCTTGTGGAGCAGGAGGCGCACGTGACCGGGAAGAAGCGGAGGAGAGTGTGGATCGACTCACAGACCGAGGAGGAGATCTTAAGAGGGATACGTGAGGCGAAAGACCTGTCAGAATACGACAACTTAAGCGCCTCCGCGTATCTCCGGGCAAAAGAGGATTATCTGATGGGGATCAATTTTTCCCGCCTTCTTACCCTGAAGTACGGAAACAGTATCTCAGGATATCTCAACACAAAGTACGCGGTGATCTCTGTGGGCCGGGTCATGACCTGTGTGCTGGGGATGGTCGTGCGCAGGGAACGGGAGATACGGGAGTTTGTAAAAACGCCGTTCTACCGGGTGGTCAGTACCGTCGACGCGTCAGGACATACGTTTGAGGGCGAGTGGCGTGCTGTGAAGGGCTCGAAGTATTTCGAAGCCTTTGACCTTTATAAGGAGAATGGGTTCAAGGAGAGAAAGAAGGCAGAGGAACTGGCGGCTTATCTTTCGGAGGAACAGCCGCTCCAGTGTACGGTAGAATCCGTAGAGAAGAAAAAGGAAAAGAAGAATCCGCCCCTTCTCTACAATCTGGCGGAGCTTCAGAACGACTGCTCCAGGCGGTTTAAGATCAGTCCTGATGAGACGCTGCGCATTGTTCAGGAGCTCTATGAGAAAAAAATGGTGACTTATCCGAGAACAGACGCCAGAGTGCTGTCCACTGCGGTGGCGGAGGAGATCAGCAGGAATTTAAACGGTCTGTCCCAATACCCCATGGCAGCGCCCTATCTTCAGGATATCCTTTCCTTTGGAAGCTACAAAGGACTGGCAAAGACAAGATATGTCAATGACAAACAGATCACAGACCACTATGCTATCATCCCAACGGGGCAGGGCCTGGGGACGCTGAAATCTCTGCCAGGCGCATCGCATAAAGTATACGATCTGATCGTGAGACGTTTTCTGAGCATCTTCTATCCGCCGGCTGTGTATCAGAAAGTGGCAATTACCTCTAAGATGCGCGGTGAGAGCTTTTTCTCCAGCTTTAAATTGCTGGCAGAAGAGGGATATCTGAAAGTGGCGGGCATCCCGCAGGGAAAGCGTACTGCACAGGGAAGCAAAGGGGCGGACGGCGCCGTGGGAGAAAGTGATTCCGCAGGCGAGGCACCCGACGGAGGGAACAGCGAGGAGCAGGATCTGGATACCGCCTTGTTTGAAGTGATCAATACTTTGAAAAAGGGGACAGTGCTCCCGGTGAGCTCATTGGACATCAGGGAAGGAGAAACTTCCCCGCCGAAAAGATATAATTCCGGTTCCATCATCCTTGCCATGGAGAATGCAGGGCAGCTCATCGAGGACGAAGAATTAAGGGCACAGATCAAAGGAAGCGGTATCGGAACCAGCGCCACAAGGGCGGAGATCTTGAAGAAGCTTATCCACATCAAGTATCTTGCCCTGAATAAAAAGACGCAGATCATCACGCCCACTTTGCAGGGTGAGATGGTGTTTGACGTGGTGGATAATTCCATCAAGCCGCTCCTCAATCCTGAGCTCACCGCAAGCTGGGAAAAAGGGCTGGGTTATGTGGCGGAAGGGACTATCACCACAGATGAATATATGAAAAAGCTGGATGATTTTATCACCAGGAGGACAGTAGGCGTAAAAGGGCTCGACAATCAATATCAGCTAAAAGCCTGCTATGATAAAGCGGCAGGTAAGTCAAGTCTAAAATGAAGATTTTATGAATGAATTGCGGAAACGCATTTCAGATATATTTGTACCTTGAAAATCGCATGACAAACAGAGCATCGTATATCGGTGCTCGAAGAGAGTGTTATAGGACAGAGAAAGTTATGCCGTTTTTATGTAAGATTTGCCGGATTTTTCCATTGCGTAGATCAACCGTACAAGTTTCTTTGCGGCGTGTGTAATGGCAACGTTGTAGTGTTTTCCTTCAGAAATCTTTTTCTGAAGATATGCACCGAATGTTTTATCCCAGTGGCAGACATACTTAGTGGCATTGATCAGGGCAAAACGCAAATAGCGGGATCCCCGTTTTTCCATATGGGAATAAGAGGATTCAAACTGTCCGGATTGATAGGTGGATGGAGAAGCACCAGCGTACGCCAGGATCTTATCTGGTGAATCAAAACAGGAGAAATCCCCGATTTCAGCAAGAATCATCGCGCCTATGCGGTAGCTGATCCCGGGAATGGTCAGGATGGGAGAATTGATCTCATCCATGATCCGTTTGATCTCGGATTCAATCTCTGCGATTTCAGAATCCAGTTCGCGGATCAGCCGAAGCGTATGCTTCAGCTCCAGAGATTTGGCAGGCATGGTGGAACCGATGGAGGTTCTGGCAGCATTCCGTATTTCAATCGCTTTCTCCCGGCTGTAACGGCCTTTCGAGGCGTTTCCCAACAGCTTCGTCAGGTGAGTCAGATGGCAGGAAGCAATCTTCCCGGCAGAAGGAAGTTCGGAAAGCAGAGCGTAAACGGAAGCAATATGGAGTGTTGGAACAAGCTTTTCCAATTCGGGGAAGAGGATGGTGACAAGTCTGGAGACAGACTGCTTGAGCTGAGCCCGTTCCTGAACCTTATCAAAACGATAACGAGTGAGTGACTTTAACTCCTCGTTGTGGTAAGATGTGTCTGAGTAGGACTTGAGGTTCACATCAGACATGAGCATCATAGCAATGGTTCGGGCATCAACCTTATCCGTTTTCGTCTTTCTAAGGCTGAGACTTTTTCTGTAAAGATTTGTGTGGAGCGGA
>CAJFQC010000044.1 GCA_904418845.1 uncultured Ruminococcus sp. | reverse complement strand
CATGCGATTTTCAAGGTACAAATATATCTGAAATGCGTTTCCGCAATTCATTCATAAAATCTTCATTTTAGACTTGACTTTTAATAGTTAGTCTTTTCTTAATACTATATTTCAGCGGTTGACAGATCTGGCTATAACAGATACTGTATGGCGGACGCCGCGAACTGCCTTGCTGATAGCGAGAATGTTTTCTACCGGCGCCACTCCGCCGTATCCTGCATCGCCAATATGCTGAATATCAACCCCGCATATCTTATTGCGAATAGCAATGTCCCTGATTGTTTCCGGATCAGAGCTTTCCTGGCTCGTACCGATAGCAGAGAGTACAAGCCCGCCGCATCTGTGAACTTCTCTTACCACTTCTTTGAGTTCATCGGCGTCGAAGCCCGGCACTGTTCCAACAGCAGGAACAAGTATTATGTCTGCACCTGCATTGACAAACCTCTTCGCTATGCTCATGTCCGCCACAGGCTCGTCTGAACCTGCCGCATGCATCTTTCCGGCAATTACAAGTCCGGAAAAATGCTCTTTCGTCAGTCGTATCGCGGCCTCAATCTGCTCATTGGTCACTCCGGTTCCCGGATTGCCGGTGAGGCATACAAAATCAAATCCCAGCTCTTCGAGACGTTTGACTGTCTCTTCATTAAGCTGACGTCCTTTTGCAATATCAAGGCGGTCTTCAAGCATCTGGGCCTCTGTGTCCACCGGCTCCAGATTGACGCCGATCGGACGTCCGACAAGACGGTGGAGTTCGGATACAAAATTGTCCCTGTCGTGCTCAAGGCCGAATATTTCCGGATTCAGCACATCTACACAGTTGAGCAGGATCATGTCTGCTCCGAAAGCTCTTGCAATTTCAGCATTAGTAATATCCCCTATAAACGACTCTCTGGGAGCCACATTTTCAGAGAGGATGACACGTCCCTCACTTGCTTTGATGCTCTGCTTGAGCTCTTCGGCATTCATAGCAAGAATCTCAGACGAGTTTGCACTGATTAATCGTTTCATATTTGTTTTCCCTTTCTATATGTTACTTTAGTCTTCCTGACCTTCCATAGCTTTGAAGCGTTTCTCAACATTCGCAATAAATGGCAGATACAGAAGTACGTCAAGAACAATCAGTATAATCTGCAAGATCGATGCATACACGCTTCCGGTTGCAAGGAATCCGCTGATAATCGGCGGTGTTGTCCATCCGGGAGCCGTATATGTCATGGGAACAATGCCGGTCGCCATCGCAGCATAAGCAACAACAAGGTTTACAATCGGAGCCAGAATGAACGGAACAAGCACAAGAATGTTAAGCACCACTGGAAGACCGAACATCGTAGGCTCGTTAATATTAAAAAATCCCGGAACAAGAGTAATAGGCGCGAGCGTCTTTGCCTGCTTACTTGCCTTTTTGCGGCGAGCAAACCACGCAAGAGCAATTACAAGTCCAATTGTTGCGCCGGCTCCGCCGATGTATACAAAGTTATCCATAAACGGTGTTGTAAAAATATGTTTCAGGGGTTCTCCTGCTTTGAAAGCTTCTGTATTTTCCCCGAGATTTGCAAGCCAGATGGGTTCCATAATCTTATTAACAATGTTTCCTCCATGAAGCCCCACAAACCACAGACAGCTGCAGCACAGTACCAGCACAATAACTCCGGCAAGATTATTCCCCAGAAGATCAAGGGGCGTACCGAGCACTGTCTTTGCAACAAGATGCAGATTCGGCAGACTAAACGCATCAAGAATTCCGTATACAATCAACCAGAAAATAATCAGAGTCGCTCCCGGCAAAATCGCACTGAAACTTTTTGACACAGCCGGCGGTACACTGTCAGGCATCTTAATCTGTATATTATGGTTGATAAACCACTGATATACATATCCGTTAATCAAACCAAGTATAATGGCCACGAATAAGCCCTGAGCAGCCATATATGTTGTCGGCATTCCGCTGCCATCCTCCGCCGTCACGAACGGTGTTACGAGAATAAATGTTGACAGTGACACAATGCCCGACGGCACGCCATCCACGCCATACTGCTTTGTCATGCTGTGAGCAATGCCGAAACTTGCAACGAGCCCGATCAGTCCGAAACTACTGTCAGATCCCTTCCAGAGATATGTGGAGATTCCCACCTCGCCAAGCCATGCTTCCAGGGACGGAACTGCAAAACCTGTTGCAATAATCATCAGCAGAGAGCCGATGATGATGAGCGGCATTGCAAGAGTAATTCCGTCACGGATCGCAATCATTCCTTTGTTGCTGCCGATCTTTGCGGCAACAGGCATGAGTTTTTCGTTTAGAAATTTGTTCATAATGTTCTTTCCTCCTTATAAATGCACAAGTGCATGTCTCTGTCAGGAAGGATACATATGTATTGTCTGTCCCCCTTTCGCAAATGCGCCTTCCTCTCACTTCCTTTGTTTCTTAATTTCAAATTATATATAATAAAACCTTAAAAATATATATTTATTTTTAATTTAAAATCAATTCGTAAGTTGTGCATAATTTATGTATACCAATTTTGTGCATATATTACAAATAAAAACTTATATATTCTATATCAATTGCTTTTTAAATTAATTTTGCATATTCAAAATAATCATAATCTATAATTATTTAAGGGTAAAAAGATTTTTTGTTTATTGTTTTCAAATATATCACATGATATAATACCCAACATGAAGATTTGGAACTGGAGCCGCCTAAAATGAAAAAAACCAAGAAGCAGCAAATACTTTATTCGACTATTCTGCACAAAATATATACAAAACGTGTAATCTCCAGGATAGACATCGCCAAAGAAACCGGCATAACAACAGCGACTGTAAGCCTCATCAGCGCAGATATGCTGGCAGAGGGCGTAATCCGGGAGATTGGAGAAGATGCATCCGAATCAGATAAAGTCGGGCGAAAGAAAATCCTGCTTTCAATATGTCCGAAATATACATATTATATCGGTGCAGAAATTTCGGAAAAGTTTTTTTCCTTTGTCCTGGCCGATAATACAGGAAATATAGTAGAAAAAAGTTGTGTAAGCCACAAGGATAAAACAAATGTCACTACAGAAGCTTTTCTGCGGCATCTTCGGGATTTTTATAATGCTGCGGGAGCACATGCGCCCAAAGTGAATGCTGTGGGGATCGCATTGCCAGGGCATTACACTGATGCCGACAGGAACCATATCATAACCAATAACGATTACTGGAAAGATTTTGACCTGGAATTAATTCGGGCAAATATGGAAGTTCCGGTGTTCTTTGCCAACAATGTGCACTGTATGGCCCAGGCGGAGTCATTGTTTTACTCTGAACCATCAGAAGAAAACAGCGGAAACTTTATGTTTTTCCACATCGGAAGAGGTATTCACTGTGCACAGATGTACCAGGATGAGCTGCACAGCAGACGCAATCTTAATATAGGAGAGATCGGTCATATCACCTATCAGCCGGAAGGAGAACTATGTGAATGCGGGAAGCGCGGATGTCTCCAGACCTTTGCAAGCGAGACCTGGCTGATCCGCAAGGCACGCATCCTATATCAAACGTCCGTCAGATCCAGTCTGAGGTATCTGGCCGAAACAGCGGACAGTATAACGCTTTCCACTCTTCTGAACGCATATGCTCTGGGTGATAAAGCAATCGTGAGCCTGATTGATCAGGCCGTAGAAAGTATAAGGATCACTATAGAAAATCTGAATTTGATTATTGATTCATCAAGAATTTTTGTTCATGGGGAATTATTTAACAGCGAGAGCGCCTCAGAACTCCTGAAAAACGGCATGGAGCTTAAGAAAGGATTGTTTGCGACTCCGCAGCCGCAGAAACTCATCATCAAAAAATACTCTCCGTATACAGGAGCCGCAGGCGCATCGGCGCTCTGTGTCCACCATGATCTGCTCGGAAGAGAATAGGGGCTGCCAGTAAACCCGGCAGCCTCTTCTGATGATCAGGCCTGCATCCCTTTATATATTTTCTCTGCTGTCATCGGAAGTTCTCTTATGATCACTCCCACCGCGTTCTGGATTGCATTCGAAATCGCCGGCGACGGTGTGTTGATAACGATCTCTCCGATAGACTTCGCGCCAAACGGTCCTGTCGGCTCATAGCTGCTTTCGAATTCAACGCGGATCGTCCCCACATCAAGACGGCTGGGGATTTTGTACTGCATAAAGGAATTACTGTAATTTTTGCCTTTTGCACTATATACAATATCCTCATACAGCGCCATTCCGATGCCCTGCGCGATACCGCCCTCTGCCTGGACACGCGCAAGACTCGGGTTTACGACAGTCCCGCAGTCCACCACAGCCGCATAGTCTATCAATTCTGCCACGCCTGTCTCTTTGTCAATCTCCACCTCCGCGATACCGACCATGAACGGCGGCGGTGAAGTCGGTGAGGAAAAAGCTTCACTGGCCGACAGCGGCGCGTTGCTGAAGCACATCACCTTATTTCCGATATCTTTTCTTGAAATGGATTTCCCGGTCTTTAAGTTTTTCACCATCTGTCCGTCAAATTCAACGTCATCCGATGAACAGCCAAGATACTCTGCTCCCCGCTCGCAGATCTTTGCCCGCAGCGTCTCGCAGGTCCTGACCACCGCCATACCTGTCACATAAGTTGTGCTGGAGGCATAAGAACCACAGTCGTAGGGCGATGTGTCCGTATCTACGCCGGACACAATGATCTCGTCGATCTCGCAGTCCAGACACTCTGCCGCCATCTGGGATAGGATGGTGTCGCACCCGGTTCCCATATCCGTAGCCCCGATCATCAGGCTGTAAAATCCATCATCGTTTACCCTGATGATCACGGAGCCTGTATCCACACCAGAGATTCCTGATCCCTGCATCGCCATGGCTACTCCGACTCCGCGCACCTTCCCGTTTCCCATATCGCGGCACGGATATTTTTCTTCCCAGCCAATCATCTCCTTCGCCCGCTCAAGACAGCGGTCAAGGGCACAGCTCACTGCTGTCTCACCATAGTAAGCGGGCATGACATCTCCTTCACGCACCATATTCTTCTCTCTTAAAACAGTCGGGTCCATGCCGAGTACCTGAGCCAGTTCATTGACAGCGGACTCTACTGCGAAGATTCCCTGTGTCGCGCCGTATCCGCGGTACGCCCCAGAGGACATGACATTCGTATACACTACATCATATGTGAAACGAAATGCTTCTGCCTTTCCATAGAGAGGAATAGACTTGTGGCCGGACAGCCCCACCGTAGTCGGTCCATGCTCTCCGAAAGCGCCTGTATTCGAAAGAGTATACAGATCAATCCCTTTGATATTTCCTTCCTTGTCGGCGCCAAGACGGACATGCATCTCCATCTCATGGCGCGGAGAGGATGCGGTCAGCGACTCTTCTCTTGTATAAATGATCTTCGCCGGTTTTCCGGTCTTCCATGTAACGACCGCAGGATAGACCTCAGATACAGACGTTTGTTTCGCACCGAATCCCCCTCCGATCCTCGGCTTTACGACCCGCACTTTTGACTTCGGAATATCCAGCGCGTTCGCTAGTATACGGCGGACATGGAACGGCACCTGTGTGGAAGACACGACATTCAGCCTTCCGTATGTATCCAGATAGGTATAAGTGCGGAATGTCTCCATCATTGCCTGCTGGTTTGCCTTTGTGTGATATACACGGTCGATCACATGATCGCAGGACGCCAGCACTGCCTCGATATCCCCCTCCTCATTTATACCGTGGGCACACAGATTTCTCTTGTTGTCCGCTCCCACCGGGCAGAGGCTTTTCCAGTTCTCCTCCGGGTGGACGAGGATCGAATTGTCTTTCGCTTTCCTGAAGTCCAGCACCGGTTCTAACACTTCGTATTTTATTTTTATCAGCTTCATAGCTTTTTTGACCGCATCCACAGAAGTTCCGGCTATGATGGCCGCAGCGTCTCCGACAAAACGCACCCTCTGGTCAAGGATCAGCCGGTCATATGGGCTTGGCTCGGGATAAGTCTGCCCCGCCATGGTAAATCGTTTATCCGGGCAGTCTTTATATGTAAGGATACACTCGATCCCCGGGACCGCCTCGGCGCGCGTCGTGTCGATCTCCTTGATAAGCGCGTGCGCATGAGGACTTCGCAGCACTTTCACGATTAGGCAGTCTGTCGGCGCAAGGTCATTTGTATAGACCGCTTTTCCTGTCACCAGCGACGGCGCGTCCACCTTCGGCACAGACTGGTTCACAACACGCAGTTCCTCCACATTGATCTTCTCTGTCACTGTGCTCATGAACGCACCCCCTCCGCTGATGTTTTCTCTGCTGCCATGTATTTCCGGATCGCGCGGAGCTGTCCCATGTATCCCGTACAACGGCATAGGTTGCCCGCGAGATATTCCTTGATCTCTTCGACTGTCGGGTCTGCCAGTTCCCGGAACATGGCAAGGACATTCATGATAAATCCGGGAGAACAGAAACCGCACTGCTCCGCTCCTTCTGCCGCAAGGAACTCACCGAATCTTGCCGCTTCTTTCTCCACGCCTTCCATGGTCGTGATCTCATGTCCTGCGACACCGGCGGCCAGCACGGAACAGGAAAGCCTTGATTTTCCGTCGATCCACACCGTACACAGCCCGCAGTTGGCCGTCTCGCATCCGCATTTCACACTCTTGCATCCAAGAGCCCGGAGTACGTCCAGCAGAACAGCGTCCGGCCCCACTTCCGTACTCACCTGTTTCTTATTCAATATAAACTGTATCTCCATCTATCTTCCCTCCGCTAAGATCGAACTCATCTCCCGGCGGATCAGTACCTCCGACAGATGCTGTCTGTACCCGGCGCTTCCTCTCATATTCGTCCCGTAGTTAAACTCTGCCGCCGCCTGACACGCGTACTCAGCAATCACTTCTTCTGACGCATCCTTCGGGATCTCCCACTGCTTCTCCACAAGAGCCGCTTTCATAGGTCTTGCGCCCACTGAGAAATACCATGTTTCTTTCCCATGCACGATACCTGTCACCACAGAACATGCAATCACCGGAAAATCAGTCTTTGTCTGACGGATGGACTCATACCGGAACTGCCGCTTGCTTTTTCTCACGATGACAGAGAGCAGGATGTCTTTATCCGGCTTCCGGTCCACGAACTCGGAAAGACGGATAATGCCGCCGTCATACAGCTCCACAAATGTATCAAGCGCAAGGAAAGCTGTCAGCACATCTGAAAATCCGAACCTCCCGTAAATGCTCCCGCCCACGGTAGCCTGATTTCGAAACTGCACTCCCACAATATGGCGGACCGACTCTGCGATCCCGTCCCCATACATTTCTTTCAGCGCCTCGCACTGTTCTATCTGGCGCAGGGTACACATAGCGCCGATCTTGATCACATTATCTGTCTCCTCGATCTGGTCCAGTCCCAGTTCTGACAGATCAATGACGGTCCTGGCCTTCCCACTGCTCAGGCGCATCCACATCATACCGCCCATTACGCGGCTGCTGCGCGCCTGATTCATCTCGTACGCCTCCTCCAGCGTCTTTGCTTTTACATAATCACTGATCGTAAACACAACGGCTCTCCTTTCCTGCTCCATGCCTTTCCCCGGCTCAAGAGCCTTCTTAATTTTTGTAAAACTACGTAAAAAATGGTGTAAATGAAAATTTTGTCATTCACACCCTGAACGTTTGTATTTTATCATGGTTATCACAGATTGTCAAAGGAATCCCAACTTCTAAAACAGTTGACAGCGCGTCTTACGGGTGTTATGATTTTTTTAATAATAGAATTAAGAGATAGAGGTCGCATTTTTCATGAGTACGATGACGGATGTATCAGGAACAGTTGAACTCACCGGAAAGGGGAAGATGCCGAAAGGGTAAAAATCCTGAAGTTTTATCCTTGGGCATGTCGTGAACAGCGGCATGACTGTCATCGCAGGATGGAGTGCTATCTGGATTATACGGTTGGGTATATTTTGAGACGGCACATCTTGCCGTTTCTTTTATGTATCAACAGTTTAATCATACTATGGCATGAAGGAATTTTAAACAGTTCCCGGCATACATTATTAAAGAGGAGGAAAAATTATGGCAATTTTTAAGGGAGCAGGCGTGGCGATTGTCACTCCGATGAAGGAAGATCTGACTATCAATTATGACAAACTCCATGAGATACTTGAAGAACAGATCGCTGAGGGAACAGATGCCATTATCATCTGCGGAACCACCGGCGAATCTGCTACTATGACAGAGGCAGAGCACAGCGAAGCAATCCGTTTCACGATTGAGCGGGTAAACCACAGAATTCCTGTCATCGCAGGAACAGGTTCCAACTGCACACGCACTGCCATCGAGCTTTCAAAAAAGGCAGAAAAGGACGGAGCCGACGGTCTTCTCCTTGTAACTCCTTACTATAATAAAGCGACACAGAACGGACTCATCGCCCATTATACACAGATCTGTAATGCGGTGAAGATTCCTGCTATCCTGTATAATGTACCGAGCCGCACCGGCTGCAGCATCCAACCGCAGACACTGGCTCACCTTGTAAAAAATGTTGACAATATCGTGGGCGTAAAAGAAGCCTCCGGAAATATCGGCGCGGTCGCTCAGATCATGCACCTCTGCGACGGCCATATTGATCTGTACTCCGGCAACGACGATCAAGTCGTTCCGCTTCTTTCGCTGGGCGGTATCGGCGTAATCTCTGTACTCTCCAACGTAGCTCCGCGCTATGTTCATGATATGGTGTTCAAATATCTGAACGGAGATATCGAAGGCAGCCGTAAGATGCAGCTGGATGCTCTTCCAATGTGCGACGCCCTCTTCTGCGAGGTCAACCCGATCCCCGTGAAGGCAGCCATGAATATGATGGGCAAAGAAGTGGGACCGCTCAGAGCACCGCTGACAGAGATTGAGCCTGCACACACGAAGCTGCTTGAGAAAGCAATGAAAGATTTCGGTATCCTGTAAATGATACAACAAAAAGGACAGGGAGCGTTCCGCAATATGGAAGGCCCCTGTCTTTTTTATTTTTACTGCATAATTTTATGAATACTGTCATCCACTTTCTTTCCAATGACCTTGGAAAACAACCTGCGCATCTCCTCCGGTTCATGATAACCGCTGCTTAGTTCCGCTGTTTCCCGAAGAGTTTCCGCTGCCAGTTCGTGCATCATCCTGAACAGATCCGGATCACCCGCAACAGGTTTCCCTTCTCTCAAATATTCAAGAAATTCTTTCTTATCCATGATATAATCCCCTTCTTCTCTTTGTGAATTGTCTCTAAGAGTTTGTCTTGATGACGGACAAGACGATCGTTATCCTCTCTTCCGCTATCACATTTACAGCGGAAATACCGAGCAGGTAACAGAGCGCCTGGACCGGGGCATCCTAGACATAGCTGTCATTGCAGAGCCGCCCAACCTGTCGCGTTATAACTACATCGAAGTTCCCGGCACTGACAAATGGGGACTCGTCATGAAAGAAAACCACCCGCTAACTGAAAAAAATCACTGCCGGGGATCTCATCGGCAAGGAAGGTCTTGGATGTCTGCTCACCTTTGACCATCTGATCAACACGAGCAGCGGGAGCGGTCTTGTGTTTCGCCTGTTAGATCCTGCCCTTGAGACAAAAATGTATATCATCTGGAAAAAATATCAGGTGTTTACACCGATCGCTGAACTGTTGGTAAAAGAACTGTCTGAGAAGATATCTTAGATAGTTGTCATGCAGAATAAAAAAAGCACCGTGTTTACGGTGCTTTTAGCGCAGGGGATGAGAGAATCGAACACGGCCGTAATGTCCGATTATCCCCGTATTTTCAAGCCTTTTGGCTGTTTTAGTTTGATTACCTTTGATTACCTTTTATGCGCTGTTGATCATTAGATCATAATAGCTTTTCGGATCTGCTCGGCCTGATGTTGCTTTGTCCGATTACAGAAATAATAATATTTTCTGCTTGTCTCAATGGAAGCATGTCCCATCTGATTCATGATAACTGCATCTTCACATCCTGCATCAATAAGCATTGTGCAATATGTCTTTCTCAGTTTGTGTATGGATCGATGATGCATGTTCAATTTCTTTAAAACAGTATCCAGACGTTTATTGAATGTATTGCCGCGTATTCTTTTCCCTGATGAATTTTCAAAAAGATAAGTGCCGTTCGGATTTCTGTTTACAAGTCTTGATAAGGTCTCTTTTCCGCCATCTGATAAAACAATATCCCTGACGCCGGCTTCTGTCTTTGCCAGTTCCCTGACACAGACGATATTTTTTCCATCCGCATTTTTCATCCTGACTTCATGTCTTCTGACTTTCAATATATCGCCGTGCCAGTCCTCGCGTTTCAAAGCAGAAAGTTCACCGACTCTAAGACCTGTCTGTAATATCAGCAGTACTCCGAGATTCCATACCGTAGGATCAGACTTCAGATATTCAACTACTTTGGGAATTTCATCTTCTGCCAGGACTTGAAGTGAACCCCATTTGTTAGACAAAATGGAAGTCTAATGAAAGGGGTTTTTTCATGCCAAAATTGAAATACTCAGAAGAACTAAAACTTAAAGTTA
>CAJFQC010000043.1 GCA_904418845.1 uncultured Ruminococcus sp. | reverse complement strand
TGGTAGGAGACAAAAACCAATCCACAGTATCTCCAAACAGTATAGCATACAGACCTTGGAGAGGGTCTATAAACACTACTACTTTATAATACGAGGAGATATATCGTAATGGAAAAGAAAACAATACTTCTGGCATGTGCTGCCGGAATGAGCACAAGCCTTTTGGTATCAAAGATGCAGAAAGCGGCGGAAGAACAGGGGATTGATGCGGAAATCCTTGCGGTTCCCGTTGCAGAAGCCAGTGATTACGCAGAGAAAAACAAGGTAGATGTTCTTCTTTTAGGGCCGCAGGTAAGATTTATGGAGGCGGATTTTAAAAAGAAAATGGAGCCAAAGGACGTACCCGTAGGCGTTGTTCCCATGGCGGACTACGGAATGATGAACGGCGCTAAAGTGCTCGATTTTGCCAGTCAGCTTATGAAAGGATGATTTAAATTATGGATGAGAAAAACGTACAGAGTATTATGAATCTGATCATCTATGGCGGCGACGGCAGAAGTTCTGCCATGGAAGCGATTCAGGCTGCTAAAAAGGGAGATTTTGACCTGGCAGAGGAAAAACTGGCCGCAGCAGACAAATCACTTCTGGAGGCCCATCATTCACAGACGGAAATGCTGACGCAGGAAGCGAACGGAAACCCTGTAGAAGTTTCTCTGCTTATGGTGCACGGACAGGATCATCTGATGACAGGTATGATGTTCCGGGATCTTGCAAAAGAGATTGTCGAACTGTACCGTACAGTTAAGGAGAACTGAAACCTTTCAGTAAAACTAATTTGTGTAAAAATATAGAACAGAGCTCTATGCAGAAAAAGAGGATGTATAGGGCTCTGTTCTGTTACACTCTGTTCCAGACTGTTTACCGCTCTCGGAGTATGGATGGTTATATAATATGATACCCATCTGACTGATGAAAGAATGAGATGTCCGTCGGATAGACATAACTGCTTCCAACTTCTTTTAATAATACAATGTTGAGACGTCCGTTCAGGTTTTTCTTATCCAGTGAAATAGCGCCGGTCAGCTCCGCCGCCGGAAGTCCGCAGGAAAGCGGAAGACCGTATATCTCAAGCGCATTTTTGATCTTCTCCGCACAGCCTGGCGCGGTCAGCCCTTTTTTCTCGGCGATACGGGTAATCTGGTACATGCCGATCCCGACTGCCTCGCCGTGGCTTTCGCGCTCATAGTGGTAATACTGTTCGATCGTGTGGGCGAGAGTGTGCCCGAAGTTTAAAAGCATGCGTTCTCCGGTGTCGAACTGGTCCGCCTCTACGACGATCCGTTTGATATCCACGCATCGGGCGATGACGTCAGTGAGCTCCGGTTTTAAGCTGTCAAAAGAAGTGTGGGCGCAGAGTCGGCTGAACAGCTCCGCATCTTTGATACAGCCGTATTTGATCACTTCACCCATACCGTCACTGATAAAGTGAGGCGGGAGTGTATCAAGTACGGAAGGATCAATGAGTACCGTCTTAGGATGAAAGAACGCCCCTGCAAGGTTCTTTCCCTGAGGCAGATCCACAGCAACTTTCCCCCCTACAGAGGAATCTACTTGTGCCAGCAGGGAAGTGGGGATCTGTATCAGATTTATGCCCCGCAGATAACTGGCAGCGGCAAATCCTGCCAGATCTCCGATGACCCCGCCGCCAAGTGCGATGATCAGATCGCTTCTTGTGAGCTTTGCCTCAAGAAGCGCGGAGTAGACTTTGGGGAGTGTCTGAAAATCTTTTGTCGGTTCCCCGTGCGGAAGGACAAGAGCAGAGCATTCATAGCCGGTGAGAGAGTTCAGCAGTTTATCCCCGTACAGCGGAAATACATTATCATCAGAGATAATCATGATCCGTTTTCCGCCAAAAACGTCAGATATATAAGCGCCTGCGTCAGAGAGTATCCCGTTTTCAATATAGACAGGATAACTGTTTTCTCCTAAATTTACTGTCAGTTTCATATAATATGTCTCCTGTTATACATTTCGTGTCTTTTCAGTGCCGGTGTGCAGAGGATTGCAAGTTTTTACTGTTTTCTCTGCGCGTCGGCGCTGTGCTCATCTTATTTATTATAAAATTTTTCCCACTACCTTTGCGATCTGTCTGACTTCGTGAAGGAGTGCGTCGTATTTCTCTGGTTTTAAAGACTGGGCGCCGTCGCACAGCGCGCATTCCGGATTATTGTGGACTTCGATCATAAGACCGTCTGACCCGGCAGCCACGGCGGCTTTTGCCATTGGCTCTACAAGCCACCATTTTCCGCCGGCGTGGCTCGGATCCACAACGACAGGAAGATGGGTCTTTTTGTGAAGAACAGGGATGCTCTGGAGATCCAGAGTGTTTCTTGTGTAAGTCTCAAATGTACGGATTCCGCGCTCGCAGAGGATGACGTTCTCATTGCCGGACGCCATGATGTATTCCGCAGACATAACCCATTCTTCATAGGTTGCGTTGAGCCCGCGTTTTAAAAGGATCGGGCGGTCAAGCTGCCCAAGCTGTTTGAGCAGATCAAAGTTCTGCATATTGCGGGCGCCGATCTGGATAAGGTCCACTTTCTCATTGAATACATCAAGATATTGGGGAGACATCAGTTCTGTCACGATAGGAAGTCCAACTTCTTCTTTCACGGCGCAGAGGATCTCAAGGCCTTCCAAGCCCAGGCCTTGGAAGGAATACGGGCTGGTCCTCGGCTTGAACGCACCTCCTCTTAAAAGGTTTGCGCCGGAAGCTTTTGCGGCTTTCGCGATCTCAAGCACCTGTTCAAAGGATTCTACAGAGCAGGGGCCCGCGATCAGTCCCATATATCCTCCGCCGATCTTTACACCGGATACGTCAACAATGGAATCCTCGGGATGAAACGCACGGTTAGCCAGTTTGTACGGTTCCTGCACGTGCATAACCTTATCAACGCAGCTGTCTACCTCGAAAAGTCTGGGGTCGATCAGCGTAGTATCACCGATACACCCGATGATAGTCATTTCCGTACCGCGGACGATGTGAGTATCAAGTCCGCGGTTCTTGACGAGGTTCTCAACACGGCTTATATTTTCTTCGGTTGTGTGTGGTTTTAATACAATGATCATTATTATTTTCCTCCGGTCTGGTTATATTGAAAATTATCGGTATAATAATTGTTAGACAAGATCAACGATAACTTCGCGCTGTAAAATTTTAGTTGTTTAAAGTGTGAAAACATTAGTATCATAAAACATCCTATGATAAATGTCAACTACTGGTTTGGTGTTTCCGGGAAAAGAGTGACAGATGAGTGGGATGCGGGATATATACATGACAAAATGGAAAACTTATGTTATACTTCATTTTAGGTCAAAAGAAATCAAAGGAGCCATAAAAAATATGAAAAGAGTACTACTGAAGCTGAGCGGAGAAGCGCTGGCGGGAGATAAAAAGACAGGCTTTGACGAAGCCACCTGCATCGGTGTGGCAGAGCAGGTAAAAAAGCTGGTTGACGACGGTATTCAGGTTGCCATCGTAACAGGAGGCGGAAATTTCTGGAGAGGAAGGACGAGCGAGACCATTGACCGGACAAAGGCGGATCAGATCGGCATGCTGGCGACGGTGATGAACTGTATCTATGTATCAGACATCTTCCGCCACGTGGGGATGAAGACAGAAGTGTTCACCCCGTTTGTGTGCGGGGCTTTCACTTCACTGTTTTCCAAGGACGCGGCAGTGGAAGCGCTGGAGAACGGCAAGGTCATCTTTTTCGCAGGCGGCACGGGACATCCGTATTTCTCAACAGATACAGGTGCAGTCTTAAGAGCTATTGAGATAGAGGCGGACGCCATGCTCCTTGCGAAAGCGATCGACGGCATTTATGACAGTGATCCGAAGGTGAATCCGGCGGCAGTAAAATATGATGAGATCTCCATTCGGGAAGTGATCGACAAGAAGCTGGCGGCAGTGGATCTGACTGCGTCCATCATGTGCCTTGAGAATAAGATGCCCATGCTGGTGTTCGGACTGAACGAGGAGAACAGCATTGTGGAAACCATGAGCGGCAACTTCACAGGGACGAAAGTGACTGTGCAGGCAGACGCGGATTAAACTGAGACAGGCTCGGAGGATGAGCCGTGCAGAGAGTGAAAGCGCAGGCGAAAGACGCTGTGCAGATAGAGAATGAAAATGCAGGAGGAATGACAGCATGAACGAAAAAGTTACGATCTATGACGGAAAAATGACAAAGACAATCAATAATCTTGACGCGGAGCTGGCAACGATCCGCGCGGGGCGCGCCAATCCCCATGTACTGGACAAACTGACAGTAGAATATTACGGATCGCCGACTCCGATCCAGCAGGTGGCGAACGTATCTGTTCCCGAGGCGCGCATGATCCAGATTCAGCCGTGGGAAAAGAGCATGCTCAAGGAGATCGAGAAAGCGATCCTGACGTCTGATATAGGGATCAATCCCACCAACGATGGTTCTGCAATCCGTCTTGTATTCCCGGAACTTACGGAGGAACGCAGAAAGGAACTGGCAAAGGACGTGAAGAAAAAAGGCGAGGCGGCGAAGGTGGCTGTCCGCAATATCCGAAGAGACGGCAATGTGGCGTTTAAGAAGCTGAAAGGCACAGAGATCTCTGAGGACGGAATCAAGGATCTGGAGGATGAGCTTCAGAAGATCACAGACAAATATATCGAGAAGATCGACAAGATGGTAGAGGCAAAATCTAAAGAGATCATGACCGTATAATTGTCGTGAAACAGTTTTGGCGGACGGATATAAAAGCGGGGAAGCTGTGAGAAAAATCAGACAGGAAGAAGGGGGCTTTCAGATGCAAGGCTCCCTTTTGTATGAATGAGTGAGAGGTAGAGAAAATGAATGTACCGCAGCACATTGCGATCATACTGGACGGAAACGGGCGCTGGGCGAAGGCGAAAGGAATGCCGAGAAATTACGGGCATGCGCAGGGAAGCAAGAATGTGGAACACATCTGTGAGGAAGCGTGGCGCATGGGGATCAAATACCTGACTGTGTACGCGTTTTCCACAGAGAACTGGAGCCGTCCTGACAGTGAGGTGGCAGCGCTTATGAAGCTGCTGCGCAACTATATGAAAACATGTCTTAAGACAGCGGCAAAAAACGATATGAAGATCCGGGTGATCGGGGATATTGAGCCTCTGGATGAGGATATCAAAAGCCGGATCAGGGAACTGGAGGCGGCTACTGCCGGCAACGGCGGATTGAATTTTACAATTGCGCTCAACTACGGCAGCAGGGATGAAATGACCCGCGCTGCCAGAAAAATGGCGCAGGACTGCGCGGACGGGAAGCTGAACGCGGCAGATATCGACGAGACGGTGTATGAGTCGTATCTGGATACGCACGGAATTCCGGACCCGGACCTGATGATCCGTACCAGCGGGGAGCAGAGACTGTCCAATTATCTGCTCTGGCAGCTGGCGTACTCGGAGTTTTACTTTACAGATCTGCCGTGGCCGGACTTTACGAAGGAAGAGCTGGTCAAGGCAGTGGAGGAGTTTAATCACAGGCACAGAAGATTTGGCGGTGTGGAGGAGGCATAAGGATGTTTAAAACACGTTTGTTAAGTGGAATATTGTTGATTGTCATTGCCCTTGTCGTGCTGATCACAGGGGGACCGCTTTTATTCGGAGTCTTGCTCCTTATCAGCCTGATTGGTATGTCTGAACTTTACAAGGTGTTCGGCATCGAGAAAAAGCCGCCGGGAATCATGGGATATATTTTTGCGGTGCTGTATTATGCTCTTTTATACTTTGAGCCGCAGCTTCCCGCGGAAAAATTAACATGGTTTATGATGCTTTTTATGGGGTATCTGATCTGTCAGATGGCAGTGCTTGTATTCGCTTACCCGAAATACAATACACAGCAGATATTTGCCGCCTTTTTCGGCGTGCTCTATGTGGCGGTCATGCTGTCCTATATCTATCAGACCAGACTTCTTTCAGGCGGTGTGTTCACCGTATGGCTCGTGTTTATCTGTTCATGGGGATGTGATACATGCGCGTACTGTGTGGGGATGCTCATCGGGAAACACAAGATGGCTCCTGTCTTAAGCCCGAAGAAATCCGTGGAGGGCGGGACCGGCGGCATCCTTGGAGCAGCTCTCATCGGGGTGATCTATGCCCTGGCCATCAATCGCTGGGGGAATGCCGGGGCAGAGATCGTGCAGTACTCAGTCATCGGAGCAGTAGGCGGAGCGATCTCCCAGATCGGGGATCTGGCAGCGTCTGCCATCAAGCGTTACCACAATATCAAAGATTATGGGAAACTGATCCCCGGACACGGTGGGATACTGGACCGGTTTGACAGTGTGATCTTTACGGCGCCGATTATCTATTATCTGGCGGTGCTCCTGTAGAGGCGGATTATGTACGAAAGTGAGGCACAGATATGAAAAAAGCAGCGATACTCGGTTCTACGGGTTCTATCGGAACACAGACTTTAGAGATCGCGAGAATGAATAAAGATATTGAGATAACGGCGCTTGCCGCGGGGAATAATATTGCCCTGCTTGAGGAGCAGATACGGGAATTTAAGCCGAAACTGGCGGCAGTGTGGAGTGAAGAGAAGGCGGCGGAACTAAGAAGCCGCGTGCGCGATCTTGAAGTGAAGATCGTATCCGGCATGGACGGGCTTATTGAAGCCGCGTGTGAACCTGAGGCGGAAATACTGGTGACCGCCATCGTTGGGATGATCGGTATCTTGCCGACGATCGAGGCGATCAGGACAAAGAAGGACATCGCCCTTGCAAATAAGGAGACACTGGTTACGGCAGGGCATATCATCATGTCTCTTGCCAGAGAGAAAGGCGTGTCCATCCTTCCCGTGGACAGCGAGCACAGCGCGATCTTCCAGTCCCTTCAGGGCGGGCAGGAGAAAGCGATTCATAAGATTCTCCTCACGGCTTCCGGCGGCCCTTTCCGCGGGAGGAAGAGAGAGGAACTGGCGGATATACAGGTGGAGGACGCCTTAAAGCATCCAAACTGGGCAATGGGGCGTAAGATTACCATTGATTCTTCGACCATGGTAAATAAAGGACTCGAGGTCATTGAAGCGAAATGGCTCTTCGAGGTGAGCGTGGATCAGATACAAGTGATCGTACAGCCGCAGAGTATCATTCATTCTATGGTGGAATACAGGGACGGAGCGGTCATCGCCCAGCTCGGCACGCCGGATATGAAGCTTCCGATCCAGTATGCGCTCTACTATCCTGAGAGGAGATATCTTCCGGGAGACCGGCTGGACTTTACGGCACTGTCACAAATCACTTTCGAGCAGCCGGACATGGAGACATTCTACGGTCTGAAGCTGGCGTATGAGGCAGGGAGAGCGGGAGGAACCCTTCCTACTGTCTTCAACGCCGCGAATGAACGGGCGGTGGCTCTGTTTTTGGATCGAAAGATCAGATATCTTCAGATCCCCGAGATCATACAGGCGTGCATGGAAGCGCATCTGAATATCTCGCATCCGACTGTGGAAGAGATACTAAAGACAGAGCAGGAAACATATGAATTTATAAAAAACAGGTGGTAATATATGGGCATAATCATAGCGATCCTACTATTTAGCTTTATTATTATTTTTCACGAGCTGGGACATTTTCTTCTGGCGAAGAAGAACGGCATCCGGGTAAGTGAATTTTCACTTGGACTGGGGCCGACCCTGATCGGAAAGCAGATCGGGGAAACTTTTTTCTGTATCAAGCTGCTCCCGTTTGGCGGTGCGTGTATGATGGGGGAGGACGATGTGGATGACATGTCCCCGGGCAGTTTTAACAGCAAATCCGTATGGGCGAGGATGTCCGTCATTGCCGGGGGTCCGGTGTTTAATCTGATTCTGGCATGGATCTTCTGCGTGATCCTCATCGGGATGACGGGATATACTCCCACGACAGTGGCAGAGGTACTGGAAGGGTCCTCCGCGCAGGAGCAGGGCATACAGCCGGGTGATGTGTTAAAGGAGATCAACGGACGCAATCTCTACATGTGGGAGGATCTAAAGCTCTATACTCTGACTCATTCTGCCGAGACGCCGTATGAGGTAGTCTATGAGCATGACGGCAGGGAATATACGGTCGAATTGGAGCCGCGAGTACTGGAAGAAGGGCAGGGCCCGCTCTTAGGCGTGTCCTCTGGAGAAGTAGAGAAGCCGGGTATCCTTGGCTCTATGCAGTATGGAATTTATAAAGTGAAATACTGGGTTCACTATACCGTGGACAGTCTGCGCATGCTTGCCACAGGCCAGGCGGGGATAAAAGACCTGTCCGGACCGGTGGGCATCGTCAACGTAGTCAACGATGTGTATGAGACGGCAGCACCCGAGGGAGGACTGGTTCTTTTCCTGAGTATGCTCAACTTCGGTACTCTGCTGACGGCAAACTTAGGGGTGCTGAATCTGCTTCCGCTGCCGGCGCTGGACGGCGGAAGACTGGTGTTTTTGATCATTGAGGCAGTGCGCAGGAAACGGATCCCGCCGGAGAAAGAGGGCATGGTGCATTTCGCGGGGTTTGCCCTGTTGATGGTGCTGATGGTAGTGGTTATGTATAATGATATTGTGAGATTATTCTGAATATTCTGTGGCTGTTTTATGGCATTGCGGGCGGTTCTAAATCAGGCCGGGCGCATATATAATTAAAAGACTATCTATATATGCAGGAGACGGCCATGAACCATATAAGAGCAATGCAGGATACAGCGGAGAAAGGAGAGCTCCAGATCAATGTGACCTCGACGGTAGGGGCGCGTCCCATAGCAGACGCGCGCATATCCATCTCCTATACGGGAGTCCCGGAGAATACATTGGAGAGGGTGGAGACAGACTCCTCGGGCCAGACCGAGGTGCTTGAATTAGACGCGCCGCCCGAGGAGTGGAGCTTAGATCCCCGCAATGAGAAGCAGCCCTACTCGGAGTACACACTGGATATCAGCGCGCCGGGATTTGAGCCTGTAAGCATCGCGGGAACGGAGATATTGGCGAATGTAAAGGCGATCCAGAATGTGAGGATGAGACCGAGCGATGTGGGCAGGGAAGAGGAAGAAGTATTCGTCATCCCTGCCCATACTTTATATGCGGAATATCCGCCGAAGATCGCGGAGGATGAGATCAAGCCCGTAAATGAGACGGGGGAGATCGTTCTAAGCAGGGTTGTCGTGCCGGAATACATCGTAGTGCATGACGGTTCACCCCGTGATACAACGGCGACAAATTATTATGTGAAATACAAGGACTATATCAAGAATGTGGCGTCCAGCGAGATCTATGCCACATGGCCGGCAAACGCGATAAGGGCAAATGTACTGGCAATCATGTCCTTTACCCTGAACCGGGTGTATACAGAGTGGTACAGGAACAAGGGATATGATTTTACGATCACGTCCTCCACAGCGTTTGACCATAAGTGGATCCCCGAGAGAAATGTCTATGACACTATCTCTGTGATAGTGGATGAATTGTTCGCGAATTATCTGTCCAGGCCAAATGTACGCCAGCCCATCCTGACCCAGTACTGCGACGGGAAGCGGGTGACCTGCCCGAACTGGATGACCTTTATGCAACAACATACAAACATGCGAATCCCTTGAATTTACTGGGATTGTGGCTTGTAGTAGTAATAAACTTTCAGCTCGTCAGATTGTTTATCATATACGATTTTCTCGATTACGCTCTTCAGAATCTCGTTCTTTGTCACCGCATCCACAGAATCGGAATTGATAATTTCATACACATTTCTCACATGTTTGAGCAGATGCTTTTCAACTGCTTCGGGCTCATCTCTGGTCTGTGTTGCTTCTTGAAGCTGCTTCTCAATGAGGACCTTCTCCTCCTGTACTAATTTCTTATTTGCCTTGTACTCCTCAAGCGTGTCCACACCATTCCGGTATGCTTCCTTGATACGGGCAAATTTTTCGTCAATATTCTTAAGCTGATCTGCCAGTATTGCGGTAAGATCTATCTCAGCTTCCTTTTCTGGGGGCATGTACCGATAAACTATATGGCCCGTATTCAGCACGTTTTCAATAGAAGACAGGACCGCGGGCTCGAGCTTAAGCGAGCTGATAGTGTTTTTGGCAAGACATTTTCCTTTGGAGTACCCGTAACATGTAAAATAACAATATGTGTGCTTTCCTCTTTTGGCGCTTTTCGCGATCATAGTACGCCCGCATGCAGGGCACTTTACTACCCCGGACAGCCAGTGCTTATACGTTGATGAAGGCCGCGTCCCTTTTGGTGTGTATTCGTGTTCATAGCGCGCCTGCGCCTTTTCAAACAGTTCTTTCGGGATGATTGACGGATGCTGGCCATCTGTTATGATCCATTCATCTTGTGGGCGTATTTCATTTGTTTCGTTCACGGTTCTGTTCCATCGTATCATGCCGCAGTATGTAGGATTCTGTAAAATGTATTCGACAGATCGGCGTTCAAATGATTTCCCATGAGAGGTCTTAAATCCGCACAAATTCAAATAACGTGCGATGTCAAAAATGCCGCAGTGTTCATTAGCGTATTTTTGGAAGATAATCTTCACAATCTCAGCTTCTTCAGGTATGATGACCGGAGGCTTTCCCCGTTCTGCAATTCGGTATCCGAGCGGCGGACGTGCCTGATAGCCTCCGCGCTGCGCTTTTTCACGCATCCCTCTGGTCACTTCCCCGGACAGACGGATAGAGTAATATTCATCCATCCATTCGATGATACGTTCAATCAGGCTGCCAAAGGGGCCGTCTACAAGCGGTTCCGACACACTGATTACATCGACATTGTGCTTCTTTTTCAGGAGTGACTTGTATACAATACTTTCTTCCTGATTGCGGGCGAATCGGCTAAATTTCCAGACGAGGATTGCATCCACGGGATGATCTGCAGATTTTGCCTTTGCGATCATCTTCTGGAATTCAGGGCGCTTGTCGGCCTTGCGCCCGGAAATCCCCAGCTCATAAAAGATGTTAGAGATGATAATACCGTTCTTCTGCGCATATTCCTTCAGGAGCCGTGCCTGTGAATCGGGAGAGAGTTCTTCCTGCCCGGCAGTGGAAACTCTGACGTAACCATAACCATATTTAGTTTTCATGATATCACCTCGGTTGATTCTATTCCGGGTTAGTCCCGAAAATGAGTATGAAAATACCAGTCGGACAATGAACGGATGTTCTGGATTGTGTTGGCTGCTTGAAGATGATACAATACTCCGGTCATAGATACGTACATCTTCGTATGTGCATTTTCCGTCCAGTGCTCCAACATCAGGCGGTTGACTTTTTAGGTACATTTGCTATAATGTACTTAACAAGGCAACTGGGATAGATAGATGAAACCTATCCGTTCCGGGCAAGATGTTAAACTACGAAGAGTAGTCGCTTATCCTACCAAGATATGATCTGCCCCCAAAAAGTTAGACAAAATTGATGGTTACGCAACTGATGAGGATTGAATCCTGTATTGTACAGGACTCAGTCCTTTTAGTTTGCTCTT
>CAJFQC010000042.1 GCA_904418845.1 uncultured Ruminococcus sp. | reverse complement strand
GTCTATTGTTCAGTTATCAAGGTTCCTGCCGCTCTTTCCAAACGACAGCTTTGATAGTATATCAAAGCGCTTCACGTTTGTCAAGAACTTTTTTCTTCTTTTTTTACTTCGCTTCCCCTCACGGGTCAGCTTAGATATATTACCATCGTGTCATACTGTTTGTCAACCTTTTTTGACAAGTTTTTTTACTTTCTCTTTACAATATCTTCCCAGTACAACATCTGGTGTTTTTATGAGGCGCCACCCACAATTCTGCCCTGGCAGAAATATAAAAACTACCGGAACCATCCAGTAGTTTTTCGGATAACACCGAACGGAGAAGGAGGGATTTGAACCCTCGCGCCGCTACTAACGACCTACTCCCTTTCCAGGGGAGCCCCTTCGGCCAGCTTGGGTACTTCTCCAGAGCGGAGAGGGTGGGATTCGAACCCACGCGCCCTTTCGGACAAACGGTTTTCAAGACCGCCTCGTTATGACCACTTCGATACCTCTCCATATATAGCCGCATACACAGAATATATTTGCTATTATTTCCCTGTGCGACGTTGACTATTCTATCATAAATACAAAATCCATGTCAACACTTTCTTTTCAAAATTTTATTGACTTATCTTTTTACAAATACTCTTCTGCTCTTTTTAAAAAAACCTCAGCAATTTCCAGGTCTTCAGGCGTCGTTATCTTGATGTTCTCATAAGATCCGCAAAATAATCTGACCGGACATCTTAACATCTGCTCCGCAACCATAGCATCATCTGTCACCGGAACCTGTTTAACAGGCTCTTTTTCCTCTATATTCAACGCCCTGTCTTCTTCCTGTTCCATGAGCATAGAATAAGCTCTTTTCACCAGACTGACGTCAAATATTTGCGGAGTCTGAATCACCCATACACTGCTGCGGTCCGGTGTCTCTCTTACAACCCATTCCTTATCGACAATCTTAACTGTGTCTTTAGAAGGCATCCCTGCCGCACAGGCATGTTCTGTGCTTACGCAGTCGTACCCCCGGCGTATTATCTCTTCATTTACAAAAGGACGCGCTCCGTCATGGATGTAGACATAGCCGTCTTTCGTTGCCTGAAGCCCGCGCCACACCGAATGATAACGCTCTGCGCCGCCCTGTACGATTGCCGACACTTTGGAAATGCCGTACTGCTCTATGATCTCTTCACGGCAATACTCTTCTTCCCCTTTTCCTGTAACAAGGATGATCTCATCGATCAGTTCTGAATCTTGAAATGCTTTCAGAGAATAATACAGTACCGGCTTTCCACCGATCAGCAAATATTGTTTATGGACTGTCGTGCCCATCCGTTTTCCTCTGCCCGCCGCAAGCACAATCGCGGTACAATATACTTTGTCCATCACATCTCCCTTTATTTTACGGCTGTTATCATCTGCTTCTACCGTTCTCCCAGTTTCAGATTCGGCACGGCATTAAGATCCCAGCCATGCCTCGTACCGGCAAGGAATTCATAAAAGGCAGCTGTCCCGATCATAGCTGCATTGTCTGTACAATAAATCGGCGAAGGGTGATAAAATCGGATATCCCGCTCCTCACATGCCTGTTTCATTGCCGCCCGCAGTGCTGTATTAGAAGCCACGCCCCCTGCGATGGCAAATTTGTAAATGCCGTGGTACTCTGCTGCCCTCATGGAATTTTCCACAAGCACTTCTACGACAGCTTTCTGGAAGGACGCCGCGATATCCGCCGGGTCAAGACTCTCGCCTTTTATCTTGCGGCCGTTGATATAATTCAGCACTGAAGATTTCAGCCCGCTGAAGCTGAAATCATACTCTGCCCCTTCGATATGAGCTTTTGGAAATTTCACCGCGTCCGGATTCCCCTCTCTTGCGATACGCTCGATCTTCGGCCCTCCCGGATAGCCCAGCCCGATAGCGCGCGCCACTTTGTCATAAGCCTCTCCCGCCGCGTCGTCTCTGGTCCGTCCGAGGATCTCGTACTTTCCATATTCTTTTACCTGCACGAGATGAGTATGCCCGCCCGATGCGACAAGGCACAAAAACGGCGGTTCCAAATCGGGATGCTCGATATAATTTGCAGAGATATGTCCTTCAATGTGATGTACGCCCACAAGAGGGAGATTCTTGGCATAGGCGATAGCCTTTGCTTCCGCCACTCCCACAAGCAGGGCGCCCACGAGCCCCGGTCCGTATGTCACACCAACCACGTCGATATCATCCAGTGTCACCTCTGCCTCTTTGAGCGCCTCTTCTATGACCTGATTAATCTTCTCAATATGCTTTCTTGAAGCAATCTCCGGAACAACCCCGCCGTACAGTTTGTGAAGATCGATCTGGGACGAGATAACATTAGAAAGAACTTCCCTTCCGTTGTGTACGACCGCCGCGGCAGTCTCGTCACAGGAAGTCTCGATTGCCAGAATATTAATATCTCTTATTTCTTTCATTCCATTCCTCTCAATCTTCAAACATCAATTCCACAGACATGCCATCTTTCCCAGCTTTCGCCTCAGGGAATATCTTCCGCACTTCACTCATATAAGGTTCCGGATGTGTCAGGGACGGGCTGTAATGTGTCAGCCACATCTCGCGCACATGCGCTTCCCTGGCAATCTCCGCTGCTTCATAAAATGTCATATGTTTATATTCCACTGCTTTTGCGGCTTTCTCTTTCTCACCGTACATCCCCTCACAGATGAACAGATCAGATCCTTCGGCATTGCGCAGGATGGATTCTGTCGGTCTGGTATCTGTCGTATATGTCAGCTTAAGACCTTTTCTCGGCGGACCAAGTACCATGTCCGGTGTATAGGTCTGCTCTCCGTCATTGATGATCTCCCCGCTCTGAAGTCTGCTCCAGTAGGAAAGCGGGATTTCCTGAGCTTTTGCTTTGGCGGCGTCAAATTTTCCTGCGCGGTCGATCTCCAGCGTGTACCCGTAGCAAAGCACATTATGGTTAACCCGGAACGCTTTCAGGCGGTATCCATTCATCTCAAAAATCTGCTCCGTACCTTCTATTTCCTTAAAAATCATCGGAAAGGGCAGCTCCGGCGCGATCACGCGCAGACACCCCACCACCCGTTCCAGACCTTTCGGTCCGATCAGGGTGAGGGGCTCCCGCCTGTCCGCATTTCCCATTGTAAGAAGCAGTCCCGGAAGACCGCTGATATGATCTCCATGATAATGGGTGAAGCAGATCACATCGATCGGCTTGAAACTCCACCCTTTTTCTTTTACCGCGATCTGCGTCCCCTCGCCACAGTCGATGAGAAGGCTGCTCCCGTTAAAACGGGTCATCAGCGCAGTCAGATAACGGTAAGGAAGCGGCATCATCCCGCCGCACCCAAGCAAACATACATCTAACATCTAATCCCTCTGTCTTATTCTTCTATATCCGCAGGCAGCTTAAAAGACACGAGAAGCTTGTCATAACACTCCTCACACAGATCAAAACTGTGCTTTTCTCCGTCCTTCCCGGAAAAGTATCCCCATGTATGATCAACGCTGAACACACCTTCTCGCGGGTATCCGTCCGTTACCGGGATCTTTTTTCCACACTGGTTGCAGATGATCGTTTTAATTTCTTTTGTTTCTTTTATTGTATATTGGCGCATACATTTTCCTCCTGTAATAAACAGTTTTATTCTCTGTCACGCCTAAAGTATATCGGATCGGCACAAAGATTCCTACTGGGAACTGCTGCCGATGCTGTATCGTATTTTCCAGTCCTACAGCGCTTTGCTCATAAGCACCGCGTCTTCCCGCGGATTCTCATAGAACCGCTGACGGATACCATCCTCCTGAAAACCGCTTTTCTCATAGAGTGCACGAGCCGCCACATTGCCTGAACGCACGTCTAAAAGGATCTTCGTGATCTCCTGTGTCCTGCAGACCGACTCAAGTTCCTCCAGAAGCGCACGGGCAACCCCTTGCCGCTGTAACTCTTTTGCAACAGCGATCCTCGCGATCTCTGCCTCGTCCGCCGCCGTATATGCAAGGATATACCCTGCCGCGCGTCCGGCTTTCTCTGCCATAAGACAAATACTGTTCGGTTGAGAGAGTGTCTCAAGAATGGATTTTTCACTCCACGGATCTGTGAACATCTGATGTTCCATCTCCGCTGCCGCCGCGCCATCCTCCATCGTCATCCTGCGCACCTTCGGAACGGCATGCTTCTCCCGTTCCGCACGTTCACGCTCCGCCTGGGAAACCCGCAGATAATCCGGCTTATGTTCTGCCGCCGTCTCGTATCTGCTCATCTGATAATAACGAATTCCCAGAGCGCCTACCGCAGCCGCTCTTTGCCGGTTCATGAAAGAAGGCGAGAAGAAATGCGGCACCTTTAATCCTTTTGACAGCATTTCCTTATACACGGGAACGCCGTCGCCAAGGAACACGACACGTTTGCCATAGACATTAAGACGACGAATCAGCTCCTCAACAGAAACGGCCATCTGCACACGTAAGACCTTAAAGACATACTCCATCTGCTCTGTGTCACCCCCTGCTTTTTTCGGGACAAAGGTATAGATGCCCGTGTAGACCTGATTTCGCCTTGCGTCCATAATAGGGCAAACAATATCCTCGCATCCGTATACACCGTAAGCCATGGCATCCACTGTAGGCACATGTACCAGTGGTTTATCAAGGGCAAGTCCCATTCCTTTTGCCGTGGCAGACCCGATACGGAGTCCTGTAAAAGAGCCCGGCCCCCCTGCCACCGCAATAGCGTCTATCATCGTCAGTTCCATTTCTACCATACTCACAATCTCATCGATCATAGGCAAAAGCGTCTGCGAATGTGTCTTCTTATAATTTACCGTATATTCAGCGACCGTCTGCTCATCCTCCACGATCGCCACTGTGGCTGTCAGCCCGGAGCTGTCTATCGCCAAAACTTTCATGTTATTGTAATCCTCCGATAATCAAATCCGCGCTCCAGATCTTTTTCAATCAGGATATCCGTGCGCTTCTCGGGCAGAATCTCTCCGATCAGATTCGCCCATTCAATAAGGGAGACACCGTCTCCCATCACATAATCTTCAAATCCCACTTCGTCCATCTCTTCTACATCTCCGATGCGGTATACATCAAAATGATAGAAGGGAAGCCGCCCCTCGTCATACACCTGAACGATGGTAAACGTCGGGCTGTTCACCGGTTCCCCGATCCCCAGCCCTTTTGCCAGTCCCTGGGTGAGCACCGTCTTGCCCACGCCAAGATCACCCGTCAGGGTAAACACCTGCCCGGGCTCTGCCTTTTCTCCTAATTCTATTCCCACCCGGAAGGTCTCTTCCGGGTTGTTTGTCTCTATGACCATACGGTTCTCCTCTCACCTGCCGGACAGCGGATACGTCATCGCTCATCCGCCAGCCGCAGCGTAGTAGCGCTGACACGGCGCTCATGATGCACTGATATATTTTGCACTGCCACGCCGCGTATTTTTTAGTGATGGAACAGACGGATTCCCGTAAACGACATCACCATTCCGTACTTGTTGCACGTATCAATCACATTGTCATCACGGACAGAACCTCCCGGCTGGGCAATGTATTTCACACCGCTCTTATGTGCCCGTTCGATATTATCGCCAAAGGGGAAGAAAGCATCTGATCCAAGGGAAACGTCTGTCATCTTGTCAAGCCACTCTCTCTTCTCTTCTCGTGTGAACACTTCTGGTTTCACTTTAAATGTATTCTCCCATACGCCGTCCGCAAGAACGTCCATGTATTCCTCACCGATGTAAAGATCAATGGCATTGTCCCTGTCTGCACGACCGATGCCGTCTTTGAACTGAAGTCCCAGCGCCTTCGGGCTCTGGCGCAGCCACCAGTTGTCTGCTTTCTGTCCTGCGAGACGTGTGCAGTGGATACGGGACTGCTGCCCTGCCCCGATACCGATTGCCTGTCCGTCTTTCACATAGCATACAGAATTAGACTGTGTATATTTCAAAGTGATCATAGAGATGGCAAGATCGATCTTCGCCGCGTCTGTCAGTTCTTTATTCTCTGTCACCACGTTGGAGAAGAAACCTTTATCAATGTTCAGTTCGTTTCTCCCCTGCTCAAATGTGATGCCGTATACTTCCTTGCGCTCCAGCGCCGCCGGTACATAGTCCGGATCAATCTGGATCACATTGTAGTTTCCTTTTTTCTTCTGCTTTAACAGTTCCAGAGCTTCCGGCTCATAACCCGGCGCGATCACACCATCAGACACTTCACGTTTTATAAGCCTTGCCGTATCCACATCACAGACATCAGACAGCGCGATGAAATCTCCGAAGGAAGACATTCTGTCCGCTCCTCTTGCGCGGGCATAAGCACACGCAAGCGGGGAGAGCCCGTCCAGATCATCCACCCAGTAGATCTTCGCCAGTATGTCGGAAAGCGGCAGACCTACCGCTGCCCCTGCCGGAGACACGTGTTTGAATGATGTCGCTGCCGGGAGCCCGGTCGCTTTCTTCAACTCAGATACAAGCTGCCAGCCGTTGAACGCATCCAGGAAATTGATATATCCCGGGCGTCCGCACAGCACCTCGATGGGGAGCTCGCTTCCGTCATTCATGTAGATCCTTGAAGGCTTCTGGTTCGGATTGCATCCATATTTCAGTTCTAATTCTTTCATCTTTTCATCCGTCCTTTCTCTGACTGCTACCGGCGCCGACGCCACTTTGCCGCGCCCGCTTCTACTGGTTCTTGTTTACGATCTTTGTCTCGTATTTTCCCGTTTCAATATCAATATAGCGGACGAAAAGGGAAACTTTATTGTCCTCATTTAAGCTGTTCCACAAAAGCTCTGTAAACGCGTCCATATCATTCGAAATGCCGATCAGCTTCGGCTCGCCCTCAAAACTTGGGAGCGGATCCCCGTCGCACATATATGTGTGGATAAAATGCCCCTCTCCCGCCGCGGGGTTCTCGTATGCAAATGTATAACGGTTACAGCTCTCAGGACTTCCGTTGTTGCTCTTTAAAATAGACATGGCATAATTGTATGTGCCATTTTCTATATGAAGGATACCGGAGATGCGCGGTGTGTAGTTCGGTCCGTCCGGCTCGAACTCTCTTATTCTTAAAGACTGCTCAAATGTAAGCTGCTTGTCCATTCCCTCGTAGATCGTGTCTGTCTGGTCACCGTTGGTCACAATCGTCTTATTCCCAAGGACGCGCACCGGAGCATAGATGATCAGGCTGGGATCCGTCAGCTTGGAAGGGTCAAACGCCTGTGTGCGGATTCCTTCTCCTTCTTCTACAAAGATACGGTTCCGGCTGTTCTCACTCCTGCCCATAATAAAATAGGCTGTGACTGCTTTCTTCCCATCCGGCGTCTTTCCGATAATGATCCCTCTTCCCGGATAACTATTGCTCCTTAATTCTTCTCCAATAGACAGCATTTTCATCTTACTTTATCCCCTTTCATTTCTCTTCACTTATATTTTCAGACGCAGGGCGCTTCAGCCTCACCCTGACGATCCTGTTATCCTTCACTTCCTCCACGCTGAACACCAGACTGTCCGACTCGATCACATCCCGGTCTTCCTTCCCCGGAATGTGTCCCAGCTTTTCGATCAGATAACCGGAGAGTGTATCATAGTTCTCCGTCTCCAGCTTCAGCCCCAGTTCATCATTCAGGTCATCGATAAGGATACTTCCGTCCAGCAGATACTCATTCTCACTGACCGCCTCGATCTCGGGTACGACCTCCTCGTATTCCTCATTAATCTCACCCATGATCTCCTCGACCAGATCCTCGATCGTCACGATACCTGAGAAACCGCCGTACTCATCTACAAGAACCGCCATGTGGTGTCTCGTCTCCTGCATCGTGCGGAACAATTCGTCAGCATCCTTTGTCTCCGGGACAAAAAACGGCTTGTGCAGCATCCTTCGGATGTCCGCCTGATCCAGCCTGTTCTTCCGCAGCTCTATTACTACGTCTTTGATGTGGAGCACACCGATGATATTATCTATGCTCTCCTCGTAGACCGGGATCCTGCTGTGTCTTGTCTCCAGTATCTCGTCGATCACATCTTCAAAAGGATCTTCAATATCTATGGCAAACACATCACGTCTGGGCACCATGATCTCTCTGGCGGTCCTGTCGTCGAACTTAAAGACCGAATCGATCATCTCCCGTTCGTCATCGTCAAATGTCCCGCTCTCATTCCCCATCTTGAGCAGCGCCTTGATCTCTTCCTCCGTCACCGCTTCTTCCTGATCCTCCGTCTTCATGCGCAGCAGCTTCAGCACCAGTTTGGTTGAGACTGAAAGCAGCTTTATAAACGGTGAGAGCACGATGGAGATATAGTGTATCGGCATGACTGTAAGCATACAGAACGCTTCCGCCTTCTGAAGCGCGATCCGCTTCGGAACAAGCTCACCAAACACCAGGTTAAAGAACATCAATACTAATGTCACTCCATTGTGGGCAATCTGATAACTGTAGGGAACTCCCGCCCCTTCGAGCCACTGTGTCAGCACGGGGGCAATACCTGCCGCCGCGGATGCCGAAGAATAAAATCCGGCAAATGTGATGGCCACCTGAATGGTGGAGAGAAATCTGGTTGAATCATCAAACAGCTTCTCGATCACCTTTGCTTTCTTATTCCCTTCTTCTGCCAGAGACCGTATCCGATTTTTATTCACTGATACAACAGCCATCTCTGCTCCGGCAAAATAGGCATTCAGCAGTGTAAAAAATACCAACAGTAACAAGTCAAACAAAATAGAATTCCCTGCAGGGTCTGCGTCCATAAAAAAACTCCTCCTGAAAATAAATTATTATCAGGAGAAGTATAGCACGCGTATGTTTTTTTCGCAAGATAACCTTTTATCGATCTATATACATTTATCCGTTCACGGTCTTACCTTTCGTCCTCATCATCCTCGATCAGACTGCCCGCGGCCTCTCGTTGATTTTTAGCAAAACGCTCGGACTTCATCTTCTCCCATGCTGTCGCCGCCTGGAACTGGGACGGCTGGTTGACTACAACCTGCGGGAACGGGATGTTAATGCTGTGCTTGTCAAAGATAAGCTTTATCTCACGGTTCAGATCACGCTCCATCTGTATTCTGTCACCTTCTGCGCAGAGGACCATGATGCGGATATTCACACTGTTGTCTCCGAGGGAAACAACCCCTTTATAGAATGGGCCATCCATGATCTGCGGGATATGGCTGCGGATATTCGGGAACTCATCTTCAAGGATGCTCTCCACCCGCTCCAGCGATTCACCATACTCTATGCCGACATCCACCCATGAATAAGAATACTCTCTTGTCATATTGATAACACCACATACATCACTGTTGCTGATAATCTTGATATTTCCGCTTCCATCGAGTATCTTTGTCGTCCTTATACCGATCTCCACGACCGTTCCACGCCAGTCGCCAATGGTAACGATATCTCCCACCTGGAACTCTCCTTCAAAGATGATGAACAGCCCCGCCAGGATATCTGAGACCAGCGTCTGTGCTCCAAGACCGATGACAAGACTCAGAATACCTGCCGATGCCAGGAGTGTTGCCGTGTCGACCCCAAACAGGGACAGACAGTAATACAGCATGCCGATCACTGAGATATACTTCAGGAAATTGTGGAGCAGACGGCACACCGTCTCTCCCTTTGCCCCAAAGGTACGTGCCATCAGGGTCAGCAGCTTCTGGGCAATCATCGTGATCACGCTCACTACACAGATTATCATGAGGGAGCTTGTGACCGCAAATATATTGAATCCGTGTGCCCACTGGCCATCTAGCACAAAACAAAAGATCGAGTTGCTGTCAAAAAAGGTATCTTTCATCAGCACACTGATGCAGATGATAAACGCAAGCACAGCCAGAAGGGTCTTAAGCACGACAAATATCTGCTGCTCCGGTGTTTTTTCGTCCCACTCTATAATATTATTCTGCCAGCGGCTCGCAGCGGATTTTGTTCTTTTTATCCGTTTATCCGGCATGATCACGTCAACCATCGAACTTCCATTCCCTGCCCCCTTGCTTTGATCCGTCTCCTTGCTTTTTGTATCTTCCCGCTGTACTTCAGGCGCTTTTCTGCTGAAGGTCAGAAACATAAATATAATGATAAGAGCTGCCAAGCTCGCAATACCTGATGCCACAGTAAGGGGCAGGCGGTTTCCGCCTACAGTTTCTGCGGGGACTGCCGCGTACACATAATCTCCCCCGATCTCAAGAGAAGACGCGTAGTACTTATTGTTTGAGATCGTCAGATATCCGGTATATCCATCTGTAAGCTGGGCTTTTTTTATGCCATACTCTGACACTTTCTTTCCCATCAGCTTTGCTATGGGATAATAGCTAAATGTTCTCTGCTCTTTATTAATCGCAAAAACAATGCCGTTGTTTCCCACTTTAATGCCGCTCAAAATTTTGTTAAGCTGCATATTTGCCAGTATCCCCTCAAGGGTGGAGGGTTCTACACAAATCTGCACAAATCCATCCGCGTTTCCCTCTTGATCCCTCAGGGTAACTCCTACATACTGTTCATATTCTCCCGACACATCATTCGGCTGCGCCTCTTGCACCAGATACTCCACTCCCATCAGGAGTTTCCGGAACTCATATGACTGCGATTCAGGGTCGTCGCTTATCTGAAACTTCGTATACGGAGAGTTCGTGGCAGTCTGGACGCCATTTTCATCAAAAACATTAATCGCCTCAACCCCCAGAATCGTGCTCATCTCGGCAAGAGTCTCTCTCTCTGCGAGATCCGGCCTCTTCGTCAGGATATACGCGGCGATCTGCGCTTTGTTCAAATACCGCTCATTATACTGCTCTGTGACAGTCCCCTTCTCTTCCTCATAACTTTTGATTTCACGCTCGATCTCTGCAACCCTCTGATTATTGCTCATCGACTGCTGAGACATAGCGAACAACGTCTGCATATAGAAGGATACAATTAAGATACAGACAAGCCCGATAGCCACGACCATCCCGATGCGTTTACCTACATCATAGTTGTAGTAAAAGTTTCCAAACAGTTTTTTCCTGTCGTCTTTTTTCTCTTGTATCGTGATGAACAGAGCATAAGTGACCACAAGGGTCATCACCGTAAAAAAGGTAAACAGGATAATAAGTACTGTCACATCTCTCGACGAAAGAATCTCATCCTCCGGCACTGCACAGAACACATATGCCTCCTCCGTCTTTTTCACACCGCAGTAAAGACGCTGGCTGTTGATTGTCATCCATGTATAATTGCCGTCCTCCAGATCTGTCACGGCAATCCCATTTGACAGGGCATCCATTCCGATCAAAGCCTCATTTGGATAGTAAAGGAATGTATAATCCTTCGCAGAAACAGCAAAAGAAAATCCATCCAGTCCCACAGTGATATTCTTAAGCATTGCTTCCCATGTGGAAGTCGTTTCCAAAAGATCTTCAAGCTCAGATGAATCTTTCTCCAGTACCGCCATTGTATTATCGTCAATCATATAGCCATAATAGCGGAAATCGCCTCGTTCTGTCTCTACGGTGAATCCTTCTGACGCCACCCCGCTCTCAAACACTGTGCGAAGCTGATTAAATCTCGCTTTTGTAAAATCAGACGCCGTTGTCTGTGCCTCCGCCAGCACATTGCCTTCGACGTCCAGAATCAGAGCATTCTCCGCGTCCAGAAGTTCCCGGCACTCCTGCATACTGGCTTCGCTGTAATCTTCCATGACACCATTCCGGAACATGAACGCCATACTCGCCACTTTTGCCTGCTGGATCTCATCGAATGACTTCACCGTCGTTTTCTCCGCATCGTCTGCCTGGCCGATAACGTCTGCCGCTTCTTCCAGTTTTACGTGCGCACTCTGCTTCTGGTTGTCTATTGAACGGTCTGTCTGCATCCTGAACAGCAGGCCGCCGAGCAGGATGAGAAAAAGAATTTCTACTACGATCATAAGGACCGCTTTTTTAATGATCTCCTTCTTCATAATTTCCTCCTAATCCCACTTATCGATCAATCTGTCGATGGTTCCGTCTTCCAGCATCTCCTGTATAGTCTCCGCTATCTTGCCCGAGAGCTCGGAATCCTTCTTAGTCGCAACGCCATAGTCTTGTTCCGCGATTACCGTATCAAGGAACATACGGTCATCATCCATATAAGTCTGCGCGATACATCTGTCCATACACGCCGCATCCACGGCACCCTGTTCCAAAAGGACATCTAGATCCTGATAGGAGGGAACTTTTGTAACGCTCACCCCCTCATACTGAGTAAAATCGTCCGTATTGGATATGACGTTCTCTCCGATGATCCTCAGCTCATACAGCTTCGTCGCAAGGAGTGGCGAGGCGTTTGACCCTGCCATTGTGCCAATGTTCAGCCCTTTCAGACCCTCGATGCTTTCGATCATCGTCGATTTTTCTACCACGACCACTGTCTCATCTACATAATAAGGTTCAGAGAAATCAAAATTTTCTTTTCTTGTATCCGCGATTGAATATGTAGCGATCAGGCAGTCAACCTCATCATTTAAGAGCATATCCTTCCGCGTGTCCGGAGTGACGGTTACATATTCCACCTCTGCATAACCCATTCTGTCCGCGAGCTCCGCTGCAATATCAATCTCAAGACCATAATATTTACCCGTTGTTTCATTCAGGTATCCGAAATTCATAACGTCATCACGCACTCCGACTGTCAGTGTTCCCGTTTTTCTCTCTTCAGAACAGCCGCCAAGGAACAGGGCGCCCATCACTGTTGCAGCGCAGACCGCAGCAGCCTTTTTCCTCAAAATTCCTTTCATTTTATCCTCCTTGCCAACATAACATGACAAAACGACAAAACAACACCGGTCCCTGCCGATGCTGTCCTGCCGATTCTGTTTTAATTAAGCGTCTTCTTTGTCTGTATTCAAGAACATCCAGATCAGGGCTGCGATCGCCGCGCCTGCGAGCGGTCCTGCGACGAATACCCATACCTGTGAGAGTGCCTGGCCACCTGCGAAGATTGCCGGTCCAAGGCTTCTCGCCGGATTGACGCTTGTCCCTGTCAGCGGGATACCAATAATGTGTACGAATGTCAGTGTAAGGCCAATCACAAGTCCTGCCACGCCTGAGAATGATTCTTTGGATGTAACTCCCAGGATCGCAATCAGGAAGATGCATGTCAGCACGATCTCAACAATCAACGCGCCCGCCATGCTAAGTCCCACATCCCGTAAAAGCTCGGGGGCTTTGCAATGTTCCACACCAAACCATTGCTCATCTTTTTCATCCCAAATCATAACGGTGTATCCTCGCTTAGTGTTCA
>CAJFQC010000041.1 GCA_904418845.1 uncultured Ruminococcus sp. | reverse complement strand
AAAGGCTGTATGCCGGTAGCTCTGGACGAGCTTGGCACAGTAATGCACAAGAAGAAAGCGTTCATCGTAACAGATACATTCCTTTACAAGAACGGATATACAAAGGGTATCGAGGACAAGCTGGACGAGATGGGAATCCAGCACACATGCTTCTACAACGTAGCTCCGGACCCGACACTGCAGTGTGCAGAGGAAGGTGTCGCTCAGATGAGAGCATTCGAGCCGGACCATGTGGCTGATGTATGAGCATCCGGAAGCAAACTTCGAAGACATGGCTATGGACTTCATGGATATCCGTAAGAGAGTATTCACATTCCCGAAGATGGGTGAGAAGGCTTACTTCGTAGCCATTCCGACGTCTTCAGGTACAGGTTCTGAGGTGACTCCGTTTGCGATTATCACAGACGCTGAAACAGGTGTTAAATGGCCGATCGCTGACTATGAGCTCCTTCCGAACATGGCCATCGTAGACGTTGACAATGCGATGACAGCTCCGAAGGGACTGACAAGCGCGTCCGGTATTGATGTTATGACACATGCGATTGAGGCATATGTATCCATCATGGCAACAGACTACACAGACGGTCTTGCTATGAAGGCAGTTAAGATGGTGTTTGACAATCTTCCGTCCGCATACGAAAACGGTGCGAACGATCCGAAGGCTCGTGAGGAGATGCACAACGCTTCCTGTATGGCAGGTATGGCGTTCGCAAATGCGTTCCTTGGTGTAAACCACTCCATGGCTCATAAGCTGGGGGCATTCCACCATCTGCCGCACGGTGTTGCAAACGCCTTGATTCTGACAGAGGTTATGCGATACAACGCAGCAGAAGTTCCGACAAAGATGGGAACATTCTCCCAGTATCAGTATCCGCACGCACTGCAGAGATACGCAGAGCTCGGACGCTTTGCCGGATGCACAGGAAACACAGACGAAGAAGTATTCGAGAACTTCATCGCTAAATTGGAGGACCTGAAAGAGAAGATCGGTATTAAGAAGACTATTAAAGATTACGGTATCGATGAGAAATACTTCCTTGATACTCTGGATGATATGTGCGAGCAGGCATTTAACGACCAGTGCACAGGTGCTAACCCGAGATACCCACTCATCAAGGAGATTAAAGAAATCTACCTGAAATGCTACTATGGTAAATAATACTGCGCGAAAGCTTTAAGCAGTGAGAAAAAGGACAGACATGAGGATGCCCATACTTGTATGTGGCAGACTCATGCCTGTCTTTTTATGTCTGTTTTTTTAATTTCCATGCAACAAAATCTATTTCATGATACTCTAATATATGCCAAAAGAAAATGACGATCGTGCGATACGGGAGGAGGGGCGCTGATGTTCGATTACGAAAACGCTGCGCAGACAGAACTCGTCGGGCGGGCGAAACATGGGGATGCGAAAGCATTTTCCCGATTATATGCGCAGATATATAAGGAACTCTACAGGTTCGCACTCTATATGACAAAGCATCCGCAGGACGCGGAGGATGCCGTGAGTGAGGCTGTCATAGCCGCGTTTGAGAATATGAGAACTTTGAAGAAAGAAGAATCTTTTCGAAGCTGGATGTTTACGATCCTGAACAATCAGTGCAAAAAAGTGATGCGCCTGGGGAAGAAAGAGAAAGCGAGGCTGACAGAGACCAGCACATACGAGATCGCGGCAGAACCTGATTATGCACAGTGGCATGATGTGCGCCGCGCTTTTGATGTTCTGGACGAAGAAGAGAGGATGATCGTGGCGTTCTCTGTGTTCGGGGGATATAAAAGCGAGGAGATTGCCCGGCTGCTGGACAGAAATGCAGCCACTGTCCGATCGAGGAAGAGCCGCGCATTGGAAAAGATGCGGAGCGCCCTGAACTAGAGAGAGCGATCGGAATCGAGAGGCACGGCATTTTAAACTCAGCGGAGAACTGAATTTAAATAGTATGTATATGGATGTAACCGGGAGGATGGATATGGACGAGAAAAATAGAAATGAGACAGAACTGGAGCAGATAGAAAATGAGATCCGCGGTCTGACGGATGATGTTCAAGTGCCACCGTCCCTTGAGCCCGGGGCAGTGGAAGAGATACTTAAGGAGAGATCGAAGCAGAAAAAGAAAGCATACAGATGGAAATATGCCGGACTCGCAGCGGCGGCTTGCCTCTGCGTGGTCATTGGGACCGCTGCTGCCACAGGCGGCGTGCTTAGCGGCGGTTCAGACAGAGATTCTGGAACAGGCTTCGGGAAAGCGGAGAGGGAAAGTACAGTGCAATACGGAGCGGCGCAAGAGAATGATCCGGTGTCAGAGCTTACGGCAGCGGCAGATTACGATGAGATCTATGAGTACATTCAGGCAGAGCAGGAACAGGCGGAGAAGCAGGCGAGGTATGGGGGAAGCACTGCTGTCGATATAGCTTCGGCAGAAGAGTCTGCTTTTTCCGGGAACGCAGGGGCAACGGCAGAGAGCAGCTCAGCGGGATATTCAGACACGAACGTGAGAGAAGAAAGCGTTGGTGAGGCGGATTCTGTTAAGACAGACGGGGAGAATCTGTATATCTTAGACGGGCAGACAGTTTATATCGTGGGAATCGGCTCGGAAGAAATGCAGGAGCTCTCGGAAATCAGCCTTGACGGCGACTGCTATATCCGCGAGATCTATGTTGAGGGAGGAAAACTCGTTCTTCTTTACACGAGGACCGAGATCATCTCCGGCGGCGATGGATATTATCAACCGCTTACCTGCGCGGAGGTGTACGATGTCAGAGATCCATCGTCGCCGGAGAAAATAAATACTGTTTCCCAGAGCGGGAACTACAATACCATGCGTGTGAGAGACGGATATGTATACCTGTTCAGCGATTTTTATACAGCAGGCGCGGCGCGGACAGATACAGACCTTTATATCCCAGAGGTCCAGGGGAAGCTTATAGAGGCGTCGTCCATCTATATGCCGCCGGGTAAAATGGGGAGCCAGTATACCGTCATATCATCATTTGAGCTTGACGATCCGTCTGGAAAGACAGACAGCAGGGCAGTGTTCGGAACCGGAGGGATATGCTATGTGAGCGGGAATAATATTTATATTACGGAGGCTTACTATGAAACGGGGGAGAAGCCCCGGACTTCTATCCGCAAGCTTTCTTACGGCGATGGTAAGCTTGACGGAGTGGCACAGACAAAGGTGGACGGCACACTGAATGATTCTTTTTGTATCGATGAATATGACGGATATCTGCGGATGGTGGTTACGATAGAGCCCGCTGTTATGGACGACGGCATCATGCCTCTGACAGGATTAACTGGATTCGGAGCGGACAACCGGGAAGAAGCAGACGGAGATTCTTTAAATAGTGCCTCAGGGCAGGTCGTCAGCAATACTCTTTATGTGCTGGATGAAGAACTTGAGACAGTGGGAGAGATCAGTGGTCTGGCAGAGGAAGAGTATGTGTATTCAGCGCGCTTTATGGGAGATATCGGGTATTTTGTGACTTTTAAACAGGTTGATCCGCTGTTCTCCGTGGACCTTGCCGACCCCGAGAATCCTAAGATCATCGGGGAACTTAAGATTCCCGGATTTTCAGAATACCTTCATCCATATGGGGATGGGAGGCTGCTGGGCATCGGGATGTCCGTGGATGAAAAAGGTGTGGCAGCAGAAGGTGTCAAGCTCTCTATGTTCGACGTATCAAACCCGAAGAATGTAAAAGAAGCGGCGAATTTTGTCTTGGAAGATATGTATGGATCAGATGTATTCTATAATTACAGGGCCGTGTTTGTAGATACAGAGAAGAATCTGTTCGGTTTCTCAGCATATGGTGACGAGACAGAATATTTTGTATTTACTTATGATGACATAAACGGCTTTCAAGAGGTGTTTTCGCGCAGACTTTCAGGCTACTATGACACCAGAGGTCTGTATGCGGGTGAGCGTTTCTACCTTGTCGCGGGAAACACCGTGGAATCCTATTCATTATCTGATTTTGAAAAAGTGGATGATATCGTACTTTAAAATCCACCTTTGTTTTTTACGATGCAGACCGGGAAAAAGCGGCGTTCCGGTCAGTCTATGTCCGGATCAAAACTGTGTGGAGAAGGTGGATTTCCACGGTAGACTGTAAAATTATCGGAAAATTCAGATAAAATAGAAAAATAATAAATTTATTTGATTTATAATACAAAAAAGTATTGACAAATTGAAACTCTAATGCTATGATAAAAACATCCAAAAGAGATTAACACAAGACAACATCTCCAACGGATATTTATCTAAGAGAACGAGATATCATCTGTTGTTCGATTAGGTTAAAAATAAAAGGCAGCAGGAGGTAGGTCCCATGGACAGTATAGTTTCAGTTTATCATCAATATGTCAGTGGTACGGCAGATGTAAGTTCCTGTGATGTAAGAGACCTTTGCCGGAGGAAAGATCAATGATCCGGGAAATATAGGATGAAAGAAAAGATCAGAGAGTTCGGAATCCGGATAAAAATTAACAAAGATTTCGCATTTGCAGACGTATTGAATATAGATACCACATATAACAGTATTTCGAAAGATGTGTAAAGAAACATCGAATAGAATGTCGTCTTATAATAAAGGGTACATAGTTATAGAAGTAATAATCTGACAGGCATTTGGAATATCGAAAAACGGTACTGCTTTTGCCGGACGATTATAGGAATAATAACTTAGGATATTCTTTAAAGATATAGGATGGTACCACAAGCGGAAACGAAAGTAAAAGCAGTGGATGTTGTTATGAACCATAATTTGTTATTGAAGGAGGGAAGATTTAATAAGCAGGTCTTAATAAATCGACCGAAGATCACATAACAGACGGTGGAGGTCTCACAGGAACGAAATCAAAATATTGCCTCTGATTTTAAATATAAAAAGAAAAATGATAAAATTAAATAAATATTAAAGTGCATCTTCAATGTCAACTGAGGATGCACTTTTTTTGACATTAGAGCGCCTGTATGATAGAATATCGAAAGGGTATGGGTTCGTGTCAGAACGGCATGGACAGATAAATACTGACCGATGAAAGATTGTGACAGTTCAGCCGCGCCATTCGTAAAACCGCACTGTATAGCAGAACTGTTACGACAGATTATTTCGACGAGGTGAATGCGGTGGATAAGTATGAATATAAAGAAAAGACCGAACAGATGCTTGAACTTATGGAGAACGGCTCTTACAGAAAAGCGGCAGAGGTAGCGGACACGATCGACTGGAAGAGAGTGCGTAATGCTTCAATGCTGACAAGCGTTAGTGATATCTATGAGAAGGCAAGGGACTATCAGAAGAGCTATGAGATTCTGAATCTCGCTTACCGCCGTGCGGAGGGAAGCAGAAAGATCATCAGCCGTCTGTGCACACTGGCACTTAAGACGGGGAATGTGGATGAGGCGATCGATTATTATGATGATTTTATCCAGACGGCTCCGAAAGATCCGAGTCAGTATATCTTGCGATATCAGATACTCCGTGCGCAGAGAGCGCCGATCGAGCAGCAGATAGAAGCCTTGGAAGAGTACAAGAAGTCAGAATATATTGAAGAGTGGGCGTATGAGCTGGCAAAGCTATATCAGGAAGCAGGAATGACAGCGGAGTGCCTTGAGGAATGTGACGACTTGATCCTCTGGTTCAGTGAAGGTCAGTATGTGTATAAAGCCATGGAACTGAAGATGCAGTATAAGCCTCTGACTCCGTCACAGCAGGAGAAGTATGATAAGCGTTATGAGAAACTTTCCGTGGAGACAGAAGAGATGCCGGATGTCGTCTCATATGCTGAAGCAAAGACGGCAGATGGGGTGAACAGTGAGAATGGGGAAGGTCTTTTTGGACAGTCGGAAGATATAGAAAAGATTACAGCGGATGGCGTTGAAGCAGCCGGGGCGTTAGAAGAAACAGGAGCAGTACGGGCTGAGACGGCTGTTTCGAAAAATGCTATCACAGAGGATGTTCCAAAGAAAAAGAAGATCGGAGATACAATGCCCCTTGATGAAGCGCTCAGAAAGCTGCTTCAGCCGGAGAGTAAGGAAGTATCTGAAGATGGAGAATCAGAGCTGGCGGATCTGGAGAAAGCGATTGATGAGATCGAGTCAGTGGCCGATATGGATATTGTCGAACGTATCGCCGATGAAAAGAAAAGTGTGGCAGGCGGGATGAAAGAGATTACTCCCGAGCAGGTTTTGTTGGAAGAGACACAGGAGATAGATACAGACCAGATCAGTGGACAAATGAATTTGGAAGATATTCTTTCTGGATGGGAAGGAGAACCGGAGAAGGATTTACAGTCTGAGATGCCGATAGAGGGAGACTTACTTGAGGCAGACGCAGAAGATGTTGAGGCGAACCTGTTTGCAGCAGGTGCAGAAGATATTGAAGACGACCTGTTTGCAGCAGGTGCAGAAGATATTGAAGATGGCCTGTTTGAAGAGGGAGCGGAAGATATTGGGAAAGATGTGCCTGAAACAGATGGGGAAGTATCAGGCGATGATGTGACAGACGGGGAGACAAAAGGGGAAAATATGTCTGATAAGAATGCGACAGGGCCCATACTGTCGCCGGATATCCAACGGATGATTGATGAGATCGAGGGCGTGATTCCGGCAGAGGAAGAGAAGCCGGAGAAAACTGCCGAAGAACCGGTGAAGAAGGCGGAGGAGCCTGGGGAGAATATGGGCAAGGTGGCAGAATCTCTCCGCATTGATGACGACGAGGACTTCGCAGAAGATTTGTTTGATGATGAGTACCCCGCGGAAGAAGCAGCGGAAGAGTTAGACGAAAAACCGGAGGAAGAAGAATACTCACCCGATGAAGAAGAGCCGGAGGATAAGGAGTTCAACGAAGAACTGGAAGTGGAAGAATACTTCGAAGACGGCGAAGAGCCGGGAGACGAGGAGCCTGAGGAAGAGTTAGACGAAGAGCTGGAGGCGGAAGAATACATCGAGGATGCCGGAGAGCCGGGAGACGAGGAATTCGGGGAAGAGTTCGAGGAGGACTTTGACGACGAAGAGTATTTCGACGAAAGCGAAGACTTTGATGAGGCCGGAGAATTCGAGGACGAACTTACGGATATTGATGAGGAATTCAGCGTGAATCCTGAGCATGCGGAACTAGAGGATGACAGAGAAATGCCGGACGATGATGACGACAACATGGACATCCTTTCGGCTACAACACCTCTGAGCCGTAAAGAGACAGCGAAGATGATTGCCACAGGCAAGACAGCGCCATTACCGCTGGATGAGATATCGGATGCACTGTCCATGGATACGGGCTTTATCGTGCATGGACGTTATGATTTAGAGACTCAGAGTGGAATAGGCACAAGAGCGGGACTTACCGAGGAGCAGAAGAAGCTGTTCTCCTATTTCGTTCCCGTGCGCGGCATGAGTGAGCAGCTTGTGGATGTACTTGAGCAGGATAAGAACTGTACCAATAGAAATGGCACGTCAAAGGCAGGAAATCTGCTGATTATCGGGAATAAAGGAAACGGTAAGACTGTTCTCGCTGTGGATGTAGTGAAAGCCATTCAGAAGCAGAGAAATATTAAGCAGGGAAAGGTTGCGATTGTTACCGGGGACTCCTTGAATAAGAAGAAGATCAGTGACATTTTTGACAAGCTGCACGGCGGAGCGCTTATTATCGAGAAAGCAGGCAGGATGAATGAAAAGACTGTTGCCCGTATGAATAAAGCGATGGAAGGAGATACAGGAGAGCTCCTGATCGTTCTCGAAGAACAGAGAAAACCGTTGGACAGACTTCTGATTTCTAACCGTGAGTTTAGAAGAAAATTTACTTCCCGATTGGAGATTCCGATTTTTATTAATGACGAGCTGGTGACATTCGGACAGACCTACGCGCAGGAAAATGGATATCGTATAGACGAGATGGGTATTCTGGCTCTGTATAGTAAGATTGATTCGCTTCAGAGAGAGGATCATGCGGTGACAGTCGCAGAAGTGAAGGAGATCATGGACGAGGCGATCGGACATTCACAGAAAGCATCAGCAAAGAAATTGATGAAGCGGGTATTCGGCAAAAATACGGATGAAGCGGACAGGATCATCCTCTCAGAAAATGATTTTAATATCTGATGCGACAGTGCATATGGATATTTTACAGAAGAGAAGCAGACAGTGGAAAAACTGTCTGTTTCTTTTTGACTAAGAGGTGCTTTTCTCTTTCTTTTTGGACAGGGATAAAGTATAATATATGTTATATTAAATCAAACGGCGAGGTGGCTTTATGGTAAAGGGTAAAAGCACAAAGAGCATAAAAAGTTCTAAGAGCACAAAGAACAAATTACAGCCGTATGAGATCGGTGAGCTTGACCAGTATCTCTTCGGTCAGGGTAATCATTATGAGATCTATCAGAAGATGGGAGCGCATAAAGTAACCCATAAGGGGCAAGAAGGCGTTTACTTTGCAGTGTGGGCGCCGAATGCACGGAGAGTCGCGGTAGTAGGTGATTTTAACGGGTGGGATTTTGAGGCGAATTACATGGAGCGTCAGGAACCGGTGGGCATCTATACATGCTTTGTACCGGGAGTAAAAGAAGGTGACCTGTATAAGTTCTGCATCGAGACGCAGCAGGGGAAGAGGATATTCAAGGCAGACCCGTTCGCTAATTATGCTGAATTAAGGCCGGGAACCGCATCCCGGGTGGCGGATATCTCCCATTTGGAGTGGACCGACGATGCGTGGATGAAGAGGAGGGAGACTTGGGATCACAGGGAGAATCCTATGTCTATCTACGAAGTGCATCCGGGTTCATGGATGAGACATCCGGGCAGAGAGGATGAAGGGTATTACACATACCGGGAGTTCGCAGACGCCATCGTGAAATATGTGAAAGATATGGGGTATACTCATGTGGAACTGATGGGGATTGCGGAGCATCCTTTTGACGGGTCATGGGGATATCAGGTGACAGGATATTATGCGCCGACATCAAGATACGGAACTCCCCAGGATTTTGCTTATCTCATCGACCATCTTCATAAAAATAATATTGGTGTCATTCTTGACTGGGTGCCTGCGCATTTCCCAAGGGACGCGCACGGGCTGGCTGATTTTGACGGAACGGCTACATTTGAGTACGCGGATCCGAGAAAGGGTGAACACCCGGACTGGGGCACTAAGATTTTTGACTACGGCAAGGCAGAAGTGAAGAATTTTCTTATCGCGAATGCGCTCTTCTGGATTGAGCATTTCCATGTGGATGGGCTCCGCGTGGACGCGGTGGCATCTATGCTGTATCTGGATTATGGCAAGCAGGATGGCCAGTGGGTGGCGAATAAATATGGTGGAAACGAGAACCTGGAGGCGATCGAGTTCTTTAAGCATCTGAATTCCGTGATTCTCGGAAGAAATAAAGGCGCGGTCATGATTGCAGAAGAGTCTACCGCATGGCCGAAGGTGACGGGATCCCCGGAGGACGGCGGACTCGGATTCAGCTTAAAATGGAACATGGGATGGATGCATGATTTTACAGAGTACATGAAGCTGGATCCCTATTTCAGAAAGAACGCACATAATATGATGACATTTGCAATGTCATATGCATATAGTGAAAATTATATTCTTGTGCTTTCACACGACGAAGTGGTGCATCTGAAATGTTCCATGCTCAACAAGATGCCGGGGCTTGGATTTGATAAATATGCCAACTTAAAAGCCGGATATGCGTTTATGACAGGTCATCCGGGCAAGAAGCTTCTCTTTATGGGACAGGAATTTGCCCAGCTTCGTGAGTGGAGCGAAGAGAGAGAGCTTGACTGGTTCCTTCTTGTAGAGCCAGAGCACCGGCAGATCCAGAACTGGTATCGTGATCTTCTTCATCTTTATAAGAAGAACAAGGCAATGTACGAGCTGGACTCAGATCCCGCGGGATTCGAGTGGGTCAACGCGGACGACTGCTTCCGCAGTATATACAGCTTCATAAGACATTCAAAGGACAATAAGAAGAACCTGCTCTTTGTGTGCAACTTTACACCGATGGAACGTCCTGATTACCGCGTGGGCGTACCAAGAAGAAAGCAGTTGAAGCTGATACTCAACAGCGATGATACGAAGTACGGGGGAAAAGGCGAGGAGAGGCCGCTGGTGTATAAGCCGGTGAAACAGGAGTGCGACGGACGTCCGTATTCTATTGCTTATCCACTTCCGTCATACGGAGTTGCGGTATTTGAATTTTAGTAAAACAAGAAAGCTGTAGCAGAAGGATGCCCGAAAAGCAATACGATAGTTTTTCGGGCATCCTATTTGGATAAGGCGTATAAAAATAGTTATAAATTATAAAATAAGACAGGTGGTTTATATGAAAATCTTTGGAGAAATGCTATAATAGACTCTATACATATAAATTATTATATTCTTTAATTAAAGAGGAATGGAGGAGAGATTGAAATGGACAATCTACTGGCACTATTGACACTATGCGGCTCTGTGATCGCACTTTTGTTTGCAGGAAACAGAGCACAAACGGTCCTTCGATTTCCGGGAGGCAATGACAGGATGAAAAAGATATCAGCATCCATTCATCAGGGAGCAATGGCTTACTTGAGAAGACAGTATAAGATCCTTATTGTATTTTTTGCAGGGATGTTTGTAATTCTGTTTATTATGGCTGCATTCGGATTCTTGACATGGTTCGTTCCGTTCGCGTTTGTGACAGGTGGATTTTTTTCGGGTCTTTCAGGATTTGTGGGAATGCAGATCGCTACAAGAGCAAATGCCCGGACAGCTGCAGCATGCCAGAAAGGGCTGAACAGGGGACTGGGGGTCGCGTTTTCAGCGGGGTCTGTTATGGGATTTACCGTGGTCGGACTGGGACTTCTGGATATCTCCATCTGGTATCTGCTGTTGAAACTTGTGTTTAAGCTCCCCATTGAGGATATCACAAGCACGATGCTTACCTTCGGTATGGGCGCTTCATCCATGGCGCTGTTTGCCCGTGTAGGCGGCGGTATCTACACGAAAGCCGCAGACGTGGGTGCGGACCTTGTGGGCAAAGTCGAGGCGGGAATTCCGGAGGATGACCCGAGAAATCCTGCGGTGATCGCAGATAATGTAGGCGATAATGTAGGTGATGTTGCGGGAATGGGCGCGGACCTGTATGAATCTTATGTGGGCTCTATCCTCTCTGCGTGCGCTCTGGGCGTGATCGCGTTTAACAAGATCGAGTCGGTGGACCGTGTGAACGCGGTTGTGATCCCCATGATCCTGGCGGCCGTGGGAGTCCTGGCTTCCATCATAGGTTCCCTGCTTGTTAAGACGGGAGAGAGCACAGACCAGAGCACGCTTCTGAAAGCTTTGAGACGAGGAACCAACACAAGCGCGATTATCATTGCGGTAGTGGCATTTCCTGTGGTGTTGTTTATCCTTGGGATAGATTTTATCGGATTCTATTTTGCAATCCTCGGCGGACTTCTTGCAGGTGTACTCATCGGATTTTTCACAGAGTATTTTACATCTGACACATATAAACCGACGCAGAAGCTGGCGGACAAATCAGAGACCGGTTCTGCGACAATCATCATCGGGGGCTTAAGTCTCGGAATGCTTTCAACGGCTGTGCCGATCATTATTATCGCAATCTGCGTTATGGCGGCATATGCATTTTCCGGCGGTTTCATCGAGTCCACAAGAGGTCTTTATGGAATCGCTCTGGCAGCAGTAGGAATGCTTTCAACGCTCGGTATCACTCTGGCGACGGACGCCTATGGACCGATCGCTGACAATGCGGGGGGGATAGCGGAGATGGCAGGTCTGGAGGCAGATGTGAGAAAACGTACGGACGCTCTGGATTCTCTTGGAAATACAACAGCTGCAACGGGAAAAGGATTTGCTATCGGCTCAGCGGCACTGACAGCTCTTGCCCTGATCGCTTCCTATGTTGAGAAGGTTCAGGAGGTCGGCGGAGCGGATGTGGCACTTGATATGAGCGTTATGAATCCGACTGTTCTTGTCGGCATCTTCATCGGCGCGTGTCTGCCTTTCGTTTTTGCGGCCCTTACTATGGAGTCTGTGGGACGCGCGGCACAGAGCATTGTCGTTGAGGTGCGCCGCCAGTTCAGAGAGATCAGAGGACTGATGGAAGGAAAGGCAGACGCGGACTATGAGACTTGCGTTGATATCTGCACAAGAGCAAGCCTTCATGAGATGGTTCTGCCCACTCTTCTTGCGATCGTGACCCCTATTGTGACAGGCCTGATCCTTGGATATAATGGTGTGATCGGAATGCTGGCAGGCTCAACAGCGACAGGCTTCCTTCTGGCGATCTTCATGGCAAACGCGGGCGGCGCATGGGATAATGCAAAGAAATACATTGAGGGCGGTGCTCACGGCGGTAAGGGAAGCGACTGCCATAAGGCCGCGGTTGTGGGAGATACGGTTGGCGATCCGTTCAAGGATACTTCAGGGCCGTCAATCAATATCCTGATCAAGCTGCTTTCCATGGTGTCGATCGTGTTCGCGGCACTGGTTGTGAATTATCACATCTTTTAAATGCATGTTATGTGCTTCGCCACATAAAAAACATTCGTCCGAAAAGCGACTGGCAAAAAACATCTTCTCTTACAGGAAGATGTTTTTTTGCTGTCGATTTGCCTCACTAAAAGCCGTTGACAGCACGCAACGTGCCATTCAAGGATATGAAAAAGACAGATTGTTTTCTGCATCAAAGAGGACTGAATGCGGCTGTCCGCTTTATGAAAAAACAGAACAGGAAAAAATCCGGCAGAAGAAACGGCAAAAATATTTCCTATGTATATAGACGTTGGGGTCTTATAGATTATAGCATTTCAAAAACAGTTGTGCTATCATGGTAATAGGAAAACTTGAGGTGATGATGGTAGAATTAAAATTGCCGTTTATATTGACACCGGCAAATACTTATGTAAGTGAGGGTAAGCTTTATGGCGGATCAGAACAAGGAACAAAAGCGGAAAGGAAATGTCATTGGAAGGATACTGGGCAATTATATCGCCAGAAGAGTTGTTGGAATTATTTTGATCATTGCAGTTGTTTGTGCTATTGCTCTTGGCGTGAAAAATTATATTTTCTCAGATAGTAAAACGACTAAGATCGGTTTTGAGGATATAGGCGAACTTGCGACACAGACGGCTTACTGCACGGAAGTCAATGTGACTGATGCATCGAGAGAATTGTTTGGAATGAAAATTCCTTTTACTCAGAGCAAATATATATACAGTTATGATATTGAGATAAAAGCAGGGTTTGATTTTACACAAATTGAATGGGATGTAAATGGGACAACAATTGAGGTGAAACTCCCGGAAGCAAAGATATTAAGCAGTGAGGTGGATCAGGATTCTTTAAAGGTATATCACGAGGATGAAAGTATCTTCCGCCAAATCTCTTTAGAAGAAAATAATGAAGCTGTGGCGAAGCTGAGGGAGACTGCAGAGAATGATGCGATCGAAAACGGATTATTAGATAACGCACGGGAAAATGCAGAGACGATATTGACAAGTTTTTTCGCCGGGGTATATGATATGGACGAATACAAAATTGTTTTTATGGATAAATAAGGAGATAGGAGATGAAAAAATTTCTGAAGATTTTCAAGTGGGCGCTTATCATTATTGTGGCAGCAGTAGTATTGTTCTATTTGTATTTATTTTTGACAGCGTAGGACTTTCTCCTGCATGACTTAGAGCCCCCTTGCATACATTGTAAAAATGATGTTTGCAGGGGGATTTTTTTAAGAGAGAGCCGTGGAGATTGCTGATTATATCATAGAGAATAACGCGACTGTGAGGCAGACGGCGAAGCGGTTTCGGATCAGTAAAAGTACGGTACATATGGTTGTAACAAAATAGAAAGGTTATGGTTTGAGATAATGTAGACAAGCCATTATGTGATGTACTCCTAGAATAATATTTGATGAATAATGAATTAGCTTGCGAATATGATAAAATAATGATAAAATTAAGATAATATAGATAATGAAGAAGGCAAAACTATGCGGAGAAGGGAGAGATCGCTATGATACAGATTAGACCTGTTTCAGATTTGAGAAATAAATTTCCTGAGATTGAAATGCTTGTCAATGAGGGACAACCGGTATATTTGACCAAAAACGGATATGGTGCAATGGTTGTGCTGAGTCTGGAGGAATATGCCAGTCTTGTAGACAACGTGGAGATGAAACTGGATGAGGCGGACAAAATGGCAGAAACCACGGAAGAAAGATTAAGCCATGATGATGTATTCCGAAACGTAAGGAGCGTGATCCATGGCAAATAAAAAATATAAACTCCGATATTTGCCGTTGTTTGAGCAGGATTTGGTGCAGACAGTAAGTTACATTACAAATGTACTAAAAAATCCAGCCGCAGCGGAAAAACTTGCGAATGATGTAGAGGCGGCAATATTGGAACGTTGGAATAATCCATTGGCGTTTGAACCGTACCCATCTGTAAAGAAGAGAAAATATCCGTATTATCGGATTTATGTGCGAAATTATGTGGTTTATTACGTTGTTATGGGAGATGTGATGGAAGTCCGGAGATTTCTCTATGGGGCAAGGGATACGGAGAGATATCTATAAGATAGGAGCGGATAAGCGGATGTATTGTGTGTATACAATATATCCATTTTTTTGAGGTAATGTCATCTGATGCGGATTATTTTTTAGAAGGAGAAGAAAGCATATGGATACAAAAGAGAAAAAAGAGAAGAATAAAGAACAAAAGTTCTGTTCAGATTTAAATCAGAATTCGCTGAAGACTCGGATTAAGACAAAGCTCTTTTCTAATATAAAAGGGATTATTGTCTTGGGTTTAATTATAGCGTTTATGCTTTATATTTTTATTGTTAAAGAAAGTAAAATAAGGCTGATATTAAGTGAAAATCTTTTAGTTATTATATTGATTGTTTATATTACACTTATGTTTATAGTGAATTTTTTTAAAGGTGAAAAGGTGGATGAGATTGTAAAAAAGGTACAGGAAAAAGGAACTATCAACTCGCTTATAACAAATGTTTTTTTGGTATCTCTGATAACAATATTTTTGGCAGTCCAGTCAAATCAAAATGCACAAAGACAGACTGAAATTGCAGATAGAGAAACAGCACCATCGTTAAGAATTACCTCTCATAAAGATAACTATGAAATTGTAAATGAAAAGGGGATGGCATCATATGTTACATTTAATGTATATGAAAGATATAATTTCATATACATGGGAGAGGCATATGAGATTAGCTTAGCTACATTTTACCAGGAGCAAAAGGATAGACCTGATTTGACCAAGGAATGTAAGCGTTTGATATTTGAACCAGAAACGGTAGTAATTGATCAAGATAAGAGTTCTGAAATTTTAAAGAAATATTTACATGAAAAAACGGGTGAAGATATTGTTGTTTCTGGCTCAAAAGAACTAGAAGTGAGTTTTTATGATTATAAAAATGAAAATTATACATTTCAATATAATGAGTATGAGGGAAAGATACGGTTGTTTAATACTCATAGAAGTATTACACCTTCACATAATATAACGGTTACTATTTGGAATGAAGATCAATTGGAAGGACAAATTAAATATGCGATAGACTACCTGATTTAGCGGGAAATAAATTTAAAAAAATAGCAAAGGGCAAAAGTCTTTGTTTGAAGCTTAAAGGCATGACATCAAAAACCCCTGCATACATTGTAAAAATGATGTTTGCAGGGGGATTTTTTTGAAAGATTATATTGAAGAGAGAGCCGTGGAGATTGCTGATTATATCATAGAGAATAAC
>CAJFQC010000040.1 GCA_904418845.1 uncultured Ruminococcus sp. | reverse complement strand
ATTCTTCTGGCTTGACGAAGATAATCGCAACACCTTTCATTTATTCCAGCTTGTGCGTAATCCCGGTAAGTGCAACGCTTCTGATGATAAATCTGTCCGATATAATGACAGCGACGAATGGCCTGCTCATGCTCCTGTAGGTATGTGGATTGATTATGGTCTGGTAAATGAATTTCTTCGTGAATGGTGTCTGCGAAAAGAGCAGTTAAAGAACGAAGAAATTTCAGAAGACGAGTATTTTGAATGGAAAATCAACTGGCCTGCTACCAGTAGTGATGTTGACGAAAAAGGAAATGATAAAAAAAATAACAGATATCAATGGAGAAAATAAATAAATTAATAATACGTTTGGGGGATAGTAAAATGGATTTTAATGATATGAAAGCATTAGCATTTGAAATCAAAAATCTACATGATAAAGTAGAAATTTATTCAAAAAGCAATGATTATGTATATACAGATGTTTATAAAACGTGGATTAAAGAATATAATGATTTACTAGACAAATATAATGCTCTCACCAGCCTTAGACTTACACATATGTCATACAATATTCATGATTTATCGTCTACACAAAAAACTGTACGAAATGCTACCGTTGAATTCTTTTTAAACACTTTATCTAGCTTAATAGGAAAAATCGAATCTGATATAGAAACCAACCGTTTAAAAATGGCAGAAGAAAAGATTGCACCACACCAAATGCGTAAATGTTTCAAAATAGGTATAGAAGGTTGCCCTTTGAAACCTGATTATCAAAGTAATAAAATATTTATTGCTATGCCTTTTTCTGATGACTACAAAGACAGTTATAATTATGGTATTGTTCCCGTCTTAGATGGATTAGGATACCAATATTATAAAGCAGATAACGAAATTACAAATAAGGATATTTTATGCAAAATTTGTCGACAAATACAGTCTTGTCATATGGCTATCATCAATATATCTGGACTTAATCCAAATGTCATGTTGGAACAGGGTCTTGCCTATGGTTTAGGCAAACCGGTGATAATAATCAAAGATAAATCAACTAAAACTATTAGCGATTTAGGAAGCATAGAATATATTGAATATAGCCATGCTGGAGACTTACAACAAAAGCTATACAAAGCATTATCTCAAAATAATTCATTATAAATCTAGGTATCAAAAAGGTATCACGACACACACTAAGAGCCGGAAAGTCCGCTGTTTATGCGGTCTCCCGGCTCCCTGTTTACTATTCAAACTCTATCGTCCCCGGCGGCTTACTGGTCAGATCATACATCACCCGATTAACCCCCCGGACCTCATTTATAATCCTGCTCATCACCTTATTGAGTACCTCATACGGGATCTCCGCCGCCTCTGCAGTCATGAAGTCCACCGTATTCACAGCTCTCAGCGCCACTGCATAGTCATAGGTTCTTTCATCGCCCATAACGCCGACGCTGCGCATATTAGTCAGCCCTGCAAAATACTGCCCGATGCTCCGATCCAGTCCTGCGTTGGCAATTTCTTCTCTGTAGATCGCATCCGCATCCTGCACGATCTTTACCTTCTCGGCAGTCACCTCGCCGATGATGCGGATACCAAGCCCCGGTCCCGGGAACGGCTGGCGAAATACAAGATGTTCCGGAAGCCCCAGCTCAAGTCCGGCTTTTCTTACCTCGTCCTTAAACAGATCGCGGAGCGGCTCGATGATTTCTTTGAAATCAACGTAGTCCGGCAGTCCTCCCACATTGTGATGGGACTTAATTACCGCGGATTCTCCGCCCAGACCGCTCTCCACGACGTCCGGGTAAATCGTGCCCTGCGCCAGGAAATCCACGGCACCGATCTTCTTTGCCTCTTCCTCAAATACACGGATAAATTCCTCGCCGATGATCTTACGTTTCTGCTCCGGTTCTGTTACGCCTGCGAGCTTGCTGTAATATCTCTCCTGCGCGTTAACGCGGATAAAGTTCAGGTCAAAGTCACCTTCCGGCCCGAACACAGCTTCCACTTCGTCTCCCTCATTTTTACGGAGAAGGCCATGATCCACAAACACACAGGTAAGCTGTTTTCCAATTGCTCTCGAGAGCAATCCTGCTGCCACGGAAGAATCCACACCGCCTGACAATGCCAGAAGAACTTTTCCGTCCCCTACTTTCTCGCGGATGGCCTGAATTGAGTTTTCCACGAAGGAATCCATTCTCCAGTCACCCATGCAGCCGCAGACATTTTTCACGAAGTTGTTGATCATCTTTGTGCCTTCTGCCGTGTGAAGCACCTCTGGATGGAACTGGATTGCATACAGTTTCTCCGCTTCATTTTCAGCCGCCGCGACCGGGCAGTCTGCCGTGTGCGCAGTGACCTCAAATCCGGGCGCTGTCTGCGCGATATAGTCGAAATGGCTCATCCAGCACACCGTCGGTGTGGACACATTTTCAAATACTTTTGACGCCGTCTTGTCGATCAACACCTCTGTCTTTCCATACTCGCGGACATCCGCCTTCTTCACATCACCGCCCAGCACATGCATCATAAGCTGCGCGCCATAGCACAGACCGAGTACCGGGATTCCCATTTTAAACAGCTCGTCCGTGTAAGTCGGTGAATCCGGCAGGTAGCAGCTGTTCGGTCCGCCGGTCAGGATGATCCCTTTGGGATTCATCTCTTTGATCTTCTTGATATCCGTCCTGTAAGAGTAGATCTCACAGTACACATTACATTCTCTCACGCGCCTTGCGACAAGCTGGTTATACTGCCCGCCGAAGTCGAGTACGATCACTAATTCGTTCTTCACGTTTTCCTCCTGTAAAATGCGGCTCTTCGGCCGCGTTCTCCCTCTAATATTATAGAGGAGGACACCCTGTTTTACAAGCCTTTCCGCCGCACAAAAAAACAAATCCCCGGAAATCGTCCGTCTCCACCGCCATCACAGCAGTGCCAGAACGAAATCTCCGGGGATTCTTTTTATTTAGATTTTCTATCTATGGCTGAGCTGCACTTCTCCTATCCGAGCTCTTATTTCTGATGTTTCTTATTACTTGAGCTGCTTATTTCGTCTTTCTTCTCTGTCAGCTTTACAGTTTAAGCCGCATATTTTGCAATCTTCTCCTGCAGCTCCGCGCAGTCATCCGCATACATTTTCAGTTCAATCACGTTATTGAGTCCGAGATTCATTATTCCAAGAACTGATTTTGCGTCAACCACAGCCCGGCCTCTGCGCATATCCATATCGAATTCATACCTGGAGACTGTGCTCACAAATTCAAGGATTTCATCAGGGCTCTTGAAAGTAACCTTCATTTCGTTCATTCCTAAATTTCACCTCTTCTTTGAATGATACTGTGAAAAATGCTTCAAGCGTTTCTCTTTCGTTAACGGTACGATATTACCACATTTTTTCTCTTTAAAAAGGGTGAAATTCTTTAGAAAAGTGTATTTTTTTAATGTCATTTCCTCACAGAGAGCTTACCGGACTGATTGCCGGTACTCGGTCGGCAGCATTCCCGTTTCCTCTTTAAACACTCGGCTCATATATTTCGGGTCCGCATATCCGGTCAGTTCCGCTATCTGATTCAGTTTCAAACGCGTACTTACCAGAAGCCCTTTCATTCGCTCTATCCGAAATCCCCTGACTGTCTCCGTGAATCCCTTTCCGGTCTCTTTTTTAAACTGCGTACTCAGATATTCCTCCGACACGAACAGCCTGTTTGCCGTCTCCTCCAGGGTGATCCCCTGATCATAATATTTCCTCACAAGCTGTATCGCCTTTCTGACAAGAGGGCTCAGCTTCTCATCGCCGCTGTCTGCAAAGGCTCTCCTCACCATTTGTTCCAGGAATCCTTCCATAGCTATGCGTATCTGTTCCCAGCTCATAGCTTCTGCGATCTCCTGCATAGAATGCTGTATTTTCACCTCTGATTCAACGACATTTCTTGTTTTATAGGAATCCAGTACAGCCATATTAAAGCGAATCAGGCATTCTTTGATTTCTTCCGGTCTGTGCGCATCCCTGCGGAACAGATCATATATTCTGTAATAAGACTTCTTTATCTCCTCCCCGTCGGCTGAAACCACCGCTTCGCGCAGCCTCTCTTCAAATTCGGTCGGGTAACGCAGCGGGATCACATCCAGGTTCTCAATATCTTCCGGGCGTATCAGTTCCCCTCTGTCGAATACGAGATTCCATTCGCAGAGATCTCTCAGTTCTTTCATTCCATCCGGAAGACTGCTCAGCTGCTTCAAATCTTTCCACATACACACTACCGCTCCGGTAATATTCCGGCAGAGCATCGGAACCGCGTTCTCTTTAAAATATGTATATTCCGGCTTTTCTTCTGACACACGATACACGACTGCCACAACCATCCGCCAGACATTGATCCGCATCACACAGAGTGAAATCCCCTGCGTCCGGCCTGCATTTTCCAATATGGTGCACACTTTTTCACACTGCTGCATATAGCCGTTCCCGAGCCATACGGCCAGAACAGCTCCTGGATCTTCCAGAGTGAATCCAAACCTCTCGCGGATCACGGCCTGAAGCTTCCCTCCCAGATAGTTCTTCCCGTTTAAACAGGAAGTGAATATACTTTCAACCGTAAATGCCGCCTCCATCGCTCGTTCCATGCTGATTTTCTCGGCAATCTGCGCAGCGGCCTGTCTGACCCGATATTTATTAACCGGCTTGAGCAGATACTGATCCACTCCCAGTTCAATCGCCTGACGTGCCTTTTCAAAGTCCTGATCTCCCGTAAGGATAAGCACTTTTGCTCCGATCTGTTCACTTCTCAGCTTTCTCAGCATTGTCAGACCGTTCATCTCCGGGAGCTGAATATCCATGATAACCATATCCGGGCGTTCATCCCTGACCAGTCGGTATCCTGCTTTTCCGTCTGCCGCAGTCCCCGCCAGTTCACAATCATCCGGAATCTCCCGTACGATCTCCGCCAGCATTTCCCGATCTTTTGATTTTCCGTCAATAACCGCAATCTTCATCCTCGCTCCTCCACTAAGCTGTCCGACTCCATCAGTGTCCGGCGGAGAATTTTAAAATCAGTCAGCTTCGATATATGGGCGTTCATTCCGGCCGCGGACGTTACATCCGGATCTTCCGCAAACGCGTTCGCCATCACTGCTGTAATCGGAACGATCTTCGCATCTTTTCTCTGCCGCCCGTATAATTCTTCTTTCTGTCTGCTCTTCTTCCTCTTCATTCCATGAGCTCCCTCTGTTTGTATATAACAGAAAAGGCATAGTGAACTACTATGCCTTTTCTGTTCATATCCACCTATTTAGAGTATAAAAGACTTCCCGGTAAAAGTAAAGATTTTATCCTTTCACAGCACCTGCCGCCACACCTTTGATAATGTGCTTCTGGCAGGCCAGATAGAAGATGATGACCGGAATAACGGCCAGGATCAGCGCTGCCATAATCGCTCCCATATCCACGCGCCCATAACTTCCCTTCATATACTGGATAGCGATAGAGATCGTCTTGAATTTATTCAGATCCAGCACCAGATATGGAAGCAGGAAATCATTCCAAATCCACATAGTTTCCAGGATTCCCACAGAAATATACGTCGGTTTCATAATCGGAAGCACCACGTTAAAGAACGTGCGCAGCGGCGTACACCCGTCAATCATCGCCGCCTCTTCAATCTCGAGCGGAATGGATTTCACGAAGCCGCAGAACATAAACACTGCCAGCCCGGCTCCGAACCCCAGATAAATAATAATAATTCCCCACGGCGTATTCAGCCTTGTTCTGTCTGCCACCAGAGACAGAGTAAACATTACCATCTGGAACGGCACAACCATAGAAAACACACACAGCAGATACAGGGCTTTTGTGAACCTTGTCTTTACCCTGGTGATATACCATGCGCACATAGATGTGCATACCAGAATCACCAGCACGGAACCGACTGTGATGAACACTGTCCAGCCCACTGAGCTGAGAAGATCGTATTTATCAATTGACGTCAGGTAGTTCTCAATACCGTTCCACGTCTTCTCTGTCGGCAACGTAAACGGTTCTTTATTGATATAGACCTTCTTCTTAAATGAATTCATAAGCACAATCAGTATCGGCGCGATATAGACCAAACCAAGGATCGTAAAAACACCTGTCCCAACCAGACTCAGAGTCTTTTTCTTCTTCATTTACTGCTGCACCTCCTTTGAGCGAGTCGCACGCAGCTGGATCATACCGATCGCAACTACGATTACAAAGAATACTACTGCCTTTGCCTGTCCGACACCTTCCCATCCGGTACGTCCATAGAAGGTATTGAAGATATTTAACGCCATCATCTCAGACATTTTCGATGGCTCTCCTGCTGTCAGAGACAGGTTCTGGTCGAACAGCTTGAAGCCGTTTGTAATGGACAGGAACATACAGATCGTAATGGACGGCATCATCATCGGGATCGTCACACGGAACAGCCGCTGGATGTCGGAAGCGCCGTCGATCTGCGCCGCCTCCATCACATCGCCCGGAATGGACTGAAGCCCTGCGATATAAATGATCATCATATATCCGATCTGCTGCCAGCTCACGAGAACGACCAGTCCCCAGAATCCATACCATTCATTTAACCCAAGCGCCGTATTATACTGCGCCAGGATTCCGTTGAAGATCAACTGCCAGATATATCCGAGCACGATCCCTCCGATCAGGTTCGGCATAAAGAAGATTGTTCGGAAAACATTGGTTCCTTTCATCTTCTGCGTCAGCGCCAGTGCCAGCGCAAACGCGATCACATTGATCACTACAAGTGATACCACCGCAAACAGCGCCGTATACCAGAATGAGTGCCTGAATATCGTATCCTTAAATGCTTCTATATAATTTGACAAGCCCACAAACTTTGCATCTGTAACCGTGGTAAATTCACAGAACGACAGCCAGATTCCCATGATAAAAGGAACGATGAATCCCAGTATAAATGCACAGAATGTCGGGAGTACAAAAATCGGCATATAACGCCGGATCGCTTTTTCCATGAAATCGTCCTCCTTTTAAAAAGCGGCGTTCAGACCGTTCCTCTGCCCGCCGCTTTTCCGTTTATATATCACTGTTAAAAATGTACGCCTTTATTTCGCTGCCGCTGCCTCAGTTGCCCATCCGTCTACAAAGGCGCTTACAACTACATCCCAGTTCGCGTCTGTCTGGTCAGCCGCATAAGCTGTAAGGGCTGATCCGACGCCGTTCTTCCACTCTTCGGACGGCATTGTTGAGAATACCCATGTTACGGGAGTCTTGCCGTCTTCCATATACTGGTTTGCTTCATTTACAAGCGTATTCTCAGACTCCAGGTTTGAATTAAACGGAATAACGAATCCCATATCCTTGCACATTGCCTCTACGCCTTTGTCAGAAGTCACGCACCAGTTCATGAAATCAAGTGTCGCCTGAATGTCTTCCTCAGAAGCTTTTGCATTTACACACCAGTAGTTCTCTGTTCCTGTGCACACGCCCTGATTTTCCTCGCCTTCAACACCAATATAGATCGGGAGGATTCCCATGTTCTCATCTCCGATGTCCGCGATATTGTTATATTCCCATGTCCCGTTCTGGTAGAATACTGCTTCCTCTGTCACAAATTCCGCCGTAGCATCGTCCGCTGTCTTTGTGGAAATCTCTGTCGGCTCACATGTCGCGTTGTTGATATAAAGATCCCAGATCTGGCGATAATTGTCCAGATATGTACCTTTGATTGCGTCTGTATTGTCAATTCCATCAGCCTGATACTCATAGTAGATCGGAAGGTTCGCAAGATGGGTTTTAAATCTCCAGTCGGAAGAACCGTCCATTCCTGCTGATGTAAACGCGGAGAATCCAAGTTCATCTTTGCGCGCCGTGATGTCTTCCACTACTTTCTTAAAGCTGTCCAAATCTGTGATGTCATCCGCCGTGTATCCTGCCTGTTCCAGGAGTGCCTTGTTATAGATAATGCCGTAGTTCTCAATTACGTAGGCAATGCCCGCCATCTTGTCGCCATCCATCAGAGCGAAACTGTCGTCTGTCAGTTCTCCGGCAATGTCAGATCCGGACAGGTCATAGCAGTAGTCTTTCCAGCTCGCCAGTCCCACCGGTCCATTTACCTGAAACAAGGTCGGCGCATCTGTCTTTGCCATCTCTGATTTCAATGTCTTCTCATACTCCCCTGAAGCTGCAGTCAGAACCGTCACCTCTACACCCGTCTCATCTGTGTATGTCTCCGCCAGCTCCTGCCAGTACTCATCTGCTTCCGGTTTGAAGTTCAGGTAATATACTTTACCCTTCGCCTCATCCGATCCACTGTCACCAGATCCTGAACCGCTTCCACATTCCGCTGCCAGTCCTGTTATCATTCCGACCGTCAGAATCACTAATAATACTCTTTTCTTTTTCATGATTTACCCTCGCCTTTCTGAAAACCTGTGTTTTAAAACCACTGTTTTCTTTGTTCTGAGGGTATTATAGCAATACCGACCATATGGCCGGTAACAATTACAAAACCTTGATTATCAAAAAATATACCTGACGCGCTCTCGGCATCACTGCTCTTCCAGGAACCGCTCAATACTCTCGTCTTCCTTCACAGTAAACTCCTCCGCTGTCATCTTCCCCTGAGCCAGATCCGGCAGGATCTCACCAAGCGTTTCTTCCTGGAGGATAGAATTCCATTTCACCTGATAATTGGGAACAAGCTGCGGTCCATTCTTATATGCGGCGATATAATCCCCCTCTGCCGGAATCATCTCCTCCGGATTCTTTGAAAACAGCTCTTCCCTCTGCTCCATATTCAGCTGCGTGCGAAGTTTTAGAAGCGCCGCCGCTCCTTCCTTTACCTCGTCGCTGTAACCGGACACAATCGCCCATCCAAACGTCTCCGGAGACGATACCATCTTATTCTCCGGGAAGGGTGAAAATCTGACTTTGTCCTGCCATTCCTCCGGAATCTGATCCATCATCCAGTATCCGTTGGGAATCATCGCCGCCTGGCCGGAGAAAAAATTGTCATAGGACACGTCAAAATCCGCATGCAGAGCGTCATCCGTCGTATACCTAAACAGTCTCTGCAGAGTCTGTGCGATCTGCAGTCCGCTTTCGTTCTGATAGGTATCAGGGTAGAATTCATTCATAAACGCCGCGCCTTCCTCCGTGGAAGCAGCCTCCGCCGTGGCGATCAGCATGGGCGCCCACGCCGTGCCTTCCGTATGGAGGGCCAGCGGGGTAATCCCGCAGCTTAAGAGCTGCTCGCAGCAGTCCCAGAACTCCTCCCACGTCTCGGGAAATTTCTCGATCCCTGCCTGTGCAAAGAGCTCTTGATTCCAAAACATACCAGAACAGGAGAATGCAGCCGTGCTGATCGGTCCAAGATAAATGCTCCCGTCTTCCTCGCTGCACGACTCAAGCACAGCCGGCTCGATCATCGCCTTCCACTCCTCGTCCCCATTAATATATTCTGACAGTTCCTCAATTCGCCCGTCTTGTATCATCATATAGTAAAACGCCGGGAGCATCCTCAGATCCGTAATCACAGCCGGAAGCGTATCCGTCACATTCTGCCGTTTCAGATTCTGGCGGTACTCTTCTTCCGTCTCCATGATCCATTCCACATCCGCCTGCCATTTTCCATCATACATCTGGTTAAATGTATGGATCAGCTTCTCATCGTTCCGAATTCCTGTTGAAGAATCTACGATAAGAATCATCGGTATGGATACCTCTTCCGCTCCGCCTCCGGTCTGCTCTGCCGTTTCCGAACATCCGGATATGATCATTGCCAGAAGAAGCCCCGCTGTCACCGTCCGAACCGCTCTGCCCCTTCTCGCTTTGCATTTCTCACTCCTCATGCTCTTACCGTCCTCCATCCCCGGGAATCCTTATTGTACATGTCGTACCGTCCTCTTCAGCTTCACAGTAAAACGCCGCGCCATCACCGTACTTGAGCCGGAGCCGTGTCAGAATATTCACCACACCATAGCCGTGTCTCTTGTCCGGAAAGCAATCTTTCAGTTCTGAAACGGGCAGCTCATTCATGTGATTGATCTTGTCCATCATAGAGCGCTCAACCGGAGTCCCGTTATTGGTAATGCTCAGATACAGGTCTCCCTCTTCTTTCTTTGCAACAATTCGGATCATACCACCCTCAAAAATATCCTGAAATCCATACTTCACTGCATTTTCAACCAGCGGCTGCAAAATCAGTTTCAGCACATAAGTTTCCGCGGCATCCACCCGGCAGTCGATCTCATAGGTAAAAAGAGACTGATTCCGGATCTGCTGAATCTCCATATAGCTCTTCACATTCTCCAGCTCATCGTCTACTGACACGATATCGCTGCCCTTGCTCAGCGAAAGGCGCAGATATTTCGAAAGCGCCTGGATCATCCGCATGGTTGTCTCCTCTTTATTGATACGAGCCAGCATATAGATCGTATCCAGCGTATTATACAGGAAATGCGGATTGATCTGACTGATCAGCATATTGAGTTCCGTCGTCCTCAGCTCCCGCTCCTGCTCTTTGATCTCTTCCAGCAGCCGACGGATATTGTCGAGCATCTTATTGTAGGAATGCCCAATCTCATCCAGCTCTGTGTTGGTGTGAAGATCAATGGTCCGGTCAAAATTATTGCCGTCAAATTCCGTCATAGCTTCTTTGATAACCTGGATCGGCTTCGTAAATCTTCTGGAGAAATAAATACTCAGCACAACGGCGATCACAGCCACCAGAAGATAAATCCCGGCAAGCACGAGAAAGATCGGGATAATACCCTGGTTAAGCACTCTGTCCGGCACAAAGGAAAATACTGCCAGTCCGCTGTTCTCATCCCGGTATGCTGAGAGCATACCGCCCTTTACTTTCTCTCCCGCAAGAATCATTCCCGGCTCCTGCGACTCCTGTCGGCCCGTGATCCGCTCAGCAATATCGTCCGGCATGCGCTCCCCTTCCTCGAAGTCTTCCGGCGCCGAAGACATGCAGATCTGTCCGTTTCTGTCGATTACACCCACCGCAGCCTCGTCTGTCAACTCCTGGTTCATCCCCGTGATCTCCCGCAGGAAACCGTCTTCCATTTTAAAAAACAGCATCCCCGGCTCATGGGCATACTCCAGGCTTCTCACATATCTTCCTATAAAGAGAGCATAGTCGTCGGTTCCGAACAGCGTATCCTTTGCCCAGAACCATTTCGTCCGAGAATACTCTTCGCCCAGATAACTCTGAAAATCGCTGTCCTCTACATCCTGATACGTGACATCAGAGTAAGATCTGCTATACACATTTCCCTTGTTGTCCACATAGCAGTAATCCGCCACATGGTCAAGACCGATATAGGCAAAATATTTACTCAGGGCAATATGCTTCACATTCTCCAGCCCCTGAGTCTGCAGACTCTGCTGTACGTCATCGTAAAGAATGCACTCTGCGGTTGCCTCATCGGTTTTCTGAAACATGTTTTCCAGAGTCAGTCCCATCCGCTCTGTCAGAAACTCGTATTTATCAACAAGAGAATTCGTCAGCCGGTTCCTCACACTCAGTACAACGCCGAAACTGGACAGCAGAAGCGCCAGCCCCAGAAGGGCTGCCGTGTATTTCAGATATCTCTTCTGTATCCCGGATCTCTTTTCACTCTTTTTCATCTGATTTCATTCATACCTCGTATTCCTTCTTATATTCACTCGGCAGCCTGCCCGTGTACTGCTTGAACAGGTGCGAGAAATAAGACGGATTGTGAATACCAACTGCTTCGCAGATATCGCCGATACTGCCGTTTCCCTCCTCAAGCAGCCGCTTCGCTTTCTCCATCCTCTGCTGCATCAGATATTTCTTAAAGGTCATATGAAATGTATTTTTAAAAACCCTTCCAAAGTAAACCGGATTCAGATAAATATGTCCGGCCACAGATACAATGGACAGATCCTCTTCCTGCAGGTGTTCATCTATGTAAGCCACTGCCTCTTTCATATAATCCTTAAAATATCTTGTCTCATCTTTTTCCGCCGCTTTTTCTCTTACCTCAATGGCGTCACATAATATCTTATAGCACACATCCACTGCTTTCGCCGCACCGAGATTCTCAAGATTATTATAATAATTGCGGAATTTCTTTCTCACTTCGTCTGTCATCCCATAGGAGTCCTGAAGCATAAATTCTGTCTTCAGCATAACACGGTGCAGATGCTGGCACTGCTGTTCCTCATCATGGGGCAGGCCATAAATCAGTTGAACAAAGGCCTCTCTCAGTTCTTTTTCACTATTTTTGCGGACCGCACTCATAATCAGATTATCCGCCTCCACAACCGGCTCCTCCGCCGCAGCCACTTCCACATCTTCCGAAACAGTAAACGCGCTGGCCCCGGATGCACTCGCCATGCCAAACAGCTTCTGCGCTTCTGCATAACTCCTTCTAATCCCCTTGATTCCCTTATACGGCTTTGAAATTGCCGCCACCACCGGGCTCTTCTCGTCCTCTTTCACATGTTCCAGCAGATGTTTCATCTCCAGGATCGCGCTCTTGTCCTCGGTTCGGATAATAAACGCACTGCTCCCTTTCCCTTCCGCCTTCCAGAAGAAAAACTTTCCGCCTATCTCTTCCTCAAGCCGTTTCATAAGGGCAAATCTTGCCGCCTCGTAATCCAGAGAATGAGTGATCCGATAAGCCAGATATATATCCACACATACCGTGATAAACCGGTGCTCATTTCCCGGCATATCGCCCAGCATCCGCATCACTTCTTCCACCTTTTCCTCAGGAATCCTATTCTGCACATACTTCTGGATCACCACCTGAAGGAAACTGTCGTGGTCTTTCACCAGAAGTTTTTCCCAGCTCTCATATCTCTCATCATTTTCAATCCGTTCCATGCACACCTTGTAGGCGCTCTGCATCGTCTCCTGCAGTTTCTCATCCTCGATCGGTTTCAGAAGATAGGCAAACGCCCCCAGGTCGCACGCCTGCTGCGCATAGTCAAAATCCCTGTACGCGCTCAGCACAATAAAGAGACATTCCAGGTCTGTCTTCTGAATCTCTTCCATGACCATCAGTCCCGTGATCTGCTTCATTCGGATATCCGTCAGCACCACATGGGGCCGTACCTCCTCAATCACACGGATCGCCTGTTCCCCGCTCTGCGCTGTTCCCACCACTCGAAAACCCATACTTTTCCAGTCGTAAGTGTCCAGAAGCCCCTGCAGCAAAATAGGTTCATCATCCACGATTACCAGTTTTAGCAACTCCATAATACTCTCCAGTCCATACACTGAGTCTATCTTAACATATTCCTGTTTTATTTTAATATTTTATTTTCAGAACCATTAGCAAAAAGCATACCTGGGGTACAAAAAAATAAACAATAACTGCCTGATAAGGTTTTCTTATTGCATACAAAAGCAGGCATTGAATATGATTCTCCTCTCACCGGAGAGAATCCCATCACATTCCCCGCCTGCTTTGTACTGCTGCCCTGTTCTTCTATCCATGCTGATGAAGATATTTCTCTCTCGTAGCCATCCCGCCCCGGATATGCCGCTCGGACTTGTTCATATCCAGCACCTTGCGCGCTTCTCCGGCAAGGGCCGGATTGATCTGGAGGAGCCGTTCGGTGACATCTTTATGTACCGTACTTTTACTGATCCGAAACCGCTTCGCCGTCTGCCTCACAGTCGCGTTATTCTCTATGATATAATCAGCAATCTCCACGGCTCTCTCTT
>CAJFQC010000039.1 GCA_904418845.1 uncultured Ruminococcus sp. | reverse complement strand
CCCGGAAAGCCCATAATATCAGGCTTTCCGGGCATAGATACAAAAACAGCCCTCCGATTTGGAAGGCTGTTTTTGTATTAAAGATTGTTCCTTAATATGAAAAGTCCCTTGATGAACTGTAGATACAGTTTTTCAAGGGACTTTTTTATCCTTGATGTGGCAGTCCTTTTTCTCTGTCGATAAACATCATTAAAAACGCTGTAAAGAGAAGTGCGGAGCACACGAGTATAGCTTTCGGCCCCAGGATCTTGATGACAAGAAAGAGATAAGGGCGTTGGCGGGCAGATTCAGACTTGAAGGAAAGAAGCTGACACTGATGAGGATGAGCACTTCCAGAAGAACTGCAGTCTGACGCCAGTGGAGGAGGCTTAATTGACGGACATGTATGATTTCGGCAAGCAGGATGCCGAGCCGTATGGATTCCGATATTTGAAACGGATGTTTCATAGCCGCCCCTTCAGCTTATAATATTCCAAGGTGCTCCAGTAAAATCTTCAGCCCCAGCAGGATAAGAATGATGCCGCCTGCAAGTTCGGCTTTTGATTTATAGCGCGTACCAAAAACATTTCCGATCTTCACTCCTATGGCAGAGATGGTGAAAGTAGTAACTCCTATAAAAGAGACGGCGGCCACGATGCGCACTTTCAGGAAGGCGAAGGTAATCCCTACCGCCAGGGCATCAATGCTGGTGGCGACAGCGAGAAGGAACATGGTGCGGATATCCAGTGCGTCGGTCTCCTGATCACATCCGTCCTCGCATTTTGAGGAACAGGCTTCCCGTATCATATTGATGCCGATGATCGCAAGAAGAACAAAAGCAATCCAGTGGTCTATCGATGTGATTTTGTCCTGAAACTGGACGCCCAGCAGGTAGCCAAGCGCGGGCATCAGTGCCTGAAAACTGCCGAACCATGCGCCCACGATAAATGCTTTTTTGACAGAGACCTTTGGCAGGGCAAGTCCCTTACAGACAGAGACGGCAAATGCGTCCATGGACAGGCCTGCCGCCAAGATGAAAAGTTCTATGAGTCCCATTTTCTTCCTCCTTTGTATAGGTTACATGCACAAAAAAATCAGGCGCGTCAGAGCGCCTTCGGGACGAAAGACATGTACTGGGAACATATTATCACTGAGGACATACATTTGCAAGGGGAAAAGGGACTTCTGTTCACAGGATAGACAAATTTCTCTGTTAGACTTACAATATTAATAAAAACGGCGTAACTGCAGGGACCGGCTGGTGATAAAACGATGGGGTCTCGAAGCAGAACTCAATTGAAACTCAATAAAGAGGTGAAATGGGATGGAAAACATAAAGATACTTGTTGTGGATGATGAGAGCAGGATGCGTAAGCTGGTAAAAGATTTCCTTGTGCGCGAAGGATATACGGTGACCGAGGCGGGCGACGGCATGGAGGCGATGGATATTTTTTATGAAGAGAAGGACATCGCTCTTATCATCCTTGATGTGATGATGCCGAAGATGGACGGATGGCAGGTGTGCCGTGAGATCAGGGAGTCCTCAAAAGTGCCGATTATCATGCTGACAGCGCGCTCCGAAGAGAGGGATGAACTTCAGGGGTTTGAACTGGGGGTGGATGAGTATATTTCGAAGCCGTTCAGCCCAAAGATCCTTGTGGCGAGAGTGAATGCTATTTTAAGACGGACGCTGGGAAGCGCCGGTGGAGATGTGGTCGAGGCAGGCGGCATCATCATCGACAAAGCGGCGCATATCGTGAAGATTGACGGCGTTTCTGTGGATCTTAGTTATAAAGAGTTTGAACTTTTGTCGTATTTTGTAGAAAATCAGGGAATTGCCCTGTCGAGGGAGAAGATCCTGAACAATGTGTGGAATTACGATTACTTCGGTGATGCGAGGACGATCGACACGCATGTAAAGAAGCTTCGCAGCAAGCTGGGAGAAAAAGGCGAATATATCAAGACCATTTGGGGGATGGGGTATAAATTCGAAGCGTCATGACTGGGGTGAATGTGATGAAATATTCGATTCGAAGGCAGATCACGGCGATCTTTATCGGGCTGTTTGCTTTTATTCTGGGTATTGTTGTTATTATCAATACAGGATTTCTCGGAACATACTACCTCTCCCACAAATCGGAAGAGCTGATACGGACTTATAAGCAGATCGATGAGGCGCTTCAGAAAGGAAGTTTGACAGATGTTGTTGCTGTCAATAATATTCTTATTCGTACAGAGCGGGCAAACGTGGATCTGATCGTTGTGGATCAGGACGGGGATGCTGTGCTTCATACGCTCAGTGTAGAAGATCCAAGGTTTAAAGAGATGTTTTCCGGGTTTCTTAATCTGATGGCGGTGGACGATGCGAAAGTGATACGGCGGACTAATGCCTATACGATCTACCGGGACGGCGCGGAAGGCGTGAGCGGCGAGGTGGAATATCTGAAGATGGGCGGAAAACTTACCGACGGCTCATGGTTTCTCATGCAGAGCCCGCTGGCAAGTATCAAAGAGAGCGCTTCACTGGCGAACCGGTTTCTCATCTATCTGGGCGTTGTAGGTATTTTGGCGGGCGGAGTGCTTATATGGCTCTTTTCAAGGCGTATCACAAAACCGGTCATGGAACTGGCAAGGATATCTCAGGATATGGCGAACTTGAATTTTGACGCCAGGTATACCCTTGGAGGCGAGGATGAGATCGGCGTGCTGGGAAGGAATTTTAACCGCATGTCTGCTCAGCTTGAGAAGACAATTTCGGAGCTTAAGAGCGCGAATAACCGGCTGCAGAAAGACATTGAGCAAAAAGAAAAGATGGAAGATATGCGCAATGAATTTCTCGGCAATGTATCCCATGAACTCAAGACGCCCATCGCGCTTATACAGGGATACGCAGAGGGGTTAAAAGAAGGGGTCAACGACGATCCCGAGAGCCGCGAGTTCTACTGTGACGTGATCATGGATGAAGCAGCGAAGATGAACAGTATGGTAAAGAACCTGCTCACTTTAAATCAGCTTGAGTTCGGCGACAGTGACGTACAATTTGAGCGGTTTGATGTCGTCAGGCTGGTGCGGGGAGTTATCGCAAGCTGTGAGATCCTCATCCAGCAGGCAGGGGCAGCGGTTGATTTTATTGCGGACGAAAGTGTCTGTGTGTGGGCGGATGAGTTTAAGACAGAGCAGGTGGTGCGCAATTATCTGACGAATGCTATACATCATGTGGAGAAGGAAAAACGGATCGAAGTTCGCATCGTGCTTGACGGAGATATCGCGCGCATCTCGGTGTTCAACAGCGGAAGGCCGATCCCTGCGGAGGATATCCCCAAACTGTGGGATAAGTTCTATAAAGTAGACAAAGCTCATACAAGAGAATATGGGGGGAATGGCATCGGCTTGTCTATTGTGAAAGCGATCATGGAATCCTTCCATCAGAGATATGGAGTAAACAACTTTGAAAACGGAGTGGAATTTTGGTTTGAGCTGGACGCAAAGGCAGAACCCGGGCGGTAACAGTTCGTCCGCGCCATTTGTAAAAAACAATGTGCGCTTGTCGCGGCTGTTGCCACTGTTTTACTCATCGGCGGACATCTGTATGACTGAAAAATGCTTCTTTACATTAAAGTGAAAATGCGCTAAAATGCTATATATTATAAGAACTTTGAGGGCATACGGCATGCCGGCTGTCACCGGTGGGCATCTCGTATGCCTCGTTTGTTATTGAGGGAGGAACGTTCAATGTATGAGAAAATATTTGCAGTCGTACAGTCTGTGGATGATTTTGTTTGGGGATGGGGCATGATCCTGCTCCTTCTCGGGACGCATCTTTTTATGACAGTGCGTACGGGATTTATCCAGAGAAAAACGATTACAAAAGGGATCCCGCTATCTGTATCTACGGAGGAGGGAGCGGACGGTGAGGTCAGCCAGTTTGGTGCTCTGACCACTGCGCTTGCCTCCACCATTGGTACAGGGAATATCATCGGCGTGGGGACTGCCATCGCCCTGGGCGGTCCTGGTGCTGTGCTCTGGTGCTGGCTCACAGGCGTATTCGGTATCGCTACAAAGTATGCGGAATCTCTGATCGCGGTTAAGTACCGGGTGAAGACAGCGGACGGACGGATGCAGGGCGGAGCCATGTATGCGCTGGAGAGGGGCCTTAATATGAAATGGCTTGGCATCATCTTCGCAGTCTTTGCGGGGTTGGCTTCTTTTGGAATCGGCTGTGCTGCGCAGGTAAATGCCATTGCCGAGGTATGTGACGAGAACATGGACGTGGATCCATGGCTTATCGGCATTATTGTGGCCGGTCTTACTGCTGTGGTAATCTTCGGAGGGATCAAGAGCATCGCCCGGGTATGTGAGAAGCTGGTGCCGTTCATGGCAGTATTTTATGTGATAGGATGCCTGGTCATCCTGGGGATCAATTATGACTACATTATACCCGCGATCCAGACGATCTGCCGGCTGGCATTTACAAAGGGCGCTGCGGCAGGAGGTCTGGTAGGCGGCGGCGTCCGTCTGGCAATCCAGTATGGAGTAGCGAGAGGACTTTTCTCCAATGAATCTGGCATGGGATCGGCACCGATTGCGGCGGCAGCCGCTAAGACGAAGAACCCGGTACGTCAGGCGCTGGTGTCCTCTACGGGAACCTTCTGGGATACGGTGGTTGTCTGCCTCATGACAGGGCTGGTACTTGTGTCTACGATCATGAAGAATCCGGCTGTCAATGCGGATCAGATCGCAGACGGCGGAGAGCTGACCACGCTGGCTTTCGGACAGATTCCGTATCTGGGGCCCTTTATCCTTGTCGTGGGTATCATATCCTTTGCGTATTCGACGATCCTTGGATGGGCTTATTACGGAGAACGCTGTGTAGAATATTTCGCCGGAAAGGCGGGGCTTCTTCCGTACCGTATTCTCTATGTGGCCGTCCTTCTTATCGCTCCGGTGCAGCCGCTTGATCTTGTCTGGAAGATCGCGGACATACTGAACGCGCTGATGGCGGTGCCGAACTTGATCGCAGTACTACTGCTGTCGCCGGTGATTGTCAGGGAGACGAGAAAATATATAAGAGATCTTGACATAGTAGATGATACTCCGGTTCCTGTTGTAAAGACAGGTGTGGGAAAGGAGAAGAGATAGATGATCGCTGTAATTGACTATGATGCGGGAAATATCCGCAGTGTGGAAAAAGCATTACTATCGCTGGGACAGGAAGTGTATATCACGGGGGACGCAGAAGAGATCCTGCGCGCGGACAAGGTGATCCTGCCGGGTGTCGGTTCGTTTGGCGATGCCATGGAGAATATAAGAAGCCGGGACCTTGAACCGGTCATCCGTCAGGTAGCCGAAAAAGGGACTCCTTTTTTAGGGATCTGTCTGGGGCTTCAGCTGCTCTTTGAAAGGAGTGAAGAAGCACCCGGGGTGAAAGGACTTGGACTTCTGAAAGGCGAGATCCTCCGGATTCCTGAGGTACCGGGAATGAAGATTCCCCACATGGGTTGGAACTCCCTTCATCTGGAACATAACGGAAGACTGTTCCGGGGGATTGAGGAGCAGTCCTATGTATATTTTGTACATTCTTATTACCTGAAAGCGGAGGATGAGGATATCGTGAAGGCGTCCACAGAATACTGTACCCATATCCATGCATCCGTGGAAAAGGGAAATGTGTTCGCCTGTCAGTTTCACCCGGAGAAGAGCAGCGGTGTGGGACGGAGTATATTGAAAAATTTTGTCGAGCTGTAAAGTATCATGGTACGGTGGGCAGGAAAGGTTTCACAGTGCCGCAGGAGAGGGATTATGTTTACAAAAAGGATTATTCCCTGTCTGGATGTAAATGCCGGACGGGTCGTAAAAGGTGTAAATTTTGTTGATCTAAGAGATGCGGGTGATCCGGTGGAGATTGCAAGGGCGTATGACAAAGCGGGAGCGGATGAACTGGTGTTCCTTGATATCACTGCATCTTCGGATAACCGCGGGACAGTTATTGATATGGTGCGCAAGGTGGCGGAGTGTGTGTTTATCCCATTTACTGTAGGCGGGGGTATTCGTACAGTGGGGGATTTCCGCGCCATCCTGCGGGAAGGGGCAGATAAAGTATCCATCAATTCCTCGGCCATCAATACTCCGGAGCTGATTCGCGATGCGGCGGATAAGTTCGGCAGCCAATGTGTGGTCGTTGCTATTGATGCCAAAAAGCGGCCGGATGGTTCAGGCTGGAACATATATAAGAACGGCGGACGCATCGATGTGGGGCTTGACGCCGTAGAGTGGGCTGAGAAAGTGGAAAGTCTGGGTGCGGGAGAGATCCTGCTTACCAGCATGGACTGTGACGGCACGAAAGCAGGGTATGATCTGGAACTGACCCGGGCGATCGCGGAAAGCGTCTCGATTCCGGTCATTGCTTCTGGAGGCGCGGGAACACTGGAACACTTCCGCGACGCGTTGACAGAAGGAAAGGCGGACGCGGCGCTGGCGGCGTCACTGTTCCATTACAAAGAGCTGGAGATCCGACAGGTAAAAGAATATTTGAGGGAAGAAGGCGTGTCAGTGCGTCTGTAAGATTAGGAAGATAAAGAAAGTACGAGGAGATAAAAAATGGCAGGGATAAACGGAGACTGGTACGAGGCTCTGAAAGGAGAATTTTCCAAACCATATTACAAGAAACTTTTTGATACGGTGAATCATGAATACAGGACAAGGCTTATATTTCCGCCCGCAGAGGACATTTTTAATGCGTTTCATCTGACGCCTCTTAAAGATGTAAAGGTGGTGATCCTCGGGCAGGATCCTTACCATAACCACGGCCAGGCGCATGGATTGTGCTTCTCTGTGAAGAAAGGTGTGGAGATCCCTCCGTCTCTTGTGAATATATATCAGGAACTCCATGACGATCTTGGATACGTGATCCCCGATCATGGCTGCCTGATAAAATGGGCGCAGCAGGGAGTGCTTATGCTGAACACCGTGCTTACCGTGCGTGCGCATCAGGCGAATTCTCATAGAGAGATCGGATGGGAAGAATTTACAGACGCGGCGATCAAAGTATTAAATGAGCAGGACCGCCCCATTGTGTTTATCTTATGGGGAAGTCCTGCTCAGAGAAAAAAAAGTATGCTCAATAATCCGAAGCATCTGATACTGACGGCTCCGCATCCGAGTCCGCTCTCAGCGTACCGCGGGTTCTTCGGCAGCAGACCTTTCAGCCGGACCAACAGATTTCTGAAAGAACAAGGGATCGAGCCTGTCGACTGGAAGATATCTTAGTTGCCGGTTGAAGTTGGCAGGAAAGGCAGAAGGGCGTCTGCCATATTATGTATATTCCGTGTCTGGAGCAGGATGGTGCCGCTTCCGTGGAATTCATTGACAAGTCCTTCCCCTGTGGTGAATCCGAATGTCCCCGATGCCACACGGATATTGTAATCCAGCGAAGCGTCCCACGCCACAACATGCTCGTTGTCAACAGTGATCGGGCGGTCCGGGGAGACATTCAGTGCAAGGATATCCCCGAAAGCGGAGACCAGTATATCTCCGGAACCTTGCGTCTCCATGACGAACAGGCCGCCTGTACCGCCGAAAAGAGCTTTTCCGATATTCTGTGACTTCATGATGTAGTCTACGCTCGCATCACATGCTAAAAATGCGCCTGTATTGAGTCGGTACTGATTTACACTGTCTACTTTGAGACAGTGGATTTTTCCGGGGATGGGCGGAGCGATGCCGATAGCCCCTCTGTCGCTCGTTCCTCTGGCGTGAGTAATGAACATACTCTCGCCGCTTGTGATGCTGCGGCCGATGGCGCTAAGCACGCCGCCGAATCCCTTTTTGCCGCTGTTCATTTTTCCTTCCAGTTCTGCATCCATGATGTACGCCATAGAGCCACGCTCCAGTTTGACAGTCTCGCCTGAGAGAAGACTGATCTGCACCAGAGGACAATCAGAATCGCCTAAAATTTTATAGTTCATAGTTTCCCTCCTTTGGATTTGGTTTTATCAGATTATACCATTTATAGATAAGAGGGACAATGAAGAAAGAAAAAATTCTTGCAATTTACCGGAAACAGAAGTATAATTCTAAATGTGCCGAATGCAGATGTAGTTCATCGGTAGAACACCAGCTTCCCAAGCTGGGGAGGCGGGTTCGATTCCCGTCATCTGCTTAGAACCTCCCCTGTAAGATGCTGCGAATACAGCATTTTCAGGGGTTTTCTTTTCTGACATTCAGAAAACGGGGCACAAAAGGGGCAAACTATAATAGTTTTATATATTTAAGTTCCTTGTTTTCTTTTTCTTTTAGCCTCCTTGTGACGTGCAAATATATTTCTCGTGTTACTCGGCTGTCTGCGTGTCCGAGCCGTCGTGATATTGTATCAATATCAATTCCTTGCTCCATCAGCAGACTAGCATGTGTATGCCTCAGTGTATGCGGAGTAATACGGCGCCCAATGATCCGTTCGGAGTTCTCTCGGAGATATTTTGCATAGCAATCAAATTCTATTCGTTCTCTCTTTGATCCCGGGAAAAACGCTACGGTCATTTGCAGGACGATACTATCAGATAGTCTTTCGGCTTTCAGCCGGCGGCAGAGCTGATATAACTGCTCCTGCATGTATACATCACGTGTAGATGTAGATGTTTTTGTCGATGTCACGATATCATGAGCCGAATCATAAGTTTTGGATACATGGATTATACGTGATTTCAGGTCGACATCCGGCAGATCTAGCGCAGCAGCCTCTCCAAAACGCAGACCTGACAGAGCGAGAAACTCGGTCAGATCTCTCCATTTTTTTACTTTCATCCCATAAAGCAGATCGGATAGTTCAGATGCTTCCAGAAATTTCCCCTCAATCTTGACTCTGTGAGGGGTGTCCTTGAACTTCTCAAGCTTATCAAGATATGAAATATCGGACACATAATCATTGCGATATCCCCATCGCATCAGTGCCTTGAAGCGTGTAAGAAATTCGTTGAGTGTGACGGGTTCCTTTCCGGTTGCAAGCAGAGCTTCACGAATGTATCCGGCATTCATCCGGCCGACAATTATGTCTGATCCGAGAATATCCATGATTGAATTACAGGCAGAGTAATTTCTGGCATATGTAGATGCCTTGATCGTTTTTTGTTGCTCTTCGCGGTATTTTTCTACTAATTCTCCGAGAGTAATCTTATCTGGTTCTCCAGATTCAGCCTGCCTGATCTTCTCTGCAAGGGCTTTCTGAGCCTGTTTCCTACTCTGAGGGGTATCTTTATCGAGCGTGACAGAAACACGCCTGTATTTGCCCGTCAGAGGGTCTGTGAAGCGTTCTGTGAACTTGTACTTCCCTTTCTTTGTTGGTTCTACCCACATGATCATCTTCCTTTCTTTTTTTGAGTATAAAAATAACAGCCAGCGAGAACTTGTGTTCAGCTTGCGTGGCTGCCCCGAAGATGATACAATAGTCTTGGAGCGAATCGTAGTTCTTCGGGGCTATGGTGCATAACCGTTCGGTATTACCAGTACCGGGCGGTTTTTATTTTACTGTAATGTTATTGTCTGTGTATCTTTTTCATCACTGAAAGAGATAAGATCGGATGCTTCTATCGTCACGTCACTTGTATCTGTTAATGCATATACCTCGCATACTTCTATGCTTCCACCGGGCTGAACCTCCATCATATAATTGTTGATTGCATCATTGTAATCTGTTGTTATAGCCGGCTCACACTGTACTCCATTCTGGAAACATTGAACATATGATGCTGCAGCGGCACTTGTGTTTTCTTCCCCGTTATTTGTGAATGTGTAGTAATAATACAGACACGCATTTCCCTCATAATCAGTGCCGGTTTCGTGTTTGACATAGGTTACATTGTATCCTGTTCCATTAAAATTGATAACTCCGTCGTCTTCAGCTGAAGCATCTTCTTCAACTATGTCTTGCGTCTGATGAACACCTTCAGTGTTTTGCGCTGATGCATCCTTGTTGTCTGATGATTTTTCGTTGCCACCGCCAACGATAGCACCTATAATTCCGATAACCACAATAATTGCAACTACGATGATCACAATTTTAATCACGCCGCCGCCTTTCTTGTTTTTACTTGGCGCATCTCGCCTCATCGGTTTGTAGTCGTCTTCATAGTCGTCCTCATAATCATCATCCAGATCCGAGCGCCAGAATCCTTTCCGGCAGTTATCGCATAACATCTTATCAGGGTTCTTCTTGCTCTGTCTGAGCTTTTGTCCACATTTCGGGCATTTCATAACATTTTCCTCTCTTTCCTTTGTATTTCCGAGAAACACCTATTTATATAATCGCCGAAGCGGTTATACCTTTTCCATAACTGCAAGGCGCGGGATGAAATAAATTATGTAATTATCTACCTCAGTGCACACTCCGTACTTATCCCGATAACAGTCGATGCATTCCTGTAAATATTCTTCCGTTACGTCCAGTAAATCTGCCATCTCATGCCTGCTCTGGCATCCGGCACGGAATGCGTTAATAATGCCAGTCAGCCCGATCAGTCTGTTGTACCCCCAAAGCCGAGCCTGCCGTTCTTGCTTTCTATTTCCTGAGTCGGACATATTAAGTATGTTGCCCACAGATGTATAGTGATGTCCGAGCTCTTCTGCAAGGACGCATCCTTTTTCGGTAAAAGTATCGATATCTTTCCGAATAGCAATTCGCTTTCCCTTGATTCTGCCATTATTGTATTTCAGGGGCTTCTCCTTTACGATAAGCCCCTCCTGATGGGCTTCTTCCAAAAGTGCCTCATAATTCATAAGTCAACACCTCCAGTTTATATTGTAGTACAAAGCCTGTCCTATAAACTGGACTTAGAAATTCTTATCATCCATGATATCATTATCGGATGTGTCTGTGTCTTCTGGTACGTCTATATCGGTGCGCGTGTGAGCAGCATTGAGTTCTTCTTCGTCAGAATACCAAGGAATTTTTGTTAATTCAGTTACTCTTTTTAGCGCTTCTCTTTTCCCCAGATCATTTAGTTCACAGGTTTTTTCTGCTATGATAAATTCAATATATTCATCAGAATTAGCATCTGTGATTAGTTGACGTTCTCTCATATATAAATAATCAGCATATTTACCAAGATTTCCAGAATCATAAGAAGACAATGTATTGTACTTTGTCTCTATTGATTCATCATTCCACCCCATAAGATAAGCAGGGGTTGTCTGTAAGGCTTTGGCAAACATAACAATCTTATTTTGCGGGAGTCCTCTCCCATCGGCTTCTATTTTATTAACAGAAGATCTGGATTTATATCCAACTTTTTTTGCGAGCTCCTCTTGGGACATTCCAAGTTCTTCGCGTCTTGATTTGATTCTATCGCCTATTTCCACTGCTTTCACCTCCTACTCGGATAGTATCATATTGTAGAAAAAAATTCAACAAAAATTGAAAAATAATGTTGACAAAATTGAAACAGGGTGTTAGGATACAAATGTAGGCAAAATGCCAACAAAAAATAGGAGGTGATATGGTGACAGATACAAAGGAACTTAATAGGATGATCCATGAATCTGGACTAACAAAAAGCTATATAGCCAATAAGCTGGGGATCACGCTTTATGCTTTCCAAAGGAAAAGGGAAAACAAGAGTCAATTCACAGCAGAGCAGATAAAAATTCTTTGCGAATTGCTCGGAATAAAGTCTCTTCATGAGAAGGAAAGAATTTTTTTTGCTCAAAATGTAGACAAAATGCCAACTATATAAAGGAGAAATGATGACCGAATTAATCAAAATCAATTATGACACAGAACAGCCGACAGTATCGGCAAGAGAGTTACATGAAAAACTGAATATCGAAACACCATTCAAGAAATGGATTGACCGTATGTGTGAGTACGGATTTGAAGAGTCAAAAGACTTTTGGACAAAAATGTCCGAAAGTACTGGAGGACGTCCTTCTACTGAATATGAGCTGACAATTGATATGGCAAAACAGATTTGCATGATCCAGAGGACTCCAGAAGGAAGGGAGTGCCGTCAGTATTTCATTGATTTAGAAAAGGCATGGAATACACCGGAGCAGATTATGGCAAGAGCTTTGAAGATGGCAGATCAGTCAATCGAGAGTCTGAAAGAAAGATGTAAATTTCTTGGCGGACAGGTAGAGGAACAGCAGAAAGTAATCGAAGAGCTTCAGCCAAAAGCTACATATTACGATCTTATCCTTCAGTGTCCTGATCTGGTTTCTACGACTGAAATTGCCAAGGACTATGGGATGAGTGCAACGAAGTTTAACAGACTCCTGCATGATCTGAAAATTCAGTTCAAACAGAGCGGTGTCTGGTTTCTCTATCAGAAGTATGCAGGATTCGGATATACAAAGACAAAGACACACAATTACTCGGATGAGTATGGCGGGCAGCATTCACGACAGCATATGTACTGGACGCAAAAGGGACGACTCTTTCTGTACGACCTGCTGAAAGAAGAAGGGATAGTCCCGATGATAGAACAAGCGGCGTGATAAAATCCTCGCCGACTACTTCGGAGTATCTATCGAGTACTTCCTTGAGTAGAGTATCACAGAGGTTGTCCAATAATACGGACTTTAAAGAGAGGAGGAGAGGATGCTTAACAGATTAGTAATAGACAATGGAATATTTCTGGATGATAAGAAGTTAAAAGGGGTCAGAGAATATTCAGTAATTCATAACGAAGAAGATAATCTGGCAACCCTGACCCTGGAAAAATACATATTCCTGCAAGGCGCGTAAGTTCGAACCCGCAGGGAGTTATTAAGATCACACCAGAGGCATTTGAGGCTCTGGCAGAAGTAATGAATGAGACGGGGATGAGTGCGCGTCAGGCGGCGAGCATTATCATTACACAGGCAGTGAATAACAATCTGATTGTTTATGACAGGGAGGAGTAGAAATGGCAACACCAGTATTGATTATAGGGAAATCGGGAAGCGGCAAATCTACAAGTTTAAGGAATTGTCAAAATGACAATTTTAACCTTATCAGGGTCTTAAACAAGCCGCTGCCGTTCAAAGGGAAGGTAAACGGGTGGTTTTCAGATGATTACCAGCAGATTATGAAATATCTGATTGCATCGAAGGCGCGCTCAATCGTGATAGATGATGCAGGATATTTGATCACAAACCACTTTATGAAAGGCCACAGTTCGGCTGGGAAGGGAAATGCTGTATTTGCCCTTTACAATGACATTGGAGACTATTTCTGGAACTTAATTCAGTTTATCGTTACAAAGGTTCCGGGGGATAAAATTGTGTACCTGATGATGCATGAGGATAAGGATGATCAAGGGGAAGTAAAGCCAAAGACGATTGGGAGACTGCTTGACGAGAAGGTATGTATTGAGGGAATGTTTACAATTGTGCTTCGATGTATTGAAGAAGGTGGAAAGCATGTTCAATTTGTTCCTTGACTTCTGTGGAAAGCCCAGGAAGAGATTCGAGGACACTGTCAATGATTTTAGCTCGTATATCCATTTATAACACTCCTTTTTGTTTTATGTTACAGGAGCAGCGGGAGGATGTATACTGCTAAACCTCACTTTCACAGCGGATTAAGGGATTTTACCCCATTTTCGCTTTCGATTGTCGTATCAGTTATTCTATTTAGATTCAACAACTGTGATGAATCAGGCAGCTGTTGAAATGATCTGTTGCATTTATGCATGGATGCAACGCCAAAAGTACGACAAAATCAATCCTGTTCATTATTAAAGTGAGGTTTAGCGAAGCAAGAATGTATTCTAAAGGACATCCAAAAGGGTGTCCTTTATCATGCATTTTTATAAAAATAAAAAAGAAAGGAAGGCAAAAGCATGGAAAAAATTGTATTTGCAGACAAAGCGGAATTGGAGATTCTACAAGGGGCAAGCCTTGGCAGAATCACCGCTGTAGTGGATGATTTTGCAGCATTGCAGGGAGCGTCTGACACGCTCATAAAACCGGGCAATCTCGACTCAGTACAGTTCCAGACAGACGGTCTTGTGACTGGAGAGTATAAAGGCATGAAATTGGAAAGCCCCCTTTTCCACTCGGTGGATGTTGTGGACGGTAAGGTTCGCGCTGCATTTTCTATCAGGGAGAAGACAGAAATGGAAAAGGCTATTGATGAGATTCGCACACAGCAGACCGCGCAGGATGGAGCAATATTAGACCTGGCTGGAATAGTGGGAGGTGAGGCGTGATGGTGGATTTTTATGTAATGAAGATTAAAGACGGAACAATCACACTTGACGATGTTCCTAAATTCTGGAAAGAAAAAGTCAAAACAGAGATGGACGGATAGTGATGTAATGGACATGGAGATCAGAGCGGGACCGTAACAGGTCTTATTTTTGTGCACACCTTGATTAAGGAGAGGGTCTAATGAAAGAAATGTTGCTTGAAACCTATACCGTAGCGCTCCCTGCTATCCTTGGATACATCGTATGGCTGCTGAAAAGACAGAACCGGAAGCGGGATGCTAACAGCAAGGGAACCATGCTTCTGCTAAGAGTACAGCTTATAGAGTATCACAGGGAGTGGATGGAGCGCGGGTATAGCACGAAACACGGGATTGAGAATTTCATGGAGATGTACG
>CAJFQC010000038.1 GCA_904418845.1 uncultured Ruminococcus sp. | reverse complement strand
TTCCCATTCCACCGTTACAAATATGTTCAACAGAAATAACGCACCAACGCTGCCAACTCTGGAGGCAGTATGCAGGGCATTTGGTATCACACTGGCTCAATTCTTCGCCGAGGGTGAAGAAGTACAATTGACTAAAGAACAACAGAAGCTCTTTTCAAAATGGAGTACCCTGACAGATAGGCAAAAGCAAATCCTTCTTGAACTGATGGATGCTATTTGAAGCACATCGCTCCCATACCGGGAAAGATGTGCTTTTCTTTTGCCAATAAAAAAGGCCCTGCCAACCGCAGGAGCAAAAACAAGAACTTTATATGTAAATTTAACATGCACCCATTCACGCAAGTTGGGTGCATTGTATCAATTTATGGTACGCAAGCCAGTAAGAGAGTATGCCAATGACTACCTATACACTTCTGAAAACATCTTCGTACAAACAGAGCCTCATATCCATTCAGGATGCCGTTTCCCTTATTTGTCTTCAAATGTCAATCCTGTCAACTCAACATACCATTTATCCAACCTGTCAACTCAACACCCCCAATATCAAAATCAACCACTCAACTCTCCGCTATTTTCCACCGTAGACCAATTCCCACTTACCCATAAAACGAAAAAATCCGGGAACCCGAACCTGCCCTCTGACAAGTCCCGACTCCCAGAAATCCCTTGTTTTCTACACTTTTCCAATATTCTATTCTTTGACTTTTGACATCAATACTACGCACTCAACATGCACTGTCTGGCAGAACTGATCCACCGCTGTCATTTTCTCCACCCGGTATCCCCTCATCTGCATCATCTCCAGATCCCGCGCCAGACTTGTCATTTTACATGAGATATACACGATCTTTTGCACTCCGTAATCCAGTATCTTCGGCAGCGCCTTTGGATGAATCCCATCCCTTGGCGGATCAAGCACGATAACATCCGGTCTTTCTTCGATGTTATCAAGCACCTCAAACACATCGCCCGCTATGAATCTACAGTTGGAAAGTCCGTTTCTCTCGGCATTTTCTTTTGCCGCTTCCACTGCTTCTTCGACAATCTCCACACCGATGACCTGCTTTGCCACAGGTGCCATCACCTGACTGATGGTTCCCGTTCCGCTGAACAGATCAAACACCGTCATATCTCGTATATCGCCGATGTACTCCCGCACGGTCTCATAGAGTACTTCCGCGCCTCTGGAATTTGGCTGAAAGAAGGAGAACGGTGTGATCTTGAACTCTAATCCCAACAGCCTTTCATAGAAATAATCCTGCCCGTACAGGATGCGCGTCTCATCGCTTTTAACCACATCTGACAGGGAATCGTTCAGAATATGCAGGATGCCCACAATCCGCCCTTCCGGTTCTAATGCAAGAAGCTGATCCACAAGCGGAGCAAGGTTATGTTCTTCCTGTGTTGTGGTCACAAGATTTACCAGTATCTCCCCTGTTGTATCTCCCCTCCGCAGGAGCAGATGGCGCAGATATCCCGTATGCTGCATTTTTTTATAATAACTTACATTACGCTCACGGAAATACTCCAGCACACAGACAAGAATCTTATTCATATCCTCATGCACCAGCTTACAGTCAGCAGCGGTCAGCACATCATAAGTGCTTCCTTTTTTGTGGAGGCCGAGTGAGAGCGGTCCATCCTTATACTCGTCGCCAAAGGAAAACTCCATCTTATTCCGGTAGCCGAACTCTTTCGGGCTTGCCTTCACACCCTCAAAGACATACGAGCCTTTCACCGCCTCATCCATGATCCGGCGGATCTGTCCTTCTTTCATCTTCATCTGCTCCGGATAGGGCATTGTCTGATACATGCAGCCGCCGCACGCAGGAAAGATGCTGCACGCTGGACCACGCGTTTCCAACGGTGATCTCTCAACCACATCCAGAAGCCTTCCTTCTGCATTTCCCCGCTTGAATTTATTGATGACGAAACTCACTTTCTGCCCGGGCATCCCGTTTTTGACTGTCACATGCCTGTCCTCTTCCGGAATATACGCGATTCCTTTGTTCGGGAAATCCACCCTCTCTATAACGCCTTCAAATACCTGCCCTTTTTTCATCTTGTCCTCCACTGATCGTATTATACCTCTTGTATACCAGCGCTGTTATCTTCAAATGTTCATTCCTCTTTTGGGAAGCATCCCCTATATTTTATAATTCCATTTCACCTGAAAAACACATACTGACCACAACAAAACAGGCAGGGTGCAGTTTCCCACATCCTGCCCGTATGCTCTGTTTTTGTTCTGCCGAATGTATTACACCTGATCTTCTTCGCTGAAATAGTCATCGAAGTCGTCATCAAAATCATCCTCAAAATCTTCCAGATAATCCGGTGTAAAGAAACGGTATACCGCATATGCGATCGCCGCGACTGCCGCAACCGCGCCAATGATAGCGAGTACCCAGACAACTGTATTTCTCTGTTTTTCCGCTTCTTTCTTATTCAGGATGTCGCTTAATTTTGATTCAGCAATGATCTCTTCTATCTTGCTCATAATACACGTCCTTTCCCTGTCCATGGGACAGTGCTTACTTTCTGTTTATTATAACACTAACATTTCCAGATTACTACTGGTTTTCGAGAATTTTTCTGCCGCCTGACCGCGGCTTTGCTGTTTCTTTGTTTATGAAAAGACCTTCACTCCACCTTCGTCAGCTTTGCAAACATGGCGAACATCTTCCTCACGCCTGCCTGAGCAAACTCCACGGTCACCTCATAGTCCCGTCCGCCTTCTTTGATATCCAGCACGGTTCCTTCTCCGAATTTCACGTGACGCACCCGGTCACCCACACTGTATGACAGCTTTCCGCCTTTTTCCGCAGCGAGCTGGCTTCCTTTCTGGAGTGAGGAAAACCCCTGCTTCCCGCCATAGGGCTGTGCCCGGAAGGATTTCTTGACGTTCGAATATGCGTGAGAGGAAGGATTTCGCCTGGTGAGGATCGTCTTGTCCACATCCTCTGCCGACTCATCGCTGTGTCCGCCGAATCTTCCTGCCCTGCGTCCGCCGCCTGTCTCTAGAAGCTCCATCGGAATTTCCCGGATAAACCGGGACATTTTATTATACTGAATCTCCCCGCGTACCATCCTTCTTTGGGCACATGTAAGCGTCAGCTTCTGCTCTGCACGGGTGATTCCTACATAGCAGAGTCTTCGCTCTTCCTCCATCTCCTCTGGGTCATCTCCGGTGACTGACATGTAACTGGGGAAGAGACCGTCCTCCATCCCCGTCAGATAGACTCTCGGAAACTCCAGACCCTTGGCGCTGTGCAGCGTCATGAGAACCACATAATCCTGCTCCTCGTCCAGGCTGTCGATGTCCGCCACGAGAGCCACTTCTTCGAGGAATCCGCTCAGTGTCGCCGCTTCGTCTCTGTCAGCACAGTCCTCTTCGTATGCCGCTGCCTTGCTGACAAGCTCATCAATATTCTGGATCCTTGCCTCTGCGTCCTCTGGATCATCCGCATCCAGACTTTCCACATAGCCTGTCTTTTCGATGATCTCATTTAACAGATCCGTCAGACTCTCCCGTTCTGCCTGTCCTTTAAAATATTCGATCAACGCAGCGAAAGAATCCAGCTTGGGTGCGCTTCGCCCGGCACCTGCGATAAGCTCCGGCGCAAGAAGCGCCTCATAGAAGCTGATTCCGCGCGCCGCCGCTGATTCCTGTATCCGGTTGATGGTCGTAAGGCCAATCCCCCTCTTTGGCACGTTGATGATCCTTCGCACCGCAAGATCATCCTGCCCGTTATCAATGGTCTTTAAATATGCCAGAATGTCCTTAATCTCCCTGCGGGCATAGAAGTTGATGCCCCCCACGATCTTATAGGGGATGTTCATAGCGATGAATTTTTCCTCAAAAAGACGGGACTGAGCGTTCGTTCGGTACAGGATGGCGCTGTCATTGTAGGAAGCCCCCTCCCGCATGCTTTCTTTGATATCCTCCGCCACAAATTCTGCCTCATCATAGCCGGTGTCAAACTGGCGCAGAGAGATCTTCTCCCCCTCACCGTTGTCCGTCCACAACGTCTTGTCTTTGCGACCTTTGTTATTGCGGATCACACCGTTCGCCGCATTGAGGATGTTTTCCGTGGAGCGGTAGTTCTGCTCCAATTTGATCACCCGGGCATCCGGAAATTCTTTCTCAAAATCAAGGATATTGCGGATATTTGCCCCGCGGAATTTGTAGATCGACTGATCGTCGTCACCCACCACACAGAGGTTCCGGTACTTGCCCGCCAGCAGACTTACCAGCTTGAACTGCACGGTATTTGTATCCTGATACTCGTCCACCATTATGTAGCGGAACCGTTCCTGATAGTTCTCAAGGACATCCGGCTGCGTATCAAAAAGCTGTACGGTTCTGACAAGAAGATCATCAAAGTCCAGTGCATTGTTTGACTTTAACTGCTCCTCATACTCACGGTACACTTTCGCGATCTGCTGCCGCCCGAAATCGCCGCCTGCATTCAGCTCGAACTCATTTGGCATGATCATCTCGTTTTTCGCGGAAGAGATCACGGATAAAAGAGGCCGCTCTTTATAACGTTTCGGATCAAGGTCAATCTTACGGATCACTTCTTTCATAAGAGTTTTCTGGTCGTCCGTGTCATAAATGGTAAAACGGTTGTCATATCCCAGACGCTCTATGTGTCTGCGCAGAATCCGCACGCACATAGAGTGAAAGGTGCTCACCCAGATGCTCTCTGAACCGAATCCCACCAGATTGTCCACTCTCTGGCGCATTTCGCCCGCCGCCTTGTTGGTAAATGTGATGGCAAGGATATTCCACGGATTCACGCCCTTCTCTTCGATCAGATAAGCAATACGGTGGGTCAGCACTCTCGTCTTGCCGGAGCCCGCCCCCGCGAGGATCAGAAGTGGTCCGTCCGTGTGGAATACCGCTTCCTTCTGAGGTTCATTTAATGTATCGTAAATGCTCATTTATATCTCCTTTTTCGTACCGTTATTTCTGTTTATTATCGAACATATTTTCTTTAAAGTCAACCTCCGGTTCTTACATATATTAAAAACAAATTTTCCCCTCTTGCTATATAGTTTTTACTACTATATAATAGATGCATCGAGGTGATAATATGAAGATTGACATAAATGATATATTAAACAGCATTTTAGCCAGTCTGGATAAAGTTGATTACATCAAGCCTGGCGAGATCCCGAACATCGACCTGTATATGGATCAGGTCACCACGTTCATGGACGAGCATCTATCCTCTACAAAACGGTATGACGAGGATAAAATCTTGACCAAGACGATGATAAATAATTACTCAAAAAATAACCTGCTTCCGCCGTCGGTCAAGAAGAAATATTCCAAGGAGCATGTTCTTCTCCTCATTTTGATCTATTATTTTAAAAATATCCTCTCTATTAAAGACATTGAGACGTTGCTGACGCCTCTCCGGGAGAAATATTTCTCCGGCAGCGAGGATATAAAGCTCTCTGAAATATACAGCGAAGTGTGCGAGATCGAGAAATCCCGCATTGAGCCACTTAAAGCATCGGTTCAGAAGGCGTATGAAAAGTCCGGACAGGCATTTCCTGATATTCCTGACGGTGAAGACAAGGATGAGTTACGGCTGTTTGTTTTCCTGTGCAGCTTAAGCTTTGATGTATATTTAAAGAAAACTATGATCGAGAAGATCATAGATGAGCTTGCCGGGCGGGAAAATCCTGCGAAGTAAGATCAAAAAAGCCGGAGACTGCATATGATAATGCCAGTTTCCGGCTTTTTATTTACAATACTGGGTTTTTATGCCTGTGCTATCCGTTTTTCTTGTCGATCCTTTCAAATACCATATCGTATCCGTCATTCCCATAATTCAGCGAACGGTTGACACGGCTGATAGTTGCCGTCGACGCTCCCGTCTTCTCAGCAATCTCCAGATAAGTCTTCTGCTCCCTCAACATCTTGGCAACTTCAAATCTCTGTGATAATGAGAGAAGCTCGTTGATTGTACAGATATCTTCAAAAAATGTATAACACTCTTCTTTATTTTCCAGACTGAGGACAGCGTCAAAAAGATAGTCTACCGCCTCCGTTCTGATTTTCTTACTCATAAAAATATCTCCTTTTCAAGCTGATGGCATAAATAAATGTGGCGGAACATTGTATCATAGCCCATACTTGTCCCTTTACTGTTGTATTTTAGCACATTAAACTTTTAAAATCCACACCTTTTTCTTTTGCCGCTCTACAGCCCTAAAAACGTTTTCAGTCTCTCCCAGTCTGTCGTCACAACCAATTCCTCAGGGAAATTACAATATTCAAGTACTTCACGGACATTTGTAAAATTTCCCGCATCCACATCTATATGGGCGTCACTTCCTGTTGTCACGGGAACGTCATATTGTTTGCACAGATCCAGCATGGTCAGTATATTTTGTCTTGTACCTTTCCGGCTGCTCTGTGGGCGCATGGAAGAATTATTAACCTCCAGAAGCGTTCCCGTCTCCTTGGCTGTTTTCACAACCACTTCGCAGTCAAACGGGAATCTTCCGTCATCTGGATGCCCAATGATATTGACATAGGGTTTCTTCATTACCTCTACATACGCACGGGTGTTTTCTTCCGGCGTGTGTCCCAATCCATAGCACGGCAGGTGGATGCTTGCCACCACTATATCCATATCCCGGCATGTCTTTTCCGGTAGGTCAATGGCTCCATCCGGATTCATAATGTTGACTTCCGCTCCCATTAAAAGCCTCACTCCCCCTGCTTCCCGCGGAACTACATCCAGATTTTGAAAATAGTACAGCCCGCATGTTCCGGGCATCTCGGGTGCGTGCTCCGTCAGAGCCAAACCCTTAAGCCCCTTTGCTTTTGCCGCTGCAGCCATCTCCTTTATAGTACTGTAAGCATGCCCGCTTGCCAGAGTATGAGCATGTGTATCCGCAATAAATTCCATATCCGGTCTCCTTTCTCCTTTGCTGATCCATTTTTTCTTAAATTCTTTCACTATTCTACCACATTTTCCAAAGAATACAATTTTTCTTCCCGGAAATACTAACAGCACAGCCCGGAACAAGTCTCGCACAGACAGCCATGTGTGTCAGACTGTTACCGGAGAAATCATGATATCGAGGTGAAAAATATTGGAAAAGAAAACCAACAGAGAGCTCATCGATGACTATGACTATCTTACAAATGCAGCTTCAGCAATGGACTGTACCGGTCTGATCCCCTCTCTCCCACAGTCAGAGGAAGAACTGGACTCCTACAATGACATCGTGCAGTACATTCCGCCCACTGTCTCGGATAAAACTGACAGTAAAGCTTCGAAATAACGCCGCCAAAGAAGATTGTGCTTCGTCCGGAAAATGATGCATCCTCTTTTGTGGATACAATTTCGACATAATTCAGTCATATATTCCACTTTTCGAGTAGATATTGCATTTTTTCATTGTTCTTACGTCCCCAAAATGTTATACTGTTTACGTTGTAGATTGGTCTAACACAAGAGAGGAGTATAGATTTATGAAGTGTCCAATATGTGGAAAAGAACTTGAATTAAAAAACAAGCAGATTGGCACCAATGAAAACGGTGATCCGATCTTTAATGAATATGCAATCTGCCGCGACTGCCGCAAGCAGTGGAATCTTGACAAACAGCGTGCGAAAAAAGCCGCGGCAAAACAGTCCGATCCGGACAAGGCATCCATTCCGGAGGAGAGCGCATTAAAGAAGGCAGAAACGCCGAAGAAAGCTACTGCTCAGAAGAACGATGCTGTTAAAAAAGCTCCGTCTCAAAAAGCGGTTGCTCCAAAGGCCGAGGCGGCAAAGAAAGCTGAAGCGGCGGACGCTCCGCAAAAATCTTCTGCTCAGGAGAACACACCGAAGAAGGCTCCTGCTCAGGAGAACGCCGGTATGCCTAAGAAATCTGCGTCTCAGAAAGCAGCTGTCCAGAAAGAGACTTCTCCTAAATCCGATGCGCCCAGACCGAAACGCCGCACATCTGATGGAGAAACTTCTGCTGCTCCGGCTAAGAAACCGGTGAAAAAGCGTCCGGTAAAAAACACGGCATCAGATGCTGCCAATGAAAAGAGATACAGCAATATCCCACCGGAAAGAGTACGTGCAAAACATGAGACCACAGCCCGCAAAGGGTACGAGGATATGCTTGCCACAGGAGCGATCGGTAAGCCGATAAGAAAGAAAAAGACACAGACAGACGACGACACCCGTACTATCAAAAAATCTTCTGTTTCCAGTGCTGAAGCAAGACGGAAAAATACTGCCGTAAACTATGCGGCAAAGAAGCCGGAGCCAGAGATCGACGAATATGATGATGATTACTATGAGGATACACCAAGATTCCGCGTTATGCGTATCCTGCTCGCGGTAATTTCACTGGCAGGTTTCGGATACCTGATGTACAAAGGATTTTCCACCGGGCTTTCCTCTGCTGGAGACGGGACTGTCTCAGGGCTGACGTTCGTTATACTGGCTCTCTGTCTGCTCGTATCCGCTCTGCTGTATTTCATTACACTTAGAACAAACTCTGTGTTCGCTTTCCTGCTGCCCATGCTCTTCTATCTTGGAGGCGGAGTGTTTGCCTTTCTCAAGAAAGGTGATGAGTTCCAGCTTCTCATTGCTGCGGGAGCATGTGCTGTACTCGCTGTGATTACTCTGATCCTTGCCATTACATCAAGGGGCGGCGATGATTATGAAGATGATTACGGCAATGCGTTCGAAGATGATTATGCAGACGATGACTATGACGAATAAAAGCTGCGGCGGCTGATGGCTGCAGTGGTTGACAATCGTCCGGCAACGTACACATATAGATAATCGAAACAAAAGTACCCGCCGGAACTTCCTCTGTATTTCTTCATATAGTATGTAAGAAGGAATTGAATAAAATCTATATGGAGGAATTATGAAAAAGCGTATTTTAGCCTATCTCGGCGCTGCTGTCCTCTCCCTGTCCATGCTGGCAGGATGCTCGCAGGACACGGAAGTCACAGGGTCGGAAAACATTTCCACAGAACAGACTGAAGAGAAAGAGCCTGTCAAAGTAACACTAAATGAAGTGGCACATTCCATCTTCTACGCGCCGATGTATATCGCAATCGAGAAAGGGTATTTTGAAGAGGAAGGGATTGATCTGGAACTTGTATGCGGGTTTGGGGATAACACATTAGGCAAAGACGGACTCAAAAAGCCGCGTATTTGCGTTGTTTAGAAACATTTTTATTTCTCTGTATTTTATACAACGTATATTTGTTTCGCTATATTTCGCAAAAGATGATACAATATTCCGCCCCGGAGCTAATGCTCCATCTTATAGGGAAATGAACCGGACCCCCAGAAGCACTATTGGTACGGAACAAACATAACAGCCGCAGGTCATCAAAAATGATGACCTGCGGCTGTTTTTCTATTATGCGTGTTGACCTCGTAAATAATGAATTTACAAGATTTTTAATGCATCTTGGATCATCTTGATAAACTCATCGGATATACCATATAGTTCCCCAATTGTTGTATCTAAATCGGATTGAAGCATCGCTCTCTGCTTAGAATCTTGTGTCTGATGCCCGGCTTCGCAAATGCTGGCAATTCTTTGATGGAGGATATTGCCGGGATCATATTGTGGGATATTGAGTTTATCGAGAACATGGGCTGAAATGCTGGTGGGATTCATATAGCATTTAACACAATAACTTACAGGGGAAGAACTCAAGACACCGCAAAGGTAATAAGCTTCATTCTTACAATCAGTGCCAACATACATTATTTTTTCGTTTGGAATATAGAGTTTTTCACCAACAAAACAATCCTGAGCAGAAGTAATGACAGCCGTAATAAACGACTGAGCAATATATCGCCAGGCCACTTTGTATTTTGAGAAAGTGTACTCGCCAATTCTCAAAATAGAGTAAAAGTGTTGGGCTTGGATTTTTTTCTCCCATCCGGCAAAACCTTTGCGTGCATCTAAATCTTCCCTGAAGTACGCTAAATAGTCAAATGTTTTGGGGGCGACAGCTTTCAAAACGCTTCCTTCTACCGGATACATTTTGGTCTCAGAAGTATGTGGGCATAAAATATAAGATTTAGTATTAACATTCCATTGAGAGATATCGCTGCCCTGAACTAAAGGATATACAAAGGTGGGTTCGATTTCTGCGGTTACAGCTTTAACTTTTCGTTTAGCCCTCTCCACTATATTGCTGATTTTTACTGTTCCTCTGTTCCCCTCCAACACATTCATCCAGTAAACGGCATTCGCGCCGCCGGTAAAAACACCTGTTCTCGCCTTATATTGATTGCTGCCTAAAAGTATGTCTATTACCGAAGTAATCTCTTCGGGAGAATTTATCCAAATCGAAGAAGGATCATTTTTATCTGCTGGGAATGCAATCATCTTTTCAACATCAACGAATGCCATTATTGAATCTGCGGTTGCATCTGGCTCCCTGATAGCTTTGAGGAAATGTTTTCTTCTGATCCAGCAATTATACGGCACCGGAAAGGTATGCTTTTCGTTTTTCTTAATGAGAACAAGCGCACTCCGACTATTAATCCCCTCAAATGGTTTAACGCCGCACAAATCGTCTACTTGTAATACTCTGAATTCAGTATTGCCTTTCTCTAATTTAAAACGCCGAAATCCAACGCCATTTTGGGCAGATTTAAACATTGCTTGGCGCAAAACAAAACTAAGGTATCCGTTTTCATTAAGGAAATGATCAATAACAACATATGTAATCAAAATAGAAATATCTTCTTTAGAAAAACTTAAATCACGGCCTTTAGCATTAAACAATCCATATTCAGGCCAAAGATGTTGAGACTTAGTTTTATATTTTTGAGGAAGATATTCCCAGTTCACCCAAGGCGGATTTCCTACAACGATATCTGCCTTTTTTTCGTAGAATGCAAAGATTCGATTCAGCAAGATGTTAGCAATTATTTTTTGATTGATGGAATCGTACGTTGAAATACTCTTGCATAATACGCGACACTTATCACTCTGATATAGTAATTGCAAAAGGTCATCTGCACAAAAAGAAAGATTTTTTTGAATTACTTCTTCGCAAATAGAAATGGGGATTTCACAAACCAAATCGCAATTAGTATCAATAACTAACTTGTCCCCTTCAAGTGCAGGAGTGTTGATTATGTCATAATGATATATCGGGACAACAAAGTTGGAGTAGGAATTGAGTTGATCGATAATTGTTGCCAAATAATTAGCCTTTGCTGTAAGAACTGCAAGAGAGTTAATATCAAATCCGGCAACCATTGACGGATCTGCAAATCCGTTCATTGATTCGGCCTGAATCATTCGCATTACTCTTGTCAAAAAAGTTCCTGCCCCGCAAGTCGGATCTATAAAGCGAAGATCTGTAACTCTTTGCCCGGCTGCATTCAATGCATTTTTAATGGTGCATGTTGCCAGCCAGTCTGGAGTATAGTATTCGCCAAGGGCGTGGCGAATCTCTTTTGGGATAACGGTTTCATAAATATGTTTTAAACTATCTGAACGAAAACTTTGAATGAATCCTTTGATTGAGATAATCGTATTTTCCGTCTCTAAGCATGTCCAAAGTTTACAGCATTGTTCCTCTATATCAGAATCCCAGTATTTTAAAATCCAAGAAAACCAGTCGTCATAGCAATAGTTGCTTATACCAAGCTTAACAAATGCTTTCCCTGATAGAATCGTTTTAATTAAATTGCCATCAGCATCACGCTTTAACATAGAAATCGGGTTTTGAACCATGTTGTAAGTAATGAGCTTAATCAAAATACTATAGAAAGTCTGGATACTTTTCAAAAGCTGCGATAGATTCACTTTCTCTGCGTTATCGAATCCATATAGCGCACATAACTCTCGAGGACTAATTTTTGAATTCTGAGAAAGAAGTTCACTCAGATTGCCATAGGTAAATTCAAGTTCATTTTGCCACATTAGGAACAAAGGGTCATCATTGTTCTGCAAACATTCCAACTTATAATAAAGGCAACGAATTAATCTCTGTTCCGTTTTAAAAATTTGCGACTTCTTATCTTGAAATTGCGCATGTATAGAATAAAGATCATACATAAAAAGCCTCCACTGTGCAAACAAAAAAATACTGTACATGTAACGAAAACTATATTACAATAGTCTTATCTCAAATGCAAGTAGTAGTTTTCGTACAATTACAGGAGGACAACCATGCGTAAATTGCAAGAGTTTTGGTACTGTGTGGCGCCACAAAACGATATTCCTCTTTACAGAGGCGAAGCACTTGACAATAATGTTGTAACTGATTTAATTGCTTTTCTCAATTACTATCGGGATAACATTCAGAAAACCTTTTCGGAATCTATCCAGAAAGCACTGTTACATAACCCAAAATTCATAAATAATATTCGACTTTTGCTCGGGATCTCTAACAAGCGTTTCTATTTAGATATGACATACCTCGCCCATATTTCTACCACGAGTGCCGGAGAAAGAATAGTGGCGGAAAAGCGTGAGGATTTGACCAAGCATAGTACAGCTTGGTTTGTCGGTAAATTGTCCCGCAAAGGAAAAGAGGAATAGGCAAAATTAATTTCTGAATACTTTGTTTCGAATGATTTGGAACAAATACTAAACGCCTTTCTGTCGTTGCCAGAAGACATGGTAAAGGAAATTTTTAATAACTTAATCGCGCCCAAAGAGATTCAGCAAAAACAAGCTAAATATCGAGGACACGGTGCAGAGCAGTTGGCTGCAAAGAGCTTTCATGATGCAGGAGCAAATATTTATCCTGAAAAGAAACATCTGACCCCTATGGCTGAACGAGATCCGAATGTCAAGCTTTCCACAATGGAAATCGTATCCCATGAAGCGGCAGCTGCAGGTATCCATAGCTTTGACCTGATAATAAAGGATGCTGACGGTGATATCCGTGCATTGGTGCAATCTCTTATTCATACCTCCGATCCTGGGCAATATGGTGTGAATAAATCTGATGAAACTGTAGATATAAAGAAGCTTATTGACAAGTACAATGAAACTCATCCCGAAAAACCAGTTTATCTGATTGGAAATGTAGATGGTGTGGGATTTTCGGAAAACCCCCATCGTACGATAGAAAAAATGCTTGACGCTTTTGATTCGTTTGTGCAAATAAATACCATGTTTAAAGCGAGCCTTTATATGCAGCAGCTTGGTTTAACCTCCGGCGTCCGATATATCATGTTGGATGATGATTACTTCTCGTCCGAGATGAAGGAATATTTTAACCGGAAATATATTGAGCCCGCTGGTGTTACGTTGGTCGACAAGCTGCCTTGTAGTTATGAGAAAAGTGTCCGTGCGGGACGAGCTTTGTTAATCTATTAATTTCTGAATTGTCGGTATAGCTATTGTCATCTTTCTGTGGAACTGACTTAATACAAAAAAGAGCGCCCAGTCTCTCGCTGTACGGCGAAAAGATTGGGCGCTCTTTCCATTTGGGGATCTTGTGACACCAATTTTCAACAATGAAAAGCCTTGCAAAACTGGAATTTTTAAAGCGTAACAATACCCCATTGCATTATGCCCTACTCAATCCAGATCTGAAGCTTATCGATCGCTGTTCCTGACACCCCAGCATATCCATCGTATCCAGGCGCTTCTTTTGTGTCGCGCTGCACAGGATAATATGTCAGGCTATTCAGATCAGACACCCGGTATACCGCCTCTTTGTAGATATATCCATCCGGTGTGTAATAATACACTTGGATCATATCGATATCTGTATAATCCCCGGCAAATCCGTTGTCATAGTCATTGATATCGTATCCTGTCACCCATCCGAGCCAGCCATTTGACATACTGTGCGCGCGGTACTTAACAGACCCTTTTGATACCTTGAGGGCAAAGCACTGGATCGGCTTTCCATCCCCTTTGCCGGCCCAGTCATCCCTGTTTTTGACCGGCGGCCACCACTGCCCTGCCGCATAGGCCATATACTCTGTGTCTACCGGTCCGAGCTCCTTCAAGCCTTCTGCGGACCCGCTCCCCGATCCTGTGGAGCTTGTCGGCGGCACGACTTCTGTACCGTCTCCTGCAATGTATGCCTTGCCGTCTGCCGTGCACATACCCTTTGCGATGGCTTCGCCGAGCGGTACAACATTGTCGATGATCCACTGCGCTGAGTCTGCCTTGTCGTGGAATGCCATCTCCATATACACGCACATCGCCGATGTGGAATTGATCTCATACAGGTCATTGCGCACAATGATACCGCTGTCCGCCCAGGGCGTCAGCTCTGCCACGGCATTGTATACATTCTGCATATACTTATTTGTAGCGCATCCCTGGTAGCAGAGCCCCATTGTCCCCTTGGCCGCCCCGCCGGCGTTAGTATGGATCGGCATATGGATATTGGCTCCCCATGCGTTGGACTCAGCCACATTTTGGACGTAGCCCTGCCCTTCCGGGGCTTTTCTGACCTCGTAGCCATTCCGTTCCAGGGCAGCCTTTGCCGCTTCTGCAATCCTGTTGCACTGCCTCTGCTCGTTTGTACCCTGCGCGCTGTACGAATTGCCCGACTGCGAGCTCGGGCTGAGATAGATTTTTAATGCCATAATCACTTCTCCTTTCCGTTGCGATGCCGCAACAAAAGAGGACGCTGTTACACGTTCTCCAGTCTACTCTGTATATTCTGGTACCTTTACTTCCGGCAAGCCTTT
>CAJFQC010000037.1 GCA_904418845.1 uncultured Ruminococcus sp. | reverse complement strand
CATCCGCCAAAGTGTCAGGAGCTAAAATCTGCTTCCTGGCACTTTTTTTGTGGCTTTTTTGTGAATTTGATTAAAAAGTCCTTGACAACTCGTTTCGGGGCGGATAATGAAAAGAAACTTATGCCTTTTTTAAGAATTACTTATGATAAATTGATTTTGTTGCGAAATCAGACAAAAAATGATAATATAAGAAAGCGTATGCAGAAAGACTAATAAAAATGTCGATAAATATTATTCATAGAAAGAAAAAGGGGCTTGATAATGAATGAGTCAGAGAAATGAAATACAGGACAAGAAGAAAGTGCGCAGACGAAGGAGCGCAGAGGGGACCCGGCCGGATTCGGCTGCGGGACGCTACGACGCCAGACGCAGAGTAAATAGTACGAAAGGGACGGGTGGAAAGAGAAAAAAGGGACATGATAATAAGGTGAGCCGCACCGTGGGCATTGCGATCGCGGTCGTTCAGTTAGCAGCAACACTTGCTTTTATCGTGGGACTTTTCAGACTGAATATGCTGCCGGATATGTATATGATCGTTATCAGCGTGCTTTTCCTCATCTTTTGGGGCGGCATACTGGCAAGTCAGTTCTTTTCAAAAAAGAACGCCATTACTGGCAAGATCATCAGTGTCCTGATTTCAATTCTCCTGATCGTGGGAGCGTATTTCTTGTTTAAGACGAGCAGTACGGTGTCAAATATTACTGGCGGAGACTATAAGCTTGACAACGTAGTTGTGGCTGTCATGGCTGACAATCCTGCTGAAGATATCGGGGGAGCGTCTGACTATGTGTTCGGTGTTCAGTACAGTATGAATGGTGACCAGATAAAGGAGACCGTGGACGCGATCAACCAGGAGCTTGGAAAAGATATTTCCACCATAGAGTATACGGGCCTTGCGGAACAGGCGCAGGCGCTCCATGACGGCGAGGTGGATGCGATCATATATAATGAGGGATATACGGGAATCCTGGCAGAGGTGTTTGAAGACTATACACAGAATACGAAGATTATTTACACACACAGTATCAAGAGTGAACTTGAGAATCAGTCTGCTGATGTGGAAGTAAAAGACAATACGTTCAGCGTATATATCAGCGGTATTGATGTGTTTGGAGCGATTGAGACGAACAGCCGGAGTGACGTGAACATTATGGCAGTAGTCAACCCGACGACACATCAGATACTTCTTGTGACTACACCAAGAGATTATTATGTAGAGTTCCCGGGGATCACCGGCGGGCAGAAGGACAAGCTGACCCACGCGGGTATCTACGGAGTGGATGCATCTATGTCCGCCCTGGAGAATCTTTATGACACAGAGCTTGATTTCTACGCGAGAGTCAACTTTACTTCCGTGATCGAGATCGTAGACGCGCTCGGCGGAGTGGAAGTAGAGTCGGAATACGCGTTTACCACGAGCTCTGATTCCGGTATGGTGATGAATGTACAGCAGGGAACGAATACGTTCAACGGCAAACAGGCGCTGGCATTCTCAAGAGAGAGGCAGAATGTGCCCGGAGGCGACAACCAGCGGGGAAAAGACCAGCAGGCAGTTATCACGGGCATAATTAAAAAGATGGTGTCACCGGCTATACTGACAGGAGCCAATCAGATTCTGAACAGTGTGAGCGGAAATGTGGATACAAATATGTCAGCGCAGCAGATCCAGGAGCTGATCAAGATGCAGCTCGCTGAGGCGCCGTCATGGAATATCACTTCTATGGCAGCCGAAGGAACTGGTGACAATCAGTACTGCTATTCCTATTCTGGAGCGCCGCTGTATGTGATGCAGCCGGATCAGGCGTCTGTGGATGCAATCAGGCAGGCCATCGACGCAGTGGAGAACGGTGAGATTCTGGAAGGAACAGCGATCGAGTAAATACAGTAAGGGGACACATCCATTATGTGGAAATTGATAAAAAAGTGGGATCTATCCATTGCATATAGGTTATTTCTCATACTGCTTGATATACTTTTCATCAATATCAGCTCTTTTCTGGCGTTATGGGTGAGATTTAACATGCATATTGAAGAGATACCTCCGGAGTATTATACTTCGGTGCTGAATTCCGTCATACCTAATACAATCTTTACTTTGATTATATTTGCGATATGCAGACTGTATACAAGTCTATGGCGTTATGCCAGTATCAAGGAACTTGTTTATATCATTCAGGCGTGTGTCATGTGTATGCTGCTCAATGTGCTGGCATATTATCTGACTTACCGTCCGATATACCGCAGCTATTTTCTGCTCTACGGTGTGTCTCTTTTTCTCCTCACATGCGTGAGCAGGTTCTCTTACCGTCTGGTGAGACTTTTATACCGGAGCAATCTCCACGGAATGCATATGCGCAATACGATGATTATCGGCGCTGGAGAAGCTTGTAATGTGGTCATGAAAGAACTGGAACTTAGCACGAGACTTGATGCAAAGCTGCGTTGTATTATTGATGATAATCCCCGGAAGCACGGAACTTATATTCATGGCGTGAAGGTCGTGGGGGGCAGGGATACGATTCTTGAAAATGCGAGGAAATACGGCATAACAGAAGTTATCGTCGCCATACCCAGCGCAGACAAGTGCGAGCAGAGAAAGATTCTTGAGATCTGCCAGAAGATACCGAACTGTGAGCTCAAGATCCTTCCCGGCGTATATCAGCTTGTGAATGGGGAAGTCACAGTCTCCAAGCTGCGCCATGTGGAGATTGAGGATCTGCTGGGCCGCGAGCCTGTGCAGATCACCACGGAAAAGATCGGAAGATATGTGTCCGATAAAGTGGTGCTCGTGACCGGCGGAGGAGGCAGCATCGGAAGCGAGCTCTGCCGCCAGATTGCGGCGAACGGAGTGCGCCAGCTTATTATCTTTGACATTTACGAGAACAACGCCTATGACATTCAGCAGGAACTGACAGCGCAATATCCTTATCTCGATCTTGTCGTCCTGATTGGTTCAGTGAGGAACGGGCGCAAGGTAAACAACGTGTTTGCGGAATACCGGCCGGATATCGTGTACCATGCAGCGGCCCACAAGCATGTGCCACTGATGGAAGACAGTCCTAATGAGGCGATAAAAAACAATGTGTTCGGAACATATAAGGTGGCTTTGGCGGCAGACAGGTTCGGGGCGCAGAAATTTGTGCTTATCTCCACAGATAAGGCGGTGAATCCGACGAACATCATGGGCGCGTCAAAGCGCATGTGCGAGATGATCATACAGACATTTAATAACCACTCGAAGACAGAGTATGTGGCAGTCCGCTTCGGCAACGTCCTGGGAAGCAACGGGAGTGTGATCCCGCTTTTTAAGAAACAGATTGAGGCCGGGGGTCCGGTGACTGTGACCCACCCGGATATCATCCGCTACTTTATGACGATCCCAGAGGCGGTATCCCTTGTGCTCGAGGCGGGAGCCAGCGCAAAGGGCGGTGAGATCTTTGTGCTCGATATGGGACAGCCGGTGAGGATTGCAGATCTTGCGAAAAACCTGATCCAGCTTTCAGGATATGTGCCGGAAAGAGATATTGAGATCAAATACACAGGTCTGCGCCCGGGAGAGAAGCTCTATGAAGAACTTCTTATGGATGAGGAAGGCCTCCAGGCGACAGAGAATGACCGGATACACATCGGAAAACCGATCGACTTTAACGAAGAAGAATTCTTAAAAGATCTGGAAGATCTGTACAGAGAAGCATACGGAGAGACGAAAGAGATGAAACAAATCGTGCACAAGATTGTGCCGACGTATCATCAGAGAGAAGCAGATATTGAGAGAGACAGGAAGCTGCAGGAAAGTCTGCGGGATGATTTCCCTGACAATGGTTCTGCACTTCCAAGTGCATTTTTAGATCGGAGCGTGGCGGACAGCGCTCACAAATAAAAGGAGGAGAGAACGATGCGAGTTGAGTTTTCACCGCCGGATATCACAGAAGAAGAAATAGAGGAGGTCGCAGCGGCGCTTGGCAGCGGCTGGATCACTACAGGCCCGCGCACGAAGGAATTCGAGCGCGGGATTGCCGCGTTCTGCGGAACGAAACATGCAGTCTGCCTGAACTCGGCGACGGCGTGCATGGAGCAGACATTAAGAGTGATGGGGATCGGCCCTGGGGACGAGGTCATCACCACTGCTTACACATATACAGCCACATGCAGCGTGATCTGTCATGTGGGCGCTGTACCGGTTCTTGTAGACACCATGCCCGGAAGTTTTGAGATGGATCCTGAGAAAGTACGGGAGGCAGTCACAGAGCGGACAAAAGCCGTCATCTGTGTGGATCTGGCTGGGATCGTGTATTCAAAGTACGAGGAGATCTTCCGCATTACTGAGGAGAAAAAGTACCTTTTTCGCCCGGCAAATGAGCGTCAGGAAGCATTGGGGCGTATTCTTGTGATGGCAGACTCGGCGCATGCCTTCGGGGCGTCCAGAGACGGAAAGATGTGCGGGCAGATTGCAGACTTTACCTGCTATTCTTTTCATGCAGTGAAGAACCTGACAACCGCGGAGGGAGGAGCCGTCACATGGTCAGATGCTATAGAAGGAACTGTGGCTGACGGGGATGTGCTCTATAAGGAATACATGCTTCTTTCGCTGCACGGGCAGTCGAAAGACGCTTTGGCAAAGACAAAAGCCGGGGCATGGGAGTACGATATTGTGGCGCCTTTCTATAAATGCAATATGACAGATATCCAGGCCGCATTGGGGATTATACAGTTAAAGAGATATAAAGGCATACTGGAGCGCAGAAGAGAACTTATTGGGAGATACGACGCGTCGTGGCCGGAAGAGAAGGTGAAAGTGCTGCGCCATTATGAAGAAGGTTCAAAGTCCAGCGGACATCTGTATTTGACCCGTCTGCCGGGCAGAAGCCGCGGAGAATGTAATCGGATTATTGCAGAGATGGCTGAAGCGGGCGTTGCGGTCAACGTGCATTACAAGCCGCTTCCGCTGCTGACAGCATACAAGAACCTGGGGTTTGACATCCAGGACTTTCCGAACTCCTACGCCCAGTTTGAGAATGAGATCACGCTTCCCCTGCATACTTGCCTGACGGACGAGCAGCAGGACTATGTGATAAGAATTTTCAGAAAAGCGGCGGTTTTTTAGGAATCCGGCATGATGAAGAGGAGTGGAACAAAATTGGAAAGACCATATTTCACTGTGGTGATGCCGTCTTACAAGGTAGAGAAGTACCTGGAAAAGGCAGTGGAGTGTATCAGGGAGCAGACCTGTCCGGACTGGGAGCTGCTCATTGTTGAGGACGGTTCTCCCGACAGGACAGGCGAGATCGCGAAGCGGCTTGCTGCAGCAGACAGCAGAATACAGGTGCTTCGCCATGAGGAAAACAGAGGATTGAGTGAGGCGCGCAATACCGGAATCCGCGAAGCGTCAGGAAAATATATCTGGTTCATGGACCCGGACGATACGGCCGATGCTGATCTGCTGGAGCGCGTCAGGGCATCCTTTGAAGAGCATCCGGCGAAACTGGCGGTATTCGGTCATGCGGAGGAATATTTTGACAACGGAGGGAATCTTAATTACTCTCACGTCATTATGCCAAAGAGAAATCATTTTACAGACAAAGATAAGATACACGAATATGTGATGCGCATGGAGCGGGAGACTGTCTACGGATATGCCTGGAACAAGGTATACAGTGTGGATTATATCAGAGAGAAGGAACTGAGATACGAGACTGTGCGTCTGATTGAGGATATCGTGTTTAATGTTGAATATTGTATGGACATCGACAGTCTGAACACACTGGATTGTGCTCCCTATCACTATGCCAAGCGTATGGAGGGAAGCCTTACGACAAAATTCGTCCCCGACTATTATGAACTTCACCGCCGGAGGATCTCGATGCTGTATGAACAGCAGAAATATTGGGGAAGAGATACGGAAGAAGTCCGCTCTGTGCTGGGAAGTCTGTATGGGCGGTATATTCTCTCTGCCTTGGAGAGAAATTGTGACAAGAGGGCGAAGATGAGCAGAAGGAAGAGGAGGACGTTTTGTAAAGAAGTCTTCGGCGATCCCCTTTTTCAGCGGCTGATACCTGCGGCTGCCGCGAGAGACAGCCGGATGCTCGCGCTTGCCCTGCAATGTATGAAGAAAAGATCTGTCTTTCTCTGTACTTCTTTCGGAAGAGCCGTCCATATTGTGAGGACATATTTTCCGATGATGTACTCAAAAGTGAAGTCAGAGAGATGATAAAGATCAGGAACGGAGAAGAAAAAGATGCGGTTATTGGACTGGGAACGGCTGCCGAAACGAATGAGAAATGAAAGCGTCAGACCATATTACGACAGGCTTCGCGCGCGGAAGAGAGATCTGGCGGCAAAGAGAACGATGGATGTAGCTGCTGCCGCGGTTCTCACTGTGATATTATCTCCTGTTATGCTGATCCTTGCCATTGGGATCAAGATCGACAGCAGAGGACCGGTGTTCTTTCGTCAGGAGAGGATCACACAATATGGGAGATCATACAGGATTTTCAAATTCCGTACAATGGTAGCGGACGCGGATAAGAGAGGATCGGCAGTGACGACAAGCGGTGACAGCAGGATTACCCGGATGGGGAGACTCATCAGAAAATGCAGACTGGACGAGCTGCCTCAGCTCTTCAACGTGCTTGCGGGCGATATGAGCTTTGTCGGGACAAGACCGGAAGTAAAGAAATATGTTGACGCATACACAGAAGAAATGTGGGCGACACTTCTGCTTCCCGCAGGAATTACCTCAAAAACAAGTATCGCTTACAAAGACGAAGACGAGGTGATGGGGAGATACTTAAAGGAAGGCGGCAGCGTGGACGAGGTCTATATCCGCCGGGTTCTTCCTGATAAAATGAGATACAATCTGGATTATCTGGAAAACTTCAGTGTGATCGGAGACATTAAGGTGATGATTGGCACTGTGTTTGCAGTAATCCGTTGAAGAGAAAGATGACCGGGAGAGGATACAATGGACAGAATAGCAGTCATTTCGATGGGCGTGCGGCTAAATGATGAGAAGGGATACACGAGATTCCGCTATATCTGTGATTTTCTAACAGAAGCAGGATATGATGTGGACCTGATTACGACCACTTTCCAGCACTGGGAAAAAGAGCAGCGCGATCTTGATAAAATCAAGGCGGAGGATTATAAGTTTCATCTGAAATTCATCTATGAGCCGGGTTATAAGAAAAATATTGACCTGAAACGTGTGATAAGCCACAGGGCGGCAGCAAAGAATCTGACCGCCCTCCTTGAAAAAGAAGGGGATTATGATTTGATTTACGCGGAGATTCCGCCGAACGACGTAGCGTTGGCGGCGGCAGAATACGCCCGCAAAAGAGGTATCCCCTTTGTGGCGGACGTCAACGATCTGTGGCCGGAGGCGATGCGGATGGTGCTGGATATCCCTGTGATAAGCGATATCATTTTCTATCCGCTCCTGCGTGACGCCGAGAAGGTGTATAGCCTGGTATCCGGTGTGATTGGGACGTCTGATGAATATCGGGACCGTCCCCTTCAAAATCAGGACAGAGATATCCCTCGTGAGACGGTCTACGTGGGAAATGAAATCGCTGTATTTGACGAAGGCGTAGAGAAGAATAAGGACTCTGCGAAGAAGCCGGGTGGAGAGTTATGGGTATCCTATGCGGGAACGATCGGCACCAGCTATGACATCCGCACAATGGTGCTGGCAGCGGAAGAACTGGAGCGCCGTGGAAGAGATGACGTCAAGTTCAAGATCCTTGGGGGCGGTCCGCTGAAAGAAGAACTGGAAGAACTTGCACGTTCAAGAAATATTTCCAGTGTTGAATTTGTCGGATATGCACCCTATGATAAGATGGCGGCGTACTTAAGAGCTTCAGATATCCTCGTGAATTCCTTTGTGAAAAAAGCGCCCCAGAGTATTGTCACGAAGATCGGCGACTATCTGGCGGCGGGCAGACCTATGATCAATACATGCATGAGCCCGGAGTTCCGTAAAAAAGTGGAGCAGGACGGATTCGGCGTCAATATCCTGCCTGAGGATGCGGGCATACTGGCAGACGCGGTGGAGAGACTGCTGGCCGATGAGCAAGGGAGAGAACGGATGGGAGAAAATGCCCGCCGGATCGCAGAAGAACAGTTTGACCGGCCGAAATCATACCGGAAGATCGAGAAGCTGATAAGGCGTCTGATTGAAGAAAACCAAGGAAAGTAAAAGGGGGCTGGAATTATGAAAAGATTTCTTTTTGCATTTAAAGTATACTATCTGGTCTATGTACTGCTTGCGTTTAATGCGTTTGTAAACGAAAAAAAATATATGGAATGGGCAACGTATCTTCTGGCGCTCTGGGGGATGGCGGCAGCGGCGGCGATTGTCCTAAAATACAAAGAATACAAGGATATGTATAATATCTGGCTGATTATCGGGATGATAATGAGCTATGTGCTCAGCTCCCTTCTGTCATTTCGATACGGAGTCACGGAGAATATAAAAGAGATCGTATGGATGATCTGCTTTATGTTTGTCCTGTATTCTTCATGCCATACATATACCGTGAAAGAGATGAAGAAAGAGTTCTCGGTCCTGGCTGCAATATGGATCGCTTATTGCAGTGTGGTTAATACAGTGAGCATCAGTATGGTCACATGGGGGAGAAGCTATGGACTGTACCGGCCCGAGAATGGGCAGATGGTGGAATATAAAGTCGTCGGTTTTAATTGGGGAAGACTCTGGGGAATGTATGACGATCCGAACCACGGCGCCGCCATCGCAGTGGCGGCGATACTCCTTGCGCTTTATCTGTTATTTACGATAAAGAATAGGTATATCAAGCCTCTGCTGGTGATCTCTATGGTCATCCAGTTCTTATATATTGTTCTCTCTGATTCGAGAACCGGTATGGTGATGCTCGGGGCGGCAGGTTTTTTGTGGACCTTTGTGCTGCTATACAGAAGACTGCGGACTCAGGAAAAGGGAATGATCAAGAGGACGTTCCTGAGTATTGTCACGGGACTTCTTGTGGCATGTCTGCTTTGTGGGGGGACTTATTTTTCCAAACAGGGGTATAATATCATTGAAAAGAAGGTGGAAGCTTCCCAGAAGAAAAACAATCCTGCCAGTACGCCGAACAAAGGCGGACAAGTTGGGAGAAAGAGCGACATTGAGGGAAACGTCAGCAATGGAAGGGTCGAGATCTGGAAGAGTGGACTTGAGATTGCGGGCACGTCTCCGGTTTTTGGTGTCAGCTTCCGCAATATAATTGCATATACTGAAGACCATGTTCCAGATACGTACCTTATTAATACTGCGTCGGGATTCAAATATGATTCTCTCCACAATTCTGTGATGGACGTTCTGGTCAGCCAGGGACTGCTTGGCATCCTGCTTCTGGCCGCGCTGGCGGGCAATACGATCCGCCTGATGAAAAGGAAACTGTGTGCAGTGAGACAGGAGGACTGGCACTTTGCGGCATGCTCGTTTATCACAGCCGCTGTGATGGCCGTCGGGAGTATGTTCCTGACTATGGTATTTTATCTTAATGCTCCCCAGACATATATTTTCTGGCTCTGTCTGGGATACTTTGTGGAAATTCTCCAGCGTGGGGAGGAAAGAGGATGAAAAAGATACTGCTCGGCTTTATTATGGACGGACATGGCGGTGGTGTGGACAATTATCTGCTGAATTTTGTTGACGCTGTGTGGCAGGAGGGGGTTCAGATCGATCTTCTGACAAATAAGGCAGATACAGGGCTGAAAAAAGCCCTGGGCCGATATGGAACCCACTTGTATGAGACGGCAAATCTAAAGCATCCGCTCAGGCAGTTCAGGCAGGTAAGGTATCTGATCCGCAAAGAGGGGTATGAAATCGTCTATCTGAATGTGTCCACATCCATGGACATGATCGCGGCCTTTGCCGCCAGGTTATGCGGTGTGCCCAGGAGGATACTGCACAGCCATTCCGGAGGAAATGACTGTGAGAGTGTGATAAAGAGGATGATATTTGACATTTTACAGAAAATGTGCAGACCGATTTTCTACCGGGCGGGAAATGAATACTGCGGGTGTTCCAAAAAGGCAGGATACTGGATGTTTCCTAAAAAGATCGTAGAGTCCGACCGGTTTCAGGTGATCTATAATGCGGTGGACAGGAACCGTTTTGCATATTTGCCTTCTGTAAGATCCGAGGTCAGGAAAGAGTTAGGGCTGGAGGGGCGGTTAGTGATCGGCACTGTGGGAAGCCTTACCTATGTGAAAAACCATGAATTTCTGCTGCAGGTATTCAGTGAATTGAAAAAGAGAGAGCCGGATGCCGTCCTTCTCCTTGTGGGAGACGGGATACGGAGGAAGATGACAGAAGATCAGGCGGAAGCGCTGGGGCTTGCCGGAAGCGTACGTTTCCTTGGCAGACGGAGTGATGTAGACAGACTGATGCAGGCGATGGATGTGTTCGTCCTCCCGTCCTGGTTTGAAGGACTTCCAACTGTGGGGATCGAAGCGCAGTGCACAGGCCTCCCGTGTGTGATCAGCGATACGGTTACAGAAGAGACAAGGATCACGGATCGGTGCTGCTTTGTCTCTCTGAAAAAAAGCGCGGAGTACTGGGCAGAAAAGATACTTGAGATGAAAGAACTGGACAGAAGTTCAGTTCGATATATGACAGAAGCTGAGGTGTATGATCTGCGCAGTCAGCAGACCCGGCTGAAAGCTTTGATAGCTGATCGATAAGGCAAGGAGAAGAATAATGGAACTGGTAAGCGTGATTGTACCGATCTATAAAGTGGAAGAATATGTGAGGGGATGTATTGAGAGTATCTGCGCGCAGACATACCGCAATCTTGAGATCATACTGGTAGATGACGGATCGCCGGATGGCTGCGGAGCCATCTGCGACCGCTATGCGGAAATGGATGACCGGATTCATGTGGTCCACAAAAAAAACGGAGGATTGGGCGCTGCGCGTAATACAGGAGCGTTACATGCCACAGGGAAATATATCCTGTTCGTGGACGGCGATGACAGGATCTGTGAAGAACTGGTCCGCTGGACTGTGAAAGCGGCAGAAGAAAACGCGGCAGACGTCGTGATGTTTGATTTCCAGGAAGAAGATGCAGGAGGAAATAAAGGGGAGCGTTTTACCTTTCATCTGCCGCCGGATCATGTGATCAGTGCAGAACAAGAACCCAGGCTTATTATGGAATCCTGTTCTGCCTGGAACAAGCTCTTCCTTAGAGCTTTCTGGGAACAGAGGGGATTCGCTTTTCCCCAGGGCAGGATATATGAAGACCTGGGGACGATTCCTAAAGTGATGGTATGCGCAGAGCGAGTGGTTTATATAAAGAAACCACTGTACCGTTATCTCCAGCGGGAGGGATCGATTATGCACAGCAAGGACTTCTCCAGAAATTATAGCGACCGGACTGCAGCGGCAAATAGTGTGCTGGATTTCTTCAAAAAGAACGGACTGTATGAAAAATATGAAAAAGAGCTGGAGTATCTAGTGTTTGAAAATCTGCTTTTTGTGCCGATAAGAGAGATCGTACTGCATGACTGGAGAAACACATATCTGGAGAAATTCAGAGAATACGCATATGGAAGATTTCCGGGAATAGACAGTAATCCATATGTCCGGGAAATGCAGGGGAAAAAAAGACTGTTGTGGGCACTTGCCAGGAGAAAGTGGTATGGAGGCATGTGCCTTTTGTCATATACAAGAAGACTGAAAGAAAAGATTTTCGGAAAATAGCAGATTATTATAGAAAAGATAAGAAAGAAGGACAGTATCGTGGAGAAAATATTGACAATAACAGTGCCCGCTTATAATGTGGAACGATTCCTTGACCAGACACTTGCTTCTTTTGCGGATGAAAGAGTGCTGGATCTTCTGGAAGTGCTGATTGTTGACGATGGATCAAAAGACCATACGGCTGAGATTACCAAAAGGTATGAGGAGAAATATCCGCAGACGTTCCGCCTGATCTCGAAAGAAAACGGCGGGCACGGTTCAACGATCAACCGGGGAATCCGGGAAGCGGCCGGCAGGTACTTTAAGGTTGTGGACGGCGATGACTGGGTCGATACGGACGGGCTGTGCGAGCTGGTCAGACGGCTTCGGACATGCAGTACAGATTATGTGTTTACAAACTATTATGAGGTCAATGATACAGATGGAAAACGGACGCCGGTTATTTATCCCGGAATTAAGAAGGAAACAGAGATGCCCTTTGAGAGCATTGCGAAGGAGACGCGAATCTCCATGCATGCACTGGCTGTCAGAACCGAGATATTGAAAGAGCATACGATCCGGCTGGACGAGCATTGCTTCTATGTGGATGTGGAGTATATACTGTACCCTGTGCCATATGTTGACACAGTGATTTACTTTGATATCTTTGTATATATGTACCGCCTTGCCCAGGTGAATCAGAGTGTAAGCATACAGGGATATCAGAAGCATATCCAGAATCATATTGATGTGATCCTGCATGTACTGGATCATATTGACGCTTACAGAAAAAGCAAAGACAGCAGTAATACAAAGGCGGAATTTATGGAGCGCCGGATCGCAGACATGGTCAATAACCAGACGGATATCTTCATCAGCTTCCCGACCGGAAACGAAGAGATGCTCCGTAAGTTTAAGGCCTTTGATGCAGAGGTAAAGAGCAAAAGCCCGTGCGTCTATGAGAGATCGGGAAAACTCAGCAGGACACTGAGCCTGTTAAGAAAAACCGGTTTTCGTTTTTACGGGCCGATCGTCTGGATGAGCAGAATAAGAAACAGAGTTTAGATACAAAGAGGAGACAGAAGAAGAGATATATGAAGATCCGTTCCGTGAAATTTAACTTCATAATGAACTTTATCATGGCAGCGTCAGCTATCATGTTCCCGCTGATTACATTTCCATATGTGTCGAGAGTGCTGATGGCAGTGGGGAACGGAAAGGTGGCGGCAGCTACGGCAGTGATTACCTACTTTAATCTGTTTGCTTCTCTTGGCATTCCCACCTATGGAATCAGGGCATGTGCCAAAGTAAGGGATGATAAGGAGAAGCTGTCAAAGACAGTGCAGGAGCTTCTGATCATCAATTCAGTAACCATGTTCATCACCTGTATAGCCTTCGTCGTTACAGTGGCGGTGATCCCGGAATTCTCCGCGGAGAAGGAGCTGTATATTATCAACGGCGTCGGTATGGTGCTGAATATGTTCGCGGTCACATGGCTTTATAATGCACTGGAACAGTATGCATATATTACGATATGCAACATTGCGGTGAAGGCCGTGTCGCTGATCCTCATGTTTCTTCTTGTGAAAAAGCCTGAGGATTATATCATATATGGCGGCATCACGGTGCTGGCGAGTTCCGCGTCCTATGTATTTAACTTTCTGTATGCGTTTCGGTTCGTCTCCCTGAAAAAGACCGGGAAATATGAATTTCGCATCCACATGAAACCGATTTTCCGGTTTTTCGCCATGACTGCGGCGGCAAGCGTTTATACGAACCTGGATGTGGTAATGCTGAAGTTCATGAAAGGAGATGCGGAAGTCGGGTATTATAACGCGGCGATCAAAGTGAAGACGATTCTCGTGTCACTGATCACATCCCTTGGGACTGTGCTCCTCCCAAGGCTGTCGTACTATGTGAAAAAGAATGAAAAGCAGCTGTTTTATCAGATGATCGGAAAAGCCGTGAACTTTGTGGTCATCGCAGGTCTTCCCCTGTCTGTGTATTTTATGATTTTTGCAGACGAGTCGATTCTTTTCCTTGCAGGAGAAGGATATCAGGGCTCCGTGGTCCCTATGATCCTGCTCATGCCCACTGTGCTGCTGATCGGTCTGTCCAACACCACAGGGATACAGGTGCTCACCCCTCAGAATATGGAACAGAAAGTACTCAATTCCATCTTGTGGGGCGCAGTGATCGATTTTATACTGAACCTGGCGCTGATCCCGAAGTTTGCCTCATCGGGCGCCGCGTTTGCTACGCTGACAGCAGAACTGGCAGTGCTTATCGTCCAGTGTGTCTATCTGAGAGAGTCGATTCTGGGCATGGCAAAAGCGGTGAGCTGGCGCAAGGTCATACCTGCGATACTGCTGGGAAGCGCTGCGGGGGCAGCTGTCAAGCTGCTGGCAGACTTCAGCGGAATTGTACAGAGTGTGGAAATAGAAGCATTCCTCACGCTGGCGGTAAGTGGATGCGCATTTTTCGGAGGATATGGCGCAGCACTGCTGGCGACGAAAGAAGAATTCGTATGGGGATTGGTGGGAAGTCGTTTCTCCCCAAAGCAATAGAAAAATCCATTGAAGAGGAATGAAGATTTTGACAGATAAATTTTCAGGGGAAGGGGCTAGAAATTCGACATAAATCATGCTATAATAACACGAACTATGTAAAAAGAATGAGGGATGCGATGATGAAAGTTGTGATTTTGGCAGGTGGATTCGGGACGCGAATCAGCGAGGAGAGTCATCTGCGGCCGAAACCGATGATCGAGATTGGAGAAAAACCAATTTTGTGGCATATCATGAAAGGTTATTCTCATTTTGGGTATAATGAGTTTATTATATGCTGTGGGTATAAACAACAGATGATAAAACAATACTTTGCCGATTACTATCTGTATAATGGAGATGTCACTTTTGATTTTGGGCATGAAAATAATATAAAAATTCACAACAATGTATCTGAACCCTGGAAGGTGACGCTTGTTGATACAGGGCTTAATACAATGACAGGCGGGCGTATCAAACGGATACAGAAATATGTAGGGGATGAGCCTTTCCTAATGACATATGGAGACGGTGTGTCTGATATCAACATTAATAGATTAGTAGAATTTCATAAAGAAAAAGGGCAGCTTGCTACTTTAACAGCAGTACATGTGGGTCAGCGTTTCGGCGTGCTTGATATTGATAGAGAGAGCAGAAATATTACCGCTTTCCGTGAAAAATCTCAAGCAGATGGCAGCAGGATTAGTGCAGGATTCATGGTGCTGGAGCCAAAAGTATTTGATTATATAGAGGAAGATAATACTGTGTTTGAAAAGGAACCTTTGGAAAGACTGGTTCAGGAGGGGCAGTTAAACGCCTATAAGCATGATGGTTTCTGGCAGTGTATGGATACCCAGAGAGAGAGAGACAGACTGGAAAAAATGTGGACGTCCGGAAATGCGCCATGGAAAGTGTGGGATTAAGAGATGCAGCTAGACCTGGATTTTTATAAAGAGAAAAAAGTTCTGGTAACAGGGCATACGGGGTTCAAAGGGAGCTGGCTGTGTAAAATTCTAATTACTGCCGGCGCGAAAGTGACTGGGTATTCTCTTGAGCCGCCGACAGATCCTGATTTATTTGGAATAAGCGGTATTGGAGAAAAAATGGACTCTGTCATAGGAGATATCCGCGATATAGACCGTCTGAAAGCTGTATTTGACAGATGCCGTCCCGAGATCGTTTTGCATCTGGCGGCACAGCCCATTGTCAGGGATTCTTATAAAGATCCTGTATATACTTATGAGACCAATGTTATGGGGACAGTGAATATCTGTGAATGTGTCCGGCAAACAATGGATGTAAGATCATTTTTAAATGTGACTACAGATAAAGTATATCACAACAATGAATGGGAATGGGGATATCGGGAAACAGATCCACTGGATGGATATGACCCGTATTCAAACAGCAAGTCATGCTCAGAACTCGTGACGCACAGTTATATTAACTCGTTTTTTAATGAGAAGGGAATAGCTGTTTCGACAGCGAGGGCCGGAAATGTGATCGGCGGTGGAGATTTTGCAAATGACAGGATCATACCTGATTGTGTAAGGGCTGCGTTGAAGAAAGAGGATATTATTGTAAGAAATCCTTATTCTACGAGACCTTACCAGCATGTTTTAGAGCCGCTGGCAGTATATCTGCTGATCGCACAGAAGCAGTATCAGAATAAGGAATATGCGGGATTCTATAATGTGGGACCAGACGACTGCGACTGCGTAACAACAGGAGAGCTGGTAGATATGTTCTGTACCCACTGGGGGGAAGGCGTGAAATGGGTCAATCAGTTTGACGGCGGTCCCCACGAGGCAAATTTCTTAAAGCTTGACTGTTCAAAAATAAAAAGCGTGTTTGGATGGAAGCCTGTATGGGGAATCGATCAGGCGATTGCGAAGACAGTAGAGTGGACGAAAGCCTATGCTGCCGGGAAAGATGTCTGTAAATGTATGGACAGGCAGATTGAAGAGTTTTTTGAAAATAAACAGAGACCTTAAGTTGTGAACTTAAGGAATCATGAAAACAGGAGAGAATCATGTTACAAGGAAAAACAGAAGCTGAAGCAAGGAAAGAGATCCTTGAACTGGTAT
>CAJFQC010000036.1 GCA_904418845.1 uncultured Ruminococcus sp. | reverse complement strand
GATGAAACAGTATGTCAATCCCACAGAATTGACGGCTGAACTTCTGAATACGCTGATTGAAAAAATCCTTGTCCATGAAGCGGTCAAAAGTGAGGACGGGAGCCGGGAACAGGAGGTAGAAATCTTCTACCGCTTTATCGGCAAAATCGAATGACACATCTTGAAATACCCAACAATATCTTTAACTAAGGGAAAGCGGGTTCTCCCGCCCTTTCATCTTGCTGGCCATGAGTTCGAACATCCCCATGGTGATCGTCAGCTCTGCCAGAACAAGCAGGAGGCCCACCGCTCCCTGAAAAAATCCCACAGCCCATGGGATCGTAAAAAACATACGCCACAACAGATAAATCCCGGAAAATATCATGGTCAGCGTGAATACCAAATCCCTCTTTTTCTCCGATGGCGTCCATGCAGCCTCACTCATAGATATCTCCTTCTTTCTTACTTTCTTGTGTTTCCTCTCTTCCCCCGCGGAATACCCAGCTTTTTTGCATACGGTACGACACAAAAAAAAGCACCAGATCCGAGATCACCTTTGCCGTCGTTGTTCCGACAGGAAATATCCGGCTCAAAAGGTAGACTGACGCCGCTGAAAGCAATCCTATCCCCATGCAGAGCGCGGCATATTTCAAAAACATGTTCTCTCTGCTCCAAAACAATCTGCTGTGTTTCGACGGCTTCTTCTGGAACACATGGTCACGGTTCAAAATATAGTTCACGCATGCGGAAATGATCCTGGCACATAAAGTTGCCATGGCGATCGCCAAAAATCCAGCTGTTCCTGCCATTTCTCCGGCGGCATCGGCCCCGGAAAAAGGCTCGTGCCGCAGCAGATACCCGGAAAAACGCCAGAACAGGAATACATCCAAAGCAGCGCAGAACAGCGACGACATACCGAAACGGATCATTTCTGAAAAGAGTATCCTGAGCACACGGATGCTGTCCTTTACCGGACGGAAATGAGACCCCCCGTTGCCTTCTTCGTATATTGTCTGTATCCGGTGCATACGGATGGGAATTTTATCTTTCACACAAGTGAGCAGCATCTGTGTCTCATATTCGAACCTCTCTCCTGGTATGGAAAGCATCTCAGGCAGCAGACTTCTGTCAAACGCCCTCAGCCCGGTCTGAGTATCGTCGATCCATTTCCCACACACCAGCCAGAACAGGCAGGTGGTAACACGGTTTCCGAACCAGGAACGGAAAGGCACCTCTTTCCCCGAAAAATCTCTTCCGCCCAGATGCAGGGCCCCCGGCATCTCTCTGGCTGCCCGGAAGATGCGGAATACATCCCCTGGGGCATGCTGACCGTCGCAGTCCACACATACCATCTGAGCGACTTCCGGGACATGTTCCATCAGGTAGGCAAACGCTGTTTTTAAGGCCCTTCCCTTTCCCCGATTCACATCGTGCTTTAGCACCACACAGTCCCCTGTGTCTTTGATCCGGTCAAAGACACAATGATACCCCGGTCCCGATCCGTCGTCAACCACTACGATGAGGGAACGGGTACATTCTCTGAGTTTTACGATATATTCATATAATTTCTCATCCGGCTCCAGCGCCGGGATGATAATGCAGTTTTTTCTCATTTTACACCTTTGTCCCGTCCATTTCAGGCCGATGCTCTATTTTTTTCTCGGCAGATTCAAAAGTCTGCTTCGGGGGCAGTCCGCCCGACATCTGATACACTCCCGTTTCATGCAGGATATTTTCTTTTCATTGATATAATAGCGGTTCTTTCCAAGGTGTTTTGCGATATAGAGAGCTGTGTCAGCGCATTTATAAAGTCCCTTGTATGTCCTGACCGTCCCGTCTATGGGAACCGCTCCGATACTCACGGAGGTATCGTATTTCTTGTAATAAACGCCGAACACCTCCTTCATGCCAGAAAGAATCTCGTCAAACTTCTGCTTCAAGATATCCTGCGGCATTGGATTAGATATTAAGGCTACAAACTCATCTCCTCCAAGACGCCCTATGCTGTCGCCTTTACGGAATACTGATCCTAAATAGCTCGCAAAACGCTCCAGTATCCTATCTCCCTCAGGATGCCCCTCCATGTCGTTAATGCGCTTGAAATTATCCAGGTCAAAAAGGATAAACGTCCCCTGGGGATTCCCGCTCTTTAAAAGCTCTTCCACCCGCTCTTCAAATCCGCTCCGGTTATACAGCCCGGTAAGCTTGTCATATTTTGCTTCCTCCTGGGCCAGAGAAAGCTCGCCTTCCATCCGGGTCATACCTTCCGCCTTATCGATATACTTTTTCTCCAGTTCAAGGATCGTCTCTATCAGCGGCCTGATCTCCGGCACTTCACTGTCGCCGACGGCCGGACCGCCTGCTATGCTGCGTTCTCCCGCCAGTATTCTGCTGATACTCTGTCCCACCTGCTCAAAATATGTGAACAGATATTTTTTTAAATGGCGCCGCACCAGAAGAATAGTAAAGACACTGACCGCGCCGATGCCTAAAATCCCTTCCACGAAGGACCAGAACATATGCTCCAGTACAGAATCCAAAGAGGAATATGCAATGAGATACATACCCTCCCGCTCACGGACAACTGTACTTCGGTATTCTCCGTTAATCATAAGAAGCCTCTGGCCGCCGCTGTGGGCAGACTGCAGAAGATTTAAAAGTTCTTCTGTCGTCCCGATCCCCAGTATCTCAAACTGCTGATTGTTATTCTCCGTAATCCCCACGATCCTGCCGCTTTCTTTTCCCACAGCGATGATGCTCGTCTTGTACTCCGTAGTCGCCTGTCTCAATGTGGATTCAATAAGATCTTTTCTGCTCTTAAGGTTTACTCTGGATATGTCAGCGTCAATCCGCACTGCGGCAAATGCCTCTGTCTTGGCTCCTACCGTCACATAAAAGGATTCCGGGCGCTGTGCAAAGCCGGAAGAATCGATATGGATGTAATATGCCTCCCCTCCCTTCGTTTCCGACAATGTATCAATCTCCTTTGTGTACTTATATATTTCCCCCATATCTTGATTTGTACTCAGCAGAATCTCTCCAGAATTTCCGATCAATGTAATGTCCTGAACCTCCATCAGTTCTTTCAGCACTGACAGTTCCTCCTTTGATGCGATCTGAGAATTGACCGACAGTACATATTCTACCGCCCATGCGCGGTTCAGGTAATCCTCCTTCAAAAGTTCAAGACGCGCCTCATAATCTTCCTGAGCTTTCTCAAGATTGATCTCCACGCTGTCCAAAAGCTGATTCAGATAATGTCCGCTCTCTGTCCTGCCTCTCTCATACATACTAATGGTAAAGACAAGTACGAGCAGAAGCGCCGATACTGTGAATGTAAGAGCAAGTCTGCGGTATAATCTTTTCATACAGCGCCCCCCTTTTTATCTGTTTCCGGCATGTCTGTCCGCCTCACTAATTTCTCCAGATACTCTGATACAGGCATGGGGCGGAAATAGTAATACCCCTGAGCAATCCAGCAGCCGTTTCCCACAAGAAATTTCACCTGATCTTCTGTCTCCACCCCTTCTGCCACGATCACCATGTTCAGCCTTCTAGCCATATCGATGGTGGACCTCAAAATAATATCCATGCGTTCATCTCCAATCATTCCCACAAAAGAACGGTCTAATTTCAAAACATCAAAATGGGTGTATGCCAGAGACCGCAGTGTAGAGGTTCCTGTACCGTAATCATCCATATCCACCTGATATCCCATCTGATGGATACTGTCCACAAAAGACTCCAGTTCTTTTCTGGCATATGTCTCTGCCGCGCTTTCCGTAATTTCAAAAGACAGCTCTGAAGGCCTTATGCCATACTCTTCTGTCAGTTCACGGATACGGTCTAAGATTCCCCCTTTCATAATATGAAGCTTTGACAGATTTACAGAAACCGGGCCCATATTAATGTCCTTCTCTCCCGCCTTCCTAATATCCGCGCACACTATCCTCAGAACTTCCTCGTCCAGTTGCATAATCTGACCTGTGCCCTCAAACACAGGAATAAATTCCCCTGGGGAGATAAATGCCCCGTCTTCTGTCCGCCAGCGGACAAGCGCCTCGGCTCCGCAGATATCCCCTGTCTCCATATTGATCTTAGGCTGATACCACACCTGAAATAATCCCTCTTTGAGCGCGCTTTTAAAGTTCATCTCCATATCCCGGCATGACAGATGTTCCTTTACCGCTTCGTCATAGAACTTCTCTTTCTCCGTGATGCTCTCCTTCGCCGCCTGTCTGGCAAGCGCTGTATTACTGTAAATTACGCTGATATCGTCCGAGCCGTCCATTGGACAGATGCCGAATGTCAAGGTGAACTCCGGTAAGTTCCTGACATCAATCTTTTTTTGTACTCTTGTCTTAAATCGATCCAGCTTATTCTTCACCTTTTCCCTGTCCGTCTCATGGAGCACAGCCACGAACACATCACCGTGGTATCGGTAGACCTGTTCGCCGGGCAGCGCCTCGCGAAAGGAAAGATACACAGTCCGCAAAAGTTCATCCCCTGTCTCCATACCGTATAACAGGTTGATCGCTTTGAACTTATCAATGTCAAAGCTGACAAAGCTGCTCTCCTTTCTCTCACTTAATCCCATTTTTTCAAAATACAGCTTAAAATACTGATAATTCAGTCCGCCTGTTACCTTGTCCTTAATGACGGTTCCTATTTTCTGCTTCTGAACACTGCGGCAGACCACAGTATATATAATACATGCGACAGCCACGATGAGAAAACTGATCTCCATGTCTAATCTGCCTCCATATGTCAATATGATTCCTCATCTCTACAGGTGTCATTATAGCAACCCCAAAAAAAGTAAATCTAGGGGAAGTTTTTTCCAATATTTTCGCCATACATATATTTCTTATGAAACTAATTCATATCTCATCCCTGGAAAGAATATTCATAGAAACGGAGGGCTGAATCATACATATAAAAAACTGTCGCATCGGCATTTTGTGCGACAGTTTTTCATTTTTTAATATAATCGGGGTCTTTCGTTTTTATAATACAAATATCCGCTTCCCACTACTCTTCAATCTCATTTTTCCGTCTCCTCAGGGGAAACCTCATACACGATCCTCCGGCTGACCACCCCGATCTCTTCCAGCGCGTTTATCATGCGGTAAACTGTGGCAATCCCTATGGAGTCATCCTTTTTTGATGCCTGATAATAGATCTCCTTGCAGCTGGAGCAGCGGCTCTCCAATATAATGTCCAGAAGCTCCCTGCGCTGCTTTGTGATCCTGCAGCCATTTGCTTTTAATCTGTCTATGATCTGCTCCTTTTCTCTGCTCATCCGGACTTCCTCCATAATTCCGTACTCTCCACGCTAAGCATGTATGGAATCCACTTTAAAACCTGCTTTTTCTACCGCACTCTTCAGAATCGTGTCATCGATATCCCAGTCATAAGAAACGACTGCGTTTCCTTTGGACAGATTTACTTCCGCCCGGACACCGTCTATCCGATTGAGGCTCTCCGTCACATTCATCACGCAGTGACTGCACGTCATGCCCGAGATCTGTATGATCTTCTTTCCGATCACCGGTCCTGCGAGTTTTTTCTTTTTCGCCTTCTGGCTGCCCGGGCAGCTTCCTCCCGCCGGACATCCGACACATTTCACGCCGCTTCGTTTCGCCCTGACCAAATAAGCGATCGCGCTCCCGATGATCAGCACCAGAATGATCACAACGATCACGTCTGCCATCATATATCAACTCCTTCTTTCATATCAAACGGTGGACAAAGCGTCACACTTTGCCCACCGTTGATGATCTCTGCCTGCCCTTATGAATGCAAACTGTATTCCGCCGCAAATTCCTGATTTGACTTTCGTATCCGCCACAGGATGATCGCTGCAAATACAAGGACTGCAATCAGTCCCGGGAGAAAGGCGGTTCCAAGAGTTCCTGTCGTTACGAGAGTTCCGATCTGGTATACGAGAAACGCGACTGTATAACCGGTCGCAAGCTGGAGGCAGATGCCGCCAAACAGCCATTTTCCGCTCTTCATCTCTGAGTTCATCGCTCCCAGAGCCGCAAAGCACGGCGGGGTATAAAGGTTAAACATCAGATAGGCGAGTGCTGCTGCTTTCGTAAGCCCCATGATCGTAGCCACTTCATTTCCGCTTCCTACCAGGGCCAGTTTATCTGTATCAATCAGATTTGTCACGCCGTAAACAACAGCCAGCGTACCAACTACGTTCTCTTTTGCGATAAAGCCTGTGATTGCTGCCGCCGCAAGCTGCCATATACCAAATCCAAGCGGGATGAACAGGATCGCGAACGGATGAGCGACGGACGCGAGGATGGAAGTTCCTTCCGCGCCTTCTTCCACAAGCTGGAACTGCCAGTTAAAGCTCTGCATAATCTGTACGACCGTGTTGCACACAAGGATGATCGTTCCTGCTTTGACGATATATGCTTTGCCACGCTCAAGCATGGATACACACGCCCTCTTTAAGCTCGGAAGTTTGTACTCCGGAAGCTCAATGATAAAAAATGATTTTCTGTATTTCTGTCCTGTGATCTTCTTTACAAGCAGCGCACCTAAGAGGACAAGTACGATGCCTGTCAGATACATGGTAGCTGACACCCACCATGCGTCCGCAAAAAATGCTCCGGCAAACAGCGCAATCACAGGGATCTTAGCGCCGCAGGGCATAAACGGTGTGAGCATTGCAGTTGTTCTGCGCTCCCTCTCATTTCGGATGGTACGGCATGACATGACACCGGGGATAGCGCATCCGGTACCAATGACCATCGGGATCACGGATTTACCGGAAAGACCGACTCTTTTGAAGATCGGGTCAAGCACGACTGTCGCACGTGCCATGTATCCGCAGTCTTCCAGAAGAGCGATAAGGAAATACATCACCATTACCAGCGGAAGGAAACCAACGACCGCACCGACACCGCCAATGATACCGTCAACAAGGAGTGCATACAATAACGGGTTCGCGTTTTCCATCAGTCCGCCGACCCACCCCTGGAATGTCTCGATCCAGCCTACCAGCCAGTCTGCGATCCATGTTCCAAGCGTCGTCTGAGATATGTAAAATACAAGAAAGATGATCGCCGCAAAGATCGGGATACCAACGATCTTATGCGTGATAATGCTGTCAATCTTATCCTGCGCATTCTTATCTTTTGTAAAGACTTTTCTCTTCTCTACCTGCTTGACGATACCGTTGACAAACTCAAAACGTTTTCTGTCGGCAGCCTCTACGGCATTTTTATCCTTCAGGTCAATATCCGCCTGAACGTAAGGAGCTTTCTGCCCTTTTCCTTTTAAAGCCGCTGCCGCGCTGACAGCTTCTTTCAGTCCCTCATGTCCTGAGGATGCAGATATGGTCTTGATGACCGGACAGCCGAGTTTCTCTGACAAAAGCTGCTCATTGATCTCTGTCTGCTTTTTGTCCGTGATATCGCTCTTATTCAAAGCTACCACAACCGGAACGCCCAGCTCCAGAAGCTGTGTGGTAAAAAACAAACTTCTGCTTAAGTTGGTGGCGTCCACGATATTGATGATCGCGTCTGGATTTTCATTTTTTACATAGCTGCTTGTGATGCTTTCCTCGGAAGTAAAAGGAGACATAGAGTAGGCGCCCGGAAGATCTACCGCCACCAGTTCCTCCGTTCCGTCATAATAGCCTTTCTTTATCAGGCTTTCCTTCCTCTCTACCGTAACACCGGCCCAGTTTCCCACACGCTCATTTCTTCCTGTGAGCGCATTATACATGGTCGTCTTTCCGCTGTTCGGATTTCCTGCAAAAGCAATCCTCATAATGCAAAACTCCTCCTTTATCAGATATCAGATTGATTAGCTTTTTCTAATTAAGATTAGTATAAGCTAATCATAATACTTAAAAAAACAGTGATATAGATCACCATTTTTTATATTGAAATAGCTTGCGCTAAATCAGTATCAATATTGTACCTTCCGTCTTTGATAGAGACTACGCAGCCGCCTTTCAGATGGGATACAACCGTGATCGGCTCGCCACTGTAACAGCCCAGAGAGAACAAAAATGATTTCATTTCTTCGTCATCTGTCACAATATCTTTTATGATATGCTCTTCGCCCTCTTTTGCATTAAGTAAATTCATATTCTCCGCCTCCCGACCGCTTTTGGTTTACATGTCGCATCACCATATTTCCGGTCAACTTGAATATTATTATCATTAAATACAATAGTTAGTATATACTAACCTCCAGTTCTTGTCAAGAAAAATTTTATTCTTTTTTTATTTTTTCCAACAAATTTAAGATTTGATGTTGATATTTGATTATGATACAATATCAAAAGACATTATTCTCCGCCAGTCGGAGAATAATACAGTACGAATTCATGATCGAGGTGTAAATTATGCATATAAATGAATCTGCCGAAAACTATCTGGAGACAATCCTGATCCTGAGCCAGAAGCTTCCCGTTGTGCGCTCCGTAGACATCGCAACAGAACTTGATTTTAAAAAATCCAGCGTCAGCGTGGCAATGAAGAAACTCAGAGAGAACGAACACATCATCGTCTCCCCTGAAGGATATATCACACTTACACCTTCAGGAAAAGAGATTGCCGACCGGATCTATGAGCGGCACACTCTTCTTTCTTCCTGGCTGGAGCGTCTGGGTGTTGACCCGAAAATCGCGACCGAGGATGCATGCCGCATCGAGCATGTGATCAGTTCCGAGAGCTTCGAGGCAATCAAGAATCATATCAAATAAGAATAGACAACTGCATATTATAAAAAGCGGCATTTGTTTTCAGCAGGCTTAGGTCTGATACAAAGGACAGGGCAGAACTCCCGCAGGGAATCTTGCCCTGTCCTTCATTATTTCTTCCGTTTTTATCATTTCCGCGCTTTTACAAAAAATCAATCTCTCCCAGCACTTCCTTCAGCTCCTCTGCGGATCTTTTCAGCTTCTCATTCTCTTCTTCACTTAGACTGATCTCCAACACCTGTTCTGCCCCGCCCCGTCCGATCACAGACGGAATACTCAGACACAACCCTGACAGACCATACTCTCCGCCTAAGGAAACAGATACCGGAGCAACTGTATGGCTGTCCCGCACGATCGCCTCCGCGATCTTTGCCGCTGCCATTCCGATCCCATAGTAGGTCGCACCCTTCCTGTCAATGATCTCATAGGCGCTGTCCCTCACCGCAGAGTATATCTTCTCCTTTTCTTCATCAAAATCACTGTATCCCTTCATTTTTGCAAACTCTTCCAGACCAATACCGTAGATATTCGCACAGCTCCACACTGCCAGCTCGCTGTCTCCGTGTTCCCCGGCAATAAATGCATGGACATTCCTGCTGTCCACACTCAGCTTCTCACTGATAAGATATTTCAGCCGTGCAGTATCCAGCACAGTACCGGAACCGATGACCCGCTCTTTGGGAAAACCAGATTCCTTGAGCGCCACATACGTCAAGATATCTACCGGATTGGAGACGATCATCAGGATGCCTTCACATCTCACCCTTTTAATATCCGAGATCACCGAGCGCATGATCTTCGCGTTCTTCTGTACCAGATCCAGCCGTGTTTCTCCCGGTTTCTGGTTCGCCCCTGCCGTAATAATGACAACTGCCGCGTCCGAGATATCTTCATAAGTTCCCGCATAGATATCCATCGCGTGCGAGAACGGCAGCCCGTGGCTGATGTCCATAGCCTCGCCTTCTGCCTTTGGATGATTGGCGTCAAGCAGCACTATTTCTGAGAACACGCCTTTCTGCATCAGTGTGTAGGCAATAGTCGATCCCACGAATCCACATCCGATCACTGCCGCTTTTTGTATATTTACCATAAGTATCTCCTCCTTTTACATAATCTTTCACAATAATTCCTACTACTTTACTAGGAATTATTCTTGCCTTTATTATATAATTATTCCCTGAAAACACAACACCATTTCAGGTATTTTTTTCCATACAATCCCATTTTTTTGTAAACTAATCCGAATATTTCTGCCGATCAGATACCCATGTCATTGTTTTTCTGCCGCCCCGGGCTTATACTATAAAGGGAAATATCTATAACACATAAATGAAAGGAGCAGACATATGTTAAACGAAAAAGTCGCAGAACTTTTAAACACACAGGTCAATAAGGAGTTTTACTCCGCTTATCTGTATCTTGCGTTCTCCAATTATTTTTCAGAGGAAGGACTCAACGGCTTTGCAAACTGGTACCGTATCCAGGCACAGGAGGAAAGAGATCACGCGATGCTGTTCGTACAGTATCTTCAGAATAATGACGCAAAGGTAACATATGAAGCTATCGAAAAACCGGTGTTCAAGGCAGACAGCCATATGGATATCTTAAAGGCCGGGCTGGATCATGAGCGTTATGTGACCGGAATTATCAACGATATCTACGGGACCGCTTATGAGGGAAAAGACTTCCGCACCATGCAGTTCCTTGACTGGTTCGTCAAAGAACAGGGCGAAGAAGAGACAAATGCGAATGACCTGATAAAGAAGATGGAGTTGTTTGGTTCCGATCCCAAGAGCCTGTATCTTCTGGATCAGGAGCTTGCGGCAAGAACATACACAGCATCGTCACTGACCCTGTAAAGCAGACAGGATAGAAAAACAGGATGAGAGGCATATATCCTTTACGGCCCGTTTCATGATATATGCCTCTCATCCCGTTATATTTTATCATCTGGATAAATCCGCATTTACTCTTGAAGAGAATGTTTCTTCGTGATCGTCACTTTCTCTTCATAGCATGCAAATATCTCCTTCACTTTCCCTTTCTTAAGCCCTGGTGTGATGAGGCTGACCACCGGAACAACGACAAGCCCCGCGATCATTGCCGCAGCTCCGGCGTTGATCGGTGATTCGATATATCCGATGAACATATTTGACACCGTGATCCCCACGCCTGAGATGAAGCCGGCCCACACTCCTGCGCGGGTCACTCCCTTCCAGTACAGGCCATAGAGAAACGGAGCAAGGAACGCTCCTGCCAGCGCGCCCCATGAGATGCCCATAAGCTGTGCGATGAATACCGGCGGATCCAGCGCAATTACTACGGATACGGCAATAAAGAATACGATCAGCGCCTGCATGGTGATGATCTGCTTTTTCTCGCTCATATTTTTCACTACATTGTCCTTTAACAGATCCAGCGTCAGAGTAGAGCTGGAAGTCAGCACAAGTGAAGAAAGCGTGGACATGGACGCGGAAAGGACGAGCACGACCACGATACCAATCAGAATATCCGGCAGGGAAGAGAGCATATGAGGGATGATGCTGTCGTATACCACCGCCCCTGTTGCCTCATCATATATCTCCGGGCTGTCAAAGAGGCGTCCGAATCCTCCGAGGAAATAGCACCCGCCGGAGACAACGACCGCAAACAGGGTGGAGATCACAGTTCCGGTATTGATGGATTTCTCATCTTTGATCGCGTAGAATTTTCCGATCATCTGTGGGAGTCCCCAAGTTCCCAAAGATGTAAGGATTACGACTCCGAGCAGGTTCATCGGATCCGGGCCGAAGAAAGAAGTAAAAGCCCCCGGCTGTCCCTGTGTCACTGCCACGTCACTGGGAAGCTGCGCCATCTCTGAGATCGCATTCATAAAGCCGCCCTGCCCGTTTAGCACGGCTGCGATCACAGCCACGATCCCGGCCAGCATGATGATCCCCTGGATAAAATCGTTGATTGCGGTTGCCATATATCCGCCCAATATCACATACAGCGCCGTAAATGCTGCCATCACTATCACACACCATGTATAAGGGATGTTAAATGCCATCCCAAACAGTCGGGAAAGCCCGTTGTAAACGGAAGCCGTATATGGGATAAGGAATACGAACACAATGATCGAAGAAACAATCTTCAGCGCCTTGCTGTCATACCGTTCCCCGAAGAAATCCGGCATTGTCCTTGACCCCAGATGCTGGCTCATAACCTTTGTCCGTCTGCCGAGCACTACCCACGCAAGAAGACTTCCAAGCACCGCATTTCCTATACCGATCCATGTGCTGGCAATCCCGTATTTCCATCCAAACTGTCCTGCATACCCCACGAACACAACCGCGGAAAAATAAGACGTCCCGTATGCGAACGCTGTAAGCCACGGCCCCACTGACCTGCCTCCAAGCACAAATCCGTCTACGCTGGTCGCATGTCCTCTGGAATAGATCCCCACTCCGACCATCATTGCGAAAAAAATTACAAGCAGTACAATCTTAATCACCATTTCTTTGTCCTCGACTTTCCTCTTCTGGCTTTTTCCCGGCACTATGTATTCCCAGATTTTGTTTTCTGTCCGTTTACTGATACTCCGAACCATGTTTTGCTAATTCACTTTAAAGCGCAACGCTTTAAAGCATTGAAGTATTTATTTACAGGATAACACGGGCGCAATGCCCGTGTCAATCTATTATTTGATTAATCCCGGTTCACAAGCCTTCTTCAAAGCAGACAGATTTATACAAACTGTTCCATGCTCTCAAATCTCAATGAGGCCAGCACTCCCATCGCCAATGTGACAAAAAGGCTGTAACCAAGAATTACCGGATATATCAACCTTACATCGGCAAAGATACCGATTATAACAGCCAGCCCCGCTCCGAAACCAAGAAGGAACATCTGGATCAGCATACGGAGTATGTCCTGTCCGGTCTTGCCGAACACTTCTCCTGCCAGACACTGGGCAAGTACCTTTGTATACAGGCGGTCGGCCTGAAGCACTGTATAGATGAGGATACAGAACACGATATATATTGCTTCCACCTTCCAGAATATCCCGATGGGGATACAGATGATACATCCATCTACCAGAGCTTTCACATGCTCCATCAAAGTAGCATACCACAGCTTTTTGAGCGGGCTGTCCGGGATGAGGTACAGATACGGATTCTTTAGCTCATTCTCCCATTTTCCGAGATAACCGCTCATCACAAGCGACATATATGCCACGATCCCTAACAAGAAAAAATTGTGCATGCCGGATTCCATAGCCGGTTCCCTCATGGCATAGGAAAAAATAAATGCGATCGCTACTGAAATGAGTGTCATCTTTGAAAAGATAAAAAATTTTTCCTTTTTATATTCCAAAAGCTGACGGTAGAATATAGCTTTCGCTCCCTTCCCGGTGATACGGTCCTTGACATGGCGGAACTTTCTTTTCTTTCCGCCGAAGTTCATATCCTGATCCCCTGTTTTCTTTTTCTGTCTGAGCTCCGCGTAATCGTCAGCGAATTTGGCGGCTTCTTCATAATAGCCGCCTTCGCAGCGCATACGGAGCGTGGCCGCTACCGCCGCAATAACAAATACGACATAAAGAGCCCCGCAGATGATATTGAGCGTCTCCGGCCCCAGGAGAATCAGCCGGTACGCGGCAATCTGCCATCCGATCACCGGAATAACCTGAAGCGCCTTCCAGTCTATAAATGCAAAGACCGACTCCACTGTCATACCGTTTTTTCTAAAATACAGCACAATCAGGAGGGTGAACGCCACAAGAAAAATCTTGATAAACCAACGGATGCCTCTCATCAGTTTCTCCGGCAGATGGTCGTTCGTATACAGGAACACCATGACAGACACTTCGAGAGCAATCTCCAGCACGAGCCCCGCCACAAGAAGCAGGAGCATACGCCATGGCGCCACTTGGAATACTGTTACGCCTCCCACGGCAAGGATGAGCCATATGATAACAGACATGATATAGTTCATCCACCCTCCGTTAAGCAGCACCAGTTTCGGATCAATAGGCGCGGTGAATACAAAATGCGCGTGAGCGGGCCGGAATATGATTCCTTTCCGCGAAGAATACGCCATAAAATTCCCAAGGGTCAGATAAATACTGACTGCTGTAAGGATGATCATAAGCCCCCTCACGGAATCGATCCGTATGGTCACTGCCAGAGTTGCCAGCGAGAAAAGAATAAAAATCCCGTACGCTACAGCAAAAATCAGTGCGATCAAAGTGGCCGGCTTTTTCACTGCCTTCTTCATATTGTTGATAAAGCTTCGTTTTGTCAGATAGATCAGCGCTCTCATTGTTTCTCACCGCCTGTCATCGCGAAGAACAATTCATCCAGATCCTTGCCTTCGGCGTCAGATTTCGTGTAAGAGCCGATGATATGCCCCTTCTCCATAACGAACATCACATCCCAGAGATCCTCTACCATCTCCAGCATATGTGTGCTGATGAGGACTGTAACGCCCTGATCTCTCAGCTTCAGGACCACTTCCTTTAACGTCTTGATTGCGGCCGGGTCAAGACCTACCATCGGTTCGTCCAGAAGGATGACCTTCGGCTTAATTGCCAGGGCGCAGCAGATACTCACCTTCTGCATCATTCCTTTGGAGAGCTCATTGCCCAGTTTGTCCTGCTTATCTTCCATCTCGAACGCCTTTAGGATCTCCTCCACCTCTTCGTCCGTGATACCGCTTTGGTATGCCATCCTGATATATTCTATATGTTCTCTTACTGTCAGTGCGTCGAACATACTCGGAATCTCCGGCACATAGCCGAACACCTTCTTTGCTTCAGTCTGTCTTGCAGGCAATCCCTGTATACGGATTGCTCCCTTGTATCTTAACAGGCCCGCTATACTTTTGATAATCGTAGATTTTCCTGCGCCGTTCGGCCCCAGAAGGATACCGACCTGACCGTCCGGCACAATAAAGCTGACATCACCCACCGCCAGATTCTTCCCATATGACTTGCTAAGCCCCTGTATCTCTAACATACCTCTGCCTCCTGTCTGCGGATAAAAGAACATCCCGCACTATTGTATCACTGATTTAATACAATAATACGAAATGCTCTTTCCATTGTCAATACTTGATTTGCCTGAAAATGTACCCCTACTCTTCCCCGCCGCAGCGGTGCTCCTCATCGTAGAACTTAATGAGCGCCTGGGTTCCCAGATCGCCGCATCCTTCCGCTTCAAGCTCTTCATAGTTCGCCAGCACCTGGCTGAGCACACCAAGGTCGATGCCGCTTTTGTTTGCCTCGATGAGCGCCAGTTTCATATCCTTGATAAAATGTTTGATAAAGAACCCGGGCCCATAATCTTTCTCTATGATCTTCTGCCCAAAGAGATCAAGCTGTCTGCTTCCCGCGGCTCCCGTGGACACAGACCGCAGGAATGTATCCATGTCGAGGCCTTTCTCCCTCGCGTAGGTGATCGCCTCGCAGACACCGGAGAGCGCTCCCGCGATCATGATCTGGTTCGCCAGCTTGCAGTGCTGTCCGCATCCGGCTTTTCCCTCGTAGTTAATGTTCGTGCCCATGGCCTCAAACAACGGAAAGCATGCCTCATAGTCCTCCTTATCTCCTCCTACGAGGATGGACAGCGTTCCTGCCTTTGCCCCTGTATCGCCTCCTGTCACAGGAGCATCCAGCACATGAAACCCCCTTCTTGTTCCTTCCTCGTACAATTTCTCCGCCAACATCGGGCTGGTAGTAGTCATATCAATCAGGCAAGTGCCTTTGTCCGCGCTGTCCAGAATATTCCCGCTGTCAAAATAGACTTCCTCTACATCCTGCGGAAAGCCCACAATGGTAATAACCGCGTCTCTTCCCTTCACACAATCTGCTATCGTTTCATGGAAAACGGCTCCCTCGCTGATGACATCCCCGACCTTCGCCCTGGTTCTCGCATAAATATGGACCTCATATCCTGCTTTCATAAGGTTGCGTACCATAGACTTTCCCATGATTCCAACCCCTATAAATCCTATCTGTTTCATTCGCTATCTCTCTTTATAACAACTTCACCCTGTTTCTTGTAAATGCTGTTCCCCGGCACGAATCCGCGCACGGAAGAAAGCGGATAGATGTTGCTGTGGCTTCCCACAACAGTTCCCGGATTAAGGACACTTCCGCATCCTACCTCTACCTCGTCGCCTAACATGGCTCCGAACTTCTTCATTCCGGTTTCGATATTTCCCTGCGGCGTCTTTACAACGACCGGCTTTTTGTCAGATTTCACATTGGAAGTGATGGAACCCGCGCCCATGTGGGACTTGTAGCCAAGAATGGAATCCCCCACATAATTATAATGCGGAACCTGTACTTTATTAAAGAGGATCACATTTTTAAGCTCCGTGGAATTTCCCACGACCGCGCCCTCTCCTACGATGGCATTGCCACGGATAAACGCACAGTGGCGTACTTCCGCCTCTTTTCCTATGATTGCCGGGCCGTTGATAAATGCCGTGGGAGCTACTTTTGCAGATTTTGCGATCCAGACATTCTCCCCACGTTTCTCATACTCATCGCTGCTCAACGTATTGCCCAGCTCTACGATAAACGCGCTGATCTTCGGCAGCACTTCCCAGGGGTATGTCACTCCGTCAAAAATATCCTTTGCGATGGTTTCCTCCAGTGTGTAGAGTTCTTTCACTGTCAATGCTTCCATTTATTTGTCTCCTCGTATTATAAAGTAGTAGTGTTTATAGACCCTCTCCAAGGTCTGTATGCTATACTGTTTGGAGATACTGTGGATTGGTTTTTGTCTCCTACCA
>CAJFQC010000035.1 GCA_904418845.1 uncultured Ruminococcus sp. | reverse complement strand
ACAGCAGGGGCATCCACGCCCAACAATATAATTGAGGAGGTTCAAAATAATGTCAGAATTATCTTTTGAACAGATGTTAGACGAGTCATTTAAAACAATCCATAACGGAGAGGTTGTAGATGGTACGGTCATTGATGTGAAACCGGATGAGATCATCTTAAATATCGGCTATAAGGCTGACGGAATTATCACAAAGAGCGAGTATTCGAACGATCAGTCACTTGACCTTACAACAGTTGTTTCCGTTGGAGATGAGATGACCGTTAAAGTTCTGAAAGTGAATGATGGGGAAGGACAGGTTCTTCTTACATATAAGAGGCTTGCTGCTGAGAAGGGGAACGAAAGACTGCGCGAGGCATTTGAAAACAAAGAGGTTATCAAAGCAACAGTTACACAGATCCTTGGCGGCGGTATCTGCGCGACAGTTGACGAGGTAAGAGTATTTATCCCGGCAAGCCTTGTTTCTGATTCTTATGAGAAAGATCTTGGCAAATATGAAGGACAGGAGATCGAATTTGTGATCAGCGAGTTCAATCCGAGAAGAAACCGCGTGATTGGTGACAGAAGGCAGCTTCTTGTTGCAGAGCGCGCTGAGAAACAGAAGGAGCTTTTCGAAAGACTTCAGGTCGGCGACAGAGTGGAAGGTACTGTTAAGAATGTAACAGATTTCGGTGCGTTTGTAGATCTCGGCGGGGTGGACGGACTGCTCCACATCTCTGAGATGTCATGGGGAAGAGTTGAGAACCCGAAGAAGGTGCTCCATGTCGGCGATACACTGACTGTACTTGTAAAAGATATTCATGATACAAAGATAGCGCTCAGCCTGAAGTTCCCGGAGACAAATCCATGGGTAAACGCTGCGGAGAATTTCGCGGTAGGCAAAGTGATTACAGGCAGAGTGGCGCGCATGACAGAGTTCGGCGCTTTTGTTGAACTTGCACCGGGAGTTGATGCGCTGCTTCACGTATCCCAGATCTCAAGAGAACACGTTGACAAGCCGTCTGACGTTCTTTCCATCGGACAGGAGATCACAGCGAAGATCGTGGACCTCAACGAGGAAGAGAAGAAGATCAGCCTTAGCATGAAGGCTCTTGAACCGGAGCAGACAGAAGAGACTGATTCCGTTGACTATGAGACAGAGGATGTTTCTGAGGAAGAATAACAGATCATTCAATGGTATGTGGCAATGAGAGACCGGAATGATGCCGAAAGGTGTTGTTCCGGTTTTATGTTGTTAAAAAATCAACAAGATGTTCGTGCAAATGTGCAATTTTTGTCGATGAACTGCTAGATTTTAAATACACATTTTAATATAATATTTATAAATGCCGTTGGTATTTCTAAATATAAGAACAACGTGTAATAGAGAAACAGCAGGCTTGTTTTTTGTTGCGCGTGAATAAGAAAAGAAAGGAAGAGAAGAATGGGACTTCTGACATTTAAAGGCGGGATTCATCCGGATGACGGGAAGCGCTTTTCAAAGGATCAGGCGATCCAGACGCTTTTGCCGAAAGGCGACCTCGCTTATCCGCTGTCGCAGCATATCGGCGCCCCGGCAAATCCTGTGGTGAAGAAAGGCGACCGTGTTCTTAAGGGACAATTGATCGCGGAAGCAGGAGGATTCGTATCAGCTCCAGTCTATGCTTCTGTGTCCGGCACCGTTAAAGGACTGGAACAGCGCTTCAGCCCGGCAGGAACAAAAGTGGAGTGTATCATCGTTGAAAATGACGGCGAGTACGAGGAGGCAGAGCATGAGGCCGCAAAGCCTCTGGAAGAGATGAGCAGGGAGGAGATCCTTGAAAAGATCGGAAACGCAGGCATCGTCGGTATGGGGGGCGCAGGTTTTCCGACGAGGGTAAAGCTTTCCCCGAAGGAGCCTGAGAAGATCGAGTATATCATCGCCAACTGCGCGGAGTGTGAGCCGTATATCACAGCAGATTACCGCAGGATGCTTGAGAATACGCAGGAACTGGTAGACGGTATGCGTATCGTGCTCGCACTGTTCCCCAATGCGAAGGGAATCTTTGCGGTGGAGGACAATAAAAAAGACTGTATCGCAAAACTGAACGAAGTTGTCTCAAATGAGCCCCGTATGGATGTGAAGGCGCTGATGACAAAATATCCTCAGGGTGCGGAGCGTCAGCTTATTTTCGCAGTCACAAAGCGGGCGATCAATTCTTCGATGCTTCCGGCTGACGCAGGCTGTATCGTTGACAATGTGGAGACATTGATCGGAATACATAACGCGGTGGCTGAGAACAGACCGCTGATGGAGCGTGTGGTGACAGTGAGCGGGGATGACATCGCCGCCCCGGCAAACTTCAAGGTCCTTCTCGGAACAAGTCATCAGGAGCTGATCGACGCGGCAGGAGGTTTTATCGAGCCGCCGCAGAAGCTCATATCCGGCGGTCCTATGATGGGATTCGCGATGGTCAGCGCAGACGCGCCGGTCACAAAGACGTCCTCATCGATCCTTGCATTTAAAGAGGATGTGGTGGCAAAGGCAATGGAGACGGCGTGCATCAACTGCGCACGCTGCGTGGATGTCTGTCCGAGCAGGATCATCCCCTCTCGTCTGGCTGATCTTGCCCAGCGCCATGACGAGGAAGCCTTTGTGGCAATGAATGGTCTGGAGTGTGTGGAGTGCGGATCATGCAGCTACGTATGCCCGGCAAAACGGCCGCTGAAACAGGCGATCGGCTCGATGCGTAAGACAGCCCTTGCAAACAAGAGGAAAAAGTGAGAGAGGAGACAGGGAATTGAACGAGAATTTACATGTATCATCTTCGCCGCACATCCGTGACAGGATAAAAAGCAGCAATATCATGCTTTTAGTCGTGATAGCACTGCTCCCTGCGACTGTGTTCGGAATCTGGAATTTCCGTCATGAGAATGCATGGATCCTGGTAGTGGTCACAACTGCTGCGGCGGTCTTATCAGAATATATCTATGAAAAACTGATGCACAAGCCCATTACGATCAACGATTTCAGCGCAGTTGTGACAGGACTGTTGCTGGCGCTCAACCTGCCGCCCACATTTCCGTGGTGGATGGGCGTCGTGGGAGCAATATTTGCTATCGTAGTCGTGAAACAGCTCTTTGGCGGACTGGGACAGAACTTTATGAACCCGGCTCTGGCGGCGCGCTGTTTCCTGCTGATCTGCTTTACCGGGCGGATGACTTATTTCGTATATGACGGCGTGACGGGACCGACACCGCTGGCGCAGTTAAAGGCAGGGGAAGCGGTCAATACGATGGATATGATGATCGGAAACATACAGGGAACCATCGGTGAGACATCTGTGATCGCGATTATGATAGGGGCGATGTTCCTGATCCTTATGGGAGTGATCGATCTTCGAATTCCGGGCTCATATATTGTTTCATTTGTTATATTCATCACTGTTTTCGGCGGACACGGGTTTGACGCGCAGTACATAACCGCCCACCTGTGCGGAGGCGGTCTGATGTTAGGAGCATGGTTCATGGCAACCGACTATGTGACTTCGCCTATTACCAGCAGCGGAAAAATATTGTATGGTGTCTGTATGGGACTTCTGACCGGACTGTTTCGTCTCTTCGGAGGTTCAGCAGAAGGTGTGTCCTATGCAATCATCATCAGCAACCTTCTTGTCCCGCTGATCGAGAAAATAACTCTTCCGAGACCATTCGGGAAAGGAGGAGAGAAATAATGAATAAAATCGTTAAGAATACACTGATCCTGACAGCAATTACTCTTGTATCAGGTCTTCTCCTTGGTATTGTCTATGACATTACGAAACAGCCTATTGCTATTGCCCAGGAGAACACAAAACAGGAAGCTTTCCGTGCGGTACTTTCTGACGCGGATTCATTTGAGACTTATGAAGATTTTGATGCTGAGAGCGCGGCAGGGCTTTTGGCTGAGAACGGGTACACCGCAGATGATATCACGGAGATCGCCGTCGGAAAAGACGCCGGCGGCGAGACTGTGGGATATGTAGTCAATGTGACTTCCCATGAAGGATACAGCGGCGATATCCAGGTGTCTGTTGGTATTGCATCAGACGGTACGGTCAAAGGGGTCGAGATGCTCTCCATCAGTGAGACTGCCGGTCTTGGAATGAAAGCGGCTGAGACAGAGTTTAAAGACCAGTTTAAAGATAAAAATGTAGAGAAATTCTCCTACACAAAAACAGGGGAGGAAGGCGACGATAAGATCGACGCCATCAGCGGCGCGACGATCACGACCAGCGCGGTCACAAATGCCGTGAACTCTGCCCTTGTATATTTTCAGAACGAGTTAGGAGGCGGTGTCAATGAATAAATATACGGAAAGGCTTTATAACGGCCTTGTAAAAGAAAACCCGACCTTTGTGCTCATGCTCGGTATGTGTCCGACACTGGCAGTCACAACCTCTGCGATTAACGGAGTGGGAATGGGACTGTCCACAACCGCAGTGCTCATCATGTCCAACATGCTGATCTCCATGCTTCGGAAGATCATCCCGGATTCGGTGAGAATGCCGGCTTTTATCGTGGTCGTTGCGTCATTCGTGACCATCGTGGACTTTTTACTGGAAGGATTTGTTCCCAGCCTGTATGCTTCACTGGGACTTTATATCCCTCTGATTGTGGTAAACTGTATCATCCTTGGAAGAGCGGAGAGTTATGCGTCTAAGAATCCGGTCCTGCCGTCTGTCTTTGACGGGATCGGTATGGGATTAGGCTTCACAGTTGGGCTGACCTGTATCGGTATCGTGAGAGAACTGATCGGTGCGGGGCAGATTTTTGGATTCCAGATTCTGCCGGATTCTTATACATCTGTCCGGCTTTTCGGAAGCGATATGTGGATCACGCTGCCGCCCTATGAGCCGTTTACCATTTTCATTCTTGCACCGGGCGCGTTCTTCGTTCTGGCCTGCCTGACAGCAATCCAGAATAAAGTAAGAAATAATCTGGCAAAGAAAGGGAAAGAAGTTCCGGCAGCCGCAGGATGCGCAGCAGGATGTGCTTCCTGTGCCAGCAACGGCATCTGCGGAGGACATTTAGCTGTGGCAGAAGCAGATTCCGGGCAGAACACAGGCGGGGATTCCGGAAAGACTGCAAGTGAAAAAACGGATGCTGATGCACACAATACATCGACAGATAATAAAGAGAAAAAAGAAGAGGAGGGGGCATAAATGCAGGAATTATTATTGATCGCAGTAGGATCTGCATTTGTAAATAACGTGGTACTCAGCCAGTTCCTCGGGATCTGTCCGTTCCTGGGTGTCTCGAAAAATGTAAAGACGGCCGCCGGAATGGGCGGTGCAGTAGTGTTCGTCATCACGATCGCGTCTTTTGTGACAGGGCTGATCTATAAATATATTCTTGGAAACCCTGATGTCATGGGCGGAGAGCTGGAGTATTTAAATACGATTGTGTTTATCCTTGTCATCGCGGCGCTGGTACAGTTTGTGGAGATGTTCCTAAAGAAGGCTATGCCGCCTCTGTATAACGCGCTGGGCGTGTACCTTCCGCTCATTACGACGAACTGCGCCGTTCTCGGTGTGGCTCTGACAAATGTTCAGGAAGGATACGGCCTGCTCACCGGAGTGGTGAACGGATTTGCAACCGCAGTGGGATTCCTCGTATCCATCGTGCTGATGGCGGGTATCCGTGAAAAGATCGAATACAACGACGTGCCGGAATCGTTTAAAGGAACGCCCATCGTGCTTGTGACAGCAGGTCTGATGGCGATCGCGTTTTTTGGATTCTCAGGACTGATATAGGAGGGAAGATGATATGAGCGTGACAGGAATTATATTGGCAGCCGTCATCGTCGGCGGAACGGGAGTGTTCATCGGCATCTTCCTTGGAATATCAGGGAAAAAGTTCGCTGTCGAAGTGGATGAGAGGGAAGAGGCAATTTTAGGAGAGCTTCCCGGAAATAACTGTGGAGGCTGCGGATACGCGGGCTGTTCCGGTCTTGCGTCGGCTATAGTAAAGGGAGAGGCAGAAGTAGGAGCCTGTCCGGTAGGCGGCGCTCCGGTGGCGGAAAAGATTGGCGCCATCATGGGAGTAGACGCGTCCTCGCAGGAGCGTATGACCGCTTTTGTAAAATGCGGAGGAACTTGTGAAAAGACAAAGAACGAATATGAGTATTATGGAATCAGGGACTGCGTTATGGCAAGTCAGATGCAGGACGGCGGGGCCAAAGGCTGTGCTTACGGCTGCCTCGGCTATGGGACCTGTGTAAAGGCCTGCCCCTTTGACGCAATCCATGTGGTGGACGGCATCGCGGTAGTTGACAAGGAAGCCTGTAAGGCTTGCGGGAAATGCGTCGCTGCATGTCCGAAGCATCTGATCGAACTGATCCCATACAAACAGAAGACATTTGTGCAGTGCAGTTCCAATGAAAAAGGAAAAGCGCTTATGGATGTCTGCCAGGTGGGATGTATCGGATGCCGACTCTGTGAAAAGAACTGCGAGGCAGGAGCTGTCACCGTGAATAATTTCCTTGCGCATATTGATGCAGATAAATGTACGAACTGTGGCACCTGTGTGGAGAAGTGCCCGAGGAAGATCATCAAGATGTAGTTATATAAAGATCTGACAATGACAAGAAATACATAAAAACCTCATCCTGGTTTGTTTTAGAGCCGGAATGAGGTTTTTATATTGTGCCAATTATTTATAGATTCCATTGACTGTTACGGTAAAGACAGCGTCTTTTCCGCTTAGATCAGCGTTATTTCCGTAAGGATCAGGGAAGGTGACGTTGACTTCCACGGTGTCTCCTGGGTGCGCTCCGATGAGCTGCTCTTCAAAGTCATCAATATAGGAGCCGGAGCCGATCACAAGATCTGTACCCATTCCCTGTGTATTTCCGCCGCTGAACTCAACACCGTCCACAGTTCCCACATAGTCGATATTAACGGTGTCGCCGTCTGCAATGGTCAGGGCGGTGTCTGTGGAGTAGGCAGAGTTATCATCAGAAGAATTGTCTGTGCCGTCGTTACCTGTATCGGTATCTGTACCGGAAGTGTCTGATGTGCTTTCAGTGTTTGTACCGTTAGCCTGTCCGGAAGTGTCTTTATTGTTGACCGCGTCCACGATGAGAACGATCACAAGAGCCAGCACTGCCAGAGAGGGAATCCCTATCACAAGGGCTTTGCTTACTTTTTTCTGAAATTCCTTCTTGCGGCGTTCCTCGGCTCTGCGCTGCTGGGCCATTTTTCTGTTTTCTTTTTTCATTGAGCTACCTCATTTCTTTAGGATATCGAAGTATATTATAAAAAAGAAATATGACTAATTTGTGATTTCTTTTCAAAAAATACATGGTATAATGTTCGCGGACACAAAGAAGAGGAGAGAAAAGAAATGACAAAGAACAGCAGCTGTTTTGACAGCGCTCTTTTTCTTAAGGATATAAATGAGAAGCTGAAGGAAAGGTTAGAGAAACTGAATAAGGAGCTTGACGAGGGTCTGAAAGAAATAGAGAACATGCACGAGTATTACTGGGAGAATTATACGGAGATGGACCAGTACGGGTATGAGGACTATGATAACCAGCAGGCTCTTTTGCATCAGGTAAATGCCAATGAAGAAAAGGTGAAGCTGATGCAGAGGTTCCGCAAAATGACGGATTCCCCGTTTTTCGGCAGAGTTGATTTCCGGTTTGAAGGGGAGGATGAGACGGAGCCTTTTTATATCGGCATCGGCAATTTCGCGGAGCGGGCGGGCATGACGCCTCTTATCTATGACTGGCGGGCCCCGGTGAGCGGACTGTTTTATGATTACGACAAAGGTCCGGCATCCTATGAAGCGCCGTCAGGTGTGATCAGCGGAGACATTGAGGCAAAGTGGCAGTATAAGATCCGCGGCGGAAAGATGGTGTATGGCTTTGAGAGCGACGTAAAAATTGATGATGAGATCTTGAAGCAGGAGTTGGGGAGCAGCGGAGACGCACAATTAAAGAGCATCGTGCGTACGATCCAGAAAGAGCAGAATGAGATCATCCGCAACACGAAGGACAGGATTCTTGTAATACAGGGAGCGGCGGGAAGCGGAAAGACATCCATTGCTCTTCATCGTATCGCTTATCTTTTGTATCATGACAGGAAGAATCTGAAATCCTCGAATGTATTGATCCTTTCACCGAACAGTGTGTTCGCGGATTATATTTCACACATCCTGCCCGAACTGGGAGAGGAAAATATACAGGAGATGAGCTTTGACCTGTTTGCCTACAAGGAGCTGAAATGCGCAGCGGCCGACTGTGAGGACCGGTATGACCATTTGGAGCGGATGATGAGGTTTCCTGATAAAGCGTCAGATGAACGTTTCCACCGGAAGCAGTCCGCGGACTTTGCAGGGCAGGTGGAAGGGTTTCTCGCTGTGGAAGAGGACAGTCTGATGGAATTTAAGGATATTGAATTCCGTGGGATGAAGCTTTCGGAGGAGGAGATCATCCGGCTGTTTTACGATAAATTTTATGAGACACCTATCCTGAAACGAATGGATGCAGTGATGGAATATTTTATTGATTCCTATGAAACACTGCGGGGACGGGATATTGAGGAAGAGGACAGGGAGCTTCTTCAGCGTAAATTTGACAGCATGTATGTGACGAAGGATATCTACGAGATATACAATCGTCTGATGGAAGCCTGTGGGCAGGAAGGCCTTTCGGATGTACCGTATGAAAAAAGAAAGATTCCCTATGAGGATGTATACCCCATGCTGTATCTGAAATACAGGCTTACAGGGGGAAATGCCCACAAGAATATCAAGCATCTTGTGATTGATGAGATGCAGGATTATTCTTACCTTCAATATGTGATACTTCAGGGATTGTTCAACTGCCGGATGACGATCTTAGGCGACCGCGCACAGACGCTTGACAAGGAACAGCATGATGTACTGAGGTTCCTGCCGAAGATATTCGGAAAAGGCATCCGAACCATCGTCATGAATAAAAGCTACCGCAATACATGGGAGATAGCCACGTATGCAGAAAAGATCAGCGGAGTGACGGATATCGAACTGCTTGAGCGTCACGGGAAAGAGGTGGAGGAGCGGACGTTTGCTACAGAGGAAGAGATGCTTAAAAAGATAGCAGAACAGTCCTCAGAGGCCTTGAATCAGGCAGATGGAAGATTTGAGACGGCGGCAGTCATCACGATGACAGAGGAGGAAGCCTTTGATATTTACCGTCTGCTGAAAAATAGAGGAGTAGATGCTTCCTATGTGGACAGGAACAGTTCCTCGTTTAAGAAAGGACTGACAGTGACTGCATTTTATCTTGCAAAAGGGCTGGAGTTCGATCAGGTATTCGCTATCCGCGGACAAAAAGACAATCCACTGGCAGAGCAGGCGGCGTATATCTGCGCTACAAGGGCTCTGCATGAACTGTATGTGTATGGTATGGTAAGAAAATGACAGGGGGGATAACTGGGTGATATAATAAACAAGAATGGTTTGATAAATCAGAATTTATAATACAAGGAGTCTGAAAACTATGGATTATAAAGAAAAACTTAAAGAACGGCTTTTAAAGTACGCTGCAATCAGGACGCCCAGTGACGAGAACAGTGATACTGTACCGTCAACGCCCTGTCAGTTTGAATTGGCACAGCACTTGCACCGGGAGCTTTTTACCATGGGGATCACAGATGTGAAGGTGACTACGCAATGCTATCTCTACGCGCACATCCCGGCTGCCCGCGGATATGAGGACAGGCCGGCTCTCGGTTTTATAGCGCATCTGGATACAGTCTCGGATTTCTGCGCCGCCAGAGTGGTTCCGGTTATTCACGAGGATTACAGCGGACGGGAGCTTGCGCTTGGGACCAGTGGACGCGTCCTTTCGCCGGATATGTTCCCTCATCTGAAAGATCTGAAAGGCTGTACTCTGATCACGAGCGACGGCACGACCATACTGGGAGCGGATGACAAGGCAGGGATTGCGGAGATCATGACTCTGGCAGAGCGGCTTATGACCGAAGAGATTCCACACGGCCCAGTCTCCATTGCGTTTACACCGGATGAGGAGATCGGGATGGGCGCGGCACATTTTGATCTGGAAGAATTTGGCGCTGACTTTGCCTACACGCTGGATGGAGATACAGAAGGCGAGATTCAGTATGAGAATTTTAATGCATGCAAAGCACGTTTTGAGGTCAAGGGCGTCAATGTGCATCCCGGCTCTTCCAAAGATACTATGGTCAATGCCGCATTGGCGGCTATGGAGATCAATTCGATGCTTCCGGCTGGCGAGACACCCCGCGATACGGACGGATACGAAGGGTTTTATCATCTCACGGAGATGAAGGGCGACGTGGCGGAGGCAGCTCTGGACTATATCATCCGCGACCACAGCGCCGAGAGTTTCGAACGCCGGAAAACCACGCTGAAGGAAATCGAAAAAACTATGGACCTGAAATGGGGACGCGGCACTGTTAAGCTTACGATTACAGATCAGTACCGCAACATGGCGGAGATCATCTCGGAGCATATGCATCTGATCGATAATGCGAAAAAGGCATGTGAAAATGCAGACGTGGCGCCGCTCATCCTTCCGATCCGCGGCGGGACGGACGGCGCGCAGCTCAGTTTTAAAGGACTGCCGTGCCCAAATCTGGGAACCGGCGGTCACGGCTATCACGGGCCGTATGAGCATATCACGGCAGAAGCTATGGAAGCGGCGTGCAATGTGGCCCTGGAACTGGTTAAGATCTATGCCGGGGAATAATATCAGAAAATTCGGAGGTATTTCTTTCTATGGCGGAAGAACAGAAGAGAAAAAAGAAATGGGCCTATCTCGAAGATTTTCATAAAAACAGCAAGGGCGGTTATGAATATCATGGGAAATATTTTCGCTGCGTGAATGGGACGGAGATTTTCATGCGCGCCAGGCGGAAGATGGTGGCGGCCTGCGTTTTGGCGTTCGTCTGCACAGTGGCGGCAGGATGTATCCCTGCTCCTGGAATGACGGGAACTTTCTATATGATCCTGCCTTATGTTTTGGCACTCGTATGCACGGTCAGCATGGGATGGGCGCTGGGCCGGCTGAACAGAGGAGGAATCCGCCTTCGGAAATATATCTATGAGGAAACTGTGAAAAAGATCCCATACAGAGCAGGATCAGCGGTGATTTTGAATACGGCGGCGGCTCTGAGCGGTTTATTTTTCCTGATATGGAATGGGATGGGAGACGGAGGAGTATGGTCTTTTGCTTTTTGTGTGCTGGAGGGGGCTTCCGCAGCAGGCGCTTTTCTTGTCTTCCGGATTGCGGGGACGCTTCAATGGCAGAAAGAATCAACGGACGAATCTATGCTTTAATGTGATGAATTTATGCATTATTAATGCATTCGGAATTGACAAATCGGAAAAATGAGTACATAATGTAAGAAATAGCGTGAGAATGCAGAACAGGTGTTCGTATCAGACAGGGGGTTCCCTGTCTCTGTATATCATATATGATATACAGAATAAACCTTGACTGTATGTCCTGATCTGATTGTGCATCTCATGTTAAAAAAAAGGAGGACATTTTTATGAAAAGACCAGCAAAACTTTTGGCTCTTGGTCTTGCCGTGACAATGTGCGCAGGCGCTTTAGCAGGGTGCAGCGGAAATGATAAAGGCACAGACAGGGCAGAGTCCGGCGACGGACAGACTTTGGTTGCCGCAAGCAACCACTTTGAGGGAAAATTCTCTCCCTTTTTTGCGCAGAGCAAAGAGGACATGGATGTTGTTGAACTTATTACACCGCCGATCCTTACGTCCGACCGTGAGGGTGCGATCGTGGAGAATGCCATTGAAGGCGAGACACGCGAGTATAACGGAACAGACTATGAGTACACCGGTATGGCTGACGTGGCTGTCACAGAAAATGAGGACGGCACAGTCGATTATGACATTACGATACGCGACGACCTTAAATTTTCCGATGGCGAGCCCATGGATATTGATGATGTGATTTTCTCACTGTATGTTCTGTGTGATCCGACCTATGACGGTTCGATAACACTTTACAGCCAGCCCATCGTCGGACTTGAAGAGTACCGCAGCGGTATGGCTGTCCTGTCCACTCTTATCGGTAATGCCGGTCCGGACAATACGGACTTCTCACTCTGGACAGAGGAACAGCAGACAGCATTCTGGGATGCTGTAGAAGACGGCGGCGCTAAGTTTGCACAGTCCATCGTAGACTACTGCGTAGAAGAGGGGCTTGCAGAAGAAGGCGATGTTGCCACAGCAGCGGCAAACTGGGCATATGACGGCCTTCCGGCTGACGCTACGGCAGTAGATTTCTTCAAGGCGATTGGTGCTGCTTATGACTGGAGCTTTTCCGCTATGGAGGCAGAGGCAGCCACGGAGTCCCTGGCTTCCTGTCTGCCTGAGGATGTTTACAACTATGGCACAACAGGCGTCAGCACAGGCGAGTCTGCCGATCATATCGCCGGTGTTGAGCGTACAGGAGACTACAGCATGCGTGTAAAGACAAGTGAGATCGCTGCCAATACGATCTATCAGCTTGGATACTATGTTGGAGCGCTTCACTACTATGGCGACGAGTCCAAGTATGACTATGACAACCACCAGTTCGGATTCGAGAAAGGTGATCTGTCCACAGTCCGTGCGAAGACAACAGAGCCTCTTGGCTATGGTCCGTATACATACAAGGAATTTACCAACGGTACAGTATATCTTGATGCAAACCCGGAATACTACAAGGGGGAGCCGAAGATCAAACACCTCAACTTCCTTGAGTCTCTTGAGGATGACAAGACAGTTGGTATCGAGTCCGGCACAATCGACGTCAGCGATCCGTCCTATTCAGACGAGGTTCGCAAGCAGATCACAGAGTACAACGGCGGAAGTGAAGAGCTTGAAGGCGATGTGATCACAATGAGACTGTATGATACGCTTGGTTATGGTTACATCGGCATCAGCGCTGACAATGTAAAGGTAGGTTCTGATCCTGCTTCTGAGCAGTCCAAGAACCTTCGTAAAGCGATCGGAACGATCTTCTCCGTATACCGTGACGAAGCGATCGATTCCTACTATGGCGATACGGCAACAGTCATTAACTATCCGATCTCAGAGACTTCATGGGCTTCTCCGAAAGTAACAGACGACGGATATCAGGTGGCGTATTCCTCAGATGTGGAGGGCAATCCGATCTACACAGAGGGCATGTCAACAGAGGACAAGTATGCAGCGGCAAAAGAAGCAGCCCTGGGTTACTTCGAGGCTGCCGGCTATACAGTTGAGAACGGCAAGCTTACAGCAGCTCCAGAAGGGGCTAAGCTGGGTTATCAGGTGAATATCGGTGCAAATGGCAACGGTGACCATCCGTCATTCCTGCTTCTTAAGAATGCTGCTGACGCATTCGCAGAGATCGGCTTTACTCTCACAGTAAACGATATCGCTCAGGCCGCTGACCTCTACCAGACATATCAGTCAGGTACAGCAGAGATGTGGTGCGCTGCATGGACAGCAACTGCTGACCCGGATAATTACCAGTTGTATCACAGCAAGGGAACTACAAACTACTACAAGATCAACGATGCTGAACTGGATGACATGATCATTGCAGCACGTCAGTCCACAGATCAGACATACCGCAAGGGATTATATCAGGCAGCGATGGAGATCATCATGGACTGGGGAGTTGAGGTTCCGGTGTACCAGAGAAGCGACTGCTACATCTTCTCCACAGAGCGTGTGAACTTAGACACTCTGACACCAGACCTGACACCGTTCTGGGATTGGATGAACGATATTGAAAAACTGGAGATGAATTAACGTCATTTCAGGCATTAAATGAAACGAAGCGCTGCTTTTGACGGCACAACGGGGGAACCGCTTCCGTAGTATGAAGCGGTTCCTTTTTTAGCAGATGGGAAATTTATCTGCATTTCCCACCTGCTAAAAAAGTTTTGCTGATCTATTACTGAAGAATGGAGAGATTTCCGTGAGAAAATTTATTATTAAGAGGATACTGATATCTATAGGGATTCTTTTTTGTGTTACTTTTATTCTCTACGCGGTAATGCGCTGTCTGCCCTCGTCCTTTGTGGAGAACATGGCCATGAACCTTTCTCAGGGCGCCGGGGCCAAGAGCTATGATGAATGGATGGAACAGCTCAATGCGACTTATGGCATGGATAAAAATATTGTGTCCGGTTTTTTTACATGGCTTGGAGGAGCAGTACAGGGACAATTCGGAGACAGTTGGAAATATACAGTTCCGGTTGTTGAGAAATTTAAGGAAGTGATCGGCGTGTCATTTGTGATGGGAGCGATCGCTTTTGTCCTGGAGCTGATTATCGCGATTCCGCTGGGAGTTATCGCCGCGACAAAGCAGTACTCCCGTCTGGACTATGGTATTACCGCAGGCGCTCTGGTAGGTATTTCCCTGCCGACGTTTTTTTTCGCTACAATCTTAAAACTCGTATTTTCCGTAAAGCTCGGATGGTTCGATCTGTATGGTCTTGTAGGTCGTAATTATAATCAGCTTGACCGCATGGGGCAGATTCTGGATATGGGATATCACCTTGTGCTGCCGATCGCCACGCTGGTGATCGTGTCTGTGGGTTCATTGATGCGTTACACCCGTACCAATATGCTGGAGGTCTTAAACTCAGATTATATTCGTACAGCCCGCGCCAAGGGCTTAAGTGAGCGTAAGGTCATTTATCATCACGCGTTCAGAAATACACTGATCCCGCTTGTAACCATTGTAGGGGGTTCTCTTCCGGGATTATTCGCAGGAGCGCTGATTACGGAGACACTGTTTTCTATTCCAGGAATTGGGTGGACTTCCTATCAGGCGATGGTTATCGGCGACATTCCTTTCTCTATGTTTTACTTGTCGTTTTTGGCAGTGCTCACTCTGGCAGGCAACCTGATATCAGATGTTTTGTATGCGGTTGTAGATCCGCGTGTGCGTCTTACCTAAGAAAGGAGATACGATCGTGCGAGATAATATGGAAGATTTAAAGAATAAGACACCTCTTGATAATGAAGAGCAGATCTCATTAAATGACGACCGCCGTGTGAAAGTCCTTTCTCCCGGCGCGCTGGTGGCAAAACGTTTCTTCCGGAATCGTCTGGCGGTTCTGGGACTGACTATGCTGGTGGTTATGTTTATCTTTTCCTTTGTCGGGGGTCTTATCAGCCCTTATAAACAGGATGAACAGTTTTATACTTATACGGACTTAAGGAAAGACTACGCCGGAGTGATACAAAATGACGAACTGAGATATACGGTGGCTGACGGACAGGAATTCAGTTCCATCCTTGAGGCAAAGTTCCTCCTGGCGGTAAATCAAAAGGCAGAGTCCTTTGAATATGACGGTATTGTCTACGATATCAGCACCGAAGGCGAAGATCTTTATCTGGTCTCCAGCGGCGGCACGGTGCTTGCCCTGGCGGCAAAGGATATTATCAACCTTGAAGAAGGACAGTCCATGAGCTTTGATACTTATCTTGAAGCGCTCAAAGCTTACACTGGCGGAAAAACTGAGTTTACAAGTGAGGGGACTCAGTATGCGATCAGCGAAGAGGGTGTCATCTCCGACGGTGGAACAGAAGTCGGTTTTATCAGCCGTCTTGTTGTGTCACCGGTCGAAAACGGAGCCACAATCTCCAAAGAAGTGAGAGAGAAGATCGCTGTCGCTATCGAGGAGGATACAGATACAATTACTTATACGGATGAAGAAGGAGAAGAGCAGACGCTAAATATTACTTATAACCCATCTGATAAGACATGGGATGTAACCCAGGGGAAAGAGACCTATGTATATGACCGCTATGCAGCTCCTTCCAAGACCCACTGGCTCGGTACAGACACGAACGGCATGGATATGCTTACCCGTCTGATGTACGGCGGCAGGGTGTCGCTTGTGATCGGCTTTATCGTTGTATTTATTGCGGCATTCCTCGGCGTTATCATGGGCGGTGTCTCCGGGTATTTCGGCGGATGGGTGGACAATCTTATTATGCGTATCGTGGATGTATTCTACTGTATCCCGTCTACGCCTTTGATCATCATTCTGGGAGCTGCCATGGATGCTATGCAGGTAGATCCTATGATCCGTATGGTCTACCTGATGCTCATTCTTGGATTCTTAAGCTGGCCATCCATTGCCCGTCTTGTACGCGGACAGATCCTGTCCCTGCGTGAACAGGAATTTATGACAGCGGCAGAAGCCTGCGGCATCAGTGTGCACCGCCGTATTTTTAAACATCTAATTCCGAATGTGATTCCGCAGCTCATCGTTACCTGTACGATGAGCCTTGGTTCAACGATCATTATGGAAGCGACATTGTCCTTCCTGGGACTTGGCGTAAAGTTCCCGTTTGCTTCCTGGGGAAATATTATCAATGACGTAAATAACGCATATGTTATGACAAACTACTGGTTCATCTGGATTCCCGCCGGTATCTGTCTGCTTATTACCGTTCTCGGATTCAACTTTGTAGGCGACGGTCTGCGCGATGCATTTGACCCGAAGATGAAACGGTAAGGAGGAGAACATTATGGCAAAGAAAAAAAACACAGGATATATGTCCGGCAAGGAATCCCGGAGAATTTCCAAGGAGAACCGCAAGATCACGGACGCTTTTGAAAAGAAGCGTAAAAGAAAAAATATACCGGAGTCCGAATATCTGACCGAGATGAAAGATCCGGCTAATGCTGTGGAGTTTGACAATCTTCATACCTATTTCTTTACTGATACAGGTGTGGTAAAAAGCGTGGACGGAGTATCCTTTGAGGTGGCCGCCGGAAAGACGGTGGGCGTCGTAGGAGAGTCCGGCTGCGGTAAGTCGGTAACAAGCCTTTCCCTGATGCAGCTTATTCAGCGTCCGCAAGGTCAGATTGTGGAAGGCGCTGTACGTCTGAATCTAGGGGATAAGGCTTACGATGTGTCAAAGGTTCCGGACAAGGTGATGCAGTCTCTCCGCGGCAATTATGTTTCTATGATCTTTCAGGAGCCGATGACTTCACTGAATCCTGTCTTTCGTATTGGACAGCAGGTGGACGAGGTCATTGCGCTTCACGATGGAGCCGGAAAGACAAAGGATCAGATCAGGGAGCGCTCGATCGAGCTTTTGAAAATGGTAGGTATCGCCAACAGCGAGGGCGTTTATAAAATGTTCCCCCATGAACTGTCCGGCGGTATGCGCCAGCGTGTCATGATAGCAATGGCTCTGGCATGTAATCCGAAGGTCATTATCGCGGATGAGCCGACTACCGCTCTGGACGTTACGATCCAGGCACAGATTCTGGATCTGCTGCGCAGCTTAAAAGAACGAATCAATTCCTCCATCATGCTTATCACCCACGACCTCGGCGTGATCGCTGAGATGGCGGATTATGTGGTTGTTATGTACGCAGGACGTATTGTGGAGAAGGGTACGGCGGAGGAGATCTTTGAGAATCCATGCCACCCGTATACTATCGGTCTTATGGCGTCCAAGCCGGTGGTCGGCAAACGGGTAGACAAGCTGTATTCCATCCCTGGAAAGGTACCGAACCCGGTCAATATGCCGGATTACTGCTATTTTAAAGACCGCTGTGAGATGTGCGTAGAACAGTGCAGCGGAAAATATCCGGAAGAGATCAGCATCTCGGCGACTCATAAGGTGAGCTGCTACCGATATTATAAGGATGCCGGGACAGATAGTCCGGCAGATCCGGGCAGCGCTGCCGGCGCCGGAAAGTCCAGCTAAGAAATGTCAAGAGGTGATATGAAAAAGATTAAATTTATTACAATAGAGCAAAAAAGGGTAACCTTAACAGACCATTCTCCAATATA
>CAJFQC010000034.1 GCA_904418845.1 uncultured Ruminococcus sp. | reverse complement strand
CATCCGCCAAAGTGTCAGGAGCTAAAATCTGCTTCCTGGCACTTTTTTTGTGGCTTTTTTGTGAATTTGATTAAAAAGTCCTTGACAACTCGTTTCGGGACAGATGGAGAAAGTAGTGTTTCAATAATTGATCATAGAGATGGATACAGAAGAAATACACAGACATTTTCTGAGGACGGAATAACGGAAGCACTGGATACAGGACAAGGCGGAGGAAGAGGACACCGTGTTGCGATTCCTTGTTTCTGTGATATGAATTATGGTGCTGGAATCAAATTTACCGAAAATTCCAGAACACTACAAGCAAGATACAATAAGGGGATAAGTAATCGCTGTGGGGAAACTTCCGGAGTTGCAATCAAAATAACAGGGGAAGTCAATTCATCACAAGACGGGAAAGTGCATGATGTTTCTGGAATTGCTAAATGTCATTCTGTCGGCCATAATAATTCGCCAAAGGTTGCAATCCCAGTTCTTGCGCCAGACAGAGCAGAAAAGCGACAAAACGGACGGAGATTCAAGGGGAATGGAGAACCAATGTTTACCTTGACGGCACAGGATAGGCATGGAGTTGTGATTGATTTAAAAGCATTTTCAAGCAAGACGAGAGGGCAGCCTTTTAGATATGGATATGCAGCTACATTAGATCATAACTGTAATCAAGGGATTATTATTCCAGTAGATAATCAAAAAGATACAAAATGCGGTAATGCAATCTATATTGAAATGCCAGATGGTTTTATCATATACGCCATTTGGTATGAAAAAGAACAGTGTTACATAGCAGTCCGTAGGTTGACTCCAAAAGAATGTTTTAGGCTACAAGGATGGACAGATGATTATTTTGAAAAAGCCACATTTGTAAATTCTGACAGTCGATTATATATGCAGGCAGGGAACGGAGTTACTGTTGATGTTACATATGCGATAGGAAAGAAAATTGCGGAGTGTGAAAAGAAAAGTCTGGAAGAATTTGCAAAGTATATGAATAAGCCTGAGAAAGGAGAAAAATGCGAAAAAGAAACATGAACCCCGCCCTTGCCAGAATGACAAGAATTGTGGAGCAAAATAGGCTGATAGCGGCAGCAGGACAGGCGAACATGATAATTTCACTCATGGTGCTGCATGATAAGTTCGATTTCACGCCTGACCAGCTGGACAAGTTCCTGACAGAATATAAGAAGCAGCTGGACGCTTACAATGAGGGATATATCGAAGATGTGAACGATTTCAGGAATGTCATGAAGGAAGAGTGCGGGATCGAAATTATGTAGAGCACAAAACAAACGAAAGGAGAGCGGAGATGGAGAGATTGACACATAAAGCCAGATATGAAGCAGGATATAAGCTGAATAAGGGCGTGAAAGAATGGCAGGCGGCAGATCGGCTTGGCGCTTATGAAAACACCGGACTCACCCCGCAGGAGATCATGGAGCTGAAGGAGCGGGATACGGCGAAAGCACCGATTGACGTTGATGAAGATTATGGATTTTTTACCTGTCCGTCATGCGGTGAGGCGATATACGCAAGTGATGATTTTGAGAGCCATAAGTTCTGCCTGAATTGCGGACAGAGAATTAAGTGGGAGGAATGAAAATAAATGAAATACCCAGAAGAAATGTATTTAGATAGCGGATTTTATGATGGTGATATGGACGCAAGCGTAGAAAACCATAAAGAGAAAATAGTGAAATGTAGAAAAGACCATAAATGTTCAGCGTGTCAAAGCACAATAAAGAAAGGCGATAAAGCATTATACGAAAGCGGATTTATGGATGGAGCGCCGGTAAGCAGTTATACATGCCTGAAATGTATAGAGGATTGGCTGGAAGAAAGCGGACAAGTTGAAGAGGAGGACTGACATGCAGGAATTAGAGAAGATTCTGGAAGAGATAGAAGAAGGTACGCATACATTTGAATTACTTGGACGAGATGTAGATTTCGTGGCAATCGACTGGGTGAGGGATGTTATTCGAAAGCACATGAATGACGGCTGGATACCAGAAAATAAACAACCCGAAACATGCAAATATACTGGAGGTTCATGCTGCTGGCCGATAGACCAGTGCAGTGATTGTTTGAATCATCCGGAAAGAGGTGAGCGAGAATGACAGTAAAGGATTTTAAAGAATTTTGCTGTGTTAGAGATATCGTTTTAAAGGACTCATATAATGGCAGAGTTTACTCAAAGATAGATAATTATTTGGATAAACAGGTAACAGGATTTTATCCTAGATTTGATTTAATGAGGTCAAATGATAGTTACAATCCAATAGCCAGGATACAGATTGTGGCATGGATCGAGCATGACTTTGAAAGGAGCGATAACCATGACGAATAGAGAAGTGTATGAAAGGGATTGTGAAGAATTAGAGCAATACCGCAATATCGGCACCGTGGAAGAATGCCGGGAAGCCAGAGAGAAGCAGAATCCGAAGAAGCCGATATGGAAACAGGAGATTGGTATTGTTCATAAAGATTATGCAGACGGACACGGAGAAACAGTAGAAGAAAAGTGGGCTGACTGGGTGTGCCCTAATTGTGGATGGTTTGTCGGAGAACAGTACATACCACGCAGACACAATCAAAGGAAGAGTAATTATTGTTCTCGGTGTGGTCAGAAAATAAATTGGAATGAGAATTTGGAGGGAATAGAATGATTAAGATAGATTTGGAAGATTGGGAAGAAACTGATTTAAAAGTAAGAATTGTTGAAAGAATCTCTAATACGATAATCAGCAGGGAATTTAAATTGTATGGAGATATTCCAGATGAGGGTTGTTACACACCTTATGACAAATTTAAAAATTATGTTGCAAATTTGGTAGCCGATAGAATTTTTAAATATATGATTGATAATCCCGAGATAAGAAAAAGAATTGACAGTGCTATAGATAAGGCAGAAAAATCTATTATTGCGGCAGTCATAAAGAACAGAATGAGTGATGAGAATTTGAAGGGGATGGAAGAATGAGCGAGATTAAATTAAGGCCGTGCCCGTTCTGCGGTGGAGAAGCGGAAATGTTTGGAAATGAATCCGGTGTGTTTGTGGGATGTAAAGAATGCACTTGCATAACAGAATGGGATGATGATATTAGCGCAGAAATTGGATGGAACAGGAGGGCAGACAATGAGACTGATAGATGCAGACAGACTGATGGACAATCTGAGGGGCAACGTCCTGATCGACGTTACCCCGGAACTGGAGGATACGATAGCACGGCAGCCGACAGCTTTTGACAGGGAAAAGGTGATTAATGAAATACATATATCGTCTGCCGGAATGGCGGTAAATATGAATGTTAGTAGTAGTTATGCGGAAGGATATATTGATGCCACGAAAGATGTTATTGAGATTGTCGAGAAAGGTGGGATTGAATGAAAGGAATTATTGTAGTGGATGAAATTCCGAAAGCGTGCGTAGATTGTCCTATGTGTTATCACGCAGAAGATATGAGTCTTGGACAATTCAAATATGAACGTCTTTATAAATGTAAACTTGAACCAGAAGATGTGGAACAATCGTATTTGGAAGACATATTACATAAAAAACCCGATTGGTGTCCAATAATCACTGCAAAAGATAACGGTACTCTTATGTTGATGCGATAACCAGAAAGAAATAAAACCAGAAAGGAAACAGGCTTATGAGATTAGGCAAGTATTTGTCCGAATTGACTAAGCCAGAACTTGAAGAATTAAAAGACCTATTGAATCTTTCGGATGAGGAAGAGAAAGTGTTTAACGAACTGTCAAAGGGTAGGAGCAAGGTGTTTGTTGCTGACCGGTGTAAAATATCTACTTCTACCGTTGACAACCGGATAAAAAGCATACGTTCCAAACTGGAAAGATTAGAAAGGCGGTGTTGATGTCATGGAGCTGTTGGATTCTGAAATATTGCAGAAAGCAATTGCCGATGGTATAATTGACATTAACACCCTTGGCAAGCAGATTGAGATGAATGAAAGAAAAAAGTATCTTGATATGCACAAATACAATATCTGGCAGGGAGAAAAAGACCACAAATGGTATACTTATCTGCCGGATTATGAGAAAGGGAGGCGGTTAGTTAAAAGATCGAGTCAACGGGATGTAGAAGAGGTTGTTATCTCATACTTGAAAGAGGAAGAGGCAAATCCGACCGTTGACGATATTTACAAAGAATGGATACAAAGCAAACTCGAACGCGGGGAGATTCAAAAATCTACCCGTGATCGTTATAATAGGCAATATAAAGAAAGCCTTTCGGAATTTGGGAAAAGAAAAATCAAATACATAGAAGAATATGACATAGAGGATTTCATGTTAAAATCCATATATGAGCACAGCTTGACACAGAAAGGATTTAGCAATCTTAGAACAATTATTTATGGAATTTTTAAAAGAGCAAAAAAGCGTAAACTTGTTAGCTTTAGTATCACGGAAGTCATTTCGGATATGGAAGTATCAAAGAAAAGTTTTCGTAAGAATCTGAAATCTGATAAAGAATTAGTGTTTACAGACAAAGAGATTCAGATATTATACGATTACATCACCAGTTCAGCTATGGATATCGTAAATCTTGGAATTCTTCTATGCTTCAAATCAGGAGTTCGCCCCGGAGAATTGTCTGCTTTAAAATGGTGCGATATTGACGGGAGAATCATCAAGGTAAATCGAACAGAAATCTCGTATCAAGATGATAACGGTCATACAATTACAGAAGTGAGAGATTTTCCAAAAACAGAAGCAGGAATTAGAGATGTGATTATTCCGAAATCAGGCGAATGGATTTTGAAAAAGATTAGAAGCATGAATCCGTTCGGCGAATATGTATTTGAACGAAACGGAGAAAGAGTAAAAAACTATATGTTTACAAGACGCTTAAAGCGGATATGTAAAAAGAACAATATATTGCCAAAATCATTAAATAAAGTCAGAAAGACTTACGGAACGATTCTGCTTGACAGTGGAGTGAGTGAGTCAATTGTTACCTCTCAAATGGGGCATACAGATATAAGGACAACAAAGATGTATTATTACAAAGACAGGAATGATATGGAAAAGAAAATGGATGTAATAGACCATGTTTCAAATCTTTGATTACTTCTTTGATTACCTTACTAATTCAGAGAAAAAGAAAAGAGCCGAAAAGCCCGTATTTTCAAGGGTTTCCGGCAACGAAAAGAAAGCTGACTAGGGGACTTGAACCCCCGACCTCCGCCTTACCAAGGCGACGCGCTACCGACTGCGCCAAGTCAGCATACTGCATATCATTCTATACGCAAGGACTAATATACACCAGCGGGGATGAAATTGTCAAGAAAAAAATGCAATGATTCCGGGCATTTTCCATATGAGACAGACAGTTGTGCTATACTATGGGAACATGGTGGTGCTTCCCGGTCCGGTCGGGAAAGGAAAAGTTATGAAGATTGGGAAAAAGGAACTGGAAAACCTGCGCGATGAACTGGACAGACTGCTGGATTTTATCAGAGGCATGGAGTGTGGAGAGCTTCCGTACTTTTATCGGTATTTTAACACGATGAAGTTGAATATCGATATGTTTTTCAACATCGGATGTGACGATATTGCAGATTTCTTTCCGGTGCTTGAGAGAGACTGGAAAGCGTCGCATACGATGTTTATCGGCGTTCAAGATTATGATCCGAGGGAAGGACGCCCGGATCTGGATCCCATGGTATGTCTGTATTTTGCGCGGCTTGTGGCGGAAGTGGGAAAATATTTCGAGAGAGGAAAAGCAGAGTTCATACGAGAAGAGGCGGCGGGATATTGAAGGAAATATACATCATCAGGCAGAAGCAGCCGGGATTGATTCCGGACCGCCTCGTCCTGATGCTGTGAAGCTCTTATTTTGTTGTCTGTTTTCCTTTGCGGCTAACGGCGAAAATCATGAGCAGAAAGGCAAAGGCAATGAGCATCCATACAGTGAACACGACCGGACTCTGAGTGATGAACTTGTCGTAATACCCTTTCAGATAGATGATGACCACGATCCACGGCAGGATGTATGTCATATATCCTTTGATAACAGCATGGCGGGGGAATTTCAGTCCGCTGCCGGAATTTGCTTCCTGGAGGAAGTTATCCCATCCCCAGCCGGTCTTGTATGTACAGAACATCAGGTAGATAACAGAGCCAAGAGGAAGGATGTTGTTGGATACGAGGAAATCCTCCAGATCCATGATATTAGAGCCGGTGCCAAGCGGCTGTACTCCTGAGAAGACATTGAATCCCAGAATACAGGGAATACTAAGGACAATGATGAGGATAATGTTTATCCCCACAGATTTCCTGCGGCCGAATCCAAAGAGATCCATCCAGAAGGAGACAATATTCTCGAATATGCCTACAATGGTCGAAAGCGCGGCGAAGAACAGGAAGAGGAAGAAGAATGCTCCCCATAACCGTCCGCCGGGCATCTGAGTGAAGATGTTGGGCAGGGTGATGAACACAAGTCCCGGACCTGCTTCAGGCTCTACGCCAAAGGCGAAACACGCGGGGAATACGATCATTCCCGCGGTCAACGCCACGAAGGTGTCTAAGAGTACAATACTTACGGATTCTCCGGTAAGCGAGCGGGATTTATCCAGATAACTTCCGAAGATCGCCATGCCGCCCATACCGATGCTGAGGGTGAAGAATGCCTGGCTCATAGCGCCAAACACGACACTTCCGATTCCGTTTTCCATAAGGCGCTCAAAGTCAGGTATGAGATAGAATCTTAACCCTTCGGATCCGCCCGGAAGTGTCGCCGAGCGTACTGCCAGCACGACCATGATGGCGAGCAGACAGAGCATGGTCGCCTTCATGATCTTTTCAACGCCCTGCTGCAGTCCGATACTGCATATCCCGAAAGCAATCAGGATGACAAGCACGGTCCACAGCGTCAGTGTGCCCGGGGAGAGAAGCATAGAGTTATACTTTTCCACCACCGCGTCGGAGGTGATACCTGTGAACTCTCCCTGTGCCATACGGAAGCAGTAGTAAAGCATCCAGCCGCCTACCATGGAATAGAACATGACAAGCAGATAATTGCCCGCGATAGCGAACCAGCGTGTAAAGTGCCACCGGGAACCTTTGGGCTCAAGGACATTGTAGGAAGTGGCGATACTTTTCTGGCTGGCGCGCCCCACGCTGAACTCACACACAAGGATGGGCAGTCCTAAGATGACCAGAAACAAAAGATAGATGAGGATGAAAGCCGCGCCTCCGTACTGGCCTGCCATGTAGGGGAACTTCCATACGTTGCCCAGACCGATGGCGCATCCCGCGGACACGAGGATGAAGCCGAGGCGGGAAGCAAATTTTTCTCTTTTCATTATAATTTAAATCCTTTCGTGATTTTTGATTTATCGCTGTAAAGTATCAATGCAATTCTTTGCAAGTATACCATACCGTGAAGGGAAAGGAAAGCCGAAAATGTAATGGCCCTGATTTTGACAGTAGTAATAGTTCAGCGCGTACTGTTCGCAAAACCGCACTTCGTACTTGTGGTTGCCACTGTTTTATGATAAGATAATCAGCATGAAGTTTTGCGTTATTAGAGGAGGAGACAATGGAAAACGAAGTTGTTTCAAAGAATTTTATCGAGCAGGAGATTGACAAAGATCTTGCGGAGGGGGTCTACGATCATGTCTGCACACGTTTCCCGCCTGAACCAAATGGCTATCTTCACATCGGACATGCCAAGGCGATCCTTTTGAACTATGGGCTTTCCCAGAAGTACGGCGGAACCTTCCATATGAGGTTTGACGATACGAATCCGATGAAGGAGAAGATGGAGTTTGTGGATTCGATCAAAGAAGATATTCAGTGGCTTGGTGCAGATTGGGGAGATCATCTCTATTTTGCTTCCGACTACTTTGACCAGATGTATGAGTGCGCTGTGAAGCTGATCAAAAAAGGCAAGGCATATGTCTGTGACCTGACGCCGGAGCAGATCAGAGAGTACCGCGGCACCTTGACAGAGCCGGGAAAAGAAAGCCCGTACAGAGAGCGTTCTGTGGAGGAAAATTTAAAACTCTTTGAAGAGATGAAGGAAGGCAAGTACAAGGACGGCGAAAGAGTGCTCCGGGCGAAGATCGATATGTCGTCTCCCAACATCAATATGAGAGACCCGGTCATCTACCGGGTGGCGCATATGACCCACCACAATACAGGGGACAAGTGGTGCATCTACCCGATGTATGACTTTGCACATCCCATCGAGGACGCCATCGAAGGAATCACTCACTCCATCTGCACATTGGAGTTTGAAGACCACAGACCACTCTATGACTGGGTAGTAAGAGAGTGTGAGTTTGAGAATCCACCGAGACAGATTGAGTTCGCAAAGCTGTATTTGACGAACGTGGTGACAGGAAAGCGCTATATCAAGAAGCTGGTGGAGGACGGCATTGTGGACGGATGGGATGATCCGCGACTTGTATCCATCGCCGCGTTAAGACGCCGGGGCTTTACGCCGGAATCCATCAAGATGTTTATTGATTTGTGCGGGGTATCCAAAGCGCAGAGTTCTGTGGATTACGCTATGCTTGAGTACTGCATCCGCGAGGATCTGAAGATGAAGAAGCCGCGTATGATGGCGGTGCTTGATCCGATCAAGCTGGTGATCGACAATTACCCGGAAGGACAGGTTGAGTATCTGGATGTGGCGAACAATCTGGAGAATGAGGAGCTCGGTCTCAGAAAAGTTCCGTTCGGACGGGAGCTTTATATTGAGAGAGAAGACTTTATGGAAGAGCCGCCGAAGAAATATTTCCGTCTGTTTCCGGGCAATGAAGTCCGTCTGATGCATGCGTATTTTGTGAAATGCGAAAGCTTTGTAAAAGATGAGAACGGCAATGTGACGGAAGTACATTGCACCTACGACCCGGAGACGAAGGCAGGAAGCGGCTTTACGGCAAGAAAGGTAAAAGGGACCATCCACTGGGTTCCGGCAGCTTACGCACAGAAGGCGGAAGTGAGGCTGTATGAGAATCTGGTCGATGAGGAGAAAGGCGTTTACAATAAGGAGGATGGTTCTCTGAACCTGAACCCAAATTCCCTGACGATCATCAAGGACGCTTATGTGGAGCCCAGCTTCGAAGGCGCGAAGATGTATGACAGCTTCCAGTTTGTAAGAAACGGATACTTCTGTATCGACGCACATGATTCTATGCCGGATAAGCTGGTATTCAACCGTATCGTGTCATTGAAGAGCTCATTTAAGCTGCCTAAATAAGCATCCGGAAAATCAAAAAGAAATAAACAGGAATTAAAACTGCTGTACGAAAGGTACAGCAGTTTTTTCAAAACAACTGGACTGGTTGTTTGAGATAAAATGAAAGGAAATGGAAAGGCCAAAAAGGAGGAAAATGTATGAACGAGTTGACGATCAGCCTCAGATCAGGGGATAAAACACCTTTGTATGAACAGATATATGATTATATAAAGGAAGAGATCAGGAAAGGCACGATCCAAAGCGGTGAGAAGCTGCCATCTACCCGGGCGCTCTGCCGTCACCTTGAGGTAAGCCGGAGCACCGTGGAGCTTGCCTATGAACAGCTTTTGTCCGAAGGTTATATCGAAGCGCAGCCGTACAGGGGATATTTTGTCTCTCAGATCGACGGGCTCTACCGGATCATGCAGCCAAAGACAGAAGAGAAGCAGGATACGAAAAAATCGGGAAAGAAGTATCCATATGATTTCACGCCAAACGGTGTGGACCTGAAGAGCTTTCCGTACAATACATGGCGGAAACTTTCAAAGGAGTGTCTCGTGGACGACAGGGCGGAACTTTTCCGTCTTGGATGCCCGCAGGGCGAGTATGGGCTTCGGAATGCGATCAGCAGCTACCTTCATCAGGCACGGGGGGTTAACTGCACGCCGGAACAGGTTATCGTTGGAGCGGGAAATGATTATCTGCTGATGCTTCTCTGCGTGGTATTAGGGAACAGCCACAAGGTGGCGCTTGAGAATCCGACTTACCGTCAGGCTTACCGGCTTTTTGTGAATTTGTCCTATGAAGTGTGCACCGTGGACATGGACGGGAAAGGGATGCGCTCTGACGGCCTTGAAAAATCCGGGGCGGACATTGCTTTTGTCATGCCGTCCCACCATTATCCGCTGGGAACAGTCATGCCGATCAAAAGGAGGATGGAGCTTCTCAAATGGGCGGAGGAGAAAAAGGAACGCTATATCATCGAAGATGATTATGACAGTGAGTTCCGCTATAAAGGGAAACCCATCCCGGCGCTTCAGGGGTACGACAGAGGCGGAAAGGTTATCTATATCGGAACATTTTCAAAATCTATCGCCCCGGCGATCCGTATGAGTTACATGGTGCTCCCCCGGCCGGTGCTTGAACTGTACCGTCTAAGATGTGGGTTCATTAATTCTACTGTGTCCAAGGTGGACCAGCTCATTCTCCGGAAATTTATCGAGGACGGTTATTACGAGAGGCATCTGAACAAGACAAGGGCGCTCTACCGGAGCCGGCACGATACACTGCTGGCTTCTCTGAAAGAGCTGGATCCGGATATTTGTATTTCAGGTGAAAATGCGGGCGTACATCTGTTGCTTCATTTCCGGGACGGGAGAAGCGAAGAGGAACTGATTCGAAAGGCGGCGGAAAAAGGAGTGAAAGTCTATGGCCTCTCAGAATACTATGTAGAGGGTGCGGATACCGGCGCGCGAGGAGGCGGGAACAGATCGAAGGAGACAGTCATTCTCCTTGGATACGCGAATATGAACGAAGAAAAGATTAAAGAGGCGGTATCCCTTCTGGGAAAGGCGTGGAAAGAGCAACAGATATAGGGAATCGTGAATATAAAGTACGCCGGGAACCCGTCCCGGCATACTGCTGTTTTTAATCTTCTTGAGATTTTTCTTCCTGTGCCTTTTCCTCAGAGGAAGCGTCCCCTGACTCTTTGGCGTCCTTCTTAAGAGATACGTATTCTCTTCCCGATGCAGGCTGTAAGTCTGCGTCAAGGTCAAAATCCTCATCTTCTGTAAAGTCTGCGTCATCGTTGTCCAGACTGTCGGAATCGTTCTTGAAAAAATATGCAACGGCAAGTCCGACCGCTGTTCCGATGACAGCGAAGATACTAAACCATTTGATTACCTTTTTCAATGTAAGTTCTCCTTTCTTCTGTCCTCAAATCTGGTTATTATTTTAATACTTTTTGCGGGGAATTACAAGTCAGGTGAAATACTATTTTACAGAAGAAGAAAAATATAGTATAATTCTAACGGTGGTCAGTCATAAGTGCCGCTGATATATAATAAGAAGTATGGCGTGGCAGCCCGGCCTTCGCTGTCTCGGAAGACAGTATTAAAGGCAGGAGCGCCAGAGCATGATACGCAGGAGGAATGGAAATGGTAAAAGCAGTAGTTGGTGCAAACTGGGGCGATGAAGGAAAAGGCAAGATTACGGATATGCTCGCAAAAGAATCTGATATCATCGTGCGCTTTCAGGGCGGGGCGAACGCAGGCCACACGATCGTAAATAACTATGGCAAATTTGCGCTGCACACACTGCCGTCCGGAGTGTTCCATGGACATACAACGAGCATCATTGGAAATGGTGTGGCGCTGGATGTTCCGATCCTGTTCAAGGAGATACAGTCCATCGTAGAGCGCGGTGTTCCGACCCCGAAGATCCTTGTGTCGGACAGGGCGCAGATGGTGATGTCTTACCACAAGAATTTTGATGCGTACGAGGAAGAACGTCTGGGCGGAAAATCTTTCGGTTCCACAAAGTCGGGCATCGCTCCGTTTTATTCAGATAAATACGCGAAGATCGGCTTTCAGGTGAGTGAGCTCTTTGACGATGAACTGCTTAAAGAGAAGGTCGTGCGCGTGGCAGAGCAGAAGAACGTGCTTCTTGAGCATCTGTATCATAAACCATTGATCAATCCTGATGAATTATATAAAGAACTTGTAAGTTATAGAGAAATGGTAGAGCCTTATGTATGTAACGTGTCTCTCTATCTTCACAATGCCATTAAGGAAGGGAAGAATATCCTCTTAGAAGGACAGCTTGGATCTTTGAAAGATCCGGATCACGGTATTTATCCGATGGTCACATCTTCTTCCACGCTGGCAGCCTACGGCGCCATCGGCGCGGGGATTCCACCCTATGAGATCAGGCAGATTATCACAGTATGCAAGGCATATTCAAGCGCGGTGGGAGCGGGAGCTTTTGTGAGCGAGATCTTTGGCGATGAGGCGGAAGAGTTGAGAAGACGAGGCGGGGACGGCGGCGAGTACGGCGCTACTACCGGGCGTCCGAGACGTGTGGGCTGGTTTGACTGTGTCGCATCGAAGTATGGATGCAGGATGCAGGGAACGACAGACGTGGCGTTTACTGTGCTTGATGTTCTCGGATACTTGGATGAGATTCCGGTGTGCGTAGGATATGAGGTTGACGGCGAAGTAACGACAGACTTTCCGGTGACACATCTCCTTGAGAAAGCGAAACCAGTGCTCAAGACACTGCCGGGATGGAAGTGTGATATCCGAGGTATCCGCAAATATGAAGATCTTCCGGAGAACTGCCGCAACTATATTGAGTTCATTGAAAAAGAAGTAGGCTATCCGTTTACAATGATCAGCAACGGACCGGGAAGAGACGATATCATCTACCGTAATAAATAATGAATATATGAATATACTTATACAGCTGTCTTGGGATGGCCGGGAAATAGTTTCCCGGCCATTTTGGGGCAGTTTTTCTTTCTTTTATAATTTTCTCAAAAAGTTTTTAGAAACCTTTCAATTTTTATACACATTTGGACAGTAAGCTTATAGAGAGAAGAAAAAGACATATTTTTTCTTTGTGAATCATAGAATATAAAGCTGGGAAAATGCGGTGAACAGAAAACATCATTGACGCCGCATGCCGGACTGAAAAAGAAGGAGGTATTTCTATGCGTGAGGACAGCAGGGAAACAGCAAGGAATATGATATCCATGGAAGAATACCTGAGAAAGAGACAAGCGATAAGGCGGCGCGAGCGCAGCCAGAGGGCAGACAGAGAACGGGAGACAGAAGAGGCGCTGAAGCTGACTGAGCTCTTATATGTGTAAAAGAAGAGGGTTATCCGTCTTTTGAAGTATCCGTCTTTTCATCAGAGTTTTGCCTGTGAGTTTCCCGATCAGCGCCTTTTCCCGCAAGAACACGCGCGGTCAGTATATATCCGTACAGCAGGACAGGGATAATGATGGTTGCCGCGAGGGAGGCTTTGAAAAGGTCTGTGGATACAGGAGAGCCTATAAGAGCGAAAATAAGAGTGCTCATATAAAGGCAGAAGAGTAAGAGCGCGCCTGTAAGGGCGATAATACGTTTTACTTTATTCATATGGATGAATCCTTTCGTTGGCTGTTCTTTGTCTGTATGCATGACCGGCAGCCTGCGCATACAAGGAAATAAACTGCTGCGGCACGGACTGCGTCGGATATAGTTACAGGTACAGTATATAAAATTTTTTTGTTTACGGCAAACAAAATTTGGTATATAATATTCAGCGATGGATTTTCAGGGAAATTCCGATGAATAAGAAAGATAAGAAGGAGCAATATACAATGAGCGAGAAGTGTTTATTAGACCAGTGGCGCGATATGGCATATGACCAGAATCAGTCAAGGGATCAGCTAGAGAAATTCTGGAGCGCTTACTTTATGATCGAGAAGAGTATCTATGAAGAGCTTCTGGACGACCCGGATACAGAAGTAAAGGGAACTGTCAAAGAGCTGGCTGAGAAGTACGGGCAGGATGTTATGACTATGACAGGATTTCTTGATGGTATCAACGACAGCCTGAAACAAGCGAATCCGATCGAGACGATGACAGAGGATACAGTAGTAAGTCTTGCATTTGATAAGGAGCTTCTCTACAAGAACATGGTAGACGCAAAGGCAGACTGGCTGTACGAGCTGCCCCAGTGGGAGAAAATCTTTGATGAGGAGACGAGAAAACGTCTGTACCGCGAGCAGAAAGCTTCCGGTACAATCCGAAAGCCGAAGAAGATCGGAAGGAATGATCCGTGTCCATGTGGAAGCGGTAAAAAATATAAAAAGTGCTGTGGAAGAAACGCATAAATGAGATATTATTTTTTGATCGCAGGGAGCTTATGTATCCTGTATTATCTGATACTTCTTATATATTCGCGCAGACTGAGATCGACTTTTACAGCTTTCTGGCTGGTGAGCGGCGGCGTACATCTTTTGGCGGGAGGTATGCCGCTTTCTGCATATATATATACGATATTTTTGTGGCTCTATCTTGCCGTTTGCTCTCTGTTTTTGCTGGTGGAATCCAAGATATTGAGGGCGATGACCATAGCGCCCGAGCAGGGAGCGGACTGGATCATCGTGCTTGGAGCACAGGTAAGAGGAACATATATCACAAACTCTCTTAAAAGGCGTCTGGACGCGGCGCTTTCTTATTTGGAAAATTCACCCCATACGAAAGTGATCGTTTCCGGCGGACAGGGACCGGGAGAGGATATTTCCGAAGCGGCGGCTATGTCAGGCTATCTGGTGAAATGCGGGGTGCCGTCAGAGAGGGTATTTCTGGAAGACCGGTCCACATCCACGAGAGAAAACTTAAGATTCAGCAGGAAGTACGCAGACGCGGAAAAGGATAGAGTGGGGATCGTGACAAATGATTTCCATATTTACCGCTCTTCACTGACTGCCCGGCAGGAAGGGTATAAAAATATCATCATGATACCGGCGGGATCAAATCCGATATTTCAGATCAATTATCTTGTGAGAGAGTTTTTCGCGGTTGTGCGTACATGGATAGCTGGTTAAAATTTTATTTTTCAGGAATATTTTGCAAAGTACAGGGGCATAATGAATACGAATCTGTAGAAAGAGGAGGTATTTATCATGCCGGAATTAAAATGTACAGTGCAGACATGTGTACACAATGACCAGTTTCTTTGCAGACTGGACAAAATCCAGGTAGGCGGGAACAATGCGAAAAATCCTCAGGAGACATGCTGCGACAGCTTCCAGGAGCGCAATGAAGGTGCTTATACCAATTCCATGAGCAATTCTATGGGCCAGGCTTCTGACCGCTCAGATATCGACTGTAAGGCGACAAACTGTATGTACAACGAGAACTGGGCATGTCATGCGGGCAAGATCAGCGTGGAGGGCGGAAACGCCACACAGGCAGAGGGAACGGAGTGCTCGACATTCCAATGCCACTGCGGCTGAGACTTGTCGGCTGCTTCGGGATTTTTCACCGGTTTTCAGGTCTTTAATCGCGAAGAGCAAAGCCTGTAAAGGTCCGAAAAAAGATGACAGAGTATAATGAAGGGATCTTATGACAGTATGTAACCGTCATAAGATCCCTTTTTCTGTACGGAGATCAGGCGCCGCTTATCCATTCAGATATAGTGCTGATCTGTCATTTGAATATGTGGACACTGCTTCTTGACATGTCAGAAACAGGATTTATAATGGATAATATGGGAATAAGCGGGGAGATATTAACTTAGGAAGGAAACATGTAAATGGGGGAAGAGCAAACACAGACCAATACAGAGAATACAGGAGCGGCAAAGACAGACAGGGCCGTGGGAAATAAATCAGATTCGGAGCGCTCTGTGCGCGGCGGATATTATATCAGGCAGCCGTCTATCGGGGAAGGGAAAGGCTCGTGGCTCAGGCAGCAATTTGGCAGAAGCATCGCGATATTTCTCGCGGTGGCGGCGTGCATCTTACTCTATTTTGCACTTCTCAGGGCGAGCCAGATATCTTCTGCGGCAGGTACTCTCATCGGCGTGGCAAAGCCTGTTATATATGGATTGGCAATCGCTTATCTGCTAAATCCTATTGTAAAACTAGTGGATAAACGGCTGCTGCCGTTTCTTGAACAGAAGTGTCCGAATTTTAAAAAGAAAAAACAGCTATCCAGGTCCGTAGGAATCTTTCTGGCTATTTTGTTTCTTCTGGCAGTCGTCGTGGCGCTTTTAAATATGATGATACCGGAACTGTATAGCAGTATCCGGGACATGATTTTAAACGTGCCCAGCCAGCTTAACCGTTTTGCGGATGGTTTAAGTGAGATGAACAGAGATGATTCTACACTGGGAATGCTGCTTGAAAATATTATGACAGAAGTAACGGATTTCCTTCAGAACTGGATGCGCACAGATCTGATGAACAGTGTAAATGCGCTGATGTCCAGCCTTACTTTCGGTGTGATCAATGTTCTTAAAGAGATACTAAATCTGCTGATCGGTCTGATTGTATCGGCATATGTCCTCTTTAGCAAAGAGAAATTCTCCAGACAGTGTAAGAAAATTACATATGCGCTTTTTAAACCATCGAGCGCGAATATGATTCTGCATCTTACGATCAAAAGCAATGAGATTTTCGGAGGATTTATCATCGGGAAGATTATCGATTCCGCCATTATCGGAGTACTCTGTTTCATCGGGCTTTCCATACTCGGTATGCCGTATACAATGCTGGTCAGTGTGATTGTGGGTGTGACGAATGTCATTCCGTTTTTTGGGCCTTATATCGGGGCTGTCCCGAGCGCGCTGCTGATCCTGTTGTCAGACCCGAAGATGGGAATCTATTTTATCATTTTCATTCTTGCGCTCCAGCAGTTTGACGGAAATGTGCTGGGACCGAAGATACTTGGAAATTCTACGGGACTGTCTGCTTTCTGGGTAGTATCCTCTATCCTGATTGCCGGAGGACTTTTCGGTGTGCCCGGAATGATACTGGGAGTGCCGGCATTTGCAGTCATTTATTATATTGTGGATATGCTTATTGATCACAAGTTAGAGAAGCGAAAGCTGCCCACGGAGACAAGCGTTTATGACGAGTATAGCTACGTGGAAGCAGACGGAACATTTATCCATGCTGATACAAACATTTTAAAAGAAGAAGGGAACAAGAACCATGCCGATCCGAGTGCAGAATGATCTTCCGGTCAAGGAGATATTAGAACAGGAAAATATATTTGTGATGGACGAATACCGTGCGGCTCACCAGGATATCCGTCCCCTGAGCATTGGACTTTTGAACCTGATGCCCTTAAAAGAGGATACGGAGCTTCAGATCCTGCGCTCTTTGTCCAATACGCCGATCCAGGTGGACGTGACATTTGTGCGCATGACAAGCCATGTGTCCAAGAATACCTCAACAAGCCATATCTATAAATTCTACGAGCCTTTTGAGAGTATCTGCGGCAAAAAGTTCGACGGATTCATTATCACTGGCGCCCCTGTGGAGCAGATGCCTTTTGAAGAGGTAGATTACTGGGAAGAGCTGGTGAAGATCATGGAGTGGACAAAGACAAATGTCACCTCTACACTTCATCTGTGCTGGGGCGCTCAGGCGGGGATTTACTATCATTACGGAATTGATAAGACAGCGCTTCCAAAGAAGCTTTCCGGCGTGTACCGTCACCGGGTGAGAAACCGCAAAATTCCTCTGGTAAGGGGATTTGACGATGTGTTCATGGCGCCGCATTCCAGACATACAGAGGTGCCTAAGGAGCTTTTGGAAGCAGATGAGCGCATTACCATCCTCGCGGATTCCCGGCAGGCGGGGGTGCTCCTGTGCATGGCCCAAGAAGGCCGCCAGATCTTTGTCATGGGGCATCCGGAGTATGACCGTATGACACTGGATTCCGAGTACAAGAGAGATATGGGAAGGGGGCTTCATCCTCAGATCCCGGAGAATTATTATCCGGATGACGACCCGGAGAACAAACCCGTGCTCACATGGCGGTCCCACGCCAACAATCTGTATACCAACTGGGTTAATTATTATGTGTACCAACAGACTCCATACGACTTGTACGGTACGACATTTTAGATGCTGAAAAACCTTGAAAATACGCCACTTTCAGACTTTTTGATATTATTTATCAAAAAAATATTAGTGGCATAGATCGGCATATTTTGGCATTAAATGGTGTAAAAATGGTGTAGTAAATGGTGTAGTAAAAGTTTTTAAATGGTGTAGTAAAATTTATATAGAAAAGCCTCGAATTTAAAGGCGGAAAGCTGTCATTAACATGGCGGTTTTACCGTCTTTTTTATGCAAAAATTTAAGCATAAGGAGGTAGATTCCTATGTTTGCGGATGAGTTCTTAGAGAAGATTTTTCTCACCCGGAAATGCAGAAAATCTAAAAACTGTTACAATTTATAACAGTTTCGCATGATTTAGGGGCTTTTAGCCCATTTTTGATTGAGGTGGTAGATATTATTCGGGTAAACGGATTAAACTGGCGTATAAGCCTTGTAGAGCCTCACAGCCATATGATGAGACGGTCAGACAATACGATTACACTTGGAGTAACTGACAATAATGACAGATAATCACATCACCAATTTTTAAATTCTTTGTTGGCGTTCCGGGTTGCTGCCCGTAAATACCCTGTAATTTAACTGTATTTGTCATTTTCTTTTTTCTCCTTTCTTTCGCCTGCCATCTTTAGAGCCGGGAGGCGATACCACGGCTGACAGTCATTTCTGACCGTTTCGGCTATTCATAAATATATTCAGCTTTTCTGACTGTCCCCCGATCAATAGCACTTTGAAGCTGTCGGGCGGCTCTGTCAACGCCTTTATCCTCTCCGAAATCCTCATAAAAATAATAGATTTCATGATTTTCAGAGGTTGTGACTTTTACGCCTACGCCAGTTATATCTTTTCTATTTAATTTTGCAATCATGTTTTCCTTTGTCATTTTTATTTCCTCCTGTTCTTTTGTTGATATTATAATACACCATATTTAATGTAATTGCAATATACAAATACACCAAAAATAAAGCAATCAAACAACTAATAATTTGTGCATTATTTATAATGTAAAACTGTTGAAAATGGATTAAAATTAATGTATAATCAATTTAGATTAGTATTAGGAGGTGCAGAAAGTGTTTGTATATAAATTTGATGTGCTGGAAACGCTGAAAGAATATGGATATAATACAACAAGGCTCAGAAAAGAAAAGCTTTTGGGCGAAAATGCGATCCAGTATTTACGCCGTGGGGAAATGGTTGGAATTATTGCACTGGAAAAGATTTGCAAGCTGTTAGACATGCAGCCGGGAAACATTATAAAATATGTAGAGGATACACCGGAAAACAAACATTAAAAACAATGTAAAAATCTATTGACAATACATTAAAAAAGGTGTATTATATAATTGTCCAAAGGGAACAGAGGACAATACCCCGGAAGGGAGAAAGGAGGGCGAAGCGGTGCAGATCGAATACAGCAAGAAAGCCGCGAAATATATAAATGCTTTAGACAGACCAACAAAACAGCGAATAAAGAAAGCCATTGAAGGACTGACAGAACAGCCACCGAAAGGCGATATAAAGCTATTACAAGGATTCACAGACGGGCGCAAACGTCTAAGGGTGGGAAAATACAGGATAATATATAATTATCTCCCTAACCCGGATAAACCGGAAAAGTTTATTTTATATATTCCCCCTTTGTGTTACTCTAAAGAAAAAAGGGGTTTTCCATTATGTTACTTACGGATAAAT
>CAJFQC010000033.1 GCA_904418845.1 uncultured Ruminococcus sp. | reverse complement strand
TAACTTTAAGTTTTAGTTCTTCTGAGTATTTCAATTTTGGCATGAAAAAACCCCTTTCATTAGACTTCCATTTTGTCTAACAAATGGGGTTCACTTCATCCTGCCAAAACTGTCTGCTACAAACTGGAATTGTCACTTCCGGCATAAACAAAACGGATGTCCTGCCGGATCAAACATGGTTACAAAATCATTTCCTCCAAATTGACTTTCCGCTTTCTTCGCTCCCAATGATTCCGCTTTCTTAACCATTTCTGCAACATTATCAACCTGAAAATCAAAATGCATCTGTTTTTGTTGTTTTCCTGTATCTTCTGGCCATACAGGAGGAACATAATCTTTTTCCTCAATAAACAAAAAAACAATCCCCGAAGAACTACGGACAGCCGGTCTTGCAAATAGTTCACACATTTCCCAACCTAATAATTCTCCATAGAATCTTTGCAATTTTCTTTCATCATCACAATCAACCATAACATTCCCTAATACCACTTCATCTACCATATTTTTAACATCCTTTCAAATTCATATTTGTTTATTTCTTTCATTCTAACACATTTCCTAGTTTTTAACATTATTTTTCCCAAAAATTTAAGGGCGTATTGCAAAATACAATACACCCTCAACATTCACAGCGTTCCCTTTCTATTTTAAACAACAAGCAAATTCCTCGTTAAGAGGTTGGGTAAATTTCTTTACCCAATGCCCTACCCAATCTGTACCCAAAATAGCACGATATTTTGTGAGATTTTACAGTAGTTTATAACACTTGTCAAAATAGCCAGAAACCGCTTAAATACCTTATTTAATTCGCTTTTACCAGTCCTACGATTGATAAATTAGTTTCCCATCTGCTTTGCGACTTCCTCTGCAAAGTTCTCCTGCTTCTTCTCAATGCCTTCGCCTGTCTCAAAACGGATGAATTTTTTAACTGTCATGTTCGCGCCGTTCTCTTTTGCTATCTTATCAACGTATTTAGCTACTGTAAGGTCGCTGTCCTGAACATATATCTGATCCAGCAGACAGATCTCTTTCATCTCTTTGTTGAGACGTCCGATGATCATCTTCTCGATAATGTTCTCCGGTTTCTCCGGGTTCTCTTTCTTAGCCTGTGCAAGAAGGATGTCTTTCTCGTGATCCATGTACTCCTGTGATACTTCGTCGCGGGATACATATTTCGGAGACATAGCCGCAACCTGCATAGCTACGTTCTTTAAGCATGTCTTGATCTCATCGTTCACAACATCTGTATCAGCCACTACAAGGACACCGATACGTCCGCCGCCGTGAATGTAAGATACAACACATCCGTTCTCAGCGCTTACCTTCTCGAATCTTCTGATGTTGAGGTTCTCACCGATCACTGCGATCTTCTCTACGAGAGCGTCCTTTACTGTCTTGGATGTGTCTGCTGCCCAGGCCTCAGCCATGAAAGCGTCCATGTCTGCCGCGTCAGATGAAACAACCTGCTCTACAACATTCTCTACGAATTCCTGGAAGTCCTCATTCTTTGCAACGAAATCTGTCTCAGAGTTTACTTCAACAATCGCTGCGGTCTTGTCATCTTTAACAAGAGTCTTAACGATACCTTCTGCCGCGATTCTTCCGGCCTTCTTCTCGGCCTTTGCCTGTCCGTTCTTTCTCAAGAACTCAACAGCAGCGTCCATATCGCCGTTTGTCTCTGTAAGCGCTTTCTTACAGTCCATCATGCCCGCGCCTGTCATTTCTCTTAATTCTTTTACCATTCCTGCTGTGATTGCCATGATAAATTCCTCCATTAAAATAAATATTGATAGTTTCTTATAATGAAGCAAAAGCCCCAGCCTGACAATCAGGCTGAAGCTTTTCTATTTCTTACTCTTCTACAGCCTCTTCAGCTTCTGCTGCCTCTACCTCATCAGCAGCATCCTCATAATAATAATCTTCTTCACCTGTCGCCCCCTGGTTTGCCTCGATCACAGCGTCTGCCATCTTGGAAACAATCAGCTTAACCGCACGGATAGCGTCATCATTACCCGGAATCACGTAATCCAGCTCTTCCGGATCGCAGTTTGTATCACAGATGCCGATCAGCGGGATTCCAAGTGTGTGAGCCTCCTGAACGCAGATTCTCTCTTTCTTCGGGTCAACGATGAAAATTGCGTCCGGCAGTCTCTTCATGTCCTTGATACCGCCAAGGTTCTTCTCAAGCTTCGCCCACTCTTTCTTAAGAGCAATGACTTCCTTCTTCGGAAGTACGTCGAATGTTCCGTCCTCTGACATTGCCTCAATCTCTTTGAGACGCTTTACACGGCTTTGGATTGTCTTGAAGTTTGTGAGCATACCGCCCAGCCATCTCTCGTTTACATAGAACATGCCGCAGCGCTCTGCCTCTGTCTTGATCGCATCCTGAGCCTGCTTCTTTGTTCCTACGAAGAGAATCGTGCCGCCCTCTGACGCGATGTCAGAAACGGCGTTGTATGCGTCATCCACCATTCCTACGGACTTCTGCAGGTCAATGATGTAGATACCGTTTCTCTCTGTGTAGATGTACGGAGCCATCTTCGGGTTCCATCTTCTTGTCTGGTGTCCGAAATGAACACCTGCTTCTAAAAGCTGTTTCATTGAAATAACACTCATGTTTCTTTCCTCCATGGTTTTGTACTTCCGCATGCTTTGTTTCTCTCTGAGACCGTCCGGGATATCCGTCTTAGGCACCGTCAGAATGATCCACATACGTGATTTTTTTGCAACGTGTGTAGTATAGCATAGAAAACGCCTGTTTGCAAGGAATTTCTGCCAATACTTCATCCTGCTCCACCCGCAGAAAAAGAAGACGCACCCGCGTCTTCTTCATTCTGGCACAACATCTTTAATACAGTTTTTCAACTACTGCTTTTGATGTCTTCTTTAAATTATCTTCTGACTCTTCATGATAACGATGGAAATACTCCTGAAACAAAAGATCTACTATATAGAGCTGACTCATCTTTACCCCAAGTGATCCGCCGTCCAAAGGCACCTCATCCGCCCCACACAGAAGAATCTCATCAGCATATACGGCCAGCGGCGATTTTCGAAAACGGGTGATCGCCACAATCCCGGCCCCCGCCTCTTTCGCAATCTCCGCCACATACACGGTATCTTTCGTCGCTCCTGAATATGAAAGAATAATCATCACATCCTTTTGCGTCATCATGGAGGCGGACATAGCCTGCATATGGGAATCTTCAATACAGGAAGTCTTGCCTGTAATCCTCAGGAATTTATTGTTCGCCTCCCTTGCTGTGAGAAGGCTGTGCCCGATCCCAAAGAAAGAAATTCTTTCCGCGTCATGTATTATCTCTACGATCCGCTCGATCTGGCTCGGTACAACAAGCTGTCTTGTAGCATTTAACGCGTTGATATGATTGGCGAGCACCTTGTCCGCCATAAGAGGAGAATCATTCACCGCTCTCATATTCTGATCAGGCGCATTCTGAACATCTCCCTCTGACAAACAGAATGAAAGATTCATCTTGAATTCCTGATATCCTTTCGCCTTCATAGTCCGACAAAAGCGGTATACGCTTGCCTCAGCAACCCCACATTCGTCCGCCACATCCGTGATAGACATAAAAAGTACCTTCTCCGGAGAAGATATGACAAAATCCGCAACTTTCTTCTCCGCCTTTGTGAATCGACTGTATGAAGTCTTGATATTGAACAGAATGTTATTCTCCCGCATGGCGTCCCCCTGTGCTTTTCACTTCTATACGGACCACCTCAGAAAGGTCCGGTCTCGATCAGATGGGCCGCGGCGCCATACATTCCGGCACAGTTACCGAGCAGGGCTCTTTTTACGGTCGTTTTGCGGTAGCTTTCCATCAAATGTATACCCAGCAACTCCCGGATTTTTTAAGGACATACTCCTGTTCCATGACGCCTCCGCCAAGAATAATGCAGCTGGGGTTCAGCACATGGATAAGGGATGTCAGTCCGTAGACAATCTCCCTGATCCATTCCTCCACTATCTGCCTGACGCCACTGCGTTCCAAGTCTCTAAAAATAACTCTTCCATTCGTCAGTCTGCTGTCATATTCCTGCGCCCTTTTTACAAGAGCCGTGACTGAGGCATACCTCTCATAACATCCGCTGAAAATATCGCTTTGAGGATCTCTGTCTTCTGGATGCACCACAACTGCTCCTGCCTCTCCGGCAGAAAAACTGCTGCCTTCATAAAGCTTTCCCTTCACAAACACTGCCCCGCCGACTCCAGTTCCATAGGTCAGACAGATAAAATCTTTCTCACCCTGCCCCGCTCCATAGCGGGCTTCTCCTAACGCCGCTGCATTCACATCGTTGATTACGGCCGCTGGCTTACCAAATCTGTCTTCTATTATACTCTTAATTTCCATGCCTGTATACCCCGGAATATTATCATTTGCATAAATGATCCGCCCTTTAACAGAATCCACCTGTCCTGCGGTGCTGACCCCTATCCCGGTGAACTTATGCCTCTTTTCATATTCTTTTATAATCGTTTCAATCAAGGCTGCTACATGGCCGCCCCCTTTTTTCGCCTCCGTAGGATATTCCCCGATATCCTCCAGTGTCCCGTCACAATAAACTCCTGATTTAACTGCTGTTCCACCGACGTCCAGTGTCATTATCCTCATGCGGCGTTCCTCCTTCTTACTCAGGACTGTTCCCTGTTTTCTACAGCCGCCATAAATCTCTGAGCGATTTCCAACGGCCTTGTGATCGCACCGCCGACGACGACCGCATATGCCCCGGCGTCCAGCATTTCCACGGCCTGTCCCGGATAATGCACTTTTCCCTCTCCGATCACGGGAATGTCCACAGTCTGTGACAGCGTTCTGACCAGTTCCAGATCCGGCCCATCCTGCTGTCTGGAATATGATGTGTACCCACTTAGCGTTGTACCCACAAAGTCCACGCCCGCCTTCCAAGCATTCACTCCTTCTTCATAAGTAGAAATATCTGCCATAAGCAGGATGTCTCCATAGCGGCGCCGGATCTCTGTGATCCATTCTCCCGCCATCAGACCGTCTCCTCTTTTTCTGAGCGTACAGTCCGTAGCAATGATATCCGCCTCCGCCTCCACAAGTTCATCCACTTCTTTCATAGTGGGGGTTATATAAGGCTCATATCCTTCATATACCTGCTTGATCAGCCCGATCACCGGAAGCCCGGTCTCTGCTTTAATCTCCCTGACATCCCTCACACTGTTCGTTCGTATGCATTTTGCTCCGGCGCGTTTGGCCGCTCTTGCCATCAGATACATGATAGATTTTTCTTCTACGTACAGCGGCTCTCCCGGAAGCGCCTGGCAGGAGATGATCAGCCCTCCCTTGATCAAGTCCAGTATTTCTTTTTTTGTGTATTTCATCTTATCCCGCCTTTTCGCAATATTTTTTAACCGCAGCGCTGATCTCTTCGGCACATGCCGTCGCAATCTTATAATCTTCTGCCTCCAGTCCCGGCAGGGGGCTTCGGACTGTGCCGATGTCAATTCCGCGTCCTTTAAGTATCTCTTTTAAGACCGCGTAAAGATTTGCCTTTGCAGAACACATATGATAAATAATGCGGCAACAGTCATTCTGGATAACTCTTGCCTTTTCTATCTCTCCCTTTCCGAACAGTTCATAAATCCTCATATACAACTCCGGCATAACAGCATATGTGCCGCCAATACCACCTGACGCCCCTGCGGCCAGTCCTGAGAGAAGCTGTTCATCCGGTCCGTTGAACACAATCATATTCTCCCCGCCCTCATCAAGAAACATCTGTATATCCTGAACTGGCATAGAAGAATTCTTTACGCCAATCACTCTTGGATTCTTCCTCATCTCCTTAAGCAGCGCTGTATCCAGCGCCACGCCTGCAAGCTGAGGTATATTATAGATAATGAAATCTGTATCCGGCGCCGCTGAAGAGATATCATTCCAATACTTCGCGATAGCGAAAGGCGGAAGATGGAAATAGATCGGCGGTATAGCTGCGATGGCATCCACCCCCTGTTCTTGCGCATGGCGCGCCAGTTCCATACTGTCCTGCGTATTGTTGCATGCTACATGGGCAATGATCGTAAGCCTGCCTCTGACAGCCTCCATCACGCACTCAAGCACCATCTTGCGCTCATCCACGCTCTGATAGATACATTCTCCCGAAGAGCCGCCGACATAAAGACCTTTTACCCCTTTACCAGCCAGATAGGAAGCCAAAGCCTTTACCCTGTCCGGGCTTATCCGTCCATTGTCGTCATAACACGCGTAAAACGCAGGGATGATTCCTCTGTATTTGTCAAGCCTATTCATATACAATCACATCCTTCCCAAATAATCAGCCTTTTACCGCACCCATCGTAATGCCCTTTGTAAAATATTTCTGGAACATAAGGAAAATCGTAATAATCGGCACAGCGGCAAGCGCCGCTCCCGCCATGATCAGCCCGAAATCTGTCGACATTTCCGCCTGAAGTTTTGCGATGCCAAGCGAAATCGTCAATTTTGTACGTGAATTGAGCATGATCAGCTGCAGAAAATAATCGTTCCAGCAATTAATGAATGTAAAAATCGCCAATGCTCCGATACCCGGCTTTATGATTGGCAGAACAATCTCCGTGAACATCCTTATCTCTCCGGCCCCGTCAATTCTTGCCGCTTCAAGTAGTTCTCCCGGTATATTTTCTGAAAACTGTTTCATAAGGAACACACCGAACGGCCATCCTACCGTCGGCAGAATCACTGCCCACATACTGTCGTGGAGATTCAAAAAAGACATCTCGCGAAGCAGGGGGATGAGGATAACTTGTTTTGGCAGCGCCATAGCGCAGATAAAGATACTAAAGAGCAGAGCCCTTCCGGCAAACCGTTTCTTTGCAAGAGCATATCCCGCCATAGAAGCTGTAACACATGTCAGAGCCATAGCCAGAACAGCCATCGCGACACTATTAAACAGCCACAAAAGAGCAGGGTTATCAAACAGCCTCTGGTAATTATCTAGTGTGGGCGACAAAGGAAACCACTGCTGTACCGCGTCATTGATGACTGCCGCCGTCTTCACGGAGCCTGTTAATATCCAATATAGTGGAAATATAAAGAAGAAAGCAAGGGCGGCAAGCACAACAGCCGCTATGACTTTATATGGTGTAGCTTTTATCCTTTTCATCCCTATCCCTCCTAATAATCATTCTTCTTTCCTGCTACCTTAAACTGCAAAGCTGAGAATACGGCAATGATAATCGCAAGGATAACTCCCATTGCATTTCCATATCCATATCTGTATAGCTTAAATGCCTGATAATAAATGTAATACATGATCGTTTCCGTAGAGTGGTTCGGTCCTCCCGACGTCAGCAGCTGGATCAGCGCGTAACACTGGAAGCTGTTGATTGTAGTGATAACAAGAATATACAGTGTGGTAGGCATGATCTGAGGCCATTTGATCTTCCAGAACACCTGTCTTGACGTGGCCCCGTCCACCTGCGCCGCCTCGATCAGAGAATCATCTACATTCCCAAGGGCTGACACATACAGCACAATAGGCTGTCCCACGGATGTGGTAAACAAGATCAATATGATACACCAAATCGCTGTCCTCGAATCTCCCAGCCAGCTTATATCCGAATCCAGCACATAATTAAAAAGCCCCGTATATTTATTGAACATCCATTTCCAGACAACCGTTACGGCAACAGTTCCCGTTACAACCGGAAGATAAAAAATGCAGCGGAAAAAGGAGCACACTGCCCCGTTCATCTTGTAGATCACCGAACTTACCCACAGGGAAAAAGCAGTGACTGTCGGCACCGCTACGACAACGATCAGGACAGTGTTGGCAAGCGCTTTAATAAATATGTCATCCTGAAACATTTCTTTGTAATTATCAAAGCCCACAAACGTAAACTCTGTCATGGAATAATTAAAAAAGCTCGTAACCAGACACATAACCATCGGCACGATAACAAAGCCCACAAAAAACACCAGCGCCGGAGCCAGAAACAAATATGCCGAGATTGTTTCCCGCCTTGTCAGGGTCTTCTTCATAACGGACGGATTTATTTGCTTATTCACTTAAACGTCCCTCCCATTTTCCAACTTATTTTTTGTAAAAAACGGAAGCACACCTTCCTGTATATGACGGTGTGCTTCCGCCTGCAATTCAATCTGCAATGAACAGCTTTTGCTCAAATCTTTCTATTCGCCCATAGCAGCCTGAGTTGCTGCATTGGCCGTCTCGATATATGTATTCACAGATTCTTCAAGATCGTTTCCGTTGAAGATGTTCTGCAGCATGTTCCACCATGCCGTACGCTGCTCAGCCCATCCCGGAGTTACGTTATAGTAATCGCCAAGGTACGGCATCATTGAATTGAATACTGTCATACGCTCTTCCTGATCACTTCCCTCATATACGTTGCCAAATGAGGAGCGTACCGGGAAAAATCCTGATGCAACAACGCTCTCCGGCCCCTGTGTCTCATCATCGCATACAAACTCGATGAATGTCTTGGCAGCCTCAATCTTAGCTTCATCGCCATTGTCAAAAATACCGAATCCGTAGATTCCGCCGTCAAGCTCCGGAACTCCGTCATCAGATGGGAATGTCATCGCATAAGCCGTGAAATCAACCTGCTCTGCATAGTTGCTCTCATTGGAAGCATTCCAGCAGAAGGACATCGCGATCGTTCCGTTCGCAAATAACTGAAGCTCGTCCGCCGCCTGCGCCCCGGAATCATAGCTGAGAAGACCTGCGTCAACCCAGTCAGCGAGCTGCTGCAATCCTTTGATACCTGCTTCGCTGTTCATCGCCCACTCTGTATGATCTTCATTGGTAAAATCCGCGCTGTAAAGATTTCTTGCAAGGGCACGAGTTCCCTGATCTCCGCCCTGACCGCCGCAGTATACGACCCCTGTTGTCTCAACGCCTGCATCCACCAACGCCTGAAGAGCTTTCCCAAAATCCTCTGTCGTCCATGTACGTGTTTCCTCATCAATGTACTGGAGCGCCCCGGCTTCCTCAAACACTTCATAATTGATAGCCATGCAGTGTGCGTTCATACACAGCGGATACTCATAATACACGCCATCGGAAGACTTGCACGCATTTACCACGGCCTCGCTCACCGCGGAAATATCTGCGAGCGCCTCATCATCCCACAGATCGCTTAAATCAACCATTTTCCCGGCGGCTCCCCAAGTCGTTACAAGACGCTCAGGCCCTTCCATAATAAGATCCGGAGCAGTTCCGGCCTCGATCGCCGCTGTCACCTGATCGTCACCGGATGTATAATCCAGATACTCAACAGATACACTGATGTCCGGGTGCTGCTCATTAAATGCCGCTACAATAGAATCCACTGTTGCCGCATCTCCCCAAGAACCAATCGGGTATGTCCACAGTGTGATCGCCGTTGCGCCGCCTGACGCTTCTGAGCCGCCCTCTCCGGCGTCGCCGCTGCTGTTGCCGCATGCGGCAAGCCCTGTTGCCATGCCTGCACATAAGAGCATAGACAGCCATTTTTTCCAGTTTTTCATAATCTACCTCCTTTTGATACGTTTGCTTCTGAAAATAATATACATTAAATAAAAATTTTTTTCAATAATTTATTTTAACAAAAACTTTTTTATTTTTTGTATATTTTTTACAATTAAACTCAAAAATAAACTAATAATTAAATCTTAATACACAAAATCCACCAGTATCATTTAAACTGGTGGATTATATATTTTAGGATATTCTTATGTTTTCAAGCAACAGACATCCCCTGACGGGCCGCCTGACACACTCTACTCGTCTACACTGTAGTTCGGAGCCTCTTTTGTGATGTGGATGTCATGCGGATGGCTTTCTTTCAGAGACGCCGCCGAAATCTTCATAAAGCGTCCGTTTGCCTTTAACTCTTCGACCGTATGGGTGCCGCAGTAGCCCATACCGGAACGCAGACCTCCCATAAGCTGGAATACGGTGTCCTCCACTGTTCCCTTGTAAGCCACACGTCCTTCCACACCCTCCGGAACGAGTTTCTTTGCGTTTTCCTGGAAGTAACGGTCTTTGCTTCCGTTCTCCATCGCGGCAATAGAACCCATTCCACGGTATACTTTATACTTTCTTCCCTGATAGAGTTCAAATGTTCCCGGGCTCTCATCGCATCCTGCGAAGATGCTTCCCATCATGCAGACATTTGCTCCGGCTGCGATTGCCTTCGTCATATCTCCCGAATACTTGATACCGCCGTCCGCAATAATCGGGATACCGTACTCCTTCGCCACTTCATAACAGTCCATGACAGCAGTAATCTGCGGAACACCGATTCCTGCAACGACACGCGTCGTACAGATCGATCCCGGACCGATACCGACCTTAACCGCGTCAACTCCTGCCTTGATCAAATCCTTCGCGGCTTCACCCGTTGCGACATTTCCTGCGATAACCTGAAGATCCGGATATTTCTCCTTCACCATACTCACTGTGCGGAGTACATTCGCGGAATGGCCATGGGCAGAATCCATAACAATCACGTCCACTTTCGCATTTACCAGTGCATCCACTCGTTCAAGACAATTCGCCGTAATACCGATTGCAGCGCCGCAGAGAAGGCGTCCCTGAGAATCTTTTGCGGAAAGCGGATATTTAATCTGTTTCTCAATATCCTTAATAGTGATGAGTCCTTTCAGATTCCCTTCATCGTCAATAATCGGAAGCTTTTCTTTTCTTGCTTTCGCAAGGATTTTCTTCGCTTCCTCGAGGGTGATTCCTTCTTTTGCTGTGATCAGCCCCTCTGAGGTCATGGATTCCTTTATTTTTTTAGAGAAGTCCTCTTCAAATTTCAGATCACGGTTCGTAATAATACCAACCAGTTTGCCGTTTTCTGTAATCGGCACGCCTGAGATACGGAATTTTCCCATCAGATTATTGGCGTCTTCCAGCGTATTCTCCGGAGAGAGATAAAACGGATCGGTAATAACGCCGTTCTCAGATCTCTTTACCTTGTCAACCTCTTCTGCCTGCGCCTCGATAGACATATTTTTATGGATGATCCCGATACCGCCCTGACGCGCCATCGCGATTGCCATGCGGTGCTCTGTAACCGTATCCATTCCTGCACTCATCATTGGGATGTTGAGCTTTATTTTCTTTGTCAGGCAGGTTGACAGATCTACCTCATTAGGAATCACCTCTGAGTATGCCGGAACAAGCAGTACATCATCAAATGTAATTCCTTCGCCAATAATCTTTCCCATATTCAGTGACCTCTCTTTCTTATGAATCCACTTTTTAAATGTTATCTGATAATATAACAAAAATCAACAGTCTGTGTCAACCATTTCCCCGGCAGATGTCTCATTTTTGAGTTGATTTATTTTAAGACATATTTATAAGCCCGCCTTATGGATGATATCATCTGGGGATTTAAGGTTTATTGCAGAGGGAGCGTAATTGGCAAAGGAGAAATCAGGTCTGAATGGTAGTCAATGTAAGTTGAGCGAAGGGGAAGCTTGCGAATTTTTTTCAAAAGCATTCCTGCGCAGGTGCATGGATTGATAAGGCAGCTTCGGAACAGGGTGCTGAAAAACTTAAAATCTGCGGCCACGTATTAAACTTTGCATCGGGATTGTCTGAGGCAAAGCCGAGTTACCCGATGCAAAGTTTATATTTAGCGTGAACACAGATTTTCCGGTTTTTCCAGCCTGTGAAGCGCAGTCTCGTCAACTCTCACATCCGCGCAGGATATGTCTTTGATAATATCTGCCTTGATCGGCTGCTATAATTCAATTACTTCGGCAAATCGGGATTACATCATTCCCATTCCACCGCCGCCTGCCGGCATCGCCGGTGTATCTTCTTTGATATTAGATACAACAGACTCTGTTGTAAGAAGTGTAGAAGCAACGCTTGTCGCGTTCTGAAGAGCGCTTCTTGTAACCTTGGCAGGATCAAGAATTCCCTCTTCTACCATATCTACATACTGTTCTTTGTAAGCGTCAAATCCGATTCCCGGCTCTGACTCTTTTACTTTATTGACAATAACCGCACCCTCAAGACCTGCGTTCGCCGCGATCTGATGAAGCGGAGACTCCAGTGCTTTGAGAATGATCTTCGCACCTGTCTTCTCATCGCCTTCCAGCGTCTCTGTCAGTTTTTCAACCTCTTTTGCAGCGTGGATATATGCGGAACCGCCTCCGGCAATAATACCTTCCTCAACTGCCGCTCTTGTAGCATTCAGCGCATCCTCCATACGAAGTTTTGCTTCTTTCATCTCTGTCTCAGTAGCCGCGCCCACACGGATAACCGCTACGCCGCCAGCCAGTTTCGCAAGTCTCTCCTGAAGCTTCTCTCTGTCGAAGTCAGATGTTGTCTCCTCAATCGCTTTCTTAATCTGTCCGACTCTGTCGTTGATGGCGTCCTTGCTTCCGCATCCGTCAACAATGACTGTGTTCTCTTTCTGAACCTTGACGGATTTCGCGCGCCCAAGCTGATCCATTGTCGTCTCTTTCAAATCAAGTCCAAGTTCTTCGGAAATCACCTGTCCGCCTGTAAGGATCGCGATATCCTGAAGCATTTCTTTTCTTCTGTCGCCGTATCCCGGAGCCTTTACAGCCACTACGTTGAATGTTCCGCGCAGCTTATTGACAATCAGTGTTGTAAGAGCCTCACCCTCGATATCTTCCGCAATAATAAGCAGTCTTGCTCCGGACTGTACGATCTGCTCAAGCACCGGAAGGATATCCTGGATATTGGAGATCTTCTTGTCTGTAATCAGGATATACGGATCGTCAAGAACCGCTTCCATCTTCTCCATGTCTGTCGCCATATATGCGGAGATGTATCCGCGGTCAAACTGCATACCTTCTACAAGGTCCAGTTCTGTCTGCATTGTCTTGGACTCTTCAATCGTGATAACACCGTCGTTGGAAACTTTCTCCATCGCATCTGCTACCATCTCGCCTACTGCCTCGTCTCCGGAAGAAACTGCGGCAACTCTTGCGATCTGCTCTTTTCCTTTTACCTTGCTGCTCATAGAAGCAATGGCCTCAACAGCCTTGTCTGTCGCTTTCTTCATACCTTTTCTCAGGACAATCGGATTTGCACCTGCTTCCAGGTTCTTCATTCCCTCGTGTACCATTGCCTGTGCCAGAACGGTCGCTGTTGTCGTACCGTCTCCGGCCACGTCATTTGTCTTGGAAGCAACTTCTCTGATGAGCTGTGCACCCATGTTCTCGAAACCATCCTCAAGTTCGATCTCTTTCGCGATCGTAACACCATCGTTTGTGATGAGCGGCGCGCCGAAAGATTTGTCAAGAACAACGTTTCTTCCCTTCGGTCCAAGCGTTACCTTTACTGTATCTGCCAGCTGATTTACACCTTTTTCCAGTGCCGCTCTGGCTTCTGCTCCATATTTAATCTCTTTTGCCATTTCTAAGCATCTCCTTTTTTTATATATTCTGCAAAATTTTGTTAATGATACATCCTCGCTCTGCTCGGAGTATCGGCTAAAACACTAAGCTCGAAAATACCTCGCTAAGTGTTTTATGCCTCTACGATAGCGAGGATATCATTCTGCTTTACAATGATATATTCCTCTCCATCCAGTTCCACATCTGTTCCGGCGTACTTGGAGTAGATCACCTTATCGCCGACTTTGACCTGCATCACAACTTCTTTTCCATCTATAATTCCGCCCGGTCCAACAGCGATGACCTCTGCCTCCTGCGGTTTCTCTTTTGCCTGGCCCGGCAGTACTATACCGGATTTTGTCGTCTCTTCTGCTTCTAACTGTCTTAAAACAATCTTGTCACCTAACGGTACTAACTTCATTGTGATTCCTCCTTAAATTTAGTTTTGTTAGCACTCATTTATCACGAGTGCTAAACCTCATGAATATAAAATAGCACTATGATTTAGATTTGTCAACAAACTTTATAAGGTTTTTATAAAACTGTTCCTCCCAAATGAAAACTAATCTCTTCCCTGTAACGAAAGCGCGCCTTCCATCAGGCGCGCTTTGTCATCTTTCTTCCTTCGTATACATTATAAAATCCGTTTTCAATACGGAACTTTAATATCTTCTGATCTTCTTTACAATATCTGTCTTTCACTACCCCGGTGCAATAGAGGAGTTCTGTCTTTGTGGATATATAACACCGGTACTTTGCGTCAAGTGATATCGCAGTGAGGTCGTCCTCTTTCAGTTCGAGATACATATGATCCTCCTCCGGATCATATTTACACACCCTGCACTGTCTGGTCGCCTCATCAAAGATGCCGTCTGCAGATATGATCTTCTCCATCCGCAGATCCACAGGATTACCTTCATACATCGCTGTCACCCTCCCGAACTACATACGTTCTTTTCTGATCTTTTCCAGTTCTGTGAACACATAATCATTCAAAACTTTGATATAGGTCCCCTTCATTCCTGAAGAACGGGATTCGATCACGCCCGCGCTCTCGAACTTACGAAGCGCATTGACAATGACTGAACGGGTGATGCCCACACGGTCCGCCACCTTGCTCGCCACTAAGATTCCCTCTGTTCCACCCAGCTCATCAAAAATATGTATGATGGCTTCAAGTTCAGAGAAGGACAGTGTGCTGATGGCTGACTGCACGATATGCTCTTTTCTCGTCTCCTCCGCGCTCTCCTCATTCACAGAGCGGAGCATTTCCAGCCCGACTACCGCTGTACCGTACTCACTTAAAATGATATCATCGATCGAATATGTGGTGTCTCTTTTATAAATAAACAGTGTCCCCAGACGCTCGCCTGCAATATCGATCGGTGTGATAATTGCCTGACAGCCCTGCACTGCCTCATAAGAAAATCCAAGTGTCTCCAGATTCACATTTTCCTTTGTGGAAAGAATACTCAAAAGTCTCTCGTTAAGCATTACATCGATATGTGAGCCTACCGTCTCTGTGATAAGCTCTGATATCACATCTACACTCGAGCATTTACTCACGCCAAGCACTTTTCCCTTCCGGCTGACTACAAGCACATTAGAGTCAAGGATCTCTGTGAGGACAGCACAGATATCATTAAATACCACCTTGCTGGAATTATTGTTGTGCAATAGTTTATTGATCTTTCTTGTTTTGTCTAACAGTTGTACACTCATTACTTCCTCCGACTTTACTTTGCATACTTCTTAATTGTATATACAAACACTGATAAATTACTGGATGAATTTATCTTATCACGCAATTTTCAGAATAGCAATACAATTTTTCCAACCAGTTCAGTCATACGCCAAACGCGAAGGCAGCTCTTGCTCCAGTGCGGTTTTACTCATGGCGCACCCGAACGGACTCTCTTTTGTGGTCAAGACTTGTCACGTAACCACATTTTTCATTGGCACATACAAGTTTTGTACCTTTTTCCACCATATAGCCTCCGCACTCGGGGCATTTCTCCTTTGACGGCTTCTGCCATGACATAAACTCGCAGTCCGGGTTTGCTTCGCAGCCATAGTATCTTCTTCCCTTTTTCGTCTTGCGGATCACAACGTCCTTTCCACAGACCGGACAAGGCACGCCGATCTTCTCAAGATACGGCTTTGTATTCCGGCATTCCGGGAATCCGGGACACGCGAGGAATTTTCCATGCGGTCCATACTTAATGACCATGTTCCGTCCGCACTCTTCACAGACCACATCCGTCACTTCGTCCTCGATCTTCACGGTCTCCAGTTCTTTTTCTGCTTTCTTCACCGCCTCATCCAAATCCGGATAGAAATTGCGGATGATCTCTTTCCACTCGACTTTACCCTCTTCAACCATATCGAGGAGCCCTTCCATATTTGCCGTAAAGTTCACATCCACGATACTGGGGAAGGACTGTTTCATCATATTATTAACCACCTCGCCGATCTCGGTGATATAGATGTTCTTCCCTTCCTTGGTCACATAGCGGCGGCCGAGTATGATGGAGATCGTGGGCGCGTATGTGCTGGGCCGTCCGACGCCAAGCTCTTCCATTGCCTTAACAAGGCTTGCCTCTGTATAATGTGCGGGCGGCTGTGTGAAATGCTGCTTCGAATCAAGTTTTTCTTTTGTCAGGACGGAGTCCATACTGAGTCCGCCGACAAGCACATTGTTCTCCTCTTTTTCTTCATCTGCCTCTGTGTATACAGAGCGGAAGCCTTCGAACACCAGTTTAGACGCCGACACAGTAAAGCAGTATTCCCCTGCGCCGATCTTAACCGAAGTGACTTCGTATTTTGCCGGCGTCATACGGCTGGCTGTAAACCGCTTCCAGATGAGCTGATACAGACGGAACTGGTCTCTTGTAAGAGAATCCTTCAGGGAAGCCGGGGTCCTGCTGATATCTGTCGGACGGATTGCCTCGTGGGCGTCCTGGATCTTCTTAGCAGCATTTTTCTTTCCCTGCCCTTTTACGGCAAACTCTTTGCCATAAACAGAAGAAATGTATTCTCTTGCGGCTGCGTCCGCCTCGTCCGCGATCCTTGTTGAATCCGTACGCAGATAGGTGATGACACCGACTGTCCCATTTCCTTTAATATCAATACCTTCATAGAGCTGCTGTGCGATGCGCATTGTCTTCTGCGTACCGAAATTGAGCGCCTTCGCAGCCTCCTGCTGTAACGTACTGGTTGTAAACGGAAGCGGAGCCTTGCGGATTCTCTCGCTCGTCTTGATATCTGTGATCTTGAACTCTGCATTCTCAATCACTTTGAGGATTTCTTTTAATTCCTGCTCTGACCCGATGGTCATTTTTTTTCTGTCTGTGCCGTAGAATCTGGCTGTGAGCGGGCGCTTCTCTCCCTTTATTTTAAGGACGGCGTCCAAGGTCCAGTATTCCTCCGGAATAAACGCATTGATCTCATCCTCACGGTCTGCCACAAGACGAAGAGCCACGGACTGCACGCGCCCGGCACTTAAGCCTCTTTTCACCTTCGCCCATAAGACCGGACTGATGCGGTATCCCACCATACGGTCAAGAGCGCGCCTTGCCTGCTGCGCATCCACCAGGTTCATATCGATATCGCGCGCCTCCTTCAAAGAAGCCTTCACCGCGTTTTTTGTGATCTCGTTAAATGTGATGCGACGCATTTTCTTCGAATCTAACTTAAGCGCTGCCGCCAGATGCCATGAGATTGCTTCTCCTTCGCGGTCAGGGTCGGTCGCAAGATAGACTTTATCCGACTTCTTTGCCTCTTTTCTAAGAGTGGCAAGGATATCTCCCTTCCCCCGGATTGTAATATATTTCGGTTCATAATCATGCTCTACGTCGATTCCCAGCGAACTTTTCGGCAGATCACGCACATGACCCTGAGAAGCTGCCACTGTATAGCTGCTCCCAAGAAATTTTTTGATCGTTTTCACTTTCGCAGGTGACTCCACGATAACAAGATAATGCGCCATAAAGCTGATTCCTCCACTAGCACTATGCTATAATATACTGATTCTTCGATATTTCTCTTATGTATCCCTCCAACTCCAGCGCGACAAGAAGCTCCATCGCAGACTTGATATTGATCTTCGCTTCCGCCGCCACCTGAGCCACGCTTTTAGGATACAAACCGAGACAACTATACACCAATTTTTCTGGACTTTCAAGCATTTTTTTATTTTTGTCTGCCTTTTTACTCCCAATCATTTTGACGGAATCTGACATTCCCCACTCCTCCAGCAAGACCTCTGGAGTAAGGAGCATTCCCGCTCCCTGGCGGATAAGACGGTTACATCCATCACTTAAGGAACTATTTACCGGGCCAGGGAGAGCGTATACATCCCTTCCTTGTTCCAGAGCCATATCTGCAGTGATAAGAGAACCGCTTCTGCGTCCCGCCTCTAATACGAGCACTGCATCGGAAAGCCCGCTGATGATCCGGTTACGCGCCGGAAAATGCTGAGGCAGAGGCGCGGTCCCCGGCGGATATTCTGAAATGATACCACCGCCTTGTTCTAAAATATCCACATAAAGCCCGATATGTTCCTTCGGATAACACACGTCCGTCCCACATCCTAAGACGGCGTATGTCCTTCCGCCTCCCATAAGCGCTCCACGATGTCCCATGCCGTCTATTCCTCTTGCCATCCCGCTTATGATCTCCACACCATGGCTGGCCAGTGAGCGCGCAAAGTCTATGGCATATTTCTCCCCATACGGTGTGCACCGCCTTGAGCCCACCAGCGCGGCTTTCTTTCTTCTTTCGTCCGGAAGGCTGCCTTTTACATAGAGCGCATACGGGAAATCAGGTATTTCTTTTAAACTCTTTGGATATTCCGCCGAACACCACGGTACAAAACGTATTCCCCTCTCGAGCATCTTTTTGTATTCCTCTGCCGGTGCCGGCCGTTGTTTTGCCTGAGCAAGGGCGCCACGTTCCTTTTCATTGAGAAATGTAAGACTTTTTAAATGTGTTTCTTCTATATAATAGACATCCCTTGCTGATTTCATGTATTCTCTTAGCAGACATTTTTTTCGCGCGGAAACTCCCCGCACTTTTGCCAGCCAGTATTCGTATTCCATCTTCTTCTCCTTTTTATTGGCTTTTTATATGCAGACTATCTTGTCCAGTATTTTTTATCTACCATACGGTAACCCAGAGCCTCTTTTAAATGATTTTCCCTGATCTGTTCCTCTTCGGCCAGATCGGCGATGGTCCGCGCTGTCTTTAAGATCCTGTGATACCCCCGCGCGGTCAGACCCATAACGGAAAATGCCTGTTCCATCAGTCTGCGTGCGTCATTCTCCAGAGTGCAGTAGCGCTTTAGTCCCTTTTCATCCAGCATGGCATTGACTGTGATGCAGCTTTCCCTGTATCGCTCCTTCTGCACCTTTCGCACCCGGCATATCCTCTTTCTTATCTGTGCAGAGTTCTCTGACTTTCTCTCGGAAGTCAGATCCTCATAACTTACCGGAACCGCCTCCACACACAGATCGATCCGATCCAGGAACGGACGGCTGATCCTGTTCAGATACATCTGGATCTGGACCGGCGTGCACGTGCATTTCTGCATATCAGGATAACATCCGCAGGGACAGGGATTCATTGCCGCCACAAGGATCACATCTGCCGGAAACCTGTAATTCCCGCATGTTCTTGAAAGCTGTATCGCCTTTTCTTCCAAAGGCTGACGGAGTACCTCCAGCACACTCTTTTTAAACTCCGGCAGTTCGTCTAAGAACAGAACACCTCCGTGCGCCAGGCTGATCTCGCCGGGGCGCGGAAATGCACCGCCGCCGATGAGTGCCGCACGGGTTGCTGTGTGATGCACTTCCCGAAACGGTCTTTTCTTTATGAGCGGCGACTTTTCATTCAGCATCCCCAGCACATATCAAGGGACAAACTTTAATACAAACAAAACGGATAGAAAACAAAGCGCAAACACAACATAAGGTGTTCGCAGGCGCTGTTTTCTATCCGTTTCTCTATATATTGTATGCTCGCTTTGCTAAAAATGCACACCCCTAATCTATACGATAGCGACGCAGCAAATCCTCCCGGCCATCTTCTTTCAGCCGTTCCACAGAATAGCGCAGCCATTCCTCCGGGGTGGGTACATCTCCGGCACATGGTATCCGTTCCCATTGCACCCGGCGCTCCGGGTCAGGGTCATGCAAGCCCTCCCATATCCGCTTTGAGATTTTCTCTTTAATCTTTTCCACGGTCGTATGATCCCGCTCCGCCAGCATAGCGAAGAAATCTTTTCCTTTCTCTTGCAATGTAAAGCCTCCTATCTGTATGAATAGTATCTCCATGTTAGGCCCATGATATAAACCACTCTATGCCCCACTTGGGAAATATAATAGCCACCGATTGTGACTATTATACCACCCATTTGGGAATTAAAATAGATACAGATGGGCAGGTGATGGAATGGACGCACAAAAGCGGATCAAGCAGCTCATGGAGGAGCGCGGCTGGACGGATTACAGGCTGGCAAAAGAGGCAAACCTATCGCACTCCACAATAACCAATGTTTTCAAAAGGAATAATGCGCCGACGCTTCCCACGCTGGAAGTGATTTGTCGTGCGTTTGGAATAACCTTAGCACAGTTT
>CAJFQC010000032.1 GCA_904418845.1 uncultured Ruminococcus sp. | reverse complement strand
TTCAGAAGCGTGGACTGCCGTTGTCGGCAAAGCGGTAACGATAGTCGCAAAGGCAAGGAAGCCTGTGGCTAATCGCTTCAATATCTTTTTCATAGCTTTAATGTCTCCTTTCATTTTTGCAAAAAAATAGACGCTCATTTCTGAACGTCTCACATTGAAAAGGGATACTTTTTACAAGTACCCCCTAAAATTTAGTATTTAATTGTTTGTGTTTCCACACTCTATATCAACTACCACCGAAACATTGATATAGTTTTTTATCTCCTTATTTAAAAAGTGCCTAAAATTAAGGATTTCTACATAGTTCGTCTTTGTAGCAACACACAAGTCTCGACGTGCACCGTCATCGGAAACATATCCACCGCCCTCACTCTCTCCAGCTCATACCCTCTATCGCACAGTATCTTCAGATCCCTCGCCAGCGTTGCGGGATCGCAGCTTACATACACAACTTTCTCCGGCGCCATCTTCACGATTGTCTCAAGCAGCGTCTCGTCGCATCCCTTCCTCGGCGGATCGACCACGATCACATCTGCCCGCGCTGCCATACATGCTTCACCGGCCGCGCCGTCTCCGCACCTCTCCGCCGCTTCTTCTATGCCGCTTTTTGCTCCTGCCCCGCGTTCATAAAACTCCGGCAGCACTTCTTCTGCCTTGCCTACGAAAAACTCTGCATTTCCGATCCCATTGATCTTGGCGTTCTCTCTCGCGTCATCGACCGCCTGGGGCACGGTCTCCACACCGTATACCTTTCCTGACTTCTGCGCAAGGAAGAGGGAGATCGTCCCGATCCCACAATACAGATCCCACACAGTCTCTCCGCCTTTTAAGTCCGCATACTCCAGGGCAAGAGAATATAACTTCCGGGTCTGGACCGGATTCACCTGATAGAAAGAAAGCGGAGAGATGCGGTACTTGATGCTGCCAATATAGTCCGTAATATATCCTTGTCCCCAAAGCACTTCGAAGGAATCTCCCATGATGACATTCGTCCGCTTTGTGTTCACGCTCATCGTGATGCTTGTCATGCCCTGTATCCCGGCCAGTTTGTCGATCAGTCTGTCTGCATGAGGAATCTTCTTTCCGTTCACCACAAGGCAGACCATGATCTCCTTTGTTGTGAACCCGTAACGGATAAGAACATGGCGCACCAACCCTTTTTCGTTTTTTTCATCGTAAGAGGGGATCTGATTTTCTTTCATAAAATCAAGGATGATCTCCAATATCTCTTTATTGACAGGCACGCCAAGGACGCAGTCTGTATTTACAATAATGTCATGGGTACGCCCCACATAAAATCCTGTCACCGGATTCCCCTCTTTATCTGTCCCGAATGGGAACTGTGCCTTATTGCGGTATTCAAAAGGAACATCCATTCCGATGATCGGTTCTGTTACCTGATCTAAAAGTTCTGGAGAAAAACCGCCGATCCGCTCCAGATTTCCCCTCACTTTCTTTTCCTTAAACGCAAGCTGTCTCTCATAAGACATCTCCTGTATCTGACAGCCGCCGCATTTGCGCGCAAATGCACAGCGTGGCTCCACACGGTCCAGAGACGGATGGACAATCTTTATCAGTCTGGCGTACCCGTAATTCTTCTTTGCCTTTATTACTTTAGCTTCTACTGTATCACCGATGACGGCATCCTTGATGAACAGGGCATACCCGTCCACCTTTCCGATCCCCTCTCCGTTCACTCCTATATCCGTGATCTTCACGACTGTCGTATCATTCTTCCGCATACCTTTCTCCTCTTAAAAAACGGGGGACATAGCCCGCAGTATTTTTCACCGCGTTTTACGTCCCCCCGGCATTTTGATTTTGCGTTTTACGTCCTGTGACAATTATATTTCTTAGTTATACAACCCTGACTCCTGTATTTGCCTGACAATTATATGTTTACACTCCGGATGTCCGCCGGAGATTTGATTCGAATAACTTATTATATCCCAGCCAGTCTGTCCCCTGCTTCCCTTTGAACACCTCCGTCAAAGTCTGCATCTTTGCGTCCGCATTGTCCGCCAGATTAAGCGCCAGCGCCTCCGCCAGGGCCGGTTTCTTGGGTGATCCGTACTCCAGCTCACCATGGTGGGCAATGATGCAGTGCTTCAGCTCATTGGCTAACTTCTCCGGGAAATCCGGCATCGAACGCAGCGCGTCTCCGATCATCTCCACGCCGATCACGATATGCCCGATAAGCTGGCCTTCATCCGTGTAGTCATTATCCGGAAATGAAGAAAGTTCCCTCGTCTTTCCGATATCGTGGCACATAGCCGCCGTAAAGAGCAGATCCCTGTTCAGGATAGAATACGCTCCCGCGAAATACTCACACATATGAAGCACGCTCAATGTGTGCTCCAATAGTCCGCCCGCGAAACTGTGATGCACGGTCTTTGCCGCAGAATGTCCCTTGAACCGTTTGATAAATTCATTGTCATTTACAAAGAAATATTCTAAAAGCTGCCTAAGGTACGGATTGCCGATCTGGCGGATATAAGCCGTCAGTTCTTCGTACATCCCGTCCACACTTTTTTCCGTGGCCGGCATATAGTCCGCGGGTTCATACTCGCCTTCTTCTACCTTGCGGATCTGTTTGATGTTCATCTGAAGGTTGCCGTTGTAGCTGATGATCTCGCCGTATACCTCGATGAAATCTTTCTCATCATAGTCCGCAATCCCCTGTGAGTTAGGATCCCATACTTTTCCATCCAGTATCCCTGTCTTATCCTGTAAGAGCACGTTGTCATATGGTTTCCCGTTTCTTGTCTCCGCAGAACGCTTTCCTTTGCATAAGTATACATTCCTGATTGTCTCGCCTTCATGTAGTCCGTTGATATATCTCATGTCTTTCCTCTTTCTATCCTTAATGCCGCCCTTTGCCGGGCAATTCATAAATGTCACCCGAGAAAGGGCGTACATATACTCTTATTCGCTGCTTCCTACTGTCACGGTAAAGTCTACATCCACATACCCTTCCGCTCCCAATCGTTTCCCTTCGAATTTGACTTGTTCTCCTGGCTTTGTCTCAAGGACAGCTCTCTGGTAAGACACGATGCTTCCTGTGTCTTCTCCCGACACCCCGCAGATTACGTCTCCGATCTGGATGCCTGCCGCCATCGCCGGGGAATCTGGATCAACTTCCACGACATAGACCCCTGATGGCATGCCCTGCTCCTCTGTAAGCTGCGATGTGACCGTGGTGCCGTACACTCCTATATATGGCACGCTCTGCCCGTTTGCCAGAAGCTCAATGATCGATTTCAAATCTGAGATGGCGTATGCATTTACCATAGAATTCTTGCTCTTTGCCCAGATTGACGAAGAGATGATTCCGATGACTTCTCCGTCCATATTGAACAGAACGCCTGTCCCCTCACTCTCTGCCGGGATATCGGTGGCCAAAATATCACACTCACCGTCATAAAACGCAGCCTTATATTCTGTCGAACTGATTACGCCATATGTTATCCCGTCCGCGTATCCGAACATATTACCCAGCGCGATCACCACATCCCCCTGCTTTGCCAAATTCGAATTGCCAAGCGTGGATACATTGACCGATGCCCATGTGGAGTCTGCGATATTCCCTCTGGGCACACTGAATACTGCCAGATGAGTATTTTTATCCTGCTTTTTCAAAGCAGCGTTGTATGTTTTCCCGTCTTGGAACGTTGCTGTCCATTTTGATGACAGTGCACAAACAGAATTATCCGCAAGAATCAAAAGTTCCTGGCCGTTATCCGCAGTGATAACGCCCGTAACTCCCGCGGATATCCCTGTCATATCAGCTCCCCAGTCCTCTTCTTCTAAGACCGGTTTTATCGAAACAACCCCTTTTCCCGCCTCCTCAGCGCGTTCCTTCATGCTCGCCAGCATTTCTTCATATGTTTCTGCATCGGCCACAGGCATGGAAGCCTCTTCTGTATCCCCGTTCTCTGCATCCTCTTCAGATGGTTCTTCATCCTCGGGGATCTGTACAGTCTCCAGTTCACCCCGGAACCAGTTCTGTGCCAGCGGTTTAAGCGCAAAAAAACCAAGGCAGGCGAACGCTCCCAGAATCATTCCGTATATCGCGATCCTCACAAGCTGTTTTGCGAGCTGTTCCCTGCTGATCGGTTTTGGTTTTATCGTCTCCCTCAAGAAGGAGTATTTTTTTTCTTCTGAGCCCTCTTCCTGACTCAGATCGCGGTCTTTGTCGTTCGGCATGGCTTTCCTTCTCCTTCGGATTCTAGTATAACCGATTCAGGCTGATTGTTCAATTCCTTTTGGAAAAGCCTTTTCTTTATCTCTGGAATAATGTAAACTATCTAAAGACGGAACATATAATCTATATTATTATTTTAAACAAATATAACTCTATATTATAAGGAAGTATCATGAACCAGAAAACACTGACCAAACTTGAATTTGACAAGATCATCACCCTTCTCGGCGAAGAAGCGGGTTCTTTCCGCGGCAGACAGCTCTGCCACCGTTTAAAACCTATGACAGACCTTGAGAAGATCAATACATTTCAGGAGCAGACAGCAGCGGCATTTACAAGGCTCGTAAGAAAAGGACGTATTTCTTTTGGAGATGCGGCGCCCGTGGAAGAATCTATGAAACGACTGGAGATCGGCGGCGCCCTAAACAGCGCCGAACTTCTGCGCATCTGCCGGCTTCTCTCTAATGCCGCCCGTGTGAAAGCCTACGGGAGGCATGATACACAGGAAGATTGCTCGGATTGTCTGGACGCCTATTTCGACCAGCTTGAACCGCTCACACTGCTCTCTTCGGAAATCGAAAGATGTATTATCTCCGAGGAGGAGATCAGCGACGACGCCAGCAGCACACTAAAGCACATCCGGCGGAACATAGGCAGCATTAATGACCGGGTGCACGCTACTTTGTCCGGGCTTGTGAACGGATCTCTGCGAACCTATCTTCAGGATCCGATCATCACCATGAGAGGCGACCGCTACTGTGTCCCCGTGAAGGCAGAGTACCGCGGACAGGTACATGGGCTGATCCACGACCAGTCCTCCACCGGCTCCACTTTGTTCATCGAGCCTATGGCTGTCGTAAAGCTCAACAACGACTTGAAAGAGCTCTACGCAAAGGAGCAGGAAGAGATCCAGGCGATCCTTGCCCGCCTGAGTGAGGATACCGCTCAATATATTGAAGAGATCCGTGCGGATTACCGCGCGCTCACTGAGTTAGACTTTATCTTCGCCCGGGGCGCGCTGGCTCTCTCCATGCGGGGAAGCCGTCCCCTCTTCAATGAAGAGGGACGCGTCCGCATCCGGGAGGGACGCCATCCCCTGTTAGACCAAAGGAAAGTGGTCCCCATCACAGTCTCTCTTGGAGAGGATTTCACACTCCTTATCATCACCGGCCCGAACACAGGCGGAAAGACAGTTTCTTTAAAAACAGTCGGGCTCTTTACCCTGATGGGACAGGCAGGGCTTCACATTCCTGCGGGAGACCGCTCGGAACTAGCCATATTTCATGATGTCTATGCAGACATCGGAGATGAACAGAGCATTGAGCAGAGTTTAAGTACATTTTCTTCCCATATGACAAATATCGTTTCCATTTTAAAGAAAGTAGATGAACGATCCCTCGTCCTTTTTGACGAGCTGGGGGCGGGAACTGATCCCACAGAGGGCGCTGCCCTTGCCATCGCGATCCTCTCTTATCTGCATAAACAAGGCGTCCGCACAATGGCAACCACCCATTACAGTGAGCTGAAAGTATACGCGCTCTCAACTCCCGGTGTAGAGAACGCCTGCTGTGAATTCGATGTAGACAGCCTGCGTCCGACTTACCGGCTTCTGATCGGCATTCCCGGAAAGAGTAATGCTTTTGCCATCTCCGGCAAGCTGGGACTGCCGGAACATATTATTGAGGACGCAAGAAAACGCTTAAGTGAACAGGACGTTTCTTTTGAAGATCTCCTGACTGATCTTGAGACGAGCAGACGGACCATCGAGAAGGAACGTGAGGAGATCGCTTCCTACAGACAGGAGGCAGAACGTCTGAAAGAGCAGACGGCAAGACAGCAGGCGAAATTAGACGAACAGCGTGACCGAATCATCCGCGAGGCGAATGAGAAAGCAAACGCTATCCTGCGGGAAGCAAAAGAGGTGGCGGATCAAACGATCCGCAATTTCCACAAGTTCGGGAAAGAAAATATTTCCGCGGCTGAGATGGAAAAGGAAAGGGAGCGTCTCCGCAAAAAAATCAAGGATACCTCCTCTGCTTCTGACCTTGGCGCAAAGAAAGCGAAAAAGCAGCACAAACCCTCTGACTTCAAACTGGGAGAATCTGTGAAAGTGCTGAGCATGAACCTAACCGGAACGGTCCGCTCCCTTCCCGACGCCCGCGGCAATGTAACCGTACAGATGGGAATACTCCGCTCTCAGGTCAACATCTCAGACCTTGAGATCATAGAAGAGGCGTCTCCCTACACGCCGAAAAAATTTGCCCGAACGTCAAAAGGAAGAATCGGCATGGGCAAATCTTTGTCCGTGAGCACGGAGATCAACCTGCTGGGCAAGACAGTGGACGAGGCTGTGGCAGAACTGGACAAATATCTTGATGATGCCTTGCTCTCCCACTTAAATACTGTCAGGGTAGTACACGGCAAAGGCACCGGAGCCCTGAGAAAAGGCATCCACGAATATTTAAGACGGCAGAAACATGTAAAATCTTATCAGTTGGCTGAATTCGGGGAAGGCGACGCAGGAGTGACGATCGTAGAGCTTGGTTAGGATGAGCGGACTCGCACACGTGAGCTTCCCGTTCACATTTACAACTTACAAGGAGGTACTGAAAATGATTGGGAAACAGAAGATCCTCATCGTGGACGACGATGAAAATATCGCAGAATTGATCTCTCTCTATCTTGCAAAAGAATGTTTTGATACAAAGATCGTGTATAATGGTGAGGATGCGCTGGCTGCCTTTGAGACATACCAGCCCAGCCTGATCCTCTTAGACCTGATGCTTCCAGGCATCGACGGATATCAGGTCTGCCGGGAGATCCGCGCAAAAGCGTCCACACCCATCATCATGCTCTCCGCTAAGGGAGAGGTGTTTGACAAAGTACTCGGACTAGAGCTTGGAGCCGACGATTATATAATGAAGCCCTTTGATTCAAAAGAAATGGTCGCACGGGTACGCGCAGTACTGCGGCGCTATCAGCCCTCCAGAACAGACGCCGAAGAGAAGGAAAAAACAAAATGCGTGGAATACGACGGCATTACTATTAATCTGACCAACTATTCCGTGGCATGCGACGGCCAGAATGTAGAAATGCCGCCCAAAGAACTGGAACTTCTCTACTGTCTTGCTTCCTCACCGAACCAGGTATTCACAAGAGAACAGCTTCTTGACCGCATCTGGGGTTATGAATACATCGGCGACACAAGAACCGTGGATGTGCATATCAAGCGTCTGAGAGAAAAAATAAAAGACCATCCACACTGGAGACTTAGCACAGTCTGGGGCATCGGATATAAGTTTGAAACAAAATAGCGGAGATACTCATGAAAAGCATACTTCAGTTAAAATTTATGGCCCTATACATTATATTTGGCTTCCTCAGTTTCTTCACGACCGCGACACTCACGAACCAGCTCGTGGAAGACCGGCTCATGGAGGACACCTCCCGCACGCTCTATAAAGAAGCAGCCTTGATTGCGAGTGACTATCTGCCGTCTTATTTCAGCGAGGATTCCCCGCTCTATGCGGTCCAGTCACAGCTTGCCGCCATGCGGCTGTATCTGGAATCGTCCCTCTGGTTCGTAGACAGCACAGGAGCTTTGATCACCTCGTCCAATATCGAGGGCACCTCGGCTCCCGAGGCGATCGAAGAATTCGACCCGGCAGAGATTGGCGGAAACCAGTATATTTCCGGCACTTACCACGGTTATTTTAACGAGGATGTCATCACCGTGATGGCACCGGTAACACAGGGATTTTACACCAGGGGCTACCTGCTGATCCACAGTCCGGTGACCAACATAGAAGAACGCTGCAATTCTATCATGGTGCCGGTCTACATCACCCTGGCTGTCATTTTCGCTCTGTCCTTTATCTTCCTGCTGGGTGTGCATTTTATCGTATACCGACCAATCAAGCAAATCTCTGAAGCGGCAAAACAATACGCTCTGGGCAACTTAGAGTATGAGATCCCCGTCACTACCCACGACGAGGTGGGCTATCTCTCGGCCTCCTTAAACTATATGGCGGCGCAGCTTAAGGATATGGACGACTACCAAAAAAAGATCGTGGCAAATGTTTCCCACGATTTCCGCTCCCCGCTCACCTCGATCAAAGGTTATGTAGAGGCTATGGCTGACGGGACGATCCCGCCGGAACTGTACGGGAAATACTTAAGTATCATCCTCTTTGAGACAGAGCGGCTGACCGACCTGACACGGGATCTTCTGACATTAAATGAATTTGACACGAAGAATCTTCTTCTGGACAAGGAAGAATTTGATATTCAGGAGGTCATCAAGAGCACAGCGGAATCCTTCGAAGGCGTATGCACTCCCAGGCACATTTCCATCGAACTGCTCCTTATGCCGGATGCCATCCTTGTATTTGCCGACAGGCGCAAGATCCAGCAGGTGTTTTACAATCTGCTCGACAATGCCGTTAAATTCAGCGAGAACGAATCTTCCGTTACTGTAGAGGTGACTGTAAAAAATGATAAGGCGTTCATCTCCGTGAAGGACCACGGCATCGGCATTCCCCGCAGAGAACAGAACAAGATCTGGGAGCGTTTTTACAAGTCAGACCTCTCACGGGGAAAAGACAAAAAAGGCACTGGTCTGGGGCTTTCTATCGTAAAGGAGATCATACAGGCACATGATGAACATATCAATGTCATAAGCACGGAAGGCGTTGGAACCGAGTTCATCTTCTCTTTAAGCCGCGCGAACTAAAACTTATGCCGGAGTGCCGAAAGATGATTTTCTGTATTCCGCCGGGCATAAAACAAAAAAGGCTTCTGACATCTTACTCGTACAGCATCGCCTGTACTGCTTTATCTTCCATATTATCGCGGTCAACCCATATATATCCGGTATCCACAACAGCTTCGTTCCCGATCTCAAGAACAGTACGGGCAGCTGCAACAACCGTCGCATATCCCATGCCAAACGGATTCTGCACCACAAGCCCGTCGATAGCTCCGCTCTCCAGAGCTGCAATCTGGTCTGCCCCTGCGTCAAAGCCCATCAGGACAATATCCTCCGTCTTTTCCATGCTTTCAAGCGCGGCCGCCCCAAGCATCACAGCGTCTGCGTTCGTGCCAAAGCATCCCGCCAGATCCGGATGTTTTTGCAGATAGTGGCTGACCACATCTTCATCGCTCATCCCTTCCGCGATAGAGTCGATGTCCTCCAGTCTTGTCTTGGCAGAATCTGAAATATCCGTCTCCTGATCCGTATTTTCTGTGCCTTCATCTCCCCCGGCGCTCTCCAGACCCGCTGCCGCTTCTGTCCAGGTCGCAAGCTCCTCCGCCGTCACTCCAAGTTCTTCCGCCGCAGCCTGACGCTTCAGTTCGTCCAGCCGGTCCATATAGATTGTCTCTACAACAGACACATTGGGATGGTCTGTCTCTATGGCTTTCTTAAATGCCTCTTCGCGCTCTCTGGCATTCGCGGAAACAGAGTCTTGAACGATCAGCGCCACCTCGCCGCTCTCTTCAATAGCGGCGCTGAGCTTCTGCGCTCCCATCCCGGCCGCCGCGGCATTATCTGTCATACAGGTACACTGGATTCCCTGATAACGGTTCCCCGAATCAAAAGCCACTATAGCGATCCCGTTCTCAATGGCAAGATCAAACTGAACAGCAGACGCATTCTCATCAATGCTCGCAATAGCGATCACATCGGGATAGCGCGCCATCTCTTCATCTAAGATATTTACCTGCTCATCGATATCCTCTCTGTCCGACGGAGCGTTAAATAAGACTTTGATCTCATCTTCCCCCGTATATCCAAGTCTCTTATTGATATCGTCCGCCGCCTGCTGAACGCCTTTCTCCACTTGCCGCCAATAAGGGGAATTTGACATTTTCCCGATGACCGAGATATACGTCCCCGGCTCCAGGTTAAGATCTTCGATATTCCCGTAAACCGCCGGAGAAAGCGCGTCAAGGTTCGCCTGCCACGCAGGTTCCTCCACAGTCTCTCCTGTAAATATATTTTCTTCTTTATTGCTGCACGCACAGACACCCATAGTCGTGCACAGCGCCAGCAATACAGCCGCTAATGATCTCTTTCGCATAGTTTCCCTCCATATATGTCAAAAACCTTTTTCTATCATACACCAAAGCCGCAGAAAAAAAAGTGAATTTTTTATTAAACTTGAACCATCTTCCCTGCTATGATACAATTTTACAATATATTGTGAAAGGAATAGGTAACAAATGACAACTGAACATATCTGTATTATGATAGCCATTATTGTCTATCTCGGCGCGATGCTCTATGTGGGATACCGCTGTTCCAAGAATAACCACGACACCGCTGACTTTTATCTTGGCGGAAGAAAACTCGGACCGCTTGTGACAGCCATGAGCGCGGAAGCCTCCGACATGAGCAGCTGGCTTCTCATGGGTCTCCCGGGTCTTGCGTACCTGACCGGTATCGCGGACGCAGGATGGACCGCCATCGGTCTTGCCATCGGAACATATGTCAACTGGAAGATCGTTGCAAAGAGAATCCGCCGCTACACTCATGTGGCAGGGAACTCCATCACTCTGCCGTCATTTTTCAGCAACCGCTACCGTGACAGACACAAGATCCTTCAGTCCATCGGAGCGGTCTTTATCGTGATCTTCTTTATCCCGTACACAGCGTCCGGGTTCGCAGCATGTGGAAAGCTGTTCTCCAGCCTGTTTGGCGTAAACTATGTTGCCGCAATGCTCATCAGCGCTGTGGTCATCGCAGGCTACACCACACTGGGCGGATTTCTTGCCGCGTCTACAACAGACTTTATCCAGAGCATCATCATGTCCGTTGCTCTGATCATCGTGTTTATCTTCGGGATCAACATTGCCGGCGGCATCCCCGCTGTCATTGATAACGCGCAGTCGCTTCCGGGATATCTGACCATGACGGCTACATATGACCCGGCAGCGGGTGTTGAGCGGCCCTATCCGCTCATCAACATCATATCCATGCTCGCATGGGGTCTGGGATACTTCGGCATGCCCCACATCCTTCTCCGCTTCATGGCGATCGAGGATGAAAATAAGCTTGCCCTCTCCAGAAGAGTGGCTACCACTTGGGTCGTGATATCGCTTGCCGTTGCCGTGCTGATCGGTGTGATCGGCCTTGCCATGAGCGACGCCGGAGCGCTGGCCGTACTTTCCGGTTCTGATTCTGAGACAATCATCGTGCAAATATCCGACCTTCTAAGTAAGTACGGCATCCTGCCGGCTTTCCTTGCAGGAACGATTCTGGCCGGTATTCTTGCTTCCACGATGTCAACAGCAGATTCACAGCTCCTCGCCGCTTCCTCTGCCGTATCCTCCGACCTTCTGGGAAGCATGCTTGCGAAAGCTTCTTCCAAAAAGAACAGCATGTTCGCGGATCGTATCACGCTGATCCTCATCTCTGTGATCGCCGCTTTTCTCGCAAGTGATCCGGACAGTTCCGTATTTAACATTGTGTCCTTTGCATGGGCGGGCTTCGGCGCTGTATTTGGTCCGGTCATTCTCTTCGCTCTGTTCTGGAAACGCTCCAACTGGCAGGGAGCCCTTGCGGGCATGATCAGCGGAGGCGCGATGGTATTTATCTGGAAATATCTTGTCCGTCCGATGGGCGGCGCATGGGATATCTATGAACTGCTCCCCGCATTCCTCGTATCCAGTGCGATGATTGTGATCGTAAGCCTTATCACAAAAGCGCCGTCACAGGAGATTACCGAGGAGTTCGACAAGGTATGATAAATACGTACTTGATTTAGTACATTCAAATCTCTTGTATATTTACTTTTATTGTATTAAAATAGAAGTATCGAAAGGGACAACCCCTTTTCGGAAATCAAAAAAGGAGGGTACATAGTATGGCACACGTAATTAGTAATGAATGTGTAAGCTGTGGTAGTTGCGAAGGCGAATGCCCGGTAGGCGCTATCTCCGAAGGCGATGGCAAATACGTTATCGACGCTGATTCCTGTGTAGATTGCGGAGCATGTGAAGCAGTCTGTCCGACAGGCGCTATCTCGGCAGAGTAATGATATAAAATCGCAAAGTGATCACAAGCACAAAACGATGCCTTAAAGTCAGGAGATGACTTTGAGGCATCCTCTTTTTGCGCAAATATATCGAAACTTCTTGTCGTAACTTCACGAACGATTCTCCCGCCTCTGCGGTCCTCCCTATGATATAATGTCCTTAAAGTCGGACAGCCTTGACACGGCTCAACTGCAAGGCATTCCGCCCGATCAACAGATCAGAATAGGAGGTATAAATATTAATGGGTGAAGTCAGATTTATGATTTCCGAAGCCGCTAAACAGGTAGATGTAGAATCCCATGTCTTAAGATATTGGGAAGAAGAACTCGGCCTTACGATCGGCAGAACGGAGATGGGACACCGATTTTATACCAAAGATGATATCCGGCTTTTTTGCTGTATTAAAAAACTGAAAGATGAAGGAATGCTTTTAAGAGATCTTAAACCACTCATTCCTGAACTAAAAGAAACCCGCCTAAAACTCATGCCCCCTGAATCTGCCGCAGGACAAGGCCCTGCTGTTCAGGCTTCTCCGGTCCAGCCTTCTTCCGGACAAGCTGCCGCAGCACAGACGGCATCTGTTTCTCTTCCAAAAACAGCTAAAGTACCCCCGGCAGTTTCTCCCGAATCTGTAGAGGTCGTGATCCCCATCGACAAAGTCGAACAGATGCGCGCCCTTGTAGGCGAGGTGTTCCGTGAAGCACTGGCCGAGAATAACGGTATATTAAAAAATGACATCAGCAGTACAGTGACCACTGATGTCATCCATGAAATGGATTTCCTCCTTCAGGCAAAAGAACGTCAGCAGGAGGAGCATTTCCGCAAGCTGGACACGCTCATCCGCCAGCAGCAGACTACCCGCAGAGAATCCGCAAAAGGAAGCCCTATTATGAAACTGCGCAGACTTTTTACATAAAAATCCCTTGCACGCCCCCCGATGTGAATAAAAGCCTTTGCTTACTGCTGCCGCAGTTCATTCCCAAAACGTGTGTACTGCGGCATCCATGCGAGGCGGACCGTTCCAATCGGGCCGTTTCTCTGCTTCGCGATGATAATCTCCGCGATATTCTTATCTTCTGTATCCGGATTATAATAATCATCTCTGTAAATAAACATACAAACGTCCGCATCCTGCTCAATGGCCCCGGATTCACGAAGATCCGAAAGCATGGGACGTTTGTCTGTCCTCTGCTCTACGGCACGGGAAAGCTGTGAGAGCGCGATGACCGGAACGTTCAATTCACGCGCAAGTCCTTTCAGGGAGCGTGAAATCTCCGATATCTCCTGCTGACGGCTTTCATTCCTTCTGCCGCCGCTGCCGCTCATAAGCTGCAGATAATCTATGATAATAAGATCAAGCCCTTGTTCCAGTTTATATTTCCTGCATTTGGAACGCATCTCCGATATAGATATACCGGAAGTATCGTCTATGATCATCCTGGAATTTCCGATCGTGCCTGCTCCCTCGATCAGTTTTTCCCAGTCTGTGTCCGAGAGTGTTCCTGTACGGAGCACCTGCGCGTCTACGTGTGATTCCAGAGAAAATAAACGGTTCACAAGCTGTTCTTTGGACATCTCAAGACTGAAGATAGCTACAGCAAGGTTCTGTCTGAACGCAACATGCTGGGCAATATTAAGCACAAACGCCGTCTTTCCCATAGACGGACGTGCCGCGATGAGCACCAGATCCGACCGCTGGAGACCGGAAAGTTTGTAGTCAAGGTCAATGAATCCAGTAGGAATACCGGTGACAGTTCCCTTTGTCTTAGAGGCACGCTCAATCACGTCCAGGGCATTTAACACAACTTGTCTGATCGGCACGTATTCCTGCGAATTCCCATGCTCCACAAGCTCGAACACCTGCTTCTCCGTCTGCTCCAATATCTCCTCCAGAGGCTTATTTTCCAGATAGCATATATTCGCTATTTCCTCATTGATTTTGATAAGTCTTCTTAAGACCGCCTTGTCCTTTACGATCTCAGCATAGTATTTAATATTCGCCGATGTCTGTGTTCCCGCAAGAAGTTCACGGGCATACTCCATGCTGCTGATCTCCGGCGGCACATCCTTTTCTTTCAAATGCTCCTGAAGCGTAATCAGATCCACAGGACGCCCTTCTTTAAAAAGCTCAACCACTGCGTCGAAGAGGATCCCATATGCAGATTGGTAAAAATCATCTCCCGCCAGTATCTCCGAAGCTACCATGACAGCATCTTTATTCATAAGCATCGCCCCCAGCACTGCCTGTTCTGCCTCAATGCTGTGGGGCGGTATCCGTTTCATTGCTGCTTCTATATCCATGAAGAATAATCTCCTTACGCTTCTTCCTTTACCACTACCTTAAGTTCTGCCGTCACTTCCGGATGAAGCTTCACGGCTACGATATGTGTGCCGAGAGACTTGATCGCCTCTTTTAGCTGGATCTTCTTTTTATCAACATCAAGGCCCATCTGTTCTTTCACCGCCGCGGCGATCTCCTTGCTTGAAACAGAGCCAAATGTCCTGCCGCCCTCCCCTACTTTAATGGAAAGTTCTACTTTTCCAGCTTTGATCTCCTCACCGAGCTTTTTAGCCGCCTCAAAGTTTTCCAAAGCAATCTTTTTCTCATTATTTTTTTGGAGCTTTAAATCGTTCAAGTTCTTGCCTGTCGCCTCTACCCCCAGTTTTTTTGGCAGGATAAAATTCCTTGCATACCCGTCATTTACATTGACAATCTCTCCTTTTTTACCGAGAGATTTTACATCTTCTAATAAGATTATTTTCATTTTTAGATGTCTCCTTCCTCAATCATCTGGTCTATAGTCTCTTTCAGTCTGTTTATCGCTTCCTTAACATTGGTATGGCCAAACTGTGCTCCCGCAGAATTGATATGACCGCCTCCACCCAGCTTCTCTGCGATGATCTGAACATTTACCTCATCGATAGAACGCGCACTTAAATAAATCTTACCCTCGTATACTGTCAGAACAAAGGACGCTTTAATCCCGCTGATATCCAGCAGCTCGTTGGCTGTCTGTGCCGCCAGCACGGTCGGACTCTCGATATCACCGGGGCACTCTGCGATGGCGTATTCCTTCCGGTAGACTTCCGCCCTGCGCATGGCCTCCGCCTTCGCACGGTATGATTCCATATCATCACGGAACATCTTGCGCACACGGGTAATATCGGCGCCGCATCTCCGCAAAAATGCCGCCGCCTCAAAAGTACGTACTCCCGTTCGGTTCATAAAGTTCCTTGTATCGATCATGATACCCGCATACAGGCATTCTGCCTCTACAGACGGGATCTTGATATCATCCGCAATATATTGCAGCATCTCCGCCACCATCTCACAGGTGGAGGAAGAATACGGCTCCACATATGAGAGCACGGCATTTTCAATGGCATTGCTGCTCTGGCGGTGATGATCCAGCACAGCCGTCATTCGGGAACGTCTAAGCAGTTCCGGGCACTCCGTCATCTGCGGTTTGTTCGTATCTACTACGATTACCATTGTGTTGTCCGTGATATAGTCAAGCGCCTGATCTGACGTGAGGAAGATATCATCCTCATACGCAGGACTCTCTGCGATCTCATCATACAGCGGATGGACAGATTCTGTCACGGTATTGATGACAATATGCGCTTTCTTCTCCAGACTGACCGCTGCTCTGTAAAGTCCCATGCAGGCACCGAAAGAATCCGGGTCTGCGATCTTATGGCCCATGATCATAACCTGATCCTTTGCGACAATAAATTCCCTGAGAGCCTCTGCTTTGACTCGTGCTTTCACACGGGTATTTTTACCAGTCTGCTCTTTCTTTCCACCAAAATATTTGATTCCGTTACAGTCCTTGATAACCGCCTGGTCTCCGCCTCTTGCTAACGCCAGATCAATAGCTACACGGGCATACTGATAACTCAGGGCATACGTTGCCGTGTTCAGTCCCAGACCGATGCTAAGCGTTGCGGAGCGGGCATTTCCGATATTGACCTGCTTAACCTCTTCAAGGATAGAGAACTTATCCTCGGCAATTTTGTTGTAGCTCTCTTTTCTTAATACGATGAAGTATTTATCTTTCTCCACCTTCTTCACGATGCCATCCACATCGTTGATGTATTTATTGATCTTCCTGTCGATCAGCGCCACAAGAAGTGACTGACGGACTTCCTCCACGCTTTCCATGACCTCATCATAATTGTCGATGTAGATGAGACCAGAGATCATCCTCTGTTCTTCGTTCTCTTTGATATATGCGTTCAGCTCCGTGACGTCCTGCATAGACACTGCCACAAAGAACTCCTCTTCTTCGGGGATCTGCAGAAGTTCCTCCTTCTGGCTAAATCCCTCAAAAGAGACGCGCCTCATCTCCACTTTATAATCCCTGTCATTGTAAGTCACTTCCAGCTCAGCATGGCTGATATCTCCTCTGGGGAACACACCGGCATGCAGTTCCGGTATCATCTTGCTTAAATACTTTTCTTTCCTCGGCCCTGTCATCAAGGCAATGAACGCATCATTCCCCCACAGAATGCGTCCGTCTTCCATCGTGATAGCATAGGGCACGACAAGCTCTTTTAACAGTATGTGCTCGATTCCTTTGTACTGTGCGGAAAACTGTATCAGATCTGCCAGGATCAGCGACCGGTTATAGAAATACAATCCTCCCGCGATCGCCAGATAGACTAAGATGAACACAGTCATAATGAAACCCGCCTTCTTGTCGGCGGAATAAACCCATATGTCCATTGCCACCAGCAGGACCGTCATGATGAGCGGCCAGTTCATATACATCCTAAGCTGACCTTTTAAACGCATTTTGTTTTTCTTCTTTTTCATAGTTGATGTCACTCCATCTGTACCACTGCCACGCGATCATTATACCATCTTTTTATATTTTTTACAAAGCTTTAGTGAACACGGCATAAGTTATCTCTTATCCTATCTTTTATCTTTATCCACAAACTCCAGACTGATGACACAGACTGCGGCATAAATCAGCGTATACAGGATAAGATATCCCCATCTCCTCAGCACTTCCGACGCCTCATACTCGTATATCTTACGGTATGTGTAATCGTGAAGGAACTTCTGGAGTTCATCCTCCACGGCTCTATCTATCTCCTCCGCCACTTCATTCGGCAGTATTGCTTTTGCCTCCTGGATGATCTCCATCTCCGAGAGCATTTCCAGTTCAGAATCCAGCAGCTCTGATGGGAGCTCATTTAAGTTTGCCTCAATACAGAGCACACGCTGTCCCCATTTACTTATGGTCAGGTCGGAAACCGTCTTCCCCAATCCTGTGAGAGGAAAGATAGATCCGGAGAAAATAAGTTGTATGATCAGGATGAAGGGCATAACTGTCATCGCCGCTGTCGTCGACTTTACCAGAGATGAGACGGCAAGACCGAGCACATCCGACGCATACAATACCAGAAAGAATGTAACGAACAGATCAATGGCGAAGATACCGAACACAAGTCCTTCCTTCGGAAACGGCGTGAAAATGTAATATATGACCACCATTGCCACCGACTGGATGCAACAGATCGCCGCCTGGTAGACCAGATGCGCCGCCACATAAGATGTGATATGAAGCCCCGTCCTGTGCTCTCTTTTTATAATCTCTCTCTCTCGGCATATTGTCTGAATTGAATTGAATATCCCAATCCAGATACAGGACGAAACGATAGCAAAAAATCCCTCCCGTGTCCGCTCTTTTACCTGAAACATTGAGCTTCCCAGCACCGCTGACAGAAGAAAGGAGATTATCACCGCGAAAATGAGCACTTTCCAACCCTTTTCGTGTATGAATATCCGGAAAAATTTCCCGATATACACTTTCATCTGGCCGATCCGCCCTGTTCTTTCCTCTTTCATACTTTACTTCCCTTCCGCCTCCTCATATTTCCGGATATAGTAGTCTGCTTTTCCTTCGCCGCCTTCGTCCTCTCTGTTTATCCGCTTGACGACGCCTTCCAGACTGTCTGTCTCAAAAAAATCCTTCGCCTCGTCTATCCCGCCGAAGAACGCCAGATGGCCTGCCCCGTCCTCCTTACTCTTCGCCAGGACGATGACCTTATTGAACAGATCCGACACTCTGTCCGGCGAATGTGTGATGACAAGGACGATCTTCTTCTCATTGGCAATGCCCCGCAGATTTTCCATAAGCGCTCTTGCCATGACGCCATCCAGTCCTGAATCCGGCTCATCAAGGAAGAACAGACTCGGGTCTGCTATGTACTCCACTGCGATACTAAGACGTTTCCTCTGTCCGCCGGAAAGTTTGGACACAAGGCTCTCCGCCTCCTGTTCCAGACCGAAAAGCTGCATCACCTGCTTTATCCTGGCCTCCCTCTCCTCATCTGTGGTGGATTTCGGCATCTTTATCTCAGCTGCGTTCTCCAGTGTACTGTATACCTCATCCTCCATGCGGAGCAGATCCTGCTGGGGCACAAAGCCGATCTCGTATTTCATCATATTATAATTTTTGTAGATATTTATATCGCCCGCCAGGATTTCGCCTTCAGCCTTTTCGTAACCCATGACAGCGTTAATAAATGTCGTCTTGCCCGCGCCGGATCCCCCAAGGATCAGTATCATTTCCCCGGGGTATATCTTCATGTTGATGTCCTCTAAAAGCACTTTTTTACGGAAGAAATTCCAGACGCTTCTCTCCTCTATATGTACGACAAGAGAATTTGACGAAAGCTCTTTGTGGTCGTAATAGAGTTTTCCGTCTTTAAGGAGAAACAACGTGTTTCCCACTCGCACGATATCGAGCTCTTTTAAAAGTGTTCTCTCCTCTCTTTTCCGATTGTTCACATACACGCCAAGCCTTGTGTTATGATCGTTCACATACCAGCCTTCCTCCTCGCGAAACAGTTCCGCATAATGATCCGGCAATTCCGCCACATCTTCCGGCTGCACCTCTTCAGTGGACTTCATCTCTTCGTGGCGGCTGATATAAAAATGCTTCTGCGTGTCGTCCATTTCCATAGTCCGCCACACAGTTTCCTCTGAGTAAATCCTGTGGAACACATACACACAGCTCCACTCATCCCCATCCACGGCCTTAAGTCCGAGCACATCTCCCTCGCGGAGTTCTACCGGCTGCGCTCCCGCTTCCCCGCTGTTCAGAAGCTCTCCGTTATAAAATATCCGGTTCTTCCCGCTGTCACGGTACTCGTAGAGTTCCTTATCTTTCACGATCTCCCCGCAGTCTTCTATCACAAACCGCTCCGGGACTCTCTTTTTCTCGATCTGCCTGCCCTTTTGACAGACAACGAGCATTGCCGAATGTTTCTCGCCCATCGTTTCACCCCGCCATTCTCTTATGCAGTATCTGCCGAATTATAATATCTTTTTAATTATAGCATGCAGGGCGTTTTGTTTCAATTCATCTGTTTACTTCCTCGCATTTTCCGTGTATACTTCATGAAGAATAAAAAATATCCCCTTGGAGGACTTTAGAATGGAGTATAACGAAGATAAAAAAAGAGTACACAAAGATATCAGCCATGAGTCTCTCGCGCTCCAGCGGGAGCTCCTAAAAATAAATAAAAAGCAGTTGTTCCACTCCCGTCTTATCATGGTATTTCTTCTATGCCTTACTCTGGGACTGGGCATCTGTGTGCTTGTCATTACCCCAAAACTCAACCGCATCCTCACGAATCTGGATGAAATATCCGAGGAGATCAATATACAGGATCCCATCGACGTGGAAACACTTAATGACACTTTGCAGGAGCTGAATGATGTACTTGATCCGCTCGCAAATCTGTTTAACTCACTGACGAATTGATGTGCATTGGCCTGATATAACGAAAAAGCCTTTAAACACTGCTATCTCAGTACTTAAAGGCTTTTTTGCTTATATTTCTTTTACATTATAAAGATCAGTCCTGAACATACGGCATAAGAGAAATATGTCTTGCTCTTTTGATAGCTACTGTGAGCGCCCTCTGATGCTTTGCACAGTTTCCTGTGATTCTTCTCGGGAGGATCTTTCCTCTCTCAGAAACATATTTCTTTAACTTTGCAACGTCCTTGTAATCGATCTCGTTATTCTCTTTACCACAGAATACACACACTTTCTTTCTTCTGCGTGCCGGGCCTCTTCTCTTGAAGCCGCCCTCTGGTCTGCTTCCCTTTTCGTAAGCCATGATGGTTCTCCTTTCCCTAGTTAAACGGTAACTCCTCATCAATGCCATCCGGGATATTCATAAA
>CAJFQC010000031.1 GCA_904418845.1 uncultured Ruminococcus sp. | reverse complement strand
GCCCTTATCTCTCCACTGGGACCTATACATTGCTCCGCTGTTGTCAAAATAATACCAGTAGCCGTCTATCGCGACTCCTCTGTTCGTTATAAGATGGCCTTCTCCGTCATAATAATACCGGGCGCCGTCCTTATCTCTCCACTGGGACTTATACATTACCCCGCTGGCTCCAAAATAATACCAGTAGCCGTCTATTTCAATCCCTTTGTTTACCACCTTATTCCCATTGCTGTCATAATAATACTTATTGCCGTTTTCCTCCTGCCATCCCGTTGTCAATTCATAATCATACAATGCCCCGCTGGTGTCAAAATAATACAAATTACCATCAATCTCAAGTGCTGTGTCCATTACCAGATGCCCATCTTGATCATAATAATATCTGACGCCGTCCTTATCTCTCCACTGGGACTTATACATTGCCCCGCTGGCATCAAAATAGTACCAGTCGCCGTCTATCTCAAAACCTCTATTCGTCACAAGATGCCCTTGTCCATCGTAATAATATCTGATGCCGTCTTTATCCCTCCACTGGGACTTATACATTTTTCCACTACCATCGAAATAGTACCAGTCGCCGCCTATCTCAATCCCTTTATTCGTCACAAGACGCCCTTGTCCGTCGTAATAATATCTGACGCCAGACTTATCTCGCCACTGGGACACAAGGATCGCCCCGCTGGACGTGAAATAGTACCAGTCGCCGCCTATTTTTTGTTCCTTATCAGCCAGCATGTGGCCGTTCTCATCGTAATAATATTTTTCTCCGTTCTTATCACGCCATCCTGATACAAGCATTGCTCCGCTGGATGTAAAATAATGCCAGTCTCCCTCAAACTGCAATCCTTTGTCAGCTAACATATGACCTTCCGCATCATAATAATACTTTTCTCCATTTTTATCACGCCAGTCTGACACAAGCATCGCTCCGTTTTTATCAGGATTAAAATAATACCAATAATTTCCTATCTGTTTCCCCCCGGTGACCTTCTGCCCGTTCTCATAGTAATATGTATTGCCCTGACTATCAGTCTGCCAGTATCCTTTGCTCAGACCGAGATACTGCGCGATCCCGGTAGCGTCCGCCACACCCAGCTTCTTCAGACCTTCTTCTGAACTGAGGAAGTTATTCACATCGCTGCTGTTGCTAATAAAAGCATGTTCCACAATGATCCCCGGAATCCCTCGTTCCTTACTGTATATCTGCACAGCAAAATAATCTGATGTTGATCCGTCCTCATAAGTTTCGCCAACTGTAGTATCCTTACTGTATATCGACCTCTCATGAAGCCCCAGGGCAACCAGTTCATCCAAAATTTCGCGTGCGAGCGCATTGCCGTCGGCCGCTACATCCGGTTTCCAGCTTTGGTTAGGAACGATGATTTCCGCTCCATTTGCAGAAGAACTCACTGATGAATTCAAATGAAAACTTACAAATATCTGTGCGCCCGCGTCGGCTGCCGCGTTCACACGTTTTCCTATATCATCCCCTGAACTGCTGGAACCGGGGTTAGGGCATGCCGCGTCTGTACGAGTCATATATACGCTCACACCTGAATACTGCTCTAATTCCGCTTTACAGTAATTCGCAATTTTAAGCGTAAGATCTTCTTCTTTCAACCCACTTCCCTGAGCTCCGGCATGCGTGCTGTCGTGACCGGGATCAAGCGCAACCACAATGTTGCCTGATCTGGCAGAACGTGAAGCGGCGCCTACGCTGTATGTACTTATTGCGTTCGATGCCATCATGTCCGCACTGACAGCATTTAATGCATCTTCAATGTTATCCTGTGCCTCTGCGACTCCATTCTCATCAATCGTTACAACAGATGCACCGACCGGTGCGGCATCCTGCGTGTCCTCTTCAATCGGATGCAGTTCTTCAATTCCCGCATACTCCTGATTGACGCCGAATTCAGCCGCCACGCCTTCATCCTCCAGTATGATCATTTCTTCCGCATTCTCTTTATATACTTTCAGACTAATTGCATGATATGTACCTGTATATGCATCACCCGAATATTCTTTTTCAAACAGATAGAGGTTCCCCTCCTGCCTTGTCAGCGGCCATTCTTCCTGATTTCCGGTCTCGTCTGCAACAACAAGGGTAACTGCTGTCGCCGAGAGCGCATTTTCGAAAGAAAAAACAATCCTCTGCGTCCCCGGTGTCTCCAGGTAAGGACTTTCAATATAAACAAAATTTATCTGACTGCCAGTTGTTTCATCTGTCGCATACTCTTCAACAGACGGAGCGCCGTCTCCCGTCGCACCTTCGTTAACAGACGTACCGTCTCCTGTCGCACCTTCGTTAACAGACGTACCGTCTCCTGTCGCACCTTCGTTAACAGACGTACCGTCTCCTGTCGCACCTTCGTTAACAGACGTGCCGTCTCCTGCCACATCATCGTTAACAGACGTGCCGTCTCCTGCTACATCATCGTTAACAGACGTGCCGTCTCCTGTCACATCGTCGTTAACAGACGTGCCGTCTCCTGTCACATCGTCGTTAACAGACGTGCCGTCTCCTGCCACATCGTCGTTAACAGACGTACCATCCTTCTGTCCGGCTTCTGTACCTAATTCAGTGCCATAAGCGGCGGGCATATATCCCAGTATCATGCACATGAAAAGTATTCCCGCCATCATTCTCATCAGTTTCTTTTTCATATTCCTGCTCCTTTATCCTCAAACCATGATTACTTTATTTAAAATGTGATCTTTCCGCTGTACCCGTCAAAATCAGCTCCGCTTGAAGTCTGAAGGGCATTGCCTTCCTCTGTCAGTCTGATCCCGTCACAATTATACGTTTCAAGGTATGTATTGACAATGCAGCCGATGATCTCTGTCTCGCCGGTCGTCCCCATGCTGCGTATCCGATCGCCGGTTGCCGAATTGAAGTCAAGATCAATCTTCTTATCTGTATCATTTATCTTAAAACTGAGGATTTCACAATCTTCTGAGAGAATTCCCTCTTCCTTCAAAATATTCCAGATATCTTTTTCATCCTGCACTTCTGCTGTCTTTGTTGTAATTTCTGCTGTCTGAGCATCTACATAATATATAGTGGCAGTTTTTCCCGCAGCGTTGTCAATCTGAATATCTGTATCAGTCTCTTCAGAAACAGCCCCTGTCTGCGCCGGCTCATCATTCTCTTTTATATCTGCCGTCTTATCTTCCTCTTGCAGCTCTTCAGTCTCTGTGCTGATGTTCTCCTCCTGATCTCTGCTGCACCCGGCAAGTGTAAAAGCAGCCAGACACAATATCATAATCATGCATACACATTTCCGCTTTTTCATATAATCCACCTTCCTTATATAAACTTTTATACTCACTCTTCTATAATATAGCAATTAAATTATAACTTTTCAATTGTTTTTTCTACTGAACGTTTCCTGTTGTACTTGCCACGAGATATTGATCTCCAAGGTCATCCGTGAGATATACGTCAACATTGTATTCTCCTGTTGTAAAGTCAAAATTGGAAACATTGATATTGGCAAGATAACTTCCATCTGTCTGTAATTCTGCCTCAACCCATTGTAGGTCACTCTGATCCTCCGCTGTCCAGACCGCTGCTGTGATCATTGCAATCCCGTTATCTGCATTCGTAAAATCTGAGATCTCAATCTGTAATATTCCTGTCGTAAAGTCATATGGCAGAGCTGTTGCTTTTGCTCTCGGTATAAGACCTTCACGTATTAAAAGTTCCGTACTGTTTTCGTCAATGCTTTCTGTCAGTCTGTCCATTAAATCTGACCTTTTCATAAGTTCGCTGTTGACCACATCTACGCCATACAGCTCAACAAGTGTCTCCTCGTCCGAGAACAAATTAGTGCCCAGGCCAAGTCTGTCTCCCGTAATCTTCACACCAAGGCTGGCAAGCGTCGTCGGAAAGCTGTCAAACGTAGAATATTCTCTCCGCCGATCCGGATCCTGAGGTTCTACTGCGGAATTAATATATGCAGTATATACTTTTCTTTGATAGTTATCATCAATATCCTCACAGAAATCACTGTCCATAGTAAGATGATCCCCTGACACAATAATCGTAGTATTTTCATAGAAGTCCTGCTGCTGGATCCAACGTATGAACTTGCTCACCTGACTGCTGGAGCATGCCAGCACATTTGCATACGAATTATCTCCGTACTCTGTGCCGCACAGTTTACATGTATATCCGTCCTCGAAATGGGTATCGGCTGTCAGCATGGTAAAATTGAAAGGCTGCTCCTTCGAGGCAAGAGATAAAAGCTCCTCCTTCGCATTCTCAAAAAGCTTTTCATCCTCATATCCCCACCAAACCCAGTAATTTCCCGGCAGTTTTCCGTTATCCCGATAGTAATAATAATCTTTTATATTGTAATTCCCATGGTCCGTAAAATAAAGACTGCGTCCCCCAAACTTTCCCTCTGATCCCAGAAGGATCGTTTGATTATAATTCTGCTCTTCCAGAATATCCCCCAGGGCTGTCATATCAGGCAAAAAACTCTCTTGTGTATCCATTGAGTTATCCTCAATAGGAATAGATAACGGAAGGCCTGATGTATGTGCAAAAAGAGCGGCTGCTGTCCACGTAGTATATTTCAGGGCATAAGAACCATTTAATTCCTGGTCTGCACCGGAAAAGTCCTCATTTTTCTTGGCAATCCGCGTCAATTCAGGAATATAGTTCTCATTATATGCACCGCCATTTTCTTTGCTGCTATATGTAGTCTCCATAGATTCCAGGAAAATGTATATCAAATTTCGTTTCTGTTCTGGAAAAACAAGTTCCGTTTCTGCCGGATCAACATAATTGACATCAATAAAACTAGAGTCCGTATTAATATTTTTAACATAGTCTTTGACCTCCAGACGAGCCCATACCGTATGAACGTCTGAGGCGATAATGATCACGGACGTCAGCACAACTGCAGCTGTCATCGCAAAATACATTTTCTTCTTTTTCCGAAATGAGATAAGAATAATCACTATCGCAAAGATTATAAGCACTGTGACAGGCACGCATGAATCGATATAGCTATTGATCATGTCTTTGCTTGTTCCTTCCATAGGCGACTGTAACTGGAACATCAGTTCCTGCATAGACAGATTCGGCCAGGTTTCGAACATCCACTTTATACTTGCCGATAAAAGAGCGCTTATACCTCCGAATAAAATCAATAATACCGCTCCGAAAAGAAATAAAACTTTACAGATAATTTTCAAAAATACTTTTTCTTTTTTCATATTAAATGGTATAATTCTTCTACTTTTTAATAAATGATCTGCTCGCACTAGGTCTAATTATATATTCATCTTTTCTATTATTCAATACCCAAAATTTACATCATTTTATTGCACATTTTACACTTTCTTTCCATAAACAATTCTTCCCATATCGTCAATAAAAAGCCGGAATCTGCTCAAAAACGCAGATTCCGGCTTTTTATATGGATTAAGAATCCACGCCATATACCAAATATCATTTTCTATGAAATATCATTAATTCAACTGTTCTCCGTTCTCCAGCTGCCCGCCGTTTTCAACAGTATTAATCAGACTGATAATCTCATCTACAGAATCCTGATCCGGATACATGACATAAACCTCCGTGCTGCCCGCTGAATATGGATAGCCTCTGCCATCTATGCCGGTCGCCGCAACAGACTGGATCGTCCATTCCCCGTTGGTAGCAAGCTGATTCTTGACCACAGCGTTGATCTGGGGCTGCGAGATATTCGTCTCTATACCCTGACTGACTTGGTTGATGATACTGCTCGCTTTCAGAAGCATTGTCGGGGATAATACTTTTTTCAGCATCGCCGTGATAACCGCCTGCTGATTTTTCCCCCTCTGGTTATCTCCGCCCTCAAGATTCTTTCTCTCGCGGCAGAATGCCAGCGCCTGTTGACCGTTGAAGTGATTCTCTCCCTGCACGACTTCCGTCTCACACCCTGACTCCCAGCCTGTAGTAAAGGCATATTCCGAATACACTTCCAGACCGCCCAGGATGTCTACCACTTCCATCAGAGATGTGAAGTTTAATTTCACATAATAGTTGATGTCAGTCTCATACAGTTCTCCAAGGGTATTCATGGAAGCGTCCACTCCATAAAGACCGGCATGGGTCAGCTTATCTTCCATTCCATCGGAAATTCCCGGTATGGGAACGAAATAATCTCTTGGCGTGGTCACAAGAAGTATCTGCCGGGTCGTAGGATTCACAACTGCAATGATATTCACATCGCTGCGCTCCGATTCACGTCCCTGCGCCACATCCCTTTCATCTCCGTAAGTGTCGATCCCACTTATATACACAGTGAAAGGTTCTTTTATCAGACTGTCATCTTCCCCGGAACCGCCGAGGTTGAGCGCCGTCTTAATCTCATGCTGATATATAACCCTGATCTTGCTGCTGTAATCCGGAACTGCTGCTTCCAGCATATCCGTATAGCTGCTGTCGTAAATGATCGCCTCTACCTCTCCATTAATCAGGCTTTCTGCCTGTTCCTCGATAGAAGCACACTCTTCCATATCAATATCTGTTCCTAACTGTTCCTGAATATCAGTCACCGCTGTCTGCATATTCTGAGCATCCTTTGCGAACTGAACGCCAAACTTATACCCGGCAGCATCTTCCAGTGTTTCGGCCGGATCATCCGCAAGGACTGCCACAAATATTGTGTCATTTTTGAAGCCGCCGCTTGTGATTCTCGCGATCATGTTGTTCGTCTCCATGATATGAAACGCCCCATAAGCCAGAACGCATATCACAAGAAAACTATAGACTTTCCCAATGCGCCCCCGCTTTTTACGGAGCGCCTGAGACATAAAGGCAAGACACCACAGAAAGAATAAAACCATCGCGACTAATGCCAGATAATTCAGCGGAAGCATATCCAGCAAAAAGACAACTCCCATAAACACAACGCTGATCAGAGCCTGAAGGAACAGAAAAAATGTTCCAAGCTGATTCTTTACCGGACGTGAAGGCCGTCTGCTTGTATTTCGATTCTTTTTACCGGTCCGCCTTTCGGCAGTCTGCTGTTTTGCCATTATAAAACCCTTTTCTTACTTATCTTTGTCCCCTGAGTGTATCGTTTCTTAACACTCTTAAAAAAGTATGTTAACCATACAATTTCTCCGGGTATAGCCCAGCCGCGATCAAACTTCTTACAGAATCCATCACAGATTCTCTGTCCTCTTTGTATGTCACTCCAAACCACTGGTCTTCCGACTTCAACACTTTCACACGGATCTCTTTTTTCTCAAGAAGGTCTCCTATAATCGTCGGCAGCAAATATTCTGCCTTTAGATCTTCAGGAGAAGTTTCTTTTAAGAAGGCATCGAATCCTGCTTCTAAGACTGCAAAAAATTCTGGTGTAAGTCCCCACATATTCATGGAAACCTGAGAACCGGCGTCAATCATTCTCTTTTCTCCGTTGTCCCTGACTACTGCCAGTTTCCCATCTTTTTCGATGTTGTGTGTCTCCGTGATCCCTGTGAGCATATCATTTTCATCAACCATGCACAGTCCGCGCGTCACTCCGCCGTTGTCGCTGAGCGTATTCTCTAGTATAAAGCCGACCATACAAGCCTGTATTTTACCAGTATTAGCAAGACTTGTCAAATAGGTATATGCCTCACGGTACGCGCTCTTCCCATAATAATCATCCGCATTGATTACAAGAAAAGGGGAATCAACCGCATCTTTACAACAGAGGATCGCCTGCCCCGTCCCCCATGGCTTTATCCTTCCGGAGAACTTGTCCTTGTATGCTTCAGGTATGTCGCTGAGTTCCTGATAGACATAAGCTGTCTCAACCTGCTTTTCGATCCGGTTGCCAATGACTTCTTTAAAGTCTTTCTCCAGATCCTTACGGATCACAAAAACAACCTTGTTGAAGCCTGCCTCAATGGCGTCATAAATCGAATAATCCATGATGATCTCACCGTTTGGCCCTACAGGTGCAAGCTGCTTTATCCCGCCACCGAATCTGCTTCCAATCCCTGCCGCCATAATCACAAGCGTAGCTTTGCTCATACCAACTTCCTCCTATTCTCCCAGTCCGTCCTCCACGAGCTGTACCAGTTCTTCCAAAGCTGCCTCCTCATCTGCCCCCTCACAGACGACAGTAATCTCGTCCCCGCTTTTGATACATGCTCCGAGGACACTGAGAACGCTTTTTGCATTTGCCGTCACATCCTCGCTTTTTGTCTTTTTATGGATCGTGATCTTGCTGTCAAACTGCATCGCCGTCTTACAGAACAGTCCCGCCGGTCTTAAATGCAGCCCGGTCGGATTCTTGATCCTGACTTTTCCGTTAACCATCCTATGTTCACTCCTTGTATTTTCTCTGTACAGTTTTTCACAAAAGTCTGTCAGCTGTTTTCTTCCCCCTGATCCGTCTCATAGGGCGGAACTTCTTCCGTTGTCTTCTCCTCCAGTGTCAGACTGACGGTCACCTGTCCCTCAAGCGTGATCCCGTCAGGCAGTTCTACCTTTACCGGAAGCTCATATGTGCCCGGCATTGTATATCCTGCAAGGTCGACAGACACTGCATTGCTGATATCCAACGTATTGAGGCGCTCCTCAGCGCCGCTTACACGGATCACGATCTCTGCCCCCGTCTCATAATTCACCTGAAGATTTTCATTCAGATTATTGATCCTGAGCGAGCTCACCAGAAAATCAATTGATCGTGTGCCTTCCTGTTCGACTTTCAGGGTGACCTTGATGCTTCCCGAACCTTCCTCCACAAGTCTTACGTCCTTGGGGAGATACTCCGAGATATCCACTGTCTTCTCTATTATTCCCGATGCTCCGCTGATATCGAGCACTGAACCTGGTATCTCGATCTTGTCAAAGCCTTCAAGAGCATTACTCTTTCCGCATACCTGAAGGCTCTCCGGAGTACTCGTGCCGCCGGTATACTTATATCCGTCTGCCGGAGTTCCTGACACCTCCAGCATGACGGGAACGCTTTTCAATTTCAGCACTTCCACAGAGACTGTAATTCCGTCTTCTCCCAGATCATTCTCAATCTGAGGCGGATTCAACACATTCCCATCCGCGTCATACAGCCTCAGTTCCGCTGTTTTCTTCTGGTCTGATGTCATACCTCCGACATCAACTCTCGCTTCCGCGCGGTCGATCTGTGCCAGCACCGACTCTGCCCCGGAAAGGGTTACCTGCTCCGGCTCTACAGTCATATCACCGAGAATATATCCGTCAGCCGGTTCGTTGTCAGACTTAATGCTTAAGGGAAGCACCTTCTTCCCGGATTTCTCCCTCTGGATCGTCATATTCCGGGGAATCGCCTCCGCTGACTCGTATTTTCCGGTGTAATCAGGAAGAGATATCTTGATAGGAATAAGTCCTGTCGTCGTATCCATCTCTGTGACATCCGCAGTGGCTATGATATCTTCAGCGTCAAACTCCTGGCTTACATCACGGGTCGCATATACCACCACTGAAACAGTCTGCTCGCCCACTACCTGATACACGTCTCCCGCAGAGGTAATGATATCATCATTGACTATAGTCACGGGAATCTCCCTAAACGCACTGCTCACCACCGGATTGTCAAGGTTAACTACGACCAGCCAGAGAATCGCCGCAAAGAAGAACGCGATGACTTTCAGTCCCAGATTTTTTGTCAGCTTATACTTTTTCATCATCTGCGCCATCCTTTCCGTATAGTTAATCTTTTCTGTTCCGATTTTCTATACTGAATCTGGCTCAGCCTCTGCCGCAGCTCCTCACGGCTGATCCCTCGTGTGAGTCTGCCGCCCATCGCCACTGACACCATCCCGGTCTCCTCTGAAACAACAATTACAAGGGCATCGCACACTTCACTCATGCCAAGTGCTGCCCTGTGTCTTGTACCAAGATCCTTGCTGATCGTCATATTGTCCGAAAGGGGCAGATAACAGGTAGCTGAGGTGATCCGGTCACCCCGGATGATGATCGCCCCGTCATGGAGGGGGGTATTGTGTTCGAAGATATTAATCAACACCTGAGAGGACACTTTACAGTCCAGTTCGATCCCTGTCACCTCATACTCATTGAGGCGGATTGCCTGTTCAACGACAATAAGGGCTCCTGTGCATACGCTGCCCATCTCATAGCACGCGGTTACAATGCTCTCGGCCGTAGCGTCTGAAAACCGCTCATTTTCTCTGTTTTTATCAAAAGGATTGATATTGCTGAACAGATTCCTCTCACCCAGTTTCTCCAGAGCGCGCCGAAGTTCAGGCTGGAACACGACCACTGCCGCTATTGCCAGCACATTGATGGTCTGGGCCGCCAGGAACAGGATCGTGTGCATCCTGAATATCCACGCTAAAAGAATAAAAAGAGCCAGCATAATGATCCCCCGAAGGAGCATCCATGCCTTTGTATTCTTGATCCACAGCATGATCTCATATACGATCAATGTGATGATCAAGATCTCAACCACATCCATCACCTGAATCGACGGGAAATACATGTCTTGTGTATAATTGTCGAAAAAATTTTTCATCCAGTCTATCATACTGTGTGTCACCGCCTTATTTACTCGCGCCCCTCTTTCTCAAGCCCCAGCTCTTTACTCAGACTCCTTGTAAGCAGGATATCGTCCGTATTCTCATTTACGTTCCCCGTATCCTCTGTGATATGTTTTACCCTCTTCTCCGGCGCAGACACGCCCACCTTAGGGACAGCTTTTACATAATAGTAGTATTCATCATCCTCAAACTGGATATTCTCTGTTCTGGAATAGTCTACACTGAAAAACAGGAACTCAAGCACCAGCCCCACAGCAACTCCAAGAAAGGCGCTCACTATCATTGAGACATAGGCCATGTCTGCTTTTAAAATGATATTTCCCGCCAAAGCAGCAACCACGCATACCACCGCGCCTGCCGCGGAGGCTATCTTCCATGCATGATTGACGGAACGGGTGCGGACTGAATACACGACCAAAATCCCGATCGTCACAGCTATGATCATCAGCCACATTTCCCTGCCGCCAAGAATCTGCTTCGTAGAACTGACAAGGCTTCCTGCAATCCCCTCAGCATCTACACTTTTCAGTGCCGCTGCCGAACTTTTCACAAAATCTACCATGTAGTAAGCCATGATCCCGCATGCTGCCGGGATGATCCATACCGGTGTTCCTAAAAGGCCGAATACGACCGGTATGACGAAGGGAATCTCCAGCCCAAAAGCCATTGCCGACAAAAGAACAATCCATGCCTTCTTCGGGGTAAACCGAAAATAGAATATATACATAATAAGGAAAATAACCGCCGCTACGATCGTGATCGGAAGAGACAGTGCGTAAAAATGCACTAACATCAGCACTGTTGCTGCCATTACCATCACAATCATAGGAAAGAACGTACAGACCACCGCAAGACCGATCGTACAGAAAACAGAAGATGCAATTTTCATAAATCCGATATTGGAATTGATCAGTGCAAACAGGATCAGCCCCATTAAGAACTGAAGTCCCTTTAGGATATAGATGGAATATGCCGCATATATTTTTTGCAGCCTTTCTCTCCAAATTAATAATGTGCTCATGATCTGTTTTTCTCCTTTTTGTCATTCATCTTCTGAAGGCGGGATATATCTCTCACATATCTCTTAACCCTCTGTTTTGCCTGGGCATGCTTTTTAGAATAGAAATTTCCCGCGCCTATCCCATAGATGATCAGCAGAACCAGATAGACGCCTATGGCAACAGCCGCATAAAGAAGTAAACGCATGATTGTAATCCCTTCCATCAGGGCATCCCCATAGCAAAGGAAGAGCACTCCCCCTAAAAGCGCATATCCTATCGTAATCCAGATTAGCGTGATCCACGTGTTCAGACTGGCATAGTCTTTCTTATAATATCCGCTGATCTTTAGATCTTCTTCCCCATGCCTCTTCTCATAGATCGAGGCGCGTGTCATAAGACGTATCTTTCTCTTGTCTAACATAACGCTTTCGCACGTCCTTCCTATGTACTTTCACACTAATTTAAGCCATTATTTTTTAGTATATCATATACTCAGATACCTTGTCCAATGCTTACTGTCAAAAAGTAAACATTTCGCGCCCCTGCCTTCCTAAGCATTTTCGCGGATTTCTCTAAAGTGGCGCCGGTAGTGTAAATATCATCTATGAGAAGTACATTTACAGCAGCTTTCCATTCCCCTGACACCGCAAACGCGCCTTTTAAGTTTGTCGGCCTCTGACTGTTATCTAAAAGCTTCTGTGGTATGGTCTTTTTGATGCGAAAGAGCACGTCCGTACGGCAGGGAATTCCTGTAAGACGACTCAGCTCCCGCGCGATGATCTCCGACTGGTTAAAGCCCCGGACCCTTTGTCTGGAAGCATGGAGCGGCACAGGAATAATCTCTTGTATCTTCCACTGTCTGATCTGCCTGCCATAAACCTTTTCCATCTCCGCACCAAAGATTCTGCCCCAGTTTCTTTTATTCTTATATTTCAGCCCATACACTGCGCCCGATACCGGCTCACGGTGGATCCAAAGACTTCTGCCCTGCGTGATACAGCATCCTTCTCTCCCATCACCATGCCGGGCATCGGCATCCATGCGGCGGGCACAGTCATGACAATATTCCTGTGATTCATCGCTCAATGGTTTTCCACAGTGCATACAGTAAGGCTCTTTCACATAGATAATCTTCTTTCTGCATCTGTCACAGATGCCCTTCAGAGAAATACTTCCGCAAAAAGGGCACACAGGCGGATACAGCAGATCAAGAAGCTTCTTGGCCACTCTCCCCGGCATCCCCTGTTCCAGCCGCCCCGATTCTTTCCTTGTCACAGACTGTCCCTGAACTCCCTGATTCGTTCGGAAAGACTCGTGTATCTTGCCTGTTCGTTTTTGTTTTGTATCATTTCCTGAAATACCGTATCACTCCCCACAATCATCAGACATTTCTTTGCCCTCGTCACTGCCGTATATAATAGGTTCCTGTTATAGAGCAGCCTCGGTCCCGGAAGAAGCGGGATTATAACCGCCGGATATTCGCTTCCCTGCGACTTGTGTACCGTGATCGCATAGGCCAGCTCCAGTTCCTCCGTCATGTCAAACCCGTATTTTACCTTTCGTGCCTCGTCAAACTCCACCTCTATGGTCTCTGTGTACTGGTTGATCTCCGTGATCACGCCCATATCGCCGTTGAATACACCCATTCCCTTATCCACAGCCAGACCGAATTTTGTCGTCACTTCCCACTCAAGCTGGTAATTATTTTTGATCTGCATGACCTTATCTCCCTCACGGAACAAACGGCCGTTTATTTCTTTCTCCGACTTTTTCTTATCCTCCGGGTTCAGATATCTCTGCAGAATCATGTTCAGGCGCTCCACACCGAGAAGCCCTTTCCTCGTCGGTGTCATGACCTGTATTTCCCCCGGAAGAGCACCCACATACTTAGGCAGCTTCTTCTGAATAAGCATGATGGTCACGCCAATGATGGTGTCCGCCTCCTGCCTCCTTAAAAAGAAGAAATCCCGGCTCTTATTATCCAGTATCACCGGCTCTCCCGCATTGATCCTGTGGGCGTTCACCACAATATCGCTCTCTCCTGCCTGCCGGAATATCCGGGTCAGCGTCACCACCGGAAAGCATCTTGAGGAAATAATGTCCCGCAGCACACTGCCCGGTCCTACAGACGGAAGCTGATCCACATCGCCTACAAGCACAAGCCTTGTCCCCGGCACTACCGCAGAAAGGAGGGCGTGCATGAGGGACAGATCTACCATGGACATCTCATCAATGATGATCACGTCTGCTTCCAGAGGGTTCTGCCTGTTCCTCATAAAGCCGCCCGCAGCTTCCTTATCTTCCGGATTGACATTCACCTCCAGAAGACGATGAATCGTCTGCGCCTCATACCCTGTCGCTTCTGTCATCCGCTTTGCCGCGCGTCCGGTAGGCGCCGCAAGGAGTAAACTCATCCCTTCACTCTCAAAGAAACGAATCATTGTATTGATAGTAGTCGTCTTGCCCGTACCCGGCCCTCCGGTCAGGACGAGGAGGCCGTGTTTGATGGACTCAATCACCGCCCGATGCTGCATCTCATCCAGTTCGATCTGTTCTGTATCCTCGATCTTTTTGAGCCGCTGCTCTATCATATCTTCCGGCATCTCGCAGTCAATGTTCAAATCATGAAGCATCTTTGCCGTGTTTAACTCAAGATAATAATAATGTGCCGGGTAGATCCTGACCTCACCATCGCACTCTTTCATAACAGTTTTTTTGTCGATACAAAGATCCATCACATGTTTCTCTATATCATGAATCTCTACACCAAGCAGCTCTCCGGCGCGCTTTAAGAGCGCTTCCTGCGGGAGATAGATATGTCCTTCCCCCACTGCCTGTTGAAGCGTATAAAAAAGACCGCTCCTGATCCGGTAATCCGAGTCTGTATGTATCCCGATACGCGACGCGATCTCATCCGCCGTCTTAAATCCTACACCCTCAATGTTGTCTGCAAGCTGATATGGGTTCTCTTCCAATATATTGTATACACGCATACCGTAATGCCGGTATATCTTTGCCGCAAGCTTTGTGGAAATCCCATACTTCTGAAGATAGATCATCGCTTTGCGCATATCCTTCTTCCCTTCCGCCTGCTCCGCGATCTCCCGCGCTTTTCTCTCGCTGATACCCCTGATCTCAGCGAGACGCTCCGGCTCCTCTTCAATAATACGGAAAGTATCCTCCTTAAACTTTTTAACGATCCGTCCGGCAAGTGCCGCTCCCACACCTTTAATGGCCCCGGATCCCAGATACCGCTCGATGGATACCAGATCTTCCGGCTCTTTCACCATATAAGAGGACACCTTAAGCTGAGTTCCGTATACGTTATGGTTGACATACTCTCCCGCAAGCTCCATCATTTCCCCCTCATTTATGAAGTTGAAATTCCCTACACAGGTGACCTCTCCATCGTCATTTTCCAGATGAAATACTGTATAGCCGTTCTCTTCATTGCGATACACAATGTGCCCTACATATCCTGTTACTTTCTCCAAATCCTTTTCCTTTCTCCTCCGACTTTTCTCACCGCTGTGATTCCCCTGCCGGACTTCCTGTGCCGGGCTTTCCATTAAAAAGTCAAACACTTACTTATGACAGAACAGCAGGGATGTGTGTGCCTCTCACATCCCTGCTGAAATCATTCCCGTCGATCAAAAGTCTTTCCTTCCGCTCATGAACTCCACAAACTGCCCGGTCCCGATAGCGACAACCTTCATCGGATCCTCAGCTGTCATGGTATTGATCCCGGTCTTCTCCTCGATCAGTTCTTCCAGACCTCTCAGCATCGCGCCTCCGCCTGTCAGCACGATCCCCCGGTCGAGGATGTCCGCCGAAAGCTCCGGCGGAGTCTGCTCAAGGACAGAAATAACCGCCTCCACGATCTGGCTGGTGGCTTCCCTCAAAGCCTCCTCTGTCTCTGATGATGTCACAGTGACTGTCTTTGGAAGACCAGTCACAAGATTCCTGCCCCGGACTTCTATGGTCTCCTCTTCTGGGAGAGGATAAGTCGTCCCGATCTTGATCTTGATATCCTCCGCAGTCCTCTCTCCGATGAGAAGATTATGTTTCTTCCTCATGTAACGCACAATGGCCTCGTCAAAATCATCTCCTGCAACTTTAATAGAGGTATTCACCACCGTGCCTCCAAGTGAAATTACCGCAATATCTGCCGTCCCGCCGCCGATGTCTACGATCATATTGCCGCATGGCTTCGCAATGTCAATCCCTGCCCCGATGGCTGCCGCCACCGGCTCCTCAATCAGGTGGACCTCCCTTGCTCCTGCTGCAAATGTTGCCTCTTCTACTGCTTTTTTTTCAACCTCCGTCACGCCGCTGGGCACGCAGATACTGATGCGTGGCTTCTTAAATGTACGCTTTCCCAGTGCTTTCTGGACGAAATATTTGATCATTTTCTCTGTTACTGTATAATCCGAGATGACGCCTTGTCTGAGCGGGCGCACTGCAACAATGTTGCCCGGCGTCCTTCCAAGCATCATGCGGGCCTCTTCACCGATCGCTTTTATCACATTCGTATCTCTGTCAAATGCAACCACAGAAGGTTCTTTTAAGACAACGCCTTTGCCCCGCACATACACGAGCACGCTGGCAGTACCCAGATCGATCCCGATATCTACCGACATATTTTATTCTCCCTTCTAAATCTTCATACTCTTTCCCGTAAGCCGCTCCCGGCACAGCCCGTCATGTTTGTACCGGAATCTTGTATCTTCTCCCCTGCGGGCCTTGTCCTTCCATGTAAGCAGACAAGCAGTTCCCTCATCCTGTCTGTCTGCATAAACAGTATAATCGACTTTACAGAAAATGGAAAGCCTTTTTTTATCTCTTTAACACGGCATCTATATATTTTCCTGTATAGGACTTTTCATTCCGGGCTATTTCTTCAGGCGTGCCGCACGCAACCACAGTTCCGCCCTTGTCCCCGCCTTCAGGCCCGATATCAATGATATAATCCGCTGTTTTGATCACATCTAAATTGTGTTCAATGACAATGACAGTATTCCCGTCGCCGGACAGTCTGCGCAGAATTTCTGTCAGCTTGTGCACATCTGCAAAATGAAGGCCCGTCGTCGGCTCGTCCAAAATATATACTGTCTTTCCGGTGCTTCTCTTACTTAACTCGCTGGCCAGTTTGATTCTCTGCGCCTCGCCGCCTGACAGCTCCGTAGACGGCTGCCCCAGCCGGATATAGGAAAGACCCACGTCGTTAAGCGTCTCCATCTTTCTGCGGATGCTCGGCACATGGGCAAAGAACTCCAACGCTTCCTCCACCGTCATGTTAAGTACATCATAGATCGTCTTTCCTTTATATTTCACTTCCAGTGTCTCACGGTTGTACCGCTTGCCCCCGCAGACTTCACACGGTACATACACGTCGGGGAGAAAATGCATCTCGATCTTCAGGATGCCATCTCCGGCACACGCCTCACAGCGTCCGCCCTTGACATTAAAACTGAATCTTCCTTTTTTGTACCCTCTGGCCTTTGCATCGGGAGTAGCCGCAAACAGATCGCGGATCAGGTCGAACACACCCGTGTACGTTGCCGGATTGGAGCGTGGTGTCCGCCCGATAGGCGACTGGTCGATAGCGATCACCTTATCCACCTGATCAAGCCCCTCGACCTTCTTGTGTTTTCCGGGAATAGTTCTCGCATGATTCAGGTCATGGGCAAGCTTCTTATACAGGATCTCATTAACAAGGGAACTCTTTCCCGAACCGGAAACGCCAGTCACACAAGTCATCACTCCCAAGGGGAAATTCACATTGATATTTTTTAAGTTATTCTCCTGTGCTCCGGTCACCTTCAGCCATCCGGCAGGTTCCTTTCTCTCCTCCGGAACCGGTATCTTGATCTTACCTGATAAGTATGCCCCTGTAATGGAGTTTTTATTTTTCATGATCTCACGGGCATTTCCCACAGCAACCACTTCCCCGCCATGCTCTCCGGCGCCCGGTCCGATATCTACGATATAATCCGCTTCCATCATGGTGTCTTCGTCATGTTCCACTACGATCAGAGTGTTGCCCAGATCACGGAGATGCTTCAGCGTCGCCAGCAGCTTATCGTTATCCCTCTGGTGAAGTCCGATACTGGGCTCGTCCAGAATGTACGCCACACCAACCAGACCTGATCCAATCTGCGTTGCAAGACGAATCCTCTGCGCCTCGCCGCCCGAAAGCGATCCGGTGGCCCGCGCCAACGTCAGATAGTCAAGCCCCACATCCATGAGGAACTTAATTCTTGCCTTGATTTCCTTTAAAATCTGGCCTCCGATCAGCGTCTGCGTCTCCGTCAGTGTAAGTTTCTCCAGAAATCTCTGCAGTTTCTCTATAGAGAGCGCCGTCAGTTCCGCAATGTTCTTCTCTCCCACCGTCACGGCAAGAGCGCCTGGTTTCAGCCTCTGCCCGCCGCAGGCAGAACAGGGCGTAATGTTCATGAAGGTCTCATACTCCGCTTTCATCGTCTCAGAGCCTGTCTCACGGTATCTGCGCTCTACATTTTTGATCAGACCTTCAAAGGCCACGTCATAAACGCCTTCTCCGCGCTGTCCCTTATAAAATACTTTGATCGATTTTCCGTTTGTCCCGTGGATCAGGACATCATGGATCTTCTTCGGGTATTTTTCAAAAGGCGTGTCAAGATCAAAGCCGTATTCATTGCAGAGAGCATCGAGTATTGCCCGTGTAAAGCTGGATTTGTCCGTGCAGGACTGCCATCCCATCACCGCGATCGCGCCCTCGTTGACAGACAGGGTGGGATCCGGTATCATCAACTCTTCCGCAAACTCCATCTTATAACCAAGACCGAAACATTCCGGGCAGGCCCCGAACGGATTGTTAAATGAAAAGCTTCTCGGTTCAATCTCCTCAATGCTGACCCCACAGTCCGGGCAGGAAAAGCTCTGGCTGAAATTCATAGGCTCCCCGCCGATCACATCCACCACAAGCAGTCCTTCCGCCAGATGGAGAACGCTTTCCACAGAATCTGTCAGCCTCTTTTCGATCCCTGATTTCACAACAAGACGATCCACGATGATCTCAATATTGTGCTTGATATTTTTATCCAGTGTGATCTCTTCAGAAAGCTCGTACATATTGCCGTCCACTCTCACACGCACATAACCGCTGAGCTTCGCACGCTCCAACAGCTTGGCATGTGTTCCCTTGCGCCCTCTCACTACCGGAGCAAGGAGCTGTATCCTGGTTCCTTCCGGAAGCCCCATGATCTGGTCCACCATCTGATCTACCGTCTGCTTCACGATCTCGCGACCGCATTTCGGACAGTGCGGAATACCCACCCTTGCGTAAAGAAGACGAAAATAATCGTAGATCTCTGTCACCGTGCCGACTGTAGAGCGCGGATTGTGGTTCGTGGATTTCTGGTCAATAGAGATAGCCGGAGACAGCCCTTCGATGCTCTCCACATCCGGTTTCTCCATCTGCCCTAAGAACTGTCTCGCATAAGATGAGAGCGATTCCATATATCGTCTCTGTCCCTCCGCGTAGATCGTGTCAAAAGCAAGAGACGATTTCCCCGAACCACTGAGCCCTGTGAGCACCACCAGCTCGTTTCGGGGGATGTCCACATCAATATTTTTCAGGTTATTTTCATTTGCACCCCGGATCTTAATGTATGTCCGGGCATCCATTTTCGTTCCCATGTATGTTCTTTGATTCCTTCCTGATCTAAGTTAACTCTGTTTTTCTTATAGTACTGAATGCAGCTTTTGCTTATACTGCTGATGGATACGGCTACTCCATATCGTTAAGCATCTTTTTCAGATCAACCAGCTTGTCGCGCAGCTCTGCGGCCGCCTCAAAGTTCAGCTCTGCAGCCGCTTTCTTCATCTGCTTCGTCAGATCTCCGATCAGCTTCTCCAGCTCTTTCGCACTCATAGACTCCGGGTCCTTCTCCATACGTATTTCTTCTGCGGCCACCTTCCTGGAAATGCTGATGAGATCGCGGACAGACTTCTGGATCGTCTGCGGAGTGATGCCATGCTCTTCATTATATTTCATCTGAATCTCACGGCGGCGCTTCGTCTCATCAATCGCCCTCTGCATGGATTCTGTAATTGTATCCGCATACATAATAACATGGCCTTCTGCATTTCGGGCGGCACGCCCGATGGTCTGGATCAGTGATGTCTCGGAGCGGAGGAAGCCTTCCTTATCCGCATCCAAAATAGCCACAAGGGTGATCTCCGGAATGTCAAGCCCTTCACGCAAAAGGTTAATCCCCACAAGCACATCGAACACATCAAGCCGCATGTCGCGGATGATCTCCGTCCTTTCCAGTGTATCCACATCTGAGTGAAGATATTTCACGCGGATACCTACCTCACGCATATAATCTGTCAGATCCTCTGCCATTCTCTTCGTCAGAGTCGTCACGAGAACCTTGTTTTTCTTAGAGACTTCCTTGTTGATCTCACCGATCAGGTCATCGATCTGCCCTTCCACCGGACGCACATCCACCTCAGGGTCAAGAAGTCCTGTCGGACGGATAACCTGCTCGGCACGGAGAAGCTCGTGCTCCTCCTCATACGGTCCAGGCGTCGCGGACACGAACATGACCTGATTAATCTTACTCTCGAATTCTTCAAAATTCAAGGGACGGTTGTCCTTCGCCGAGGGCAGACGGAAACCATAGTCCACAAGTGTTGACTTCCTCGACTGGTCGCCGTGGTACATCCCTCCGATCTGAGGGATCGTCTTGTGCGACTCGTCGATCATCATAATAAAATCATCAGGAAAATAATCAATCAACGTGTAAGGCGGCTGTCCCGGCGCAAGACCTGACAAATGGCGGGAGTAATTCTCAATTCCCGAGCAGAATCCTGTCTCTTTGAGCATCTCAATGTCGAAGTTCGTCCGCTCCGCAATGCGCTGCGCCTCTAAAAGCTTATCCTGCCGCTTGAACTCCTTTACCCTTTCATCCAGTTCTTCCTTGATGTCATTGACAGCTCTCTTGATATTCTCCTTATCCACAACGTAATGGGACGCCGGGAAGATCGCTACATGCTTTAACTCATCCCGTATCTCCCCCGTCAGTATGTCAATCTCTGTGATGCGGTCCACTTCATCCCCGAAAAATTCAATCCGCACTGCTGTCTCGCTCTCGTACGCCGGAATGATCTCCAGCACATCCCCACGCACACGAAAAGTTCCGCGGTGAAAATCCATATCATTGCGGTCGTACTGAATCTCGATCAACTTTGCCATCACCTCGTCCCGGTCTTTCACCATGCCCGGACGCAGGGAGATCACCATGTTCTGGTAGTCCACCGGGTTACCCAGCCCGTAGATACAGGACACACTGGCAACAATGATCACGTCGCGCCGCTCCGTCAAAGCCATAGTAGCGGAGAGACGAAGCTTGTCGATCTCGTCATTGATGGATGAGTCCTTTGCGATATAGGTGTCCGAGGAAGGGACATAGGCTTCCGGCTGGTAGTAGTCGTAGTAGGAGACAAAATATTCCACTGCGTTATCAGGGAACATCTCCTTGAATTCTCCGTACAACTGAGCGGCCAGTGTTTTATTATGGGCGATAACC
>CAJFQC010000030.1 GCA_904418845.1 uncultured Ruminococcus sp. | reverse complement strand
ATGCAAGCATGAGCAGACGGCCCCTTCTTTACTTTATATAGTGCGCAGTCCGTGGGCGAAAAAGGCGGCACTCTTTGTTCTTGCTCCTTTCCATATAACGCGGTATAATTGATACTAAGTATACAGGCGAACGGGGGCGTCTGCGCTTCACATAGAAAGACAGAATATTACGGCAGGAAGGTACAGAAGATGAAAAGATGTTCCCGGGAAAAAGCGCAAAATGGACAGAGTATAAAAATAAAACTGCTGGCTGCCGCCGGTCTGCTGCTTTTAAGCGCCATACTTATGATATCAGCGGTTAAGGCGCCGGGGTTTGCAGAGTGGTACGCCGAGATCATATATCCGTTGTTCGTGACTACCGCAGGAAGGATCTGGGGAATCTTTCCGTTCTCAGTGTCAGAGGTTATGCTTTATCTGATGGCGGCGGCGTTTGTCGTGTCACTCGTGGTACTTGTGGCAAGAATAGTCCGTTCACGGGACGCAGAGTTTTTAATATCCTGGCTTTCCGCGGTTGTTCTTGCGGCAGGGATGCTTGCATTTCTTTATACGTTATGCTGCGGGATTAATTACCACAGAAGATCTTTTTCCGAGGAAGCCAGGATTGTGACATATGCATACAGCGTAGAAGAATTAGAGGAGATCTGCCTTTGGCTGACGGAAGAGGTGAATTCCATCGCCGAGGAGGTTGAGCGGAACGGAAACGGAGTGATGAAGCTAAGCGCTCCCGAAGGCGCAGGAGCTGTGGAGGCGATGTATTCGCTGGCAGAACAGTTTACGGAGCTTGACGGATATTATCCCATGCCTAAAAAAATAATGATGTCAGAGATCTTATCCTATCAATGTCTGACGGGAATCTATTCAGCCTTCACAGTGGAGGCGAATTACAACGGAGATATGACAGCATACAATATCCCTTTTACCGCGTGTCATGAACTTTCGCACCTGAGGGGATTCATGCAGGAGGAAGAGGCGAATTTTATCGGGTTTCTTGCCTGTATCGGATCAGAGCGGGTGGATTTCAGATACAGCGGTTATCTGTCGGGATGGGTATACTGCATGAATGCTCTGTACCGGAGCGACTATGAGAGTTGGAGCAAGATCCGCCCGCTGTTGGATGAGAGAGCGGAAGCTGATCTGGCGGCGAATAATGCGTTTTGGGAGAAATACGAGGGAACGCTTTCAAAGATGGCAGACAAGGTGAATGATACATATTTGAAAGCAAACGGGCAGGCGGACGGCGTGCAGAGTTATAACAGGATGGTCGATCTGATCGTGGCATATTTTCATAAAAATCAAAACATATAAGAAAAATAAATAAAAAGGATGGAGGAAAAGCATATGAGAACACAGGCAAAGAAACTGGCGGCAGCAGGGCTGACAGCAGCAATGACCGTGACGATGCTGGCGGCATGCGGAACAAAAGCGACACCGGAGAATCTTTTAAGCGACATGAGTAAAAGATCGGAGGATGTGGAGTCCATGATGGCAAACGTAAAGATGGATCTGAATGTTTCCGTAAGTGGTGACAACATGAGGATGAGCATGGATTTTGATATGGAATCGATCAATGAGCCGGAGATGTCCAGTGCAAAGGGAGAGGTTAGTATTGGATCGGGCGATATGGATATTACAATGAAAATGGAGACATATTCGGAAAAGAAGGAGGAGGAGTATGTCATCTATACTATGATGAATGATATGTGGACAATGGAGACAGCCGATTCTTCAGAAATGGCGGCAGATATGGAGCTGGTCTCTGGGGATATCGAGAAGTTCTCCGATAAGTTCGAATTGAAGGAAGGTTTAGTTGAGGTAAATGGAAAGGACTGTTTCGAACTTGCAGGGGAGCTGGACGGAGAAGTCTTAGCTCAAGTGATGGATGAGGATATGCTGAGCTCTTTTACCGGCTTAGGAGCGGATGAGAGTGATCTGAAAGATTTGATCCTGCCGTGCACCATCAACATCTACAGAGACAGCATCCTGCCTGCCCGCATATACTTTGACATGGGAGACAGCCTGCTTCCGCTGGCAGAAGGTCTCGGGATGGAAAAGGCAGAATGTACTATGGAAATGACGTTCTTAGAGTATAACAAGGTAAAAGAGATCATTATACCGGAAGAAGCATTAGAAGCGAAGGGAACTTATGAGTAAAGGGAAGCGGAAAGAACTTTTTGTTAACTAAATGAGAATGATTTACTCCTTTTATGAAATGTGATAAAATATTTCCATTGAGCACATGAAATTATCTGCACGCTCATATCGCATAAAGTATATGATTCAAGAAGGAGGATTTACATGATCAGATTATATGACAACGGCGTCTATCTGTTAAACGGCACCGAGATCGTGGAAGATACAGGAAATGCTCAGGTTCCCGTACCAAAGGAAGAAGCGGCGAAAAATACGATGGCGTACGGCATCTTAAATGAGCACAATACTTCCGGCAATATGGACAGTCTTCAGATCAAGTTTGACAAGCTGACATCCCACGATATCACATTTGTCGGTATCATCCAGACAGCAAGGGCATCGGGGCTAAAGAAATTCCCCATCCCCTACGTGCTGACGAACTGCCACAACAGCCTGTGTGCGGTGGGCGGTACGATTAATGAGGATGACCACATGTTTGGACTGACCTGCGCAAAGAAATACGGCGGCGTCTATGTTCCGCCTCATCAGGCGGTCATCCATCAGTTTGCCCGCGAGATGCTAGCCGGGGGCGGAAAGATGATCCTTGGCTCAGACAGCCATACCCGTTACGGCGCTCTGGGAACAATGGCAATGGGTGAGGGCGGACCGGAGCTTGTAAAACAGCTCCTCAACAAGACCTATGATATTAAGATGCCGGGTGTGATCGCGATCTATCTTGACGGTGAGCCGATGAAAGGCGTAGGACCGCAGGATGTCGCGCTGGCGATCATAGGTGCGACATTTAAAAATGGCTATGTAAATAATAAAGTGATGGAATTTGTCGGACCGGGCGTGAAGAAGTTAAGCGCTGACTTCCGTATCGGTATTGACGTTATGACTACAGAGACGACCTGCCTGTCTTCCATCTGGACCACAGATGAGAAGATCCAGGAGTTCTATGAGATCCACGGCAGAAGCGGAGACTATAAAGAACTGAACCCGGGTGCATGTACTTACTATGACGGATGCGTGTATGTGAACTTAAGTGAGATCACGCCAATGATCGCTATGCCGTTCCACCCAAGCAATGTTTACACGATCGACGAGCTGAACGCCAACTTAAAAGATATTCTTCACGATGTAGAGCAGAAGGCGCTTGTAAGTCTGGACGGCGCGGTGGACTATTCACTTCAGGACAAGATCCGCGACGGAAAACTCTATGTAGAGCAGGGGATCATTGCAGGATGCGCGGGCGGCGGATTCGAAAATATTTGTGAAGCGGCGGATATCATCAAAGGACACAATATCGGCGCGGACGCATTTACATTCAGCGTGTATCCGGCAAGTACGCCGATCTATATGGAACTGGTGAAGAACGGCGTTGTGGCTGATCTGATGGAAGCGGGAACCGTCGTGAAGACAGCATTCTGCGGACCGTGCTTCGGCGCCGGGGATACTCCTGCGAACAATGCGTTCTCTATCCGCCACACCACGAGAAACTTCCCGAACCGTGAGGGAAGCAAGCTTCAGAGCGGACAGATCTCTTCCGTCGCGCTTATGGACGCGCGTTCCATCGCAGCTACAGCGGCCAGCAAAGGCTTCCTTACTCCGGCGACTGCTATGGACGTGCAGTACAAGGGACAGAAATATCATTTTGACAGTAATATTTATGCGAACCGCGTATTTGACAGCCACGGTGTGGCTGACCCGGATGTGGAGATCCAGTTCGGACCGAACATCAAAGACTGGCCGGAGATGTCAGCTCTCCCGGAGAACCTGATCGTGAAAGTTGTCTCTGAGATCCACGATCCGGTTACAACGACCGACGAGCTGATCCCGTCAGGCGAGACTTCTTCCTACCGTTCTAACCCGCTGGGACTTGCGGAGTTCGCGCTCTCAAGAAAAGACCCGGCATATGTAGGACGTGCGAAAGAGGTACAGAAGGCACAGAAAGCCATCGAAGCGGGAACATGTCCGCTGGATGCACTGGAAGAGCTGCGCCCGGTGATGGATACGATCCAGAAGACATATCCCAATGTCGGAAAAGGAAATATCGGCGTGGGAAGTACGATTTTCGCAGTGAAGCCCGGAGACGGTTCCGCGCGTGAGCAGGCAGCGTCCTGCCAGAAGGTCCTTGGCGGCTGGGCCAATATTGCCGTCGAGTATGCCACAAAGCGTTACCGCTCTAATCTGATCAACTGGGGAATGCTTCCCTTCATTACAGACGCGGACCATGAGGCGCTTCCGTTTAAGAATGGCGATTATATCTTTGTTCCGGATGTGAGAGCGGCTGTAGAAGAAAAAGCAGATATAGTGAAGGCATATGTAGTGGGTGACGGGTTAAAGGAGATCAGTTTAAGACTGGGCGACCTGACAGATGCCGAGAGACAGATCATCCTGGACGGATGCCTGATTAACTACTACAAAGCGACGATGTAAAGCCCTTGCCGGAGAACATCCTGCCGGACAGAGCAGGAAAGAGATAAGATGTTAAGACTGCCGCGCGGAGAAATCCGCGCGGTGGTTTCGCAGTATACTGAACCATGTTTAGAATAAATTTCCAAGGACCGGGTGAGCATATGAGATTATTGCTGGATCTGACAAAAGAATACGGACTTATTCTGGACGGCGGCGGGGCAAGAGGCGCCTACCAGATCGGAGCGTGGAAAGCCCTTAAGGAGGCAGGAGTGCGCGTCAATGCCGTTGCCGGAACTTCTGTGGGCGCACTGAACGGGGCGCTTATCTGTATGGATGATGTGGAGAAGGCGGAGAAGGTATGGAATGAGATAGCATTTTCCCGCGTCATGGATGTGGATGATGAGTGGATGGAGCAGTTATTTCAGGGAGAACAGACGCTGGGCAGTATTATATCCGGGGCGCTCCGTCTGCTTACAGAGGGCGGCGTGGATATCGCGCCTCTTCGAAGACTCATCCATGAGACGGTGGATGAGGAGAAGATCCGTTCTTCGGGAAAGGAATTCTGTATCAAAACATTTTCCGTGACAGACAGAAAAGAACTGGAGCTTAGTATCTCGGATATCCCGGAGGGCAGATTAGAAGAATTTCTGCTGGCAAGCTCGTATCTCGTCGGATTCAAGAATGAGAAGATGGAGGACGGGAAGCGCTATATCGACGGAGGAATCATAGACAATGTGCCTGTGAACGCGCTGGTCAGCCGGGGGTATATGGATATTATCGAGATCCGTATCTACGGACCGGGGAGAGAGCCAAGGGTGAAATTTCCCGAAGCCGGAGAGCACTATCTGATCGGTCCCAGGGTGAAGCTGGGAAGTATCCTGGAGTTTGACAGAGGAAGAAGCCGGCAGAATATGAAGATCGGGTATTATGACGCCAAGAGGATGCTCTACGGTCTGGAAGGGATCATCTACTATATCGATCAGGAGCATTTTGACGACTGGTATGAACGCAGGATGAGAGATCTTACAGAACTGGAGCGGGCAGAACTTATACTTGTACTCAAACTCCTGCCGGGATGCACGGATAAAGAACTGTATATGGCGATGCTGGAGGCGTGCGCAAAATTCGTCAGGGTCCGGAAGTATTGCATTTATACAGTCGATGAGCTTCGAGAGCTTGTTTGTGAGAGATATGAACGACTGGCAGGGAGGAGTGGTCTGCCGGGATTCATGAATATATTTATTAAGACAGAGAGGGATAAAAAAATGAATTTAAAAGGACGAAACTTTCTGACACTGAAGGACTTTACACCGGAGGAGATCACATATCTCCTGGATCTTTCCGCTGATCTGAAAGAAAAGAAGAAAAAAGGCGTTCCGGTGGACAACTGGAGAGGAAAGAATGTGGCGCTGCTCTTTGAGAAAGACAGCACACGTACCCGCTGTGCGTTTGAGGTGGCTGCCCATGATATGGGAATGGGGACGACGTATCTCGGACCGACAGGCTCTCAGATGGGAAAGAAGGAGAGCATCAAGGACACGGCGAGAGTGCTGGGACGTATGTATGATGGTATCGAGTACCGCGGCTTTGGACAGGATATTGTTGAAGAACTGGCAGAAAACGCAGGAGTTCCGGTGTGGAACGGCCTGACAAACGAGTATCATCCCACACAGATGCTGGCAGATATGCTGACGATCCGGGAGCATTTCGGGAAACTGAAAGGGCTGAAACTTGTTTATATGGGTGACGCCCGCTACAATATGGGAAATTCTCTTATGATTGCGTGCGCGAAGCTGGGACTTGATTTTGTGGCATGCACTACGGAAGAATATTTCCCGAATACAGAGCTTGTGGATGAATGTCTTGTCTATGCAAAAGAATCCGGAGCAACGATCACACTGACTTCTGATGTGAAGGCCGGAACAAAGAATGCGGATATCATTTACACAGATGTATGGGTATCTATGGGTGAATCTGATGATGTATGGGAGAAACGAATTCGTGAACTTTCTCCTTATAAAGTGACCAAAGATGTAATGGAGAATGCGGGAAAGGATGCAATCTTCCTGCACTGCCTGCCGGCGTTCCACGACCTTAAGACAAAGATCGGAAAAGAGATGGGAGAGCGGTTTGGCATCGAGGATATGGAAGTGACGGATGAAGTGTTTGAATCCGGGCAGTCCAAGGTATTTGACGAAGCTGAGAACAGGATGCATACTATCAAAGCTGTCATGGCGGCGACGCTGGAAGAGACAAGGTGAAAGACATGACGAAAGGGAAGGATGTCCCGGAAAAGGAAAGATATGAGATCTGCATGGACTGTATAACAAGGGAAGGTGTGGATCCCCTGCTCCATACAAAATGGGCGGGCAGGAATCTGATCTGCTATGAGGAGACGGACTCTACCAATCTGCGTATCAGTCAGCTTGGCAAAGAGGGCGCTCCGCACGGGACGCTCGCCGTGGCAGAACGGCAGACTTCGGGGCGCGGCAGAAGGGGACGCTCATGGGAGTCTCCGGCAGGGTGCAGCATCTATATGTCCATCCTGCTCCGTCCCGATATCGAACCGAATAAAGCTCCCATGCTTACACTTGTGACAGCTTGCAGTGTGGCAGAGGCGCTTAAACAACTGAATGGACGGTTCCGAACCACAGAAAGCGTGTGTGGCTGCGGAGCTGCCGGAGAGGTAATGATCTCCGGGAAACCGGAGCCGCAGGTACAAATCAAATGGCCGAATGACATTATAATCAATGGCAAGAAGCTGGCCGGTATCCTTACGGAGATGAATGCACAGGCCGGGAAGATCGGCTATGTAACTGTGGGAGTGGGGATCAATGTGAACATAACGGATTTTCCCCGAGAGATCAAAAAGACGGCAACATCTCTGTGTCTGGAGTACGGGCATAAAGTTAAAAGGGAGCCGGTCATTGCCGCGGTCATGGAGCGGATGGAAGCCAATTATGAGATATTTATGCGCACGCAGGACTTGTCGGGATTGATGGATAATTACAGTAAAATGCTGGTCAATAAAGACCGGGATGTGCTGATATCAGGTGAGAAAGAACAGTACCGGGCGCATGCGCTTGGCATCACGTCCACGGGAGAACTTATTGTCCGCAGGGAAGATGGTACAGAGGAAGAGGTCTACGCCGGAGAAGTGTCTGTAAGAGGCGTGTATGGGTATGTGTAACAGCAGTTCGGCCATGCAATGGTGTGTGCCGGGTATAAGGAGGAGCATTATGGAGGGAGAAACCGTACTGTGCGCTGCCAGCGCATACGAGCAGAAATTTTATATGAACCCGGAGTTTGAAGCCCTTCCGGAAAGCATCCGGCAGGAGCTCCAGATCATGTGCGTGCTCTACACAGAGGATGTGGGCGGCGTGCTGATGATAGTGTTTGATGAGAACGGCAATCTGGAGCTGCAGGTTGATCATGAGGAGAACGATTTCTCCTTTGATGAGATCGGAAGTGTGCTGAAGATCAAAGAGCTGCAGCAGAGGAAGAGAGAGTTGTTTGAGTCGCTGGAAATGTTTTTCCGGGTGTTCTGTCTCGGAGAGGAAATATCTTGAGCCCTGAATCAGCAGTCAGGCCGGAGTCTCGGAGTCTGTCCCTGCGAGGCCTCTCTTACTGAGATGATTCCGGGGGAGGGGGCTGTTTAAACGGTTATTTCAATCTGATTCTTTTCTATATCTACAATACAACTTTCATAATAGCCGTCGCCTGTTGTCCGTGGGCCGCTTATGACTTCAAAGCCATCCGTCCTCAACAGTTCGGTCAATTTATCTACCTTTTCTTTGCTTCCCACCGAAAAAGCAATATGGGAGAAGCCGGTCCTCGTCAGATTTTTTTCATTGTCGCTCATATTGGGCCTGCTCATAATTTCCAATCGTGCGCCGTCACTGAACGAAAGGAAATAGGAGCGGAAATCTGTATCCCTGTTGTGATAGCATTTGCCTGATACGGCATTAAAATATTTCTCAAAAAATTTTTTCGTTTTTTCCAGATCATTTACATATATTGCTATATGTTCAATCCTCATAGCGGTCTCCTTTCAAAAATTTCTTTGAATGCTGAATACTTTCCCCTTTATCTTTTTCAGCATTTTTTCATGCATAAATACCATAAGGGCCAAAATCAACAGTAAATACAGCGGCAGAAGTCCGACGCTGATATGATTCGCGATCAGGCCGAACACCGGCGGCATAAGACAGGTTCCGACGTAGGCAGCCGCCATCTGTACTCCGATCATGGCCTGTGATTTTTCTGCCCCAAAATGCTTCGGGGTAGCATGAATAATGGATGGGTAGACCGGTGCGCATCCCAGTCCGATCAGACCCAGCCCTATAAGTGCGCTCCCATTTCCGAACGGCAAAAATAAAAACAGAATGCCGGATGCGGTAAATCCCTGCCCCAGCCGGATCATTTGTGTATCATTAAACTTTAATGTCAAAAATCCGCTGAGCGCTCTGCCCAGGGTAATTCCTACAAAAAACAGACTTGCAAAACCGGCCGCCGTATCGGCTGATAATCCACGGCGCAGTACCAGATAACTGCTTGCCCAAAGGCCGGTGGTCTGCTCCAAAGCGCAGTAGCAAAAGAATGTTACCATTACCTCCTTTGCGCCAGGTATACGGATGATTTCACGCAGGGAAAGTGGTCTGTTATTTCCCTCGACGAGGGAAGAGGCGCTTGTTAACTCCTGCTTTTTTTCCCATAACGGGAGACTGAGAAAAAGGATTGCAGTCAGTGCGATCTGAAGAATCGCAATATAGCGGTATCCCATATTCCAGCCCTGTCCGCCGGACAAGGCATACCCCATCACATACGGACCCAGAGAAGCTCCGATTCCCCACATACAGTGAAGCCAGCTCATGTGTCTGCTCTTGTAATGAAGCGCAACATAGTTGTTCAAAGAAGCGTCTACACTTCCTGCTCCCAATCCGTAAGGAATCGCCCATAAACACAGCATTACATAAGAACGGCTGATGGAAAATCCGAACAGAGCGGCCGCAGTCATCAGTACGCTAAACGCTGTAACCCTTCCGGTTCCGAATCGCCTGGTAAGCCGGTCGCTATGCAGACTGGAAATAATCGTACCAACCGCAATAATCATGGAAATTATGCCTGCGTAAGAAACAGGTACGGCAAGCTCCTGATACATGGCCGGCCAGGCAGAACCCAGAAGTGAATCAGGAAGTCCCAGACTGATAAAAGCCAGATAAATAATGGCTAATAATAATTGAAACATTGTATCTTCCTCCCGTTCTTTCTTTTATTTCAAAAGAATATCGTCAAATAGGGGTTGATACAACTCATATTCAGCCATATAATATAATAAAACCGCCAAAATGAAAGACAGGGGGACAACTTTATGGCATTGCAAAAATGCGGGTTGAATTTGAACAGAGCATCAAAAGAGCTTCAGCCACACGGAAGCATTGAGTTCCCTTGCGCCGGTTATTCCTCGCACCATACCGAAAGAACGGAAGAGATCATTCCCTGGCACTGGCACGAGGAAATTGAAATCATATCTATAGAACAGGGGCAGATGATGCTAAAAACGCCCTTGACCTCTTTTTTCTTAAGCGAAGGAGAACTGGCGGTTATCAATTCCAACATTCTTCATTATGCTGAGGCTGCCTCGGAATGCACTTTGCACTCCCTTGTTTTCAGCCCGACGCTGATTACCGGAAACAGTGACTCCGCGTTTGCAAAAAAATATATCCGGCCGCTTTTATCCTGCAATTCCTTTTCCGGCTATCAGATTGATTCTGCCGACAGACAAATGGTATCCGATTGGTTCAACCGTGCATTTGAAGCCCATACAAATGACAGATGCGGTTTTGAGTTTACTGTCCGTGAAAACCTTTCCCATATCTGTTTCTATCTTTTTGAGAAATTTGAACCACAGATTGATACAAAATCTCCTCTTTTGAATCAGGCTAATATCCGTATCAGAAAAATGCTGGACTATATTCACCAGAATTTTTCTGACAATATCTCTCTGGAGGATATCTCCGGTGCGGCAGACATCAGCGAGCGGGAATGTCTGCGCTGTTTCAAAAAGACACTTCAGATTTCTCCCATTCAGTATTTATTGAAATACCGGGTTATGAAGGGCGCAGAAATGCTGCTTGCAGATCCCGCAAGCAGCATTTCTGAAACCGCAACCTACTGTGGGTTTGACAGCCCCAGCAATTTTACGAAAATATTTAAACGTTTTTATTCCTGCACTCCGCGGCAGTACAGGAATATCAATTCTTCATCTTCATTCGCTTAATGACTTTCAGTCGTGTAAACTCTTCCCTTTCCTTTTCCTCAAGAGCATTTGTAATGGTATATACAAGAGCAGAGTACATGGGAATAGTGATATTCTGGAGCGCGTTTGCGCGCTTCTGTGTCTTCTTAATGTTGCTGGCAAGACGGTAAGCCGCGTTCTCCACCATTGAAAGCTTTACTGTCAGATCCTTTACCTTGCGGAAAGCTTCTCTCGCCTTGTCAATGGATTCATGCGTGGTGCTGAAAGAGTACGTCGGTTTCCCCGCGTCCGGAACATATTTCACATGGGGGATCTCTGTTCCCATGATACTCCTTGTCTGGATAGTGATCGAGTTCTCGATCGGGACAGTGTAGGCGAGAAGTTCAACATTGCTGATACCGTTCTCGATATTGGCACGCTGGAGACATTGATAGGCATAGGTGAAGGTTGTATCAATCTCTTCCTGAATACTCCGAGCTTCATCGATCAGATCCATCAGCTCGCGGATCAGAATATTTCTCTTTTTATCCATCAGGTCGTAGCCCTGTCTGGCAAGAGCGAGAGAGTTCTTTGCCAGCATCAGATTTCCTTTTGTGGGAAATGTGCGTGGATCCATAAAACGTCTCCTTTCAATCATAGTAGTTAATAAATAAGCGAACCTTACGACAGAGTTCCTACTTCAATCATATTGCCGTCAGGATCATAGAATCTTATAATTTTCTGTCCCCATGGATGTTCCGTCAGGGGAGTTATATACTCAATGGGAGGTGAGAAATTATTTAATTTCTTTAAAAAATCATCTATGTCTCTTTCTTCAAAATAGAGTTCTGTAGTATGATTTTGCGGAAGTATTGCTTTTTTAATGGTCTGCTCCCATACAGCCCGGTCCTGCAGTACAAGCCCTTCTGTCAGGATGGCCTTTCCCTCGCTGTCGAGGATCACATCGAGCCCGAACAATTCTTTATAAAAAGTTTTTGACCGTTCTATATCATTTGCCACGATCAGGACATTTTTTAACTTCATATACGAGCACCGCCTGTATTTATAGTGTCAATGCCACATGGTACAATGCAGACGTCGTCATACCCGGTCCGTCATATATAACGGGATATGAGAGCGAAATGTTTATGTCATATTACATTTCTTCTGCCATTGGCTTATAATATTTCTCCAGTATCTTCGTATCCACGCGGTCGAGTTCTTCTTTGGGCAGTCTTCCGAGCAGTTCCCAGCCGAGATCCAGCGTTTCCTCCATGCTGCGGTTCTCGTTCTGCCCCTGTCCGATATATCTCTTTTCAAAATCCTTTCCGAACTCCAGGTATTTTTTATCAATGGGTGACAGCTCATCCTCACCGATAACAGATGCAAGATTTCTTGCATCTCCTACTTTGGCGTAGGCGGAGAAGAGCTGATTTGCCAAATCCTGATGGTCTTCTCTCGTGTAGCCGGCTCCGATGCCGTCCTTCATCAGACGGGACAGGGATGGCAGGATGTTGATGGGGGGATAGATGGACTGCCCGTGCAGCGGACGGTCGAGTACGATCTGTCCCTCTGTGATATAGCCGGTCAGGTCAGGGATAGGATGCGTGATATCATCGTTTGGCATGGTCAGGATGGGAAGCTGTGTCACAGACCCGTTCACACCCTGAACGATTCCTGCGCGCTCGTAAATAGTGGCAAGCTCGCTGTATAGATATCCCGGATAGCCTTTACGACTGGGGATCTCTCCCTTTGAGGAGGAGACTTCACGCATTGCCTCGGCAAAGGAAGTCATGTCTGTCAAAATGACGAGGATGTGCATGTTCTGTTCAAATGCGAGATACTCCGCTGCAGTAAGAGCCACTTTCGGTGTGATAAGACGCTCCACAACGGGGTCATTTGCCAGATTCAGAAACATGGCAACATGGTCTGCCACGCCGCTTTCCTCAAAGGTGCTGCGGAAGAAGTCGGCAACGTCATGTTTGACGCCCATAGCGGCGAACACGATAGCGAATTGCTCATCAGAATTTTCCCCAAGCGACGCCTGTTTTACGATCTGCGCGGCAAGCTGGTCATGGGGAAGTCCGTTTCCGGAGAAGATAGGCAGCTTCTGTCCGCGGATGAGGGTCGTCAGACCGTCGATAGCGGAGATACCTGTGTGGATATAGTTGCGCGGGTATTCGCGGCGCACTGGATTTAAGGGAAGCCCGTTGACATCTCGTTTTAATGTGGAGACGATAGGACCCAGATCATCGATGGGCTGGCCGATGCCGTTGAAGGTACGGCCCAGCATATCCGGGGAAAGCGTGATCTCCATAGGGTGTCCGGTCAGTTTGGTGTGTGTGTTCTTGAGGGACATATTTTCGGACCCCTCAAATACCTGGATGACGGCTCTGTCTTCGTAAATTTCTACGATACGTCCAATTTTACGTTCAGTTCCGTCTACGACGAATTCTACGATTTCGTCAAAAAATGCGTCCTGCACGCCCTCCAGAGCGATGAGAGGACCGTTGATGCTGCTTAAGCCTAGATATTCAATTGACATAATAATTGGTCCTCCTTACGCGTTTTTCTCAAGCACTTTCTGGTAGAATGTATCAATGTCCCTGTGATACTGGGCGAACATTTCCAGCCGGTCATTGGGCACGTCATATTTGATGGCAATGACTCGGTCGAAAATATTTTCTGCTTTCAGTACGGACATAGGGTGCCCCATTGTGACAAGGGTGCGCGCCTGTTTATAAAGATAAAGGATGGTGTCCATCATGAGAAACTGTTTCTCCATGGAGACACAGGTGTCATCTTTGTGAAATGCGTTCTGCTGCAGGAAGCCGAGGCGGATAACCCTTGCGATCTCCAGCACCAGCTTCTGGTCGTCCGGAAGTACGTCGCTTCCGATAAGCTTTACGATCTCAAGCAGACTGCTCTCCTGATTGAGAAGGGCCATCAGGCGGTTTCTGTAATCCACAAACTGCGGGGAAACATTGTCCTGATACCAGTGGCTTAAGTCGTTCAGATACTCGCTGTAGCTGGTAAGCCAGTGGATGGCCGGGAAATGTCTGGAATAGGCAAGGCTTTTGTCCAGTCCCCAGAAGCAGCGTACGAAACGCTTTGTATTCTGTGTGACAGGCTCAGAAAAATCACCGCCCTGCGGGGATACCGCACCGATGATGGTCACCGAGCCGTCGGTTCCGTTTAAATTGTGCATCATGCCCGCGCGTTCATAGAAAGCGGACAGGCGGGACGCCAGATAAGCGGGGAACCCTTCCTCTGCGGGCATCTCCTCCAGACGGCCGGACAGCTCGCGAAGAGCCTCCGCCCATCGTGAGGTGGAGTCCGCCATGATCGCTACGTCGTAGCCCATGTCACGGTAATATTCCGCGAGTGTAAGTCCTGTATAGATACTCGCCTCACGGGCGGCAACAGGCATGTTGGACGTGTTTGCGATAAGCGTGGTACGGCCCATCAGCGGATTGCCCGTCCTCGGGTCAGTCAGCTCGCCAAACTCCTCCAGCACTTGTGTCATTTCGTTTCCGCGCTCGCCGCATCCGATATAGATGATGATGTCGGCGTCCGCCCATTTCGCGATCTGATGCTGCGTCATGGTCTTGCCGGTTCCGAATCCTCCGGGGATGGCGGCAGTACCGCCCTTGGCGATTGGGAACATCGTGTCAATGATACGCTGCCCCGTGATCAGCGGAACTGACGCGGGGAAACGGTGATGGGTAGGACGGGGGGTACGGATGGGCCAGCGCTGTGTCATGGTTAGTTCTTTTTTTGAACCGTCCTGCAGTTTCAGCGTGACCAGCGTTTCATCAATGGTGTATTCGCCGTCCGGGACGATGTCGAGCACCGTGCCTTCTATATCAGGCGGAACCATACACTTGTGCAGGATAGCGTGAGTCTCGGGCACTTCCGCAATAATGTCTCCGCCGTGGATATACTGGCCTTTCTGTACTGTAATGTGAGTCGGCCATCTTTTCTGCCTGTCGAGGAAATCCACGCTTACACCGCGTGAGATAAAAGCCCCTGCCGAGTCTGCGATACACTCCAGCGGGCGCTCGATACCGTCAAAGATGTTGTTGAGGATGCCCGGGGCAAGTGTTACGGATACAGGGCTGCCGCTTGCCGTTACCTCTTCGCCGGGGCGCAGTCCCGATGTCTCCTCATATACCTGAATAGTCGTCAGGTCTTTGTCCAGAGCAATGACTTCGCCTACAAGCTGTTCTTTGCCCACATAGACCATCTCGGACATACGGAACCCGGTATTTCCTTTCAGGTAGATGACGGGGCCGTTGATCCCGTATATTTTTCCGGTCTTAAGCACTGGCATTGCCCTCACCTCCTAAGAAAATAAACTTGTCATATTCATTGCGAAGCTGTGTCTTGAAAGAATTATCAATTAGAATGTTTCTGCTGCGGATGACCGCGCGCACTCCGCCTATGAAATCTTCCGCGCTGATGGTCAGGTGGATGCCTGTGGCATCCTCCAGATCAGAACGTTTTCCTTCATCAGACGGATTAATGTAGATCACAAGATCCGTGCTGCCGGCAAAACGCTCCGCATTGCGGATGCACTTTACGAGAAAATCACTGTAGGCCTCCGTCTTCATGTAATCCTTTACAAGCTCTAATGCCTCTTTAAATACTTTATCTTTCAGCTCCTGCTGGACTTTTCCCTGGCGGCGCTTGATCTCAAACTGGGACTTCGCCGCAGCCTGGTTCAGAGAAAGCTTCGCGTTGGTCGTCTCCGCTTTGATGCGGGTCTCCGACTGGCGCAGGGCTTCCGTTTTATGATCCTCAAAGACCTTCTCAAGAGCCTCGCGGTGGGAATCAATGATAGCGTTACCCTCCGCGCGCGCCTGCTCCATGGATGTCGTCCGTAAGTGAGAAATCTTTTCTTCTACTGTCAAAAGGAATACCTCCTTTGCGTTTTAATCAGATACAGAATACGACAGATATATAGCCTGAATCATAGCTTCAATCCAATGGCTTCTGTGATATACGATGTGATAAAGTCCTTCTGCCGTCCGGTGCCGTGTCTGTCCGGGATCTCCACAAGGAGAGGCATCTTCCGTTCCAAGCGGAAAGTGTCAATGATATCCGGGAATTCCCGTCCGAACTTTTCCGTCAGGAGCACAATGCCCACTGTCTTATCCGAGAGCACGTCTTCAAGAGCCTTTTTCAGCTCGTCCCGCTCGTGGACCACAACACCGTCCACACCTGCCAGGCGCATGCCTGTGTAGGTGTCCACGTTATCACTGATAAGATACATTTTCATAGTAATCTCCTTTGCTGTGCACTGATGCGCGGGGACCCCGCGCCGCCATCCTGTGGATTCCCGCACGGCTGACTGATATTATAAGTTTCCTAATATCATGAAGGAGATGATCAGTCCATAGAGGCATACACCTTCCGCAAGTCCTACGAAGATGAGTGACTTACCGAGTACGCTGGAATCTTCGCTGATCGCTCCAAGGGCCGCGCTCGCCGCGCTTGCAACTGCGATACCGCCGCCGATACAGGAAAGTCCGGTAACGAGCGCCGCTGCCAGATATCCGAGCCCGGTAGCGAGACCGGAGTCAGAAGCGACAGACTCCGCAGCCTGTACGTCCGGGCCGCCCAGCAGCATGATGGACGCTACTACAAAAGCGCCGAAGAAGAAAAATACATTAGAACCGATCGCGCGTTTGTAGCGTCTGCGTGATTTCTCCCTTCCGAGCAGGTAATAGCCGAAAGGAATGATGATGCTTAAGATAAGAGCGGCAATTAATACAATTTTTGTTCCTAATGTCATGGTAGGATCCTCCTGATTAAAATAATTTTAGATGATGTATTTTATTTTTTCTTTGTATTCTTCTTTGTATATGGCTCAAACGAATGTCCGCTGCCCTTGTAGAAGCGGCTGAACATCTCGTAATATTCCAGACGAAGTACCTGGATGCCGACGATCAGTCCTTCGAACCCGCACACAAACAGGTTGCCGAAGATGACGCCGAGCCAGTTGGGATGTCCGCTCTCAGCGCCCGCAAGCTGCAGCACTACTTCCATGATGGCTGCATGGCTTACGGCGAAAGCTCCGATACGGATAAAGGAGATAGTGTTAGAGAAGTAGCTCAAAAGAGTCTCAAACATCTCAAAAAATCCCTGTACGAAAAACATCGCCTTACCAGTCTCCATTTTATCTGCCCTCTTCTGGATGGCTCTTGTAAGCGGTTCACGGAAGAGAATGAGGATCAGCGGAACACCGAACATAATTCCCATCAGGATTCCGCCCGGGAGCGGATTGCCTGTCATAAAGAGAATGATTGTAACAACAACTGCGGCGTAGAATACCAGTCCCGCCACACCGTTGGGATCAAACCATGTACCTTCAATGTCCTTGCTCTTTGCAGCGTTGATGATGTGAAGCACCATTGCTACCATAATGAGGAACATTCCGAAGGCTACCGCTATGATGAATACGGTATTCAGCTTCCCAAGGAAGGGAAGGGTGGTCATGTGGTTAATGGGCCGTATCCACAGCGCAGGCAGTACATCTTCGAATCCGAAGATGCTTCCGAACATAAATCCAAAGATCGTCGAAAATACTCCTGCCGTGGCAATGATTCCGGCGAGAGGAGCTCTCTTAAAATGGTAGATGAGCGCTCCGCCGATGAAGAGGAGTAATCCCTGCCCAACGTCTCCGAACATGGCGCCGAAGATGAAAGAGTAGGTCAGTCCTACGAACATTGTGGGATCGAATTCGTTGTGCGCGGGGAGCCCGTACATCTGGACGAACATTTCAAATGGCTTGAACAGCTTCGGGTTCTCTAGCTTGGTAGGCGGCTCTCCGAAGTAGGAGTCGTGGTCGTCCTCCACAACGACAAATACCTTGTCATCTTCCTCCACTTCTTTTACAAATTTCTCCACATCGTCCTCTGCCATCCATCCGCAGAGGATGTAGTAATCTTCTTGTTTATCCTCCATGCGCGCCGCAAGCTTGCGCACATCGAAGTTGCTGGATAATTCTTCTAATCTGTTGCGCGCCGCGATGAGCTGGGGCGCCCGGTCAGAAAGCATTTCCCCGGCCTGTTTGTCAAGATCTTCTATCTCAAGATTCACTCTGGCGATCTCACGCTCCAGGGACTGATAAGCATAGGCGGGCGTTCCTTCGAATTCGTCTTTCAGTTCAATCCGTTCAAAATGAAGGGAACGGAACACGGCGTCTACTTTCTGGGTCTCGGCAGGAGAAACAAAATAAGCCCCGTACACGAAACTTTCATCTCTCTCTCCCTCCACGAAGATAGCTTTGAGATCCTCCATCAGGTATTTCTGCATTTTATGGTAGAATTCTACGGCAATACGGCCAAAACGGTAAGTGATATACCGGTAATGCAGTACTTTGTGGAGATCGCAGTCTAATGGGCGGAAGGGAGCAATGACCTGTTGTTTTGCACGAAGCTCATCGATCTTTTTCTTTAATTTTTCTTTCTTCTCCTGAAGTTCCTGATAGTCCTCGTTTGCCTTGCGCACGATCTCGAACATATCGTCAAGACCGAGGGAAGTGTCCGGGGTCACATCGTCGGCGTTCGGGAGATATCCTACAAACTGGACAGCCTTGCCCAGAGCATCCCGGTACGGGTTGAGCTCAACGAAAGGTCTTAAATTGTCTACGGTCTTCAGTTCGGACAATGCGGATTCAAGCTGGATCTCATAGCGTGAAAGATACAGGTCTGTAACACGGTCAATGTCGTTCCTCGGACCGGAAATGTTGATGAATTTCATTTTTACAATCATTGGGTCTTACCTCCAACGTATGCCAGCGTCTCGCCAGGGCTTAACTGATAGCGTACACACTCCATGGCGGTCGTCAGCTTTTTGATCTCTTCCTCTTTTAAGAAGAGATAAGTGTTGATCGCGGCGAGAGAATAGGGGTCTCGCCGGCGGTCTACTGTATACAGATGATGCAGACAGTCCACATACATCTGTTCAATGGTCAGGTTCTGATGGAAATTATAGTGGCGCGAATAAGTTGTTTTCGCCACGGCGGCTTCGAACTCTTCGAGTCCTGGAGCCTCCACAAGTTCCTTGACCAGGTCAGTCGATAATTTATAGTGGATCGGGATAAGCATCAGGTAAATGTCTGCGGGCTTCATGTTATAATATTTTTTTGCCCTGTAGATCCACTTTAAGTTCAGAAGGTCGATCTTAGAACCGCGGTCCCGCATGAACAGCTCAAGGTCGGCTTTCTTTAAGATTTTCTTCTGTTCTCTCCATGTGGAGGTGAAGAAGTAAAGGTCTAATGTCAGGTTGTAATCATAGAGTGTCACATTCTGAGAATCTCTTAACTTTTTAAGGGGTGCATAATATTCGGTACCTTTAAGATTTTCTACCAGTTCATCTGTCGTGCGGGACATGATGAGCTTTTCTATAGAAATCTGTGAATAGCGGTCAAAAAATGCCCGTTTGTAGTTCAGGTCAAAAGGCTGCCGGTAATGGTTGATCACGATCCTTAAACAGTAGTTAATGAGGTCGATCTCATAGTTCTTCATGAGCAGCTTCATAAAACGCCGCTGCTTCTGTCCGCAGAACCGGTAGATCTTCGTATAGTCGTGATAGAGTGACTGGGCCAGTACTTTCTCGACATTACCTCTGTGTATCTGATCTTCCACCAGCGTCTCAAGGATATCTGCGTATGCGGTATTTTTCTTGAGATATTCCACGATCTCGGGGACACTGCCGAGATTTGCAATCTCGGTGAACTGTTCCGGCGTCAGCAGCTTTGCCTCCATGCCGCGGATCTTTGTCACAATCCCACTGTATTCAAGTAAGTTTCCCATAAGCTACACCTCGGTGATCCGCCGCAGGATCTCATGGGCATACTCAGTATGCTTTTCTGCATATTCTTTCTCTAATGCACGGATCGTATCCTCGCTGGCACCGCTCTGGCTTTCAAGGATACCGGAGGTGTTTTTCTCCAGTTCCCTGCGGATATCGGCAAGACGCGCCTGGGTTTTATTTTCAAGCTCTGTATCAAAAGTCCTGCGCTTCTCATCATACTCCTTGTCGAGAGCTTCTTTCTGATCTTCGGCGTGCGCGACAATAGCGGATGCAGCCTCCTCTATTTCTGTCAATTTGTTTACAATAGACTCCATAATAAAGCCTCCTGTTTGTCAGAAAATGCTAATATACTCTATCATACACCTTTTAAATGAAAATGCAAGGTGTGAAAAATGGTTTTTAACTGGTGGAAAAAGAAGGGATTTTGCAGGGAAAAAGGCGGTTTTTATGGGCGGACAGGGAAAATTGTGTCCAGATACAAGGTGTAAAAATTGTGTTCAGATTTTGACCGGAACAGTCTGTCGTGTTATGATAATAAAAATAAAAGGGCAATATTGCTTTATCCACAGCAGGGTGTGGGAAGCAGGAGTTATATCAGGAGTTGTTGTTTATGAGATTAAGAAATATACCGAGAGCCGCGGGCGAACTTGAAGCTCACCGTGCTGTGATAAAAAAGCCGCAAAATCAACGGGGACACTGGAAGGATATTTTTGGAAATAAGAATCCCATCCAAATAGAGATTGGAATGGGAAAAGGAAGATTTATTCTCAATATGGCGAAGGAGCACCCGGACATTAATTTTGTTGGGATCGAGAGGTACTCAAGTGTTCTCTTAAGAGCAATTGAAAAGTACGATGCAGAGGAATTTTATGATCTGGAAAATATCCGCTTTGTCTGTATGGATGCCCGCAATATAGGAGATGTTTTTGCCGAAGATGAAGTACAGAAGATATATTTGAATTTTTCCGATCCGTGGCCTAAGGCGAGACATGCGAAACGCCGCCTGACTTCGGCGGAGTTTTTAAGGCGGTATGAGACTGTACTCCCGTCAGGCGGAATAGTAGAGTTCAAGACAGACAATACAGGGCTCTTTAATTTCTCTTTGGAACAGGTAAAGGAGGCAGGATGGACGCTGCGCGCGTTTACCTATGACCTGCACCATCATGTGGAAATGAACAATGGAAATATCATGACCGAGTATGAAGAAAAGTTTTCTTCACGGGGCAATCCGATCAATAAGCTGGTCGCTGAAAGAAAGTAAAAGTGCACAAATACAATTGGGCAGAAGCGCACCATTTTTCCCATTAATACATATAATAAGTTACAGGTGATGGGAGGTGGGCATTATAGGACGGAAATGCTGGCGCACATGCGTAAAGGAATTGTTCTACTGTAAGCCGTGCCTGAACAGATGGGTTTTGTGTATCCGTAAATCTACATTAGAAGTGTGCAAGATATTAAACTGCGGGTGCGGGCATGGAGATCGAAACAGACGAAAATAAAACTTTTACGAAATGGATTATGTTATCACTACAAGAGAACTGGCAGAATGGGCGAAAGAAGATAATATAGATCTTGAAAAAGCCCCTGAAATTGCGGAAAACAACAGAAAACTGAAAAAAATGCTTGCAAAGTGGTAAGGACTGTAATATAATATCACTTGCGTCGGGAAAATCGCCCGATGAAGTAACGGAAAAGCGCGATTAGCTCAGTTGGTAGAGCACCTGACTCTTAATCAGGGTGTCCAGGGTTCGAGCCCCTGATCGCGCACTTGGAAATCGCTGTTTTTGCGGACATTGCGAGCCGCGGGGACGGCGGTTTTTTTGTGCGTGTTTTCAAGGGTTTCAGCCCTTTCGACCCGTTTTTTGAAGCAAGTGTAAAAGCAAAGATGTCTCTATTTTTTATGATTACTTTTGATTACATCTGTGATTACAGTTTGATATTCAGCCTGCATTCAGTGCATTTTCAATCATTTGAGCCTTTTCGGATTCGGTCTTTCGATCAAAAGCATAATTCCCTAGCGTGGTACGTTCATCGGCATGTCCGACCATCTCACGAACAGTATTGATATTTACTTTCCCATCAATCAGAGCTGATATGTAGGTCTTTCTTGATTTATGGGAACTCTTTTGAATGATTCCTGCCTTTTTACAGTATTTAACATAAAGAGTAGCAACTGATCTTTCCGTTAGAGGTTTCCCGTTAATTGAGAAAATATAGCCGGAACTGTCAACGCCTAAACTTTCCTGTCGTTCTTTAGCCAAGGCTATCAAATGCTTTGCCTGTGTTGTAAGGAATACCTGACGATCGCCGTAACTTGTCTTAGTGTGTTCTACAACTTCATTGGTATCACGGCGAAGCATCCTCTGAATATGAATATAATCAGGTGTTTCTATATCATCGTAGCGGACAACACATAATTCACCAATCCGTAAACCTGTCTGGAACTGAAAGAGCAGTGCTAAAGGAGCAAGTTCATAAACCTTTACTCTATTATAAAAATCTTCCAGTGCCATTCGAGATATTTCATCAACTTCACTTTGAAAAAATACCTGTGTATTATCCGGCTTTTTCTTTGTTTTGCGGAAGAGCCGCTTTCCGTCAATTTTTACAAGTGAAAACGGACTGCTTTCAATGATACCAAGATCAACCGCATATAATAAAGCCTGACGCATGATAACAGTGACATTATAATATTGATTCTTAGTCATGTTATGGTCTTTAATCAACTTATGCGCCCATTCATCGAGATCAAGTTTTGTCAGGTCTTTGATTGGAATTCTAATAATATCTGTATTTCTGTAATAAGTATTCCAGTCAGAATTTATACGTGTTATGTAAGTCTCGGCAGTTGTATGAAGAGACTTGTAATTTTTCCATTCAGGATACAGCCTTTCCAGAGTATAGTTTTTGATTGACTTGTCTTGTTCCTGCTTCTCATAGAACGCTACCAGATAATTCAGTAAATCCCTCTCGTAAGTTTTAACTATCATCCTCCTCCCAGATGGTTTGGATTCATCCTCTACATATGTACGATAACGAGAATCTGTTCCCTGCCATATATCAAAAGGATGTTTTTTAAGTAGGTTTTCTTCGTGCTTTTTTGTCATGGCATTTAGTGTATCGCCTACATTTATTATACCATTTTCGACAAGAAAAGAAAACATTTGTTCGGCGGTTGCTTTAGAAAAATCATAATTGTTTTTGGTCATAGCATATACTATCTAGCGGCCAATTTAGGAAATTAATTCTAGCCAATCGCTAAAACCTCGGACGGTGCGAAACGCCGCATTATTCTACACAACATTACAATACATTTTAGGCATCAGTATAACAATAATGAAAGTATCTACTATCATCGCAATGACTCCTTTCTTTTGAGGGGGCTTATCGCCCCCGTTAAACCTATTTGTCTGTTACACGCCGTACTGCATCAGCTTTGATGCTGTCTTCGATTGACTTTGTGCGTTCGCTGTAATACGGTTTTATCACCGCATTATCAAACTCGACAAATACTTTCTTTCCCTCCTGCTGTAACTCGGTTAGGGCTTCGGGCGTGATCAGGGGTTTGTCCTGTTCAACCAGAACATGTATCTGATCAAAAGTCTCTGTATTTGTCACCGTATACACATATCCGGCTATCTGATCCGTTTTCTGTCCGTTCAGATATCTGAACCGAACCGAAATTGAATTCAGATAATATTTCGTATATGGGATTACGGATAAGAGTTCAATCAGCATTCTTACTATTAAAGATGCCATAATCTTCTCCTTTCCAATCTCGTCAGAGCATGCTATAATCACCTTGCGACAGGAAACCATCACAGCTCTGAACATTGACAGGGTTACTGATGGTTCTCCCCGCTCTGCGGGGGCGTATTCAAATGAGTGGGCGAACGAATGTGTATCATAAAAACCCTCCTATAAACGGAAATATCTGATTGCTTCATCAACGCTTAATTTCGGATTAAGGATAACCGCAAGCAAAGCGTAATAGTTTTCTATTACAGGTGTACGGTCTTTCATGTTTTCCTTATTTTCCTTAACAGTTCTCTCAATCATTGCTTTTACCTCCTCAGTTCGTTCAGTTTTTTCTTGTTTTGTTAATCACATTGTACGAATTACAGGTTATAATAACGAGGTACGCAGAGTACCTATTTTGTAATTGGTTCAATTTTGTACTCATTTTGGATTTTCTTTTTTAATTCGTTTAAATCCATATCAACAAGTGCCACAAGTATAAAAAATTTACTGACCGGACACTCCCGGTTTCTTTTTTCGTAGCTTTCTAAAGATGCTGATGTAATTCCGATAATTTCTGAATCGTCGGAACATGATAAATTAAATTTATCTATTTCGTCTAAAATGTTCGGACGTGTAAATCCTTTGTTGACTCGAACTTCTTTAAACTCTTCAATAATTGTTTCATAAATCTTTTTTTCAAAATTTGTTTTACTCATTGGTATAGCAATCTATACCGGCGCCGATAACTCCTTTCTTTTGTTTTCTGTCGACGCTTATTTTATATCACAGTTAGTTTCAACTACTCTCTCGACAATTTGAACTCCCCCATATCAGAAAACGAATAAATCAGCGCATAAAAAAAAGACCCTTTCGGGTCTTAAATATCTGCGTTACTCTGACAACATAGAATTGTATTCATCTAACAGTTTCGCAATCGTTTTTCCTGATGTCTTACTGGGATCTTTTACAGACTGCTTGTCAGTCCGGGCATACTCCTTTCCCTTTGTACTATTATCAGAGAAGTGGGCGA
>CAJFQC010000029.1 GCA_904418845.1 uncultured Ruminococcus sp. | reverse complement strand
TTTATTTCTGTTGCACTGGCCTTGGAGTCGCCTCCACCGGACGTTATCCGGCATCCTGCCCTGTGAAGCCCGGACTTTCCTCGTCTGCGGCCTTTCGGCACATGCAGCCGCGATCGTCTGTCTTACTTAACACAGTATTTGATTATATTCGTCTTAGGCACGGCTGTCAAGCCGTTCCCTGAGCATCGTACACAGCCTGGGAATCACCGGTTCAAACTGGGCGCCATACCATCTTCCATCCTCTGACGCTGCCGTCGTCTCAATGCATGCCACCACATAATCTGCCGCAAGGGAAAGCGCATCTCCCAGATCAAGCCCTCTCATCAGGCCTCCCATCACTGTGGACGCATAGATATCTCCCGTGCCGTGGTAGGACTGTGCGCACCGTTTTGTGAAATAAGAGAACTCCTTCCCTGCTCGGTCGAGATAAGCCACACCCAGCTTCTCCGGTTCATAGCTCACACCGGTCAGCACTGCCGTGCCGCATCCCAGTTCAAGAAGCCGCTCCAGAAGTTCTTTGATATACTCATGATCATACTCCGTCTTATATGGCATCCCCGTAAGAAGAGCCGCCTCTGTAATATTGGGAACGATCACATCTGCCCTGGCGCACACTTCTGCCATTGCCTTCGGAAAATCCTCTCCGAATGCCGGGTACAGCTTCCCATTGTCCGCCATCGCCGGATCGACCAAAGTCAGATTGCCTTCATTCGAAAACCGTTCGAAGAAGCGCACCACCTGGGCGCACTGCTCTTTGGATGCAAGATATCCTGTATAAACGCCGTCAAAGGTGATATTTTCTTTCTTCCACATATCAGATATGGGCTCGATCTGATCTGAAATATCTTTGCAGGTAAATCCCTTGAACATTGTGTGGTTAGACAACACTGCTGTCGGCAGGATGCCGCATTCTACACCCATGGCAGAAATAATCGGAAGCGCAACGGTGATTGAGCAGCAGCCGACGCATGATATATCCTGAAGTGTAACAATTCGTTTCATAAATTGACGTACCTCCCTTTACCGCAGCACTCTTGAATTTGAGGCTGCTAAAATCATATTTACAGAGAAGTATATCACATATGGATTGGTTTAAAACAGCCAGAATCGTATTGATTGACCAGTCCAGTTACAATTCTGCTCCTTCATCAACGATCAGATCTTCTCCGTCCGCCGCTGTCGTTGCAAGAGTATCGCACCGTTCGTTCTGAGGATGTCCGTCATGTCCTTTGACCCAGTGGAAGCTCGTGTCATGGGGCTCTTTCGCAGCAAGAAGCCTTTTCCAGAGATCCACGTTTTTGACAGGCTCGTTCTTTCCTCTTTTCCAGCCTTTTTTCAGCCATCCGTCTACCCAGCGCTGATTAAAGGCATTGACCACATATTGGGAATCCGAATATACTTCCACCGTACATGGGCGGTTCAGCGCCTCTAATCCCGCGATCACCGCCATCAGTTCCATACGGTTGTTGGTCGTTCTTACATACCCCTGTGAGAGCTCTTTTGTATGGAGCTCTCCCTTTGTGTCCACGTATTCGAGGACTGTGCCGTAGCCTCCCGGTCCGTCCGGATTTCCCCGGGCAGCGCCGTCGGTATATATTTTAACTAGCATTTTCGCTGTCACTCACTTTCTGTAACTACTCTTCCTCTATAGAGAAGGTCTGGCCTTCTTTCTCGATCCTCACGATCTTATCGTTATAGTCCTCTGTGCATTTTTCCAGCATAAGCCGGTCAAATATCTCATAATTGCCCCAGAAATGCATAGGAAATACATGTTCTGTCTGTGTACGCCTCATGAAACAGTCAATGCCCCAGACATACTGTTCCCCAAGTCTCGGATCCACCGGCACAAACGCCACATCAATAATCTCTTTTTGAAGTCTGTTGATCTCCGTCTGGTAGGAACGGCGCATCACGGTATTAAACTTGTCTGTCTCTCCCGCCCAGTGCCACCAGTTGAGATCTCCCGCATGGTAGAACGCCTTTCCCTGATAATGAATGAGAAACGCCACGCCCTCATCGTTGGAGCGGAGTGTACGCACATGACAGCCGAGAGTCTCTCTTTCTTCACACGGCTTCATAAATATCATATCCCCGTTTTGCTCCTCTCCCGCAAAAAAGGTGTTTTCTTCTTTTCCATGGATATCAGATGAGAGAATGTACTGTGTACGGACAAATCTTCGCCCCAGGTCAAATATTGCTTTATTATAATGATCGTAATGTGCATGGCTTACAAATACGAACAACTTTTTCCCCTGATCCATCTCAGGGAATCCGCCCTTATAATAGTCAAAAAGAAAATACGCGTCCTTCATTTCAATAAGAAATCCGCTGTGTCCGAGATATGTTATCTTCATCATCTATCCTGTCATCCCCTGTATGCCTTTTATTTTCCCGTTTATATTTCTTCAGCGTTTAAAATACGCTTTGCGATCCGGTTTGCATTTTCATACACCATCTCAGGTGATTCATTGATATAAAACTCCCCGTCTCTATACAGGATCTTTCCGTTTACCATTGTCATCTTTACATTCTGCTTGCTCCCGCTGTATACAACGTTTTTTTCAATGCTGTGAAGCGGCTGCATATTGGGCTGCATCAAGTCGATCATGATCAGATCCGCCCGTTTCCCCTCCGAGAGTACGTCACAGTCTTCAAGCCCCATGACACGGGCTCCGCTGAGTGTAGCCATTTTCAGCACATCCATTGCCGGAACTGCCTCCGGATCGTCGCAGACAGCTTTCTGTAAGCCTGTGGCAAGGAACATCTCCCGGAACATATCCAGACAGTTGTTGCTGGCCGGTCCGTCTGTTCCAATGGCAAGGGTGATTCCTTCATCCAGATAGCGTTTCACCGGGGCGATCCCGCTTGCCAGCTTTAAGTTAGAGGCCGGATTCGTCACGACTCCGATCCCTTTTTCCTTCATGATCTCAAAGTCTTTATCCTCCACATGCACACCGTGGAAGAGCCCGCCGCCGTGGCGGAACAGACCAAGGGAATCCATATATGCTGCAGGAGTCATGCCGGAGCGTTCCCTGCACTCCTCTACCTCGCGTTTTGTCTCTGCACAATGTACGTAAACCGGCGCCTCATACTTATGTGCCAGAGCTGCGATCTTTTCCATCAGTTCTTTAGAAGTCGTGTACTCTGCGTGGAAGCCGAAACGATAAGCAAGAAGCTCTTCAGAGTCCTGATTATATTTTAAATAATCTGCTTCCATCTCTTCTAATGTACCGCCGAAATCATTGATATCCCCGCAGAATACCATGCGGAACCCGCACTCTCTCGCCGCGCGGGCGCTGTCACCCTTAAGCTTATACATATCGAACACTGCTGTAGTGCCGCTTGTCACATACTCCATGATCGCCAGCTTAGTCAGCCAGTAGACATCTTCTCCCGTAAGCTTCGCCTCTGCCGGGAACACCTTATCAAACAGCCATTCCTGAAGTTTCATATCATCTGCATAGGAACGCAGGAACGTCATTGGAGAATGAGTGTGGGCATTTTTAAATCCGGGCATGATAAGATTGCCCTGCGCGTCAATCTCCTCATCCCAAAGGTTCGGCCGGCCACCGGCGGCTGTTTTCCCGGAAGAACTGCCGCCGTCTGTGTCCTCACATACGCTGTTCTCTCTTATACACGATATCCTCCCGCCTTCAATTCCCAGCTCTCCGCAGAATATCGGTCTTCCTTCTTCCATTGTCAGGATACGTGCATTATAAATCCTTGTTTTCATACTGAACCTCCGTATTTTCACCATTTTCTATTCTCTGTTTACAAATTTTCATTCTCTGTTAAAGCTGCTTCAAAGCTTCCCGATCACCTTTGTCACCAGACGCTCAAATTCTTCTGCTCTCTGATCCGCCACTGCCTGAACATCCAGCTGGCTCAATTCCCCGTCAGAGAGCCCGCTCGCCATATTTGAAATACAGGAGATCCCGCACACTTTTAATCCTGCGTGCCGCGCCGCGATGGCCTCGCACGCTGTGCTCATCCCCACCGCGTGGGCGCCCAAAAGTGCGTACATCCTGATCTCCGCCGGGCTCTCAAAGTTCGGTCCCGATGTCTGGAGATACACTCCTTCCTGTATAGAGATGTTCTCCTCTGACGCTGTCTTTCGGATGATCTCCATGAGACCTCTGTCGTAAATATGAGTCATATCCGGGAAACGCTCTCCCAGCTCCGACACATTTTCTCCGATCAGCGGGGAAGGCACAAAACTGGATATCTGATCGGTGATCATCATGAAATCCCCCACTTTAAATCCTTCTCCCATGCCCCCTGCCGCATTGGTCAAAAAGAGTGTTCCAATACCGATCCTCTCCATCAAGCGCACAGGAAGAACAACTTCTTCCATCGTATATCCCTCGTAGTAATGCACCCGTCCTTTCATCACCACTGCCGGTACATCTCCAATATATCCGAGCAGGAATCTTCCGTCATGGCCCTGCACCGTAGAGACCGGAAAACCGGGGATGTCCCCGTATGGGATCTCGTGAATCACTTTCATATTGCGGGCGTATCCCCCAAGCCCCGAACCAAGGATCAGTCCCACCTTGGGAATAAAATCCGTCACAGTTCTGTAATATTCATAGCATTTTAAAAGTCTTTCGTACTGTCTGCTCATCTGGTTTCCTCCATTATTCTAAGACTCCTTTTATTCTTTTGCGCCGATCTAAAAATCGGTCATTTTTATTTGAGAATGCCCTTGCCCTTGCTTTTAGCAGCATCTTCCGTCCCTCCGGGTTGCGGGTATAGATCAGTCTGCTTCTGCCAAGATATGGATTCAGCGCCTTTTGGAACATTAAAGCTTTCTCTTTTGATGCCCCGAATATTGCGGGCACACCGTAAGTCTCTCTTACGCTGTTTTTCCTCAATCCGCAAATAAGGATATATCTCTGATTGTCTATGGGCGCGAAGACTTCTGAAAGCGTATCCGCATATAGATTCTTTTCGTGGTCTGTTCCTCCTTTGAGCCACGAAAAGAATCTTATTCCATCATCCTCCTCTGTTTTCACTCTGCATTCCGAGTGGATATAGCCGGTTTCTTTTAGAATAGAAAGCACACCTTCTGCGATACCTGCAAACCGCTTCATAGGAGTCAGCATCCGAAGCAGCCTTCCTCCAAAATATATTGCCAGCAAAAGAAATACTCCCACAATCAGGTAAGCACCTCTGTTATCAGGATAAATATTTCCACGTATCCCGATTCTTTTTAATATTTCTGCCATCTGTGCAAGAATACATATAAGAAACGCTCCAAGTGTGTAGAAAAAGCTAAAACCAGGCTTGAGTTTTTTCTTATCTGCCCTACATTCCTCTGCCACTTCCAGTTTTTCTCCCGTGCGCACCGCCCGGCTCCACTGCTCTGCCACCAAACCTCTGTCAGAACTTCTCCGTGCCATCTCCTCATTGATCTCACTGATATGCTTTGCAGTATATGGACCACAGATGATGCTCAGACGTTCCATGCCACTCTCGATCACAGCGCCATCATAGCTGACGCCCAGGATTCCCTTCATCCGTCTTTCCAGTGTGTAATAATCCTCGGAAAGCTCCGGGTCAGGAATCCCCATTCTTCTCTTTTCTCTCTGCTCACCAGGCGGCAGGATACATACCAGATGCCAGATATTGCTCACCTTATTTCTGTCTTTTTTATAGGTGCGCACTGCTCTTCCACGCATCTGATTTCCCAAAACATAAGAGCCTACGAAGCTTGCCATAATCAGAGAATTGATACACGGAGAATCCCATCCTTCTCCTAACAGCGACTTTGTCCCCGTAAGAATCTGAATATAGCCTCGTTCAAATAACCGTGTAATAATATGCGTGCAGGTATTTAATTTTCCATTTATATCAACTTCCACATATCCGAGGCGATTTCCCTCCACATCAAAAACATCCCGGAACACAGGCGTCAGTTGTGGATCTATCTGTACGCTTTCTTCTTCAAATGCTTCCTTTGCCGTCTCCGGGATTATGATAAGACTCCCGCAGAGAACTCCTAATCTCCATCCCGTTCCTCTTCTTCGAAGCAGTTCAAAAATAGGAAGAACACCGATCGCGTGAAGTGATTTTACCGGATTCCCAAGCACAGCCCTGTACTCTTTTCTTATATAGTCCGTAAGGATCAGCATCCGCAGATTCTCTCCCAGTGCCGCGTGCTCACAGGAAGCGATCCTGAGGATACTGTCCAGCTTTCCACTGCTGTTAAAGAGTAATTTTTCAATCTTACTGTTGACAATAAAGCTTACCTTTTTCTGTTCAACAAGTCCTCTTACCTTCAACTCTTTTAAGAGAATATCCCGGTATTCCTCAGTACAAGGGTAGTGCTCCCTGTCGTCATAAAGAAAGCCCTGCAGAAAAATACCCATCCATTTTTCAGACATCTCCGGAAGCTGCTTGACATTAAGTACTCTTTTCCACTCCTCAGAGAAGGGAATCCCTTTAGCCTGACAGTAGATCAAAAGGGCTGACAAATACTTTGGCTCTTCCAACATCTGATCACAAAATCCTTCATAATCTGTAAGTGCGGGGTGCTCGGATGCAGATACTTTTAGCATCTCATCCTCCATCAATGAACAGAACATCTCGTCTGCATGCTGCCGGAAGGCCTGTACCTTTTCCTGTTCCTCTTCAGAAGGGTAGTTAAACCACACATAATCCTGATGCGGACAAAGACTTCCTTCTTTAACAAGCTCCGGCACAGAGATCTCTGCGTCAACAGCCCCGCACATCTTCGTGTATCTCTCCCACTGGGCAGGTGTAGAATCATAGGGCGGTGTAGCTGTCAGAGAAATCACTGTAACATCCTTCATCTCTTTCATAAAGGTTTCCAGAGATCTCCACCATTCATTTTTCAGATGATGACATTCATCCAGGCAGATAGTTCCCACCCCGGCGTCCCTGACTGTCTTAATGATCTCAAACCCTGAGAAATCAATTTCTTCTTTTCCTCCGCCTTCGTCCTCTTCAATATTTTTAGAACCGTCCACTGCACTGTGTAATGTCTGATATGTGATCGAGGTGATCAGCCCCGAACGCCGGATATCATTTGATAACAACTCTTTTTTTAATTTATCGTTCATCCCCGTATTAAGAAAAGAGGATCTGATCCGCTCCAGCCACTGCTGACGGATCACAAGCCTTGGCGAAAGGATCAGACATGGGCGTCCGACCCGTCTGATCAGTTCAATACCAAGCGTTGTCTTTCCCGCTCCCGGCGCGGCCACTATATGAAGCTTCCCATCTGACAAATAACCCTCTGCCTCATCAAGGACCCTGGCCTGATAATCACGCCATTTCCCGTTAAAAAACAGCAGCCCGTCATATACGTTCTTCATCCCTGTATCCCCCTTTCCCTTGTGCATGTCCAAATCGACACTCTTTCATTATACCCTCTCCTCACCTAGAAGTCGAGAAAGAAAATATAAAGTGAAAGCGTTCCGAAAAGCATTTGAACCGGATGTTAACCGATATCAAATGAAGTTCCTTTGAACGAACATATGATGTCAGTGTTACATCCGGTCAAATCTTTGAGGTAAAGCGAAACAGTTTTGCGAAGTCATATATCACGCGGACATCCTTATTATGAAGTCAAATAATGATGCATACCATCCCGCCGTTCATATCATTGACGATCTTCTGCATGGAATCCTGCAGCTTCATCTGGCTCTCATCATTGATCATGGCAATCTTATTCCTCATGCCGTCCATAACCAGCTCCTCCACGGATTTCCCGAAAATATTGGTTCCCCATACCCCCTGAGGCGTCTCGCTCTCTTTTTTGATGTATTCTACCAGATCTTCCGCCTGCTTTTCATTTCCCACGATAGGCGCGATCTCTGTCTCAATATTGGCGCGGATCATATGGATGGATGGCGCCTCGGAGCGGATCTTTACCCCGTACTTGCTGCCCTGTTTGATGATCACCGGCTCCTCCAGCTTGATGTCCTCTCTCGACGGACTGACTACACCATAGCCTTTTATTTTCACATCCGCAAATGCGTCCTTCACGCGGCTTAATTCATCCCGCATGGACGCCAGCTCCCTGACTGTGGCGATGAGTTCATACTCTCCTTTGATGTCAGCCCCGGTCATCTCGCTTAACACCTCGTAATAATATTTCTGTTCGAATTCGATCCGTATCCTCACCCTCCCGGTATCCATCTCAATCTGCTCAATGGAAATGTTGTCTATGTACTGACTGTCTGCATCAAGAGTATGGTCTGCGGCGCTCCTGATATCTTCCATATCTGCCATAACAGCGCGCACCTGTTCGAGAAGATCCTGCTTGATCCTGTGATCCCTGGGAAGCATTTCCACCCATTTGGGCACATAGAATTCTACCTCTGTGATGGGAAACTCGTAGAGCACCTGGCGCATGATTTCATGTATATCTTCTGTCTTTAACTGCTCACAGTTGACCGGAACCACGCAGGTATTGTATTTCTGCTCCAGCTCCTGTTTTAAAACAGACACCTCGTCAGTGTAGGGCTTCTGGCAGTTCAGCAGAAGGATAAACGGCTTCCCGATAGACTGAAGTTCTTTTACTGTCTTCTCCTCTGCAGGAATATAATTTTCTCTTGGAAGCCCCGTCACGCTCCCGTCCGTGGTAACCACAAACCCGATGGTCGCATGGTCATGGATGACTTTCTGAGTCCCGATGGCCGCTGCCTTTGTAAACGGGATCTCATATTCAAACCAAGGAGTTTTAACCTGGCGTTCCGTATCATTTTCCGTGTGACCAGACGCACCCTCCACCATATACCCCACACAGTCAATCAGACGAACCTTCACCTCCACATCGCCGGACAGACGCACGGACGCGGCTTCCTTAGGCACAAATTTCGGTTCTGTCGTCATGATCGTCGACCCTGACGCAGACTGGGGAAGTTCATCCTGCGTCCTTGCCCTTGCGTGTTCATCTGTCAGATTCGGCAGGACAAGAAGATCCATAAACCGTTTGATAAATGTGGATTTGCCTGTCCGGACCGGACCGACCACGCCGATATAGATTTCCCCGCCTGTCCGCGCTTTCATATCTCTGTATACCTGAAATGAATCCATAATAATACCCCCTTGTTCTGCTGATACAATGTATGCAGACACAAAAGGGGGTATGACAGTTACTTTTATAATTTTATTCCTCCCAGCGCAGCCCTTTATTTTCGCTGCGAGACTCTCTGAGCATCAGGTCTTCCACCGCCTGGGCGGGGGATTTTCCTTCAAAGAGGACATTATTCACTTCTTCGACGATAGGCATGGACACACCGTATTTCTCTGCCAGCTTCCCCGCCGCCTTTGCAGAATACACACCTTCCACAACCATCTTCACCTCATCCATAGCCTCCTGCACGGACTTTCCCCGGCCAATCAGATATCCGGCTTTCCGGTTCCTGCTGTGGACACTGGCGCAGGTCACGATCAGGTCACCGATCCCTGTAAGGCCGCTAAAGCTCTCGACCTTGCCGCCCATCTTCACACCGAGGCGGGAGATTTCCGCGATACCTCTTGTGATCAGGGCCGCCTTCGTATTATCCCCGTATCCAAGGCCGTCCGCGATACCGGCCGCAAGCGCGATGACATTCTTCAAAGAACCGCCCAGCTCAATGCCTAATATATCAGAACTTGTATATACCCGGAATGTCCTGCTGATAAACATGGACTGGAGATACTCTGCTGTTTCCCTTGTCTTTGCTCCGATAACGCAGGTTGTCGGAAGTCCCCGGCCCACTTCTTCTGCATGGCTCGGCCCGGAGAGAACCGCAACGTCTGCCTTTGGGATCTCCTCCTCGATCTGCCGCGAGAGCGTCAGAAGTGTGTCCTCTTCGATCCCCTTCGCCACATCGACGATGATCTGTCCCTCTGTCACATACGGTTTCATCCTGCGGGCCGTTGTCCTTGTAAAAGGCGAAGGCACAGCAAGCACCAGAAAATCCTTATCCCGTACTGTCTCCTCTAAATTTCCCGTGATGACCATATCTTCAGGAATCTTAACCCCCGGAAGTTTCAGTTCATGCTCCCGCTTTTCATTCAACATCTTAACTTCGTTCTCATCGACAGACCAGACCGTCACCTGATGCCCATTGTTGTGAAGAAGGACCGAGAGCGCTGTCCCCCAGCTCCCGGCACCGATAACTCCTACATTTGCCATTGTCACTGCTCCTTTTTCTTTGCTCCGAATTTATTCTCTGTCCCTGTCATCAGCCGTTTGATATTCGCCCTGTGCCTGTACCATGCAAGGAAGGTCATCACAAAGAGCACAGCGTACAGTTCATAACACCGCGCGGCATCCATCTCGAACCATCCCATCTGCCCGATCACGATCATCTCAATCAGAAATACCGTATAAGCTGAAAGCGAGCCAACAGATATGTATTTCGTCACCACCACGGGAACGAGGAAAAATGCCAGTGTAAGCGGAATCATAATCAGGCTCTCCGGCAGATGCCAGAAGCTGTTGACCGCAACCATTCCCGCCATCACGGCGATACCCTTCCCTCCTTTGAAGTTCATATAGAACGGAAAATTATGCCCGAGAGTAACGCCCGCGCCCGCGTACATTGTCAGCATGGGCAGCGCATCGCTTCCTCTATACATAAAAAATGCGATAAGAAATGCCGCCACGCATTTTAAAACATCTCCGACAAACGTCATTGCCCCGGCTTTCCAGCCGAGCACCCTGAGAGCGTTCGTCGTTCCTGCGTTTCCGCTTCCCTGTTTCCTGATATCCATATGGTTCATCTTCCCGACCAGGTACCCGGTCTGGAACAGTCCGCATACATACCCAACCGCCAGACAGATCAATCGTTCCATAACTTTACTGCTCCTTTTCCTTTCTCTCCCTTATAAAAAACTTTAACGAGGTTCCCCGGAAGCCAAATGCTTCCCTGATCTTATTTTCCAGATATCTGGTATATGAAAAATGCATCAGTTCTTTGTCATTTACAAAAATGACAAACGTCGGCGGTTTCACTGCCACCTGGGTGATGTAATAGAGTTTCAGTCTTTTTCCCTTGTCTGACGGCGGCTGCTGCATGGCCACAGCCTCAGTCATGATCTCATTCAGTACTCCTGTAGCGATACGAAGCGTCTGATTTTCAATGACCATATCGATCGTATCATAAAGTTTTACCAGCCTTTGGCCGGTCAATGCGGATACATACATGATCTCCGCATAAGGCATGTAAGAAAGCACCTGACGGATGTCACTTTCATACTCCCTCATCGTCCGGTCATTCTTCTCGATGGCATCCCACTTATTCACTACGATGATGACGCCCTTCCCCCTCTCATGGGCGATGCCTGCGATCTTGGCGTCCTGCTCGGTCACGCCCTCCGTAGCGTCAATGACCATAAGAACTACATCCGCGCGCTCTACGGCAGTCACGGTGCGGATGATACTGTACCGCTCGAGTTCTTCTTTGATCTTATTCTTTCTGCGCAGTCCCGCTGTATCGATAAAGATATATTCTTTCCCGTTGTGGACGATCTCTGTGTCGATAGCGTCTCTTGTCGTTCCCGCCACATCGGATACAATCACACGGTTTTCTCCAAGAAGCCGGTTGACAATGGAAGATTTTCCCACGTTTGGTTTTCCGACAATGGCAATGCGCGGACGGTCGTCCTCCTCTTCTGAAGCGCCTCCTTCCGGAAAATGCTCTGCCACGATATCGAGCATATCTCCGAGCCCGAGCCTTGACGCTGCGGATACGGGAACCGGATCTCCGATGCCAAGATTATAAAACTCATATATATCTGCCATATATTTATCAAAATTATCTACTTTGTTCACTACAAGGACCACTGGTTTGCAAGATCGTCTCAGCATATCCGCCACTTTAGAATCCGCGTCCACAAGCCCCTGCTTCACATCGGTAATAAAGATAATCACATCCGCCGTGTCAATGGCGATCTGCGCCTGTTCTCTCATCTGGGAGAGGATGATATCCTTGCTGTCCGGCTCAATGCCGCCGGTGTCGATCAATGTAAATTCTTTGTCAAGCCATGTCACATCCGCATAGATCCTGTCCCTTGTCACGCCGGGGGTGTCTTTTACGATGGATATCTTCTCCCCTGCCAGCGCGTTGAACAGTGTGGATTTCCCCACATTCGGCCGTCCGACGATGGCAACTACTGGTCTGCTCATTTTCATCTGCCTTTCCACTGTTATATTATTTTTTCTTTTGTATATTATCTGTCTTTTTATCTTTCTAATACCGCGTCAATCAGATCCTGTCCGCTTGATTTTACAATATGAACGGGCACTTGTAAAGCGTCTGCGACGTCTTTCACTGTATAGTCGTCGAGAAAGATATCTTCGTCCGCTTTGAGCATATTACAGGGAAGCAGAAGTCTCTCTCCTAATTCTTTGTCTTTTAGCTGTGCCATGATATCCTGTGCGGTGACGAGTCCTGACACTGTGATCCTCTCCCCGAAAAAATCATTGCGGATACAGTACACATGGATTCTGATGTTCGGGAACTTCTCTTCCAGTCTCTCCGCCATTCTCCTGATGTACGGATAGGCCAGCTTTGCCGTGGCAATGGAAAGCTCTGCCCTCCTGCCATCGCCTGTGAGCGACTCATATCCCGCCCGGAATTCATCGAAAAGGAGACGCAGCATTCCCACGCCGTTTTCCAGCTGGATATAGCCGTCATACCTCTCTGCATCCGGCACTTCCTCCTCCGCCAGCAGATACCACTCGTCCCCTGCATGGATGAAATGAAGTCCGTACTCGGCGTAAATCTTCTCCTGCCATCTGTGAATCACTTTGAGAACTTCTTTCGCCTCTTCCCTAGTAAAAGGCTCAAGAGGATACAGCCCATCTCTGTATTTGGATAATCCGACCGGAACCACTGACACACTTTTCAGCAGAGGAAGATAACCTGTCAGATCACGGATAGAGCGCTCTAACTCTTCTCCGTCATTCACGCCCTTGCAGAGTACGATCTGCCCGTTCATCTCAATCCCGCCCTGGTAGAGCATGTCCACTTTTTTCAGCGCGTCCCCGGCGAAACGGTTATGGAGCATCTTACACCGTAACTCAGGGTTTGTCGTCTGGAAAGAAATATTGATCGGTTCCAGACGGTATCTGATGATGCGCTCGATATCGTGATCACTCATGTTGGTCAGCGTCACATAATTTCCCTGAAGAAAAGAAAGTCTTGAATCGTCATCTTTAAAGTACAGCGTATCACGCATTCCCGGCGGCATCTGGTCAATAAAGCAGAAGATGCATTTATTATGGCAGGAGCGGTACTCATCCATCAGCCCCTCGCCAAACTCAAGCCCTAACTGTTCGTCCGCATCTTTCTCTATCTCCAGTTCCCACTGTTCGCCGTCCGGTTTCTCGATCAGGAGAAGGATCTCCTCGTCCTCCACGTAGAACTGATAGTCAAAGATATCCGTGATCTCATGACCGTCAATGGACAGAAGTTTATCTCCCGCCTCGATCCCCATCTCCTCGGCAATGCTTCCCGGCATCACGCCTGAGACGATATGCTCATGCTTTTTCATATATAGAAAAACTCCTTATTCTCTCGTAATCTGCCTGATCTCCTCACGCAGGTTTAATCGCTTCTATAAAGTTGAGAGTTCTTATTTAAAAGTCCCTGCACCGTACATAGTATAACACACTTCCATATCCCCGAAAAGCATAATTCCCCGTACATCGCTTGAATTCACGGTGAAAAAATGGTATAAATGAAATGATTATGTAAAAATTCAACGGAACAGCCGGTGCAGTTGTGCAGGATACTTTTTCTCCTGTGCACAGATGCCGTCAACAGGAGAAAAATATGTCTAATATCGAACTTTTAGAAAAAACACTCCCTTCGGCCCCCTTAAAGATCGCCGCCATGGAAAGCTGTAAGGAACTGGGGCAGAAAGTAAATGATTATATTGTTTCCTTTCGCGAAAACACAGTCAGCGAAGTAAAGGAATCTTCCCTGTATGGCAATTACAGATCCAATAATTACCTCGTGGACTGCTGCTGTCCCCGTTTCGGAACAGGGGAAGCAAAGGGCATATTAAGAGAGACAATCCGCGGAACAGACCTCTTTATCATGACGGATGTCTGCAATTACAGTCTTACTTATACCGTAAGCGGTCATTTGAACTACATGTCCCCGGACGACCATTTCCAGGATTTAAAGAGGATCATCTCCGCCGCTACAGGCAAGGCACGCAGGATCAATGTCATCATGCCTTTCCTCTATGAGAGCCGCCAGCATAAGCGCACAAAAAGAGAATCCCTTGACTGTGCGCTTGCCCTGGAAGAATTAGCCACTATGGGAGTCAGCAATATCATCACCTTTGACGCCCATGACCCCCGCGTCCAGAATGCGATCCCCTTAAACGGGTTCGACAGCTTCAACCCTCCGTATCAGTTCATGAAAGCGCTCTTCCGCGCGGTTCCGGACCTGATACCGGATAAGGATCATCTCATGATCATCAGCCCCGACGAGGGAGCGATGCACCGGGCGGTTTATTTCTCAAACGTCCTCGGCGTGGACATGGGTATGTTCTATAAGCGCCGTGACTATTCCACGATCATAAACGGCAAGAACCCCATTGTGGCGCACGAATTCCTTGGGGACGACGTAAAAGGAAAAGATGTCATCATCGTGGACGACATGATCTCCTCCGGCGGAAGTATGCTGGACGTGGCCAAGCAGCTCAAGGAGCGCAATGTAGGACGTGTATTCGTATGCACAACTTTCGGTCTGTTTACGGATGGATTCGGTAAATTTGATGAGTATTTCGAGAAAGGATACATTGATAAAGTCGTCACCACAAATCTCACTTACCTGCCTCCGGAGCTGTATAAGAAACCGTACTTTGTCCAGGCAGATATGAGCAAGTTCCTTGCCCTGATCATTGATTCTATGAACCATGACATCACAATCGGAACTGTATTGAACCCCACGGATAAGATACACACCCTTCTGGAAAAGAGGGCCCGGGGCGAGCAGATATAGGATGCGCAAAAAGAGGTATTCACTGTGAACCTTCTCACAATGGATACCTCTTCTGCCTGCTGCATTTATCTGTCTTAGGAAATCACCTCAATCTCCGCCCTTCATACTTCTGCTTCGTCTTCAGAAACCTCATCAGCGCCGCAAACCGTTCCTCCACGCTCTCTCCTATCTCAGTAAATTCCAGGCTCTCCGCCGCCGCGGTAAGGAAGCGTCCGTCCAGTTCGGTCTGATGTCTCTGGAGAAAACGGATCCTCTGGTCATTGTCTTCCAGCTCAAGGAATTTCAGTATGAGAGACGTTGTATTCCCCTGACGCCTGAGCTCAGCCGCAGGGCCTTCCTGCATGTCCCGGCAGAGTTCAAAGCGGTACTTCTGATCTGCCCGAGGATGTCTTCCCGTATCCAGAGGGCTTAAGAATGACTCAAGAAGACTTGCATACACCTTATGGCTGCCCGCCACTGTCTCGAAAATGACCATGTCTTCCCCGGTCTCCGTGCTGGTGGCATTATAAAGAATCCGATACTTTTTTCCCTTAAAATGTCTGTAAATATCTCCGGCTTTTGGAATCTTTCTCTCCATACGCGGCTCCTTTCCCATCTATGCTGGACAGACTGATCTGTTCCACATTTCTTTTCTCCAAGGCGAATATCCCTGCAGTCTTGTATGATCAATACAGCTTCGCGCTGATCATTTTCGGACGGAAGCCCTTCTTCTCCAGCGCGTCCAGTATTCTGTGCTTGTGTTCCGTCCCGAATGCCTCCATGGTGATACGGAGCTCCACGGCCGCGTTACGGTTTGTACTTACAAACTGATTGTGCTCCAGCTTAATGACATTCCCCTGCTCGTCCGCGATGATCTTTGCCACCTGCACCAGCTCGCCCGGCTTGTCCGGAAGAAGGACGGACACCGAGAAAATGCGGTCTCTCTGGATAAGCCCGTGCTGCACGATAGAGGACATGGTGATCACATCCATGTTGCCGCCGCTTAAGATGCAGACGACCTTCTTTCCTTTACAGTCCAGCTGCTTTAACGCCGCCACAGACAGAAGACCCGAGTTTTCCACGATCATCTTGTGGTTTTCCACCATATCAAGAAATGCCCCGATGAGTTCATCATCCTCCACAAGAAGGATCTGATCCACGTTTTCCTGAACATAGGAAATCAGCTTGTCTCCCACCGCTTTTACTGCCGTGCCGTCCGCGATAGTGTTGGCGCTCTCAAGCTCTACCACTTCTCCTGCCTCAACCGCCGCGGTCATGCTGGCCGCCTCTGCGGGCTCCACACCGATAACTTTAATCTTCGGGTTCAGCATTTTGGCAAGGGTGGATACGCCGGAGATCAGGCCACCGCCGCCTACAGGCACAAGGATATAGTCCACCGTGGGAAGCTCCCGCACGATCTCCATGGCAATAGACCCCTGCCCTGTCGCCACATCCAGGTCATTGAACGGATGAACGAAGGTATAGCCTTTCTCCTCTGCCAGCTTACATGCATACTCATATGCATCGTCATACACATCTCCATAGAGGATCACTTCCGCTCCGTAGCTCTTTGTCCTGTTTACCTTGATCAGCGGGGTGACTGTAGGCATAACTATCACCGCCCTGCACCCAAACTGTTTTGCCGCGAAGGCAACGCCCTGCGCGTGATTTCCGGCAGAAGCCGTAATAAGTCCTTTCTTCCGCTCTTCCTCTGTGAGCGTGCTGATCTTGTAATACGCGCCGCGGATCTTATATGCCCCTGTGTGCTGCATATTTTCCGGTTTTAAATACACCTTTCCGCCGCTCGCCTCACTCAGATAATCACTGTATATAAGCTTTGTCTGATTGGTCACTTTTTTGACCAGTTCACTTGCTTCCTCGAATTTCTCTAAAGTCATCATGATATCTGCTCCTCTTCTCTGTAAAACAACGCGTTTACGAACTCGTTGGAATCAAATTTCTGAAGATCGTCGATACTCTCTCCCACGCCGATGTATTTCACCGGAATGCCCAGCTCTGCCTGTATTGCCACCGCGATGCCGCCCTTTGCCGTGCCGTCCATCTTTGTCAGTATCACGCCTGTGATGTCCGCCGCTTCATTGAACTCCTTCGCCTGTACCAGGGCGTTTTGTCCTGTCGTTGCGTCAAGCACAACAAGAGTCTCGCGAAATGCCTCCGGATACTCCCGGTCAATAACACGGTTGATCTTCTTTAACTCTTCCATAAGGTTCTTCTTATTATGAAGGCGTCCTGCCGTATCGCAGAGAAGGACGTCCGCTTTTCTCGCCTTTGCCGCTGCCACCGCATCATAGATGACAGAGGCCGGATCAGCTCCCTCCTGTCCGCCGATCATATCCACGCCCGCGCGGTTCGCCCATTCACGGAGCTGCTCGCCTGCCGCCGCCCGGAAGGTATCCGCTGCAGCGAGGACAACTTTTTTCCCCTGGCCTTTTAACTTGCCGGCCAGTTTACCGATGGTGGTTGTCTTACCCACGCCGTTTACACCTATCACGAACACCACCGACGTGCGCTCTTCGAACTCATATGCGGTCTCTCCTGCGTCCATCTGCGCCCGGATGCTGTCGATCAGGATCTGTCTGCACTCCACAGGCTCCTTGATATGCTGCTGGCGCACCTTTTCTCTTAAATCCTCCAGGACATTCATAGTGGCGCGGACTCCCAGATCTCCCATGATGAGCGTCTCCTCCAGCTCCTCATAAAAATCTTCATCTATTTTTGAAAAACCGTGGAAAATACTGTCCATCCCGGACACAATATTATCCCTTGTCTTTGTAAGACCTGATACAAGCCGCTTAAAAAATCCCTGCTTTTCTTCCATGCTCTGAATCTTCCTTTCCCATCACCTTTTTGGTCACTTATCCAGCTTATCCTCCAGCAGATCCACTGACACAAGAGTTGACACTCCCTTTTCCTGCATGGTAATACCGTACAGACGGTCAGCCGACGCCATCGTCCCTCTTCTGTGGGTGATGACGATGAACTGCGTATTCTTTGTCAGTTTATGAAGATAGCGGGCGAACCTTGTCACGTTATTGTCATCCAGCGCCGCCTCGATCTCGTCCAGAAGGCAGAAGGGCGACGGTTTTAGGTTCTGGATCGCGAATAACAGTGAGATCGCGGTCAGTGCCTTCTCCCCGCCGGAGAGCTGCATCATATTCTGCAGCTTTTTGCCCGGCGGCTGGGCTATAATACGGATGCCCGCCTCGAGGATATCTTCATCTTCCATCAGTTCCAGCGTTCCTTTTCCACCGCCGAAGAGCTGTTTGAACACACTGTTGAACTCTTCCGCGATGCGCGCGAACTGTTCTTTGAACTGTTTTCTCATAGCCGAGTCCAGTTCCTCAATAATCTGTACCAGTGTCGCCTCTGCCTCTACAAGATCGCCGTGCTGGTCTTTTAGAAACTCAAAGCGCTCGGAGACATTTTTAAAGTCCTCGATAGCATTTACATTGACAGTTCCCAGCTTGCGGATATCGTTCCTTAAGTTCTGGATCTGCCGCTTCATATAGGATAAATCCGTCAGATTCTCATCTCTTAGTTCCATGGCCCGATTATATGTAAGCTCATACTCTTCCCACATATAATTCATCTGCTTCTCAGAAGCAGCCTCGTAAGCTTCCTTCTGGCTGTTCAGGCGGAAGCACTCTTTGTCAAGGGATGAGATATGCTTTGAAAGTTCCTCCCTCATCCGCAGGAAATCTTTATGCTTCTGATTCAGAGCGTCCCTTTTCCCGGTCTGCTCCGTGATCTCCTTGCCGATCTCCTCGAACAGCTCTTTCGAATTCTCTATGGTCTGCCTGAGTTCATAGATCTTCTCTTCTTTTTCCCGGATCTCTTGTGAGGCGTTGTCTTTGTTAGAATCCAGTTCCCGAAACTCTGACTCGAATTTTGCGATCTCTTCATCGATACGCGACGCATTCTCCGTGATAAATGCCGCCTGCTGTTCTAATGCGGCGAGGGAGAGATGTACCTCCTCCGATTCTTTCATCTGAGCGCTCTCTGTTATCTTCTCCTCATCGAGCAATTTCTGAAGCTCTTCTATCCTTGCATTAATATCCTGCTCTAAGCTTTCCGAGGTTTCCAGCTCCATGCGGATAGACTCTTCATTGTCGTCAATTTCCCGCAGATCGCGCTCTAACTTCTCCTGCTCAGCCACATAACCGCCGTATCGTTCTTTCGCCTCTTCCCTGCGGACATTCGTCTGCTCTACATTCATCTTCGCTGTATTCTCAATGACAGATGCCCTGCGCAGTTCCTGTTGGATTTCATCGATAGTATTGTAGCATGTCGCCCGGGTATTCTTCACCTCTGTGACAGTCTGCTCCATAGCGTCCATATCCGCCTTTAACATGGCTACAGTCTTCTCAAACTCCTCAATCTCCCTTCTCCTGCTCAAAAGGCTGCTGGAGTTCTTAAACGCGCCTCCGGTCATAGAACCGCCGGGATTGATCAGCTCCCCTTCCAGCGTGACAAGACGCAGTGACTGACGGTATTTCCGGGCAATGGCAATACCGTTGTCAATGGTGTCCACCACGATTGTGCGCCCCAGAAGCTGGTCCGCCAGACCTTCAAACCGTTTCTCCACATGGACGAGAGTATTGGCCGGCCCGATGACGCCCGCCTCCTTAAGCGCCTCTTCATTGCGGATCCCCCCGCTGCCGCGCATACTTGTAAGCGGCAGGAAGGTAGCGCGCCCGAATTTATTACTCTTTAGAAAAGCAATCATCCGTTTTGCCGTATCTTCATTATCTGTGACAATATTCTGGATGCTCCCGCCCAGCGCGGTCTCAATGGCGATCTCATACTCTTTGTCTGCCTGAATGATATCCGCCACGACACCGATCAATCCCTTTTCTTTATCCTTGTTGGACATAACCTTCCGGATACTGTTTCCGTATCCGTCATAGCGCTCGGTAATATTCTTTAAAGATTCAAGACGGGAAGACTCTCTGTGATATGCGGTCTGTCCGATGCGGAGCTTTTCCTGCTTATCATTGAGTTCCTTCTGAAGTCTTGCGATCTCCTGTTCATTCTCCGCGACCTTCGCATTATACCCCGCTATAGTTTTCTGAACCTGTCCTAATTCTTCCTCATATTTTTTTAAGAGTTCTGTCTGGCGCTCCGCCTCGGCGGAAACTTCCTGTATATTTCCCGCTAAAGCCGCCTTTCTTGATGCGATCTGCTCTCTCGTCGTATCATAGTGCTGGATCTTTGCCCTGGTGGAAGCCCGGTTTCCAAGGATGTCCATGATTTCCTGCTTCCGGATCTCGATCTCCGCAGTATGCTCCGCAATAAGTGTCTGTACCTCTATCAGACGCTCTCTCGCGTCCTTGTCCTTGCCGGAAACTTCCTTTAGCTTTTCCTGCGCCTCTTTTCTCTCCTTATCAAGGGAAGCTTTCTGCTCCTGTCTTGTCTCTATTTCAATACGCACCGTATTTAAGCGGTTATCATAATGCTCGTCATTCATGCGCACTGTATTGATCTGCTCTTTTAAGACGTTGATCTGTCCTTCTAACTGCTGTTTTAGAAGGTTTGTCTCATTGAGCTGGTTTTTGGCGGTCTCAATGGCAAGATCGATCGTCTCGACCTCCTCCTCAATCGCCTCATACCCTGCCTTCATATCCTCGTAGCGGACATTGGAATCTTCCATCTCAGCGGCAGCAATGCCATACTTCTCCTCTACCTCTTTCATGCGCTCGCGGATCCGCTCCTCTTCAAGGAGGAACATATTGATATCGTAAGTCTTTAACTCTTCTTTTTTCTTCAGGTACTCTCTCGCTGTCTCGGACTGCTTCTCCAGCGGCCCTAACTGACGTTCCAGTTCCTGCAGGATATCATTGACACGGGTCAGGTTCATCCGTTCTTCTTCTAATTTTTTAAGAGAGAGATTTTTTCGTCTTTTAAACTTTACGATACCTGCCGCCTCGTCAAAGAGTTCTCTCCTCTCCTCGGGTTTTCCGCTTAAGATCTTGTCGATCTGGCCCTGTCCGATGATAGAATATCCTTCCTTGCCGATGCCTGTATCGTAAAACATCTCATTAATGTCCTTTAAGCGGCACACAGCCCCATTGATCAGATACTCACTTTCCCCGGAACGATACAGCTTGCGGGTCACAGTTACCTCCTCATAATCTACGGGGAGCTGATGGTCCGAATTGTCCAGAGTGATCGCCACAGAAGCATAGCTTAAAGGCTTGCGGTTCTCTGTTCCCGAAAAAATGACATCCTGCATGGTACCGCCTCTGAGCTGCTTTACTCTCTGCTCGCCGAGCACCCAGCGAACCGCGTCAGCCACATTGCTTTTTCCGCTTCCGTTTGGCCCTACGATGCCGGTGATCCCGTTGTGGAAGTCGAATTTTATCTTGTTTGCAAAGGACTTAAAGCCCTGTACTTCAATATTTTTAAGATACATATAACACCTGCTTTATCTTTGTTTTCTAAGGCTTAGAATTGCCTTATAAGCAGCCTGCTGTTCCGCCGCTTTCTTGGAACGGCCTTTGCCTTCTCCGCAGACCGCGTCTGCAACTAACACTTCCACAGCGAAAGTCCTGTCATGATCAGGTCCCTCGGCGCCCACCAGACGGTAGGATATCTTTCCGCCTTTCTCTGCCTGGACCATCTCCTGAAGGATTGTTTTACTATCGTAAAAGAGTTTCTTATCCTCAAGGTCTGTAAGTACGAATTTGTGGATGAACTCTTTTGCACTAGTAAAACCACCATCCAGATACACTGCCCCAATCAAAGCCTCCAGAGCGTCCGATGTGACTGAATCCCTTGTTCTTCCCCCCGTGGCTTCCTCTCCTTTTCCGAGAAGAAGATACTCGCCCAGACTGATATCCCGTGCGCACAGCGCAAGGGAAGATTCACACACCATGCTTGCCCTTATCTTCGTCAGCTCTCCTTCCGGCATCTTCGGCGAACCTTTAAAAAGGAATTCACTTGAGGCCAGCTCAAGCACCGCATCACCTAAAAACTCCAGCCGTTCATTACACCGGTTTTTCGGCAGGTGCTTTTCATTTGTATACGAGCTGTGCATCATAGCCTGCTCAAGAAGTGAAAAATCCTCAAATACATAGCCGATCTTCTGCTCCAGCTCTTTTAACCTTTCTTTCATATCTGTTTTCCTTTACATTTCTCTGGGAAAATGAAAAAGCCCACAGGGGCTTTCTCATTCCATGAATCATTACTTATTCCGCTGCATTTTTGATCTGATCTACCGCATCCTGAACAGTCGCGATCTTCTCTGCCTCATCACTGTCGATCTCGATATCAAACTCTTCTTCAATCCCCATGATAATCTGGAAAATGTCCAGTGAATCCGCCCCAAGATCATCTACAAATGTGGTCTCCGGCTTAATCTCTTCTTTCGGTACATTAAGAACGTCCGCTATGATTTCCTGAAGCTTTTCAAATTCCATGATAAATCCTCCTTGCTTTACTCACTTTCTCTCTCTTCTTCCTGCGTCTCCTGGATTGATGCCTTTATCTTTTCATTTATTTTCTGCTCTTTAAATGTGACGCACTGAATAATAGAATTGCATACCTCTTTGGAAGCAGAACTTCCATGTGTCTTCACTACCAGTCCTTTTAAGCCGAGCAGAGGCGCGCCGCCATGCTCGCTGGCGTCAAAGTCTTTTAAGGTAGCTTTCAGAGCCGGTTTTACAAGCAATGCTCCTATTTTGCTGCGAAGAGTGGACATCATACCCTTTTTGACCTTCTTCATCAGGGCGCCGCCGACTCCCTCGTAGAGTTTGAGGATCACATTTCCGACAAACGCCTCACAGACGATGACATCCACATTTCCGTAAGGAATCTCCCTTGCCTCGACGCTTCCTGCAAAATTGATGTCCGGACAGGCTTTCAGAAGCGGAAATGTCTCTTTTACAAGAGCGTTTCCTTTCTCTTCTTCAGCCCCGATATTCACGATGCCGACAGTCGGATTCTTCTTGCCGATAATGCTCTCCATGTAGATAGAACCCATCTTGGCAAACTGTACGAGATGAGACGGCCTTGCGTCCACATTCGCCCCACAGTCAATCAGCAGGGACACTCCTTTGAGCGTCGGAACAAGAGGCGCCAATGGCGGTCTCTCCACACCCTTTATTCTGCCTACAAGCACCTGTCCTCCTACAAGGATCGCGCCTGTGCTCCCGGCGGATACAAAGGCGTCGGCTTCTCCGTCCTTCACCAGCTTCATAGCGACCACAATCGAAGAATCCTTCTTCCCTCTGATCGCTTTCACCGGCGGCTCCGCCGTCTCGATGACCTCGGTCGCATTGACGATCCTGATCTGCTCTTTTGGATATGTGTACTGCGACAGTTCTTTTTTCAGAACCTCTTCCTGTCCTGTCAGCAGAATCAATATATCTTTCCTCCGCTGTACTGCCTCTACAGCTCCTTTTACGATCTCCGACGGCGCATTGTCCCCGCCCATCGCATCCAGAGCCACTCGTGTAATATCAGACATGATCCTTCCTCCTAACACTACTGAACATATTCTACTGGAAAACATAATAAAAAGCAACAAAAAAAGACGTAAAACACAAAGTTTTTACGCCTTTTTGCTCATCAACGATCAGTCAACAGAGATGATCTCACGCTTGTTGTATGCGCCGCAAGCTTTGCATACACGGTGAGGCATCATGAGCTCGCCGCACTTGCTGCATTTTACAAGGTTCGGAGCGCTCATCTTCCAGTTAGCTCTTCTCTTATCTCTTCTTGCTTTTGAAGATTTATTCTTCGGACAGATTGACATAGGTTACACCTCCTTAAAATTCTTAAATAAGTCACGGACAACTGACATCCTAGGATCAAGTCCCGTTTCCTCACAGTCGCAGGACCCCGTATTTAGGTTCTGGCCGCACACTTTGCAGAGTCCTTTACAGTCCTCGCGGCACAGCGTCTTTTCCGGCCATTCTGACAAAAGCTCATTGTAGAGCAATTTGTCTACGTCAAGATGATATCCGTCAATAAAGTTTGATTCATCCAGCTCCTCTGTCAGTTCTGCGTCGGAGAGACCTACGTCTACATGCCTCATGACATTTAACACGAACTCATGCCTGACATCCTCAAGGCACCTGTCACAGGGAATGAGTGTCTCAAGTCCGGTGTCTGCACAGATGAGCAGTTCCTTTCCCTTAACGTATTCCACTCTGACATGAACCGGCCCGCTTTTGACGACCGGATAATCCCCGGACTTCATCCGGATCACATCCATCGTAAGCGGCACAGTCTCTTCAACTGTCTTATGCTGGTCTGACAAAACGTCTGATAGGTTAATCAACATTGTTATTACTCCTATTCATACCTAGATCATTATATCATGTAAATTCCATTTGTCAACAAAAACTTACTTTTCTGTCACGGAGAACCGCTCTGACACAAAACACAAAAAAGTGTTAAACCACATGTTCTTATCAGCAGCTTAACACCTTTTCGCTTTTTACGCTTTTATTTTTTATTTCTGACCGCTCATCATTTTCAATTTTCTCGATTGTTCCAGAAGCTCTTTGCTTGCGGCGGCACTCTCCTGGGCCGTGGCGGCCGTTGTCTGGATCACGCTTGAGACCTGGTTAATGCCTTCGTTGATCTCTCCTATCATGGCAGACTGCGTATCTGTCATATCTGAAATATGGAATGTCTGTTCTGATACTTCATTTACACTTTCTTTGATCTTATTAAGCGCTTCCGCTGTCTCTTCGGCTATAACATTCCCTTTCTTGATGGCGGTAAGACAGAAATTGATAAGATCCGTAGTCTCTTTTGCCGCGTCTGCGCTCTTTGCGGCAAGATTGCCCACTTCATCCGCCACGACGGCAAACCCTTTTCCCGCCGTCCCGGCACGCGCCGCCTCTACGGCGGCGTTTAATGCCAGGATATTTGTCTGAAAGGCGATGTCCTCTATAGTCTTGATGATCTTTTCAATGGCGACAGAACTGTCATATATCTCTCCTACTGCCTGCAGCATATCAGTCATCTTCTGACTGCCGATCTCTACGTTTCCGTTCATCACAGACGATTCCCGGCTCACTCCATGCGCATGCCCCGCCGTCTCCTCTATTTTCTCAGACATCTTCTTGATGGAAGCAGCAAGCTTCTCCACAGAAGCAGCCTGTTCAGAAGCCCCCCTTGCCAGCAGATCCGACTCCGCCGAAAGCTTGTCTGATTCCATGGAGATGCTGTTAGAAGCCGCATCAATCTCAAGCAGCAGTTTCCTGCTCCTTGCCGCTGCTGCTTTTTCCGCTTCCATTTTCTCATTCACCGTTTTCAGAAGCCGCTCGCTTTTCTGTCTGTTCTTATCGGCCTGCTCAAGATATTCCGTCCCGTTTTTCACGGCCTCGTGGACAAGGAAAGCACACACTCCGATTGCCAGCAGACATTCCGCCAGAACTATGACATTCATGACCAGATGTCCCTGTATAATACTCATAATCACTATATCAGCCACGTAGCAAAGAAAGGCAGAGAGATATCCGATCTTCACCAGACTCGTTTCAAAAAACATGGCTGAGATCGCTCCGCCGCAGATGAACAAAGGCGCTGCCGCCTCAAACTCTCCGGAACTCAGATTCGGACAGAGAATTATCACTCCGACGCCTGCCACCAAATATTTGCACAATTTCTCGGTATCGAACTTTTCCACTCCCAGTAAAATCGGAAGGCATAAGGCCAGCTCTGCGATCAGTATCAGACCTGCCCCAAAATAATTTCCCTCTATCAAATAGAGAATGATAAATGGGATGCATACCCCTCCTATAATTCTGGTACACAATTTAAGTACTTTTTTTCTTTTTTCGACTGTTTCCATAAATACATACCCCTATCCAAGAATCTGTTGTATATGTCGTGCCAAATCACGTTGAAATACAATGCTGAACGACACGGCTCCATATTATTTCTCGACACATTGCAACTAACCTTAATACCAAAAAAGAAATTTTTTAAGAGCAGCCCGTTAAAGCTGCTCTTAAACCTAACCCGGATAAACCGGAAAAGTTTATTTTATATATTCCCCCTTTGTGTTACTCTAAAGAAAAAAGGGGTTTTCCATTATGTTACTTACGGATAAAT
>CAJFQC010000028.1 GCA_904418845.1 uncultured Ruminococcus sp. | reverse complement strand
GAGGAACAAACGTAAAAGAGCTGTTAGGTATCGTGCATTGATACATCGGTATAAAAGGTGGAATGAAGTGGACATGCCGGTAGGCGTACCGAAATTCGGAACAAAATTACATAGAAAAACCACTCCCCAGCTTGCAGACGTAGAGTGGCTGTCCTATATAACACTAAGTTAAAAATGCAGATAGCGATTATATCCACAGCCAAATGCTTTACAGAAAATATAGCAGATCTGTAATGGATATACAACAAAAATAATATACAAATTATCGAAAAATGTTTGAACAATGGCAATAAAACAAAAAATGATTGGATGTACCGAAATTTGGTACGTTAAACACATTGAGAAGGAAAAAGAGAAATGAAAATATGGAAATGGTTAAAAGAACAACTGAGAAATCGGGAATTATTAAGTGTATTATCATTCACAGCTAACCAATTTACACTTTTGAAGGAAGTAGCAAGGAGAATTTTATCCTTGTTTATAGGCTATCTGGCATTTAAAGAATTGATTGAAGATACTATATTTAGCGACATGGCGGCAAATACAGATCTGCTTATTCTTTTTACACTCTCTGCAATAATAGTGATGAGTTTTAAATTTCTCCTTACATTGTCGGGGATGGAACTTGAGAAGTCGTTGATATGCCTAATACTTTTTTGCCTGCTTTTTATATTTTCAGGGTATTCCAAAGAGAAATTTTTTGAAGCTATTTTGTGTTATTTGTGTTTTGCCACTATGGAATGGATATGTAGCAAGGTAGCGTTAACCATAGAAAATAAGCATTATAAGAAGTAACGAAATACCGGGAATAAATGAATTGGACATAAAAGGAACCGAAAAGGCAAAAGAGAAATATAAAATATTAGTTTTTTCAGAGATTTTAGTAACAGTTATGGCTGTGGTTATGTCTGGTATTGCCATACTGAAACTCATATCTGCATGGGAATTGGATTTACTGGAGCTGGCCGAAGCAATATGTTCTAGTTTTTGCATAGCGGCAGCGCTATGGATTTTGGAATTTGGAATCCTTAGGGACATGCGGTACAGGAAGTATTCCATAAAGAAACCAATATTTGCGCAGGAATATTTAGATGCAGTTCTTGATATGGAGATTTCTGAATTAAAGGTTACAACGGAAGATAGGGAACATATTGTACGGAAGCATACGCAATATGTAAACAGGATTATCATCAACGGGATCACAGAACCATATTTTGATATTTGCAGAATGGCAGTATGTATTCCTTATGAGCGGGAATGAGAGGCGGAAATGGATAAGAAAACACAAAAAAGTAAAAAACAGATTCAATGTAATAGAAAAGCAGATAGGGCTATGGTGAAGGGATTGCGGAAGGAATATGCTAAAAAATACTATCAAAATCGCAAAAAACAGCTCAGGCTAAGTCTGAAATTTTATAAGGGGCTGTTTAACCAGTGAAGGTAAGCAGTGAAATGTGATTTGCCTTAACCGTACATATGTAATCCAGAAAATAGAAACGAATTCGCTGTTACAGGCACAGCGTTATCAAAACTGTAGTAGACGGTCAGTTAAGGCACTGGTTGCGGCGCTGGGGTGTACGATCTGTTATTTATATCTGAAGCATGGACAACAGGGAACATGAATATCCAATATTGTTGTATAATGATACTCAAAAAAGGAGTATTTACATATGACAAACAGTACTGTCACATTATTTGTGGTGTTTCTTGGAGCAGGTTTCGCCGCGTACCGAAATTCGGCACAGAGGAGGTGAGAGCATAAACGTGGTAAATGAAAAAATCAGGACAAGTATCATGCAGCTATCTTTTCAAGAAAGAAAGAGAAAAAAATATAAGCAGACCTGTGAGGAAATTGAAAAACTGAACCGTTTATCTGACTTAGAGTTTGAAATTGAATATTTGAATCTTAAATCGGAATATGAATACAAAAAAAATCTGTTTGCGGTATTTTTAGTGGCAATTCTTCTTGCCGTCTTAACCAATGTTTGGAAGGGCTTTTTTGAATTTATACAGAAGATAATTCAGTATACCTCAGAACCGATTGCTAATTCGGGGGAGATTGCAAAAATTGGATTCTTTATTGCAATAATACTGGCGGTATCGGTCACCAGTTTTTTGATTATGGGATTGCTTACTTATGTGAAGAGATTATATTATGTGCATAGACAGATACTTTTGTTTGAATTAGTAAAAGAAAAGAAAGATAGCATTTGCCATGGAAATAAAGAAAATTGTTAAATCAGTTGGCTTAGAAATTATATATTTAGCGGTGGCAATAGTATTTTTAAATAGTAGCAAACATTGTATTGGTGATTATTATAATAACCCTTATAATATTCATAAACAATCCGATTTTGAAAGCTATTATGACAACCACATTTGTGCTTATAGCGGGAAGTTATACATTGTCACAGAATTAAATATTGTTAATTCTTCAAATTTGTGGTGTTTTTCGGAGCAGGTTTTGCCGCGTACCGAAATTCGGTACGCGGACAAAAGATGGAATGGTACAAAAATAAAAAGTGATTTTATTGTAGAAGAAAATAAAAAGGATTATAATGGAGTTGGTGAACAGGTGGAAGGAGAGAAAGGTTATGAAGGAATGGCTTAAGAGTATAACGAGTTGGATCGGGGTGAATAAGAAGCGTTCAATCGTGGGGATCGCATTAACAGCGGTACTGTTAGCAGGGATAAGCGGTACAGCGGTTGCGGCAGGAAAGACGAAAAATGATGTATCCGTGGCCAAGATAGCATCCGTGGCAAGGGTTACCGAGGGAAACGAGGAACAGGCTGAACAGGAGAAAAAAGAGGGTACAGAGAAGAAAGAAGAGAAAAAGGAAGGACAGACAGATCAGGACAAAAACAAGAAGAGCGGTGAAGCTGACAGTACAGTATCAAACAAAACTGCTGCGGCATCAGAAAAAACAGGTTCTTCGGGGACATCCACGCAGAAGCAGACAACAGACAGTTCCAAGGCTTCAAGTTCCACAGCTTCAACAGGATCATCTGGAAACAGTGGGGGATCAGGGAGCAGCCCGCAGGGAACGGCAGGTAATAGCGCGCCATCATCAAGCGCCGGGGAATCATCTTCGGGAAGTACCCAGCCGTCGCAGCCTGCTCCAGAGCCAACACAGCCGACAGAGCCGACACAGCCTGCTCCAGAACCAACACAGCCGACAGAACCGACACAGCCATCAGAACCCGTCCATGTGCACGATTGGCAGCCGCAATATACGGCAGGGCAGGAGTGGGTTGATACATCTCACTACGAGCAAAAACCTATATATATAGGGAATCAGAGTGGGGAAGAAATTGAAGGAGACCCGAATGAGTATTTATTGAATAATACAAACGGTGATACTGGATGGCATAATGGTTATAAGGACGTATGGGTTGAAGATGGCTATTGGGCACCGACGCAAGAATTAACTGGTTATGCTTGCGATTGCGGGGCAACTAAATAACAAGAGACTTGCCGAAATTCGGTACAGGAAAAATTTTATATGAATACAAAAAACTACAAGTCAAATGATTTGTAGTTTTTTTGTGCAAAAAAATCAGACGTACCGAAATTCGGTACGCAGAAGAAGGGAGTGAAAGTATCAGAACCAGAGGGATCTGAAAAATCAAAAGAATGAAGTTTATTTTCTAGTTTAGATTTGTAAAGAAGGGAGAATGCATGAGGAAAAAAGGAAAGCGGATGATTGCATCGCTGTTATCCCTGCTCCTGCTGTTGCCGTCTGCGACAGTTTTTGCCACAGATGGCGATGTAGATTACGCTCAGCAGCAGAGGGACAGGATTGGGACAGCGCGTCAGATTTATGAATCGCATAAAAACTCTTATGCCGAAAATCCAGGGCCGGAAAAGAGCATGAAAGCGAAGGCAAGGAGTGCAGGGGAAACGATCTATTCACAGGTGCTCCAAAGCGGGGTATCAGATATAACGGTGACCCAGTACCCGGAAGGCGGCGGGTATAACGTCGTGAAAACATGGTCAGAAGGAATACTTGGGGCAGACACAGGTGAAAGGCTGTACTGTGCGGACCCAACTGCGTCATTTAAGGAAGGATATAAAACGGCCGTTCCGGCAGCAAACTATTTCCCCGAATATACGGTAAATTTTATCGGCGCGCTGATGTACTGGTACGATAACAACATGTGCGCAGGGGTAAACGACACGGATGATTACCTGTTCAAGCAGGAAATGGTCTGGACCATCGCGAACATGGAAAAGAACTGGTATGCGGACGTCCTGTTTGAGCATGGAAACGGGACAAGCTGTGACTGGGGCCATGACACCTATGCGCACAGGGAAGAGCTGTTTGTAACCGGGATGGCGTGGGCTGCGGAGCATATCAATGAGATTAAAACAGAGGCATTCGTCTTTGAAGGAGAGGGGCAGCCGCTGATAAGGGTGAATTATTCCTACAATCCTACAGGCTGGCTCAATCTTAAAAAGGTGTCGGCTAATCCAGAGCTGACCGACAATAACGGCTGTTATTCCCTTGATGGGGCTGTGTACGGGGTTTACCCGGACAGAGGGTGCACATCTGAGATCACTACATTGGTAACAGACGCTTCCGGGGACTCGAATGCAGTGGAGCTGGATGCCGGGACTTATTATGTGAAGGAAAAGACAGCCCCAAAGGGATATGCACTTGATCCGCGGGTTTATACGGTTACGGTAACATCCGGGCAGACAGCGACATTGGATGTTACGGATTTGCCACAATATGATCCGGTGTCAGTTGTGCTTGGGAAAATTGATGCTGAGACAACAGCAGATATGCCACAAGGAAGCGCATCTTTGGAAAACGCAGAGTTTACGGTTAAATTTTATGCTGGTTTATATAATGATGATCCGGCAGATAAAGGCATTGATGCTTTACGTACATGGGTTATAAAGACAAACAAAAATGGAAAATCTGCTTTAGTTGACAGCCTGAAAGTTTCAGGGGATGATTTTTTTAAAGATTCGAATGGTGTAAATGTTTTTCCATTAGGGACTGTTACAATTCAGGAAACAAAAGCTCCTAATGGATATCTTATAAATGATGAAATATTTGTCCGAAAGATTACTCCTGATGGTACATCAGAAGGTGTAAATACCTACAACGAACCGGAAGTTCCTGAATCCGTGATCCGTGGCGGTGTACGCATTGAGAAATGGGATCACGAGACCGGAAAGAATGAGGCGCAGGGCAGCGCGACGCTGGAAGGCGCAAAGTTCCAGATCATTTCTGACAATGATAATCCGGTCATGGTAAATGGAAAAACGTACCAGAAAGGCGAAGCCGTGAAAACCATTACCACGGATAAGACGGGCGCTGCATCCACGGCAGCGGATGAGCTGCCTCACGGCGACTATATCGCAAAAGAACAGACGCCGCCTCCGGGCTATAACTTGTCCGGGGTGACAGAGCGCAGGTTTTCGATCCGTGAGAATGGGAAGATTGTGAATCTCAATACAGCGGACACGGCAATCCGTGACAACGTGATCCGCGGCGGCGTCCGTGTGGAGAAATGGGATAACGAAACCGCAAAGCATGAGGCGCAGGGCGCGGCGACGCTGGAAGGTGCGGAATTTACCATTACAACGCTGAACGACCAGCCTGTCGTAGTCAACGGAAAAAGTTACGGGAAAGGCAAAGTGGTAAAAACACTTGTAACAGACCGTACAGGGACAGCGGAAACAGGGCCGAGGGAACTGCCGCACGGCCATTATCTCTTGAAGGAGACAAAAGCGCCAGAGGGTTATAACCTGTCGGGTGTGTTGGAACGGGAATTCTGGATCACAGAAGATGGGAAGACCGTACAGATGACGACCGCATCGACGGCGATCCGGGATGATGTGATCCGGGGAGATTTACAGATTGTAAAATTTGTTGAGGATTTGGATCAGGAAGAGGACCAGAAAACGCCCCTTGAAGGGATCATTTTTATGATCACGTCTAAGACAACAGGGAAGAGCTGGGAAATTGTAACGGATGAATACGGCTATGCGAATACACGGCAGCTTGGGATTTCAGACCGTGGGAATCTTGTGTATGACACTTATGTAGTCAGTGAAAAGAATACGCCGCCCGGATTGAAACCTGTAAAAGACTTTGAAATTACGATTTCGAAGGAAGGGCAGACGCTTTATTACATCCTTGAGGATAAGCAGATCCTGTCCCCGGTGCAGCTTTATAAATCAGACAGCACAACAAACCGGTTAATACCGATGGCAGGAACAGAGTTCCAGCTCCTCGATGAGAATAAAGATCCGGTTACTATGACAACACATTATCCGTCCACAGAGGTGCATTATACATTTAAGACCGACGAGTCGGGGACATTTACCCTGCCGGAAAAGCTGCCAGTTGGCATCTATTATTTCCGTGAGGTTAATGCACCGGAGGGGTATCTTCGCGGAAAGGACCTGAAATTTGAAATAAAGGAAGGCCACGACTGGTCTGAGCCGTTTGTCGTAGAGTATGCGGATGAGCCGGCAATGGGACGGATCGAGATCGTCAAGACAGATTCCGGGACAGGGGACGTCCTTTCCGGGGCTGAGTTTGAGATCAGGGCCGCTGAAGATATCATAACGCCGGACGGGACGGTACGCGTGGAAAAAGGGAAACTTGTTGACACAATAACAACAGATAATTTCGGACGTGCGCAGTCAAAGGATTTATACCTTGGGAAGTATGTTGCGACAGAAACGAAACAGCCGCCGGGATATGTGCTGCCGGATCAGGGCTGGACGGTGGAGCTGACCTATCAGGATCAGGATACCGCAGTTGTGATCGGGACGCTGCGGGCCGGAAATGACCAGACAACGCTCATCATCGATAAAAAAGAAACAGGCTCCGATAAACGCCTGCCAGGTGTTGAGTTCAGGATATGGAACAAAGCAATGGCAGAGGACGGTACCGATCCGGGATTTGCCGCAGGAGAAACTTATGTAACTGACGAGAATGGCCAGATCCGGCTGGAACGGTTAGAAGCAGGAGACTACTGTGTGGCGGAGGCAGAGGGCATTCCGGGATATGAGTTTGACCCGGAGAAAGTGTATGAGTTTACTGTCACAGAGGATGGGCGCATAGACGGATCAGGAGAGCATACATTGACGGTGGAAAATGCCAGGACGCAGATCACGGAGACAAATGCGGTTGACGTATCAACAGGAACACAGTCAGCTTTCCCGCTTAAGGATGTGACCATTACCGATACCGTCAGCATTGTCCATCTCCAACCCGGCGAGGATTATGTTGTGCGCGGTGTGCTTGCCGATCAGCTCACGGGACAGCCGCTGCGCGAAAACAACAGCCTTACGGGAGATGAACTGACGGCAGAGCAGGAGTTCACTGCGGCGGATGGAAGCATGGACGTTGAGGTGACATTCCATGCTGATCTGTCAGCTTTTGCAGGACGGAAGATTGTTGTATATGAGTATCTATATCAGGATGGTGTGGAAATATCCGTACATAACGATCCCAATGATGAACGACAGCAGATACAGGTTACAGCCCCGGAACTTCACACGACAGCGGTTGACGTTGACAGCGGCACCCATGAAGCGGTCGCAAAAGAAGATATTACAATAAGGGATACAGTTGAGTATTCAGGCATCATTCCCGGATTGACATACACACTAAAGGGCATCGTGATGGACCGGGCGACAGAGAAGCCTCTGCTGATTGACGGGAAGGAGGTTACGGCTGAAAAAGAGGTGACAGTCAGTGATGCAGACGGTGAGATCAGCATGGAATTTACGTTTGACGCGTCCGAACTGAATAATACGTCTGTCGTGATCTACGAATATCTGTATTATGGGGACGAGCTGACGGCATCTCATGAGGATATTACTGACAAGAACCAGACTGTTACATTCAAAGTGGGCAGCCTGTCCGCAGAACTGCCGGATGGCAGGACAAGTGTCAAAACAGGGGACGATGCGGCGTCTGCCGTCCAGGGATTGCTCCTGATGCTGGCAGGCGCGGCGCTTGTTATCATCACCGTCCTGTGGTCAAAAAGGCGGACGGCCAAGACAGTGGAAGGTGGTGAACAAGATGAAGGATAAGTGGTCTAAGAAAGGGGTGATATTTTCTTTTTTTCTGATCTGTGCCATGATATCTCCGCTGCGGGTATCCGCAGCGGGCGCAGATCTTCAAAAAGAGCTGACGATAACGGCATCCGACGAAGAGGACTACAAAGAACAGGCGGAAAAGGCATTTGCCGTAGAACTGAAAGAGGATGGCAAAACTTACGAACGTACCGGAATCCGGTACGAGATCGTATCAACGGAGTATCTCGATAAAAAGGAAAAGGAGGTGGAGCTGAAGGAAGAACCAAAGAAAACCTATGAGGAAAACGGCGTCACTTATACCCTCGAAAAGACAGACAAAGAGGAAAAGGTTATCCGCAGAGCGGCGGAGCAGACAGTGACAGCATATGACGACTATGATACCCAGGTAACAGTTTCGGATGTCCCGGCGACAAAGACAGTGACGGCCACCAATGAAGTAACAGGAGGGCAGGAGAGAGTAACATGCAGCTTTACAGGGATCACTCCCGCGGGACTGTCGTCCGTTGAAAGCATAATGACGATTACTTTCAGCAATTATGATGCTGCATATTATGAATGGAACGGGAATTACATTGCCCGAAATGATCAGACACCGCCGCTGGCGGGATATGAAGACCAACTTCTTGCACAGGCGGGAGCTGCCGAGGGGAGCGAGATTACAGGTTACTACTATACCGGGGAGCCATATACGGCAGACGGTGTCGTATACCGGGATGCTGCCGCAACGGTCAGGCAGGATGTCCAGATGTACCGGGCAAATTACGTCGGCACGATCACGACGCAGGAGGAAACAGAGACGATATACAATGCGGTATATTCCACGCCGGATACAGAGGGGGATGTGGAGCTGACTGTAAAGGCTACGGCAAATTATATGGAGGCGTCATCCTTCCTGCCGTACCTGCTTACAGGGGCAGGGATTCTTGTGCTGGCTGCGCTGATCATTATTATTTTAATCATTTTATCAAAAAAGAAAAAACAATAAGTTGTTAGAGAAGGAGAAAAGACAATGGAGAAATTAGGACAGTCAATTCAGTCGTTTTTAGATTCACAGTTAATACCGCTGGCGGCAACCGTTATTATCGCCGCAGTTGTAATCGTAGGGTGCGCTCTGGTAATCGGCCACCGCCAGGTCATAGACTGGGCGAAAAGCCATATCTATCACATTGTGGCAGGGACAATCCTTATTTACCTTGGCTCTAATATCGTACAGTCGCTTATATCGAGCCTTGGGTATACAGGATTTTAAGCGTACCGGATTTCGGTACGCAGGAGATCGGAGTGGGAGAAGCATATGGGATCATTAAAAAAGAAGATCAAAAGAGAGCTGATCAATCCGCTGCAGGACAAGCAGCGGGTCATGAGGTTGGAGTATTTTTTATCAAATAAGTATACGGTAATCGGAGTGATCGTTGGGGCAGATATCTTGCTTTTGCTTACTGTGACCTTTTTGGGTAACGTGGTTTCTTCCATGCCGAAGCTCTTAATCGGGGCTGCAGATGCAGGGGATGTATTTACCCTTGGAAACATCATTCCGAACCTTGCTGGCGTTACGTTTGGCGGAATCATCGGGTTCCTGATTATCTGCGTGCTTATAGACGGGGCTCTGCTTTACCGCATCCGGTCTGCATGGTCGGAGAAAGGCTTTAATGTGGGACAGCAGGGGACAGACCGTTTCACTACGGAAGAGGAAATCAAAGAGCAGTATACGCCGGTCGATATGCTCGATACGCCTTATCCGGGAGAACCGGGCATCCTGATTTCCCGGATAGGGGAGAGGTTTTATATCGACCAGATGGTCGTGAACAACATGATTATCGGTATCACCCGTTCCGGAAAAGGTGAGGGATTGGTTAAAACAAGCATTGAGCTTTATTCCCGCGCGGAACATCAGCCGTCGTTAGCCATCAATGACCCGAAGATAGAACTGTATAAGGCGTTTGCCCCGGAACTGAGGAGGAGAGGATATAAGGTATACCTTTTAAATGCTTCAAACCCGTTGCTGTCCATGGGATTTAATATTGTGTGGCTGGCGGTTCAATACTACAAAAAGAAAGATTATGATGCAGCGGAACAGGTGACGAACGCACTGGCACATTTCTTTTTTAACGTGGATGAAGTAGTGGGTGAGATGGTGTTCTTTACTTCGTCGGCATCTGCACTTTTTGCAGCAATGGTGCTTGCTGCGATTGAGGATGCGTTTGAGGCGGACCGTCAGGAAAACCAGAAGCGGTACATACAGTGGAAGAGACTTTCTGAGGATGAGAAGAAAGCTCATCCGTTTCAGTACCGTAATGATAATGAAAAAACAATCAATATATACAGTATGATTGTAAATTTCGGGCAGCTTGTGAGCCGCCCTGTAAATAAAGACGGAAGCCGCACGCTGCTGGACGTTTACTTTGAAAGCCGTCCTGCCAACGACAGGGCACGATTGAAATACCTGAATACGGAAGTGGCGCCGTCTAAGACAAAATCAAGTATCTTCTCTGAAATGCTGCGGAATCTGGAACCATTCACGTTACAGAATGTGGGAAAAATGACTGCAGAATCCACACTTGATTTTGCAGCACTCGGGTTTGGGGAGAAGCCCGTTGCGGTATTTTTGGCAACACCCAGCTACGACACATACCTGCACAAGCTCCCGTCGCTGTTTATCCGGCAGATGTACTATGCGCTGGGAAAGGTCTGCGACGACCATAAAGGGAAGTGCGACAGGCAGGTAAAGGTCATCTTTGATGAGAGCGGCAACATGCCCCCGGTAGACCTTATGGATACCATGACGACCATGGGATTAGGGCAGAACATATCATTCGACTTGTACTTACATAACTATGAACAGCTCAGCGACCTTTACGGAAAAGATATTGCCGAAACAATCAAAGGGAACTGCGGGAACCATTTCTTCCTCCAGACAAGTTCGGATGAAACCGCAAAGCTCTTTTCCGGGAATCTGGGGCATAAATCCGTGATTGATATCCAGAGGGGCGGCGCGAAATTGTCCTTGAATAAACACTTCACAGAATCAATCAAAGAGCGTCCGCTTCTGATGCCGAACGAACTGATGCAGCTTGAAGAGGGAGAAAATGCAATCTTCCGGAGGTCAAAACGGCGTGACAGAAACGGGAACAGTATCAAGCCCCGGCCGATTTTTAATTCACGGGAGAACAGACACTATTTCTGGTACTTCTATGAATTTGCCCCGGAGGATCGGTTCCCGAATCCAAATAAGGTTGATTTGCTTGCCGTATGTGCGGAAAGCAGAAAGCATATCAATCTTGAAGAAAGAACGTGGGATGTTACGAAGAGCTTCCGTATGATGGGAGTGCAGCTTAACCCGGCGCTTACAGCACAACTAGGACAGGAGCATAGAAAACGAAGCGGGGGCAAAGAGACTCTGCTGGATACCGGGAAATATGACGTTTTAAATCAGATGATGCTCAAGGTTTTTGGAGAGCATTACGAAGAAGAATACGGAATCACAGGGGATACAACCATAGCAGAATATGTGGGATTTGTAAACACGCAGGACATTGATGAGGCACAGAAAGAGATCCTGCTGGGTGCTTTGGGATAAGAAAGGCAAGTTATGACAGAACAACAAATTATCGACTTTTTATCGAATAATCTGGATTATTTCATTCCGAATGATCTTGTGCTGACGATTTTCAGGACAATCGGCTGGTGGCTGGTGGAGCTTCTGAATATGCTGCTGGATTTCTGCAGATTCCTGTACGATAAAACATTTGCTCTGGTAAATATCACAGAATGGACGGTGCTTGAGGAGTTCCTCCGGGAGTACAACCCTCTCATCAAGGCAATCATGGTCTTTTCAATGGTGATACTGGGGTACGTTTACATTATCGGGAAAAACAAGCAGAATGACCTTCTGGTAAGCGTACTGATTTTCATGGTCGTCATCACGGCGTCTAATGAACTGTTCGCAACCTTTAATTCCTTTGCGGTGATGTTTAAAGACGCCGTTGTGGGGGATGAGGGTGTAATGGACGGATATGCTCTCGTAAATCAGAACCTATACGACTTAATCTATATCGACGAGCAAATCGGGCTGGCACAAATGGATTCTTCCCAGGGATTGCCGCAGTATCCGAATCTGACGGAAAATGACATGAATATGATTGATATCACGGAGATCCTGAAAAATGATGAGGAAGGGCTCACAGATCAGGCAAAGGATATCTTGGGGAAGAAGCTGGAGTACAGGCAGACGGGAGGGGAACTGGACGACGTGTATAGCGGGCTGCTCTGGACGGATTTCATGAATGAATATTATTACCGTTACAAGTTCAATTACGGCACATACTACCTGGCTGCGCTCGCTGCGATCATCGTATTTTTAGGAGTGTCATACAAGAATGTAAGGATCATGTGGGAGCTCTTAAACAGCCGGATTCTTGCGAACCTGTTTTCTGGTGACCTTTCCAGTAAAAAGAAAATCGTAAAGATCTTGGAAGGAATCCGGGATGGCTATTATGCCCTCTGTTTTACGGCGGTCACATTGAGATGCTACTTCCTTGTTGCCGATTACATTACAGACCAGATCCGGGATAACGGGATAGCGAGAGGTATCATCATGCTGTTCGCTGCATACTGCGCGATTGATGGAGCAAACATCATGGAACGTATCACGGGAGTGGATGCGGGACTGTCCTCTATGACAGGCAAGCTGATTGCCGGGATGCACATGGCGCGCAGCGCTGCTATGGGAATCCAGCAGGCGCGGCAGATGGGACATCTGAAGCGTCAGTCTAAGGCGATGGAAGCCATGAAACAGACAGGCGGCGCAATCGCGGGCGCGAATCAGGCGGCAAGCAGCATGGATGGAATGGATAACGCCAACCAGACGGGAACGGGTGCGGGAGCGGATACAGGAACAGACAGGGGAGCGGCGCCCGGGGCGGCAGCTCCTTCAGATACAGAAGATGCTGCGGGTGCGTCTGGCACAGAGTCTGGTATGAACCAGACGGACGTACATACGGAGGACAGCTCCAACAGTATGGACAGCAGCATGGAAACCATGCAGGAGAGATCCGAAACTGACAGTAATCTGGACGGCGGCATGGGCGCGGGGACGGATGACAACTTCCGGCAGATGGATGATGATATCGGCAGGAATGACGGGAATAACCAGATGAATGACGGACAGGGAGAGAATCCGGATATCAGATACAATGGGCGCGGAGATGAGAAAGGCATGTTCGAGCGATGGGCAGATAAGCCGCAATCGCCGGACCGGATGCAACAGAAATCATCGCTACATACGCAGCCGAAACCGCCGATGCAGGAACCGGCAAAACCGTCCACTCCGGCGCGGCCAAAACCGTCGATGCAGGAGCCGACAAAACCGTCCACTCCGGCGCAGCCGAAACCGTCGATGCAGGAGCCGACAAAACCGTCCGCTCCGGCGCAGCCGAAACCGTCATCACAAACATCTTCAGGCTCCGCGCCAAGAACGGCAGGCAGAGATGCAGGCATGAACACGGCGGGAAGAGGAACTTCAGGAAAGAATGGACGGAACAAAGGCGGAAAGGAGAAGTAAGCGGGGATGAAATATCTTGTGACAAAAGAAATAAAATCAGACATCCAAGTTGTCTGGACGCTGTATTTTCAGGATCTAGTATTTCTCTTCCTATGGGTAATCGCAGGGTGGAACCTGCAGGGGTTGGTTTATGATTCCCTGCAGATACCATACGTCATATTCACGGTTATCATGGGTGTGATTCTTGTACTGCCAAGTCCCACGAATCCTAAACGGCGTCAGTATCAGAGCATTGTTCTGTGTCTGACACAGACAAATGCTGTTTACTATCTGATCAGAAAGAAAAAGGAGCAGAGTGATGAACAAGAACAGGATCAAGGATATAAGAGAAAATATCCCGGTCGCAAAATATGACAAAAAGCTGGGATGCATGCAGAGGCAGGACGGCAGCTATATGGATATTTACCTTATCGTTCCCAAGGATCTTGTAAATGGAGATCCGGACGATATAGAAATGGACTGCTTTATATGGGCGAAGTTTTATAAGACCTATGGGTTGGATGCAGAAATCATCAGTATGAAATTCCCGTGTGACACGGGAAAACAACAGGACTATTGGCGGAAGCTGCACGAACGGAACGAAAATCCATTGTTTGATCAGATGATCCAGAGGAAATTGTCCGAATTAGAGTACAGGGAACGTCATACGGTCAAAAAAGAATTTTATCTGCAGGTTTTTTACGAAACGGAAGAGGAAATCAGTTCCTCGCGTAAAACACTTGAGAGTACGATGGGAATCCGCTATCTGGGGAGTGAGGCAAGCGGGGCTGCCGGGGGAACCGAACTGCTTGAAGAACTCTCGGAAGAGAAAAAACAGCAGATACTTTTTAAAATTGCAAATAAGAACTCGCAAATATTTTGACATTGGAAGAAGAGGGAACACATGAAAAGACACCGTAAAAAAGAAAATACACTGATGTATGATGAGGGGCTGCTTGAGAAGATCGCCCCCATCGGGAACCTGAAGCATTATGAGACATATTCGCGTACCGGGACAGGGTACGAAGCGTGTGTGCATATCTTCACCTTTCCGGACGCGCTGGATGATTTCTGGCTTACTGATCTTTGTAATTTCCCGAACTCGATCACGACGGTCAGCATCGGGACGATGGATCAAGTGGAGGTGAAAAGGAACCTGAATAAAGCAATTGACGAGCAGGGGTCGCGGAAACGGTTTGCAAAAGATTACAGGGCATATTATGACGCGCAGGCACGGGAAGATGAGATGAAGCAGCTTTTCGCTGAGATCAGTTCATTGGGGGAAGTGATGAAAAACATATCCATCCGGATCTTTATCGCTGTGAAAACCAAAAGGGAGCTGGACGAACAGGTGGCGAAGGTCATTAAATCACTAGAGGCGGGCAATTACCGAGCTGGCGTGTTCGTAAACGAGACAGAACAGGAGTGGAAGAGTGTGTATCAGGGATTTACGGAACAGGGGAAAGCCCCGCATGCGCTTCCCGGATTTCCCATGAAATCCACGCTCCTTGCCGCGGGAAACGCCTTCCATTATAGTTCGCTGGAAGACGCGACCGGGGATTTCTTAGGGGAAACAGGATGCGGCGGCAACGTCCTGTTTGACGAATGGCTGCTTAACGAGAGCCGGGTCAACGCATCTGCTATCGTAGTAGGGAACCAGAGGTTCGGGAAATCGACGCTTTTGAAACTGCGGATCAAATCACGGGCGCTGCGGGGGGATTATGTCAGGGTCTTTGACGTGGTGGGGGAGTTTACGGATCTGATCCATGCGCTGGGCGGGCGGACACTGGATATGTCCGGGTATATCATCAATCTCCTTGAGATATTCCGTTCCGGCGATAATGAACATTCCAACTATGCGAGGCATCTGACGAAGCTAAGGGTTTCCTACCAGTTTTTAGCTCCTGAAGCGGATACGAAGGAACTGAATGATTTTGTTGAAGCAGCGGAAGAACTGTATGCGAAATGGAAGCTCCAGCCCGGTAAAGGGGATCAGATAACAGGGCTTCCGGCGAAAGACTATCCGACGTTTGCGGATCTGTTGAAACATATCGAAGGCAAAATTGAGGAGATTGTCAAGGGCTCCTACCTCGAGAATGAAAGACTCCTGATTGAACGGAAACTGATGAATCTTGACAGCATAAGGAGCAATCTCCGGACAGTGGTGCATACATACGGGGAAATCTTTAACGGGCATACGTCCGTGGATAACATGAAGGATGTGAAGGCATTGTCCTACAACCTTTCCGGACTAAAGGAACTGGATGAACGGATTTTTGACCTGGAGATGTTCAATCTGCTGTCGCTGTCTTGGGATGATGCCGTGACGAATGGCGGCATCATGAAATCCTTATGGGAGAATGGGAAAATCAGCCTTGAGGAAGTGGCGCATACGACCATGTATATCGATGAAAGCCACCGTACTGTAAATGCCAAGAAGCTATATGCTTTGGATCTTCTTAACATTTATCTGAGGGAAGGCCCTAAATACTTTTCCAATATCTGGATGGCGAGCCAGTCAATCCGCGATTATACACCGGAAGGAAGTACCGATACAGGCATTGAAAAGCTAAAAACGATTTTTGAGCTGACACAATATAAGTTCATTTTCCGGCAGGACAGAAACGCCATCCCGGTGATTGACCGGGTGTTTGGGAATGCCCTTACGCCAAGGCAGCGTGACAGGATACCCCAGTATGTGCGTGGGCAGAATACCATGATCATATCTGGAGACAGGACGGTTGATTTTAAGGTGTATCTCTCCAGGGACGACGAGGCTCTTTTCAAAGGGGGCGCGTAAATGGCGGCGGCAAAGAAAGCTCTCATTACTGTTTTCCTCCCCGGCTTTCTCATCCTTATCCTGATTGCCGCTATGCTGACGTCAGCCGTGCAGACTGCGGTCGGAATCATTGCACAGTCAGAAAATGGCAGCGAGGGAGTGGGGCTCATGGACAGCCTGCCCCCTTGGGTGACGCCGGAAATTATCCTGACATCCCTGAAATTGCAGGATCAGTACGGGATCTATGCGTCAGTCACGATCGCACAGGCACAGCAGGAGGTCGGTGGTACGTGGGATGGGACAAGCCTGTACGCAACGGCTTCAGTCGATTATAACCTCTTCGGGTTAAAAGCAAGCGGCGGGATCAGCGAGTGGAACGGCGAAGTGACATGGGGCGGAACGAGAGGGGGGACAGGGACATACAGGAAATATGACAGCTACTCGCAGGGGTTGAAAGACCGGGCGCGCCTGCTCCTGGCTTCGAGCGCATACACAGAGGTTGCGGATACAGCAATAAACAGGCGCGGCTCACAAGCCCAGCTTGAGGCATTAAGCAGATCCCCGTGGTGCGAGAATCAGTACCATACACTGAATGGATTTATGGAAACGTATCAGCTAAAGCGGCTGGATGATATGACGGAGGCCTCTTACCGGGCGCAATATGCCACCGGAGGCGGCTCAGGACAGTTTAATGGAACCTTTGTCTATTATAATCAGGCAGACCCGAAATGGGGCTCCCTAAGGTATGTCAGAGGAGACACAATTGCAAACAGCGGTTGTGCTGCCGCGTCCCTTGCAATGGTATGGGCAACCTACAAAGGGGATACGTCAATCACCCCGGCAACTGTCTTTGCACTCGGCAATGGGAACGGGGCATTATCCAATGGCTGGCTGTCGCGTGACGGATGTGTGAATGCCACCAACTCCAATCCGGAGTTTGGCTGCACCGCCGTACATAAGCTGGACTGGCAGAGTGCATATGAAGCGCTCGATAAAGGCGGAGCGGTTATGGTGGTGGGAAGCGGAAACGCTCCTTTTACATCCGGCGGGCACTGGTTTTTAATTATCGGATATGAGGGGAACACAGCGTATCTTGCTGATCCCGGGCACCGGAGCTGCACATGGACGCAGATCGGGGGGAGCAGCAATGGGGAATCCCTAAGCTATATCAAAAGCAGGACACAGGATATGATTATCTTTACACCGAGATAGGAGAGTAAAAAATATGGATAAGTTTCTGGACAGGCACGGGAAGATATTTGGAGCGGTACTGATCGCCCTTGCACTCGGGCTGGCGGCATTTTTCTTCTTTTACCGGGCTGGCGGCGCGGATGCGGGGGCAGGAGCGGATTCTCCGGTAAAGAAAGAAGAGTATGAGATCCAACAGGAGGATATAGAACCGGAGTGGGACGGCGACAGCGTGGCGCTGGGAAAAGAGCTGAACTATGATATGGGGGATTTCGGGTTGCCGCAGGAAGTGCTGGAGAAGATTGACAATGATACCGGAAACATGGCAGAGCAGATGCAGCTCTATCTCTTGTCTGAATATGAGATATCAGATATGAGAAATGCGGAATGGGACGGGCTTGTGACACTTGATTATGCTACGCATAAGGTGGAGATCACTTTTGACGTGACAGCAAGCATGGACTGTACGGTGCAATGTATTTATGATGAGGAGATGAAACTATGGAGTTTTTACAAATTTTCCGAGAAAAATTAAACGGGAAGAAAAGCGCGGGGAGCTGGATACTGCTTGCTATTTTGGTGGGCGGCTATCTTTTCTTCTTCAGTTCACAGATTTGGATGCCATCATCAAATGAATATGTAGAACCGACAAAGCTATATGAGGTTCAAATACTGGAAGAACAGCAAATCTATGTTACCAGGTGGGAATATTCAGAACGGGAAAAGGCTATGCAGATCGCGCTCGAGCTGGAATCGAAGAGCCTTATCGACCAAAAGCTGTCTTTTGAAGCGGTAGAACGTTCAGCCGGAGAGCTGAAGGTGACAGCGGTGATTGAACAGGCAGACCATATCGTATTTTACATTGAGGATCTCCCGGATAAATGGAAAGAAGTCTCCCTACGTGTGTGGGGCGAAGATCAAGACAGCATGATAAGACTGTATACCAATATCGATGACGTTGTACGTGCCGACGACGATTTGCCAGGAAGAGATACAGTGAGATGTGAAGTATACCGATTGGAAGGGCAGATGGAATATGATACGTACCGGATTTCGGAACGTGAAGAGGAAATCGCATCTCTGGAAGAGGAAAACGAGAGCCTGCAGAAAAGGATATCTGATCTGAAATCGGCGAAATATCCGACCGAAGAGGAAGCACAGGAAGCCGGAGATACCGTATCAAGAGCAGAAAGCCGGATTGAATCTAATAATACGGAGATTGAGAATCTTCGGGGAGAGATCGGACAACTGGAGCAACGGTCGGGTAACATTGCGCAACAGATAGAAGAGTTAAAAGCAGGGTCATAAACGAAAGAAAGGAGTTAAGGATGATACTATTCGTCGGACCGGAGGATCGTGCATTTTTCCTCCGGGAAACAGCAAAAATGAAACAGATGGACATCTCATATGTTGGGAGCAGCCCATCCATAGAATTGCAGCTTACGGCAATCTTGGAGCGGCAGATGCGGTATCTGGTAATTGATGTCGAACAGTATGTCGATACTGCGGAAGAAATTGCAATAAAGGTTGAGAGCTTAAAGCGTGCGAAGAACTGTGACGTGATTATCTTTGCGCCGGGATACAACAGACACAGCCGCATTATTGAAGAGCTGGAAAGAAGAGGTATCCGATTTTATATCTTTTCTGCAGATCAAGCCGGAGCAAGGGAAGAATTTGAACGCTGCCTGAATGGATATTATCTTGATCCGGCGGCAGATGAGGACAAGGAAGATGAAGCCATGATTCCTTCTAAGGCATACCTGGGCAAGAAGATTGGCGTGACCGGGGTATGCCGGAGAATCGGGACTACGACGGCGGCGGTACAGCTAGTTAAATATCTGCAATTTAAAGGGTATAAGGCGTGTTATATCGAGGTTAACGAGACAGGCTTCGTGCAGCAACACGGAAAGTTCTTTATATCCGATCACGATGAAACCATTGGCTGCGTTACATATCAAAACGTCGATATGTACTATAAGCAGGAGAATCTGCAAGAGATTTTCTCAATGGATTACGACTATTTTGTGTTTGATTACGGGGCCTATTCTGACCGGGGATTTAACAAGACGTCCTTTTTAGAAAAAGACATTCGGATTTTTGTAGCCGGAAGCAAGGCGACAGAAATGAAGTACACGCAGGATGTATTGCGGAATGAGTATTACAGTGATGTCGAGTATCTTTTTAACTTTATTTCAGAAAAAGAACGTCCGGACTTACTCGAGTACATGGAAGAAAAAGCGGACATTACGTACTTTACCGTTTACGTGCCGGATCAGTTCGAGTACGTACACAATCTGGAGTTTGACAAAATGCTGCCCGTGCAGGCGCAGGGGGAGGAGACGGTAAAAAAGAAAAAGGGATTTTTCTGGAAGAAAAGGAAGTGATGGAAAGTGGCGAAGTTTAAAGAAGGCTTTGTGCGGGAAGCAAAAAAGTCAATCCGACAGGAACAGGAACAGAAGAGGCTGCATGCCAAGCATGACATCAGCAATCCGGATACAGTTGTCGTAGAGAAAAGCAATATGGTCAAGTTCCTGATCCGGTGTGCTGCCCGGATCATCCGCATAGCAGCAACGGTCACCGTGTTCGTACTGGCGGCAGTCGGGCTGATCACTTTGCTGTATCCGGATGTGAGGGAGGAATTTTTATTTGTGCTCGCAGCAATCGTGGATGAGATCAGGAGCATGACAGGATTGTAAAACGTACCGAATTTCGGAACAGGAAAAGGAGGAAGAAAAAATGCGTGTAATTGTGGAACCGAAAAATTTTGAACAGGAGCGCTGGAATTATCTGGCAGTTGGGTATTACAACGGGAAAGTGATCGCCAAGAATGAAATCGCAGAACTCTATTACATCGAATGTGAGGAGGCGATTGCCCCTATTGGAACAGTGGTTACAGAAGACGCCGTGACACCGATCGAAGAACTTGACGGGGAGGAACAAAAAGAAATCAGGCGGATTTACGGCAATAAGCAGGATTAAGCGGGGTGAGAATATGGCATACATCAAAAACCCGACAGAAGAACAAAGGCAGGGTTGGCGGGAAGAGCAGCAACTTCTGGAATCCCAGATGAAAGAGATGGTGGAGAACCTTGCCCGGTCATGGCAGGAAAATCCGGAAACCATCGCGGAAGCCCTCAAGTTTGGAAGCCGGATGTACCAGTATTCCGTAAGGAACAACATGCTGATTTATTCGCAGAACCCGAACGCCACGTATGTGCAGAGTTTCAAGGCATGGAAAGATATGGGAGCGTCCGTTAAGGAAGGGGAAAAGGGCTGTAAAATACGGGTACGGATGACAAGAATCATGCTGCAGATCGGAGATGATCTGATACCACTGTCACGTGCGGAAAAGGAGCAGAAGGCACGGTATTATGCCGGAGAGATCAAAGGCATCACAAGCACACACTATGGAATCGGAAACGTGTTTGATATTTCGCAGACTACTTTCCCGAAGGAACAGTACCCGCGCCTGTTCACGATGGGGTATGAATCGGCGCTCCATGCCGCGATCGTGAAGGGGCTGTCCGCATATTCCCAGAATGTGCTGCAATGTCCGGTAACGCTTAAAGATATGTCATCCATTGCCCTGCGCGGCGAATACAGCCTGGATAACCATGAGATATATCTGAATAAGCTGCTCGAGGATACACAGCGCCTCTCTACGCTGTCACACGAGCTCGGACACGCGATCCAGCATCAGGAAGCGGATATGAAAAGCAGCGTACAGTTAGAGCTCGAGGGCGACGCTCTCGGTATTATGATCGAGAGCCACTTCGGGATCGAACCTACGGAAACAAGGCAAAGGCATCTTGCAGATAATTACCGGGCATATGAGAAGCTGTATCAGGAAAATAATGGATTAGACAGCTTCGGGCAGATTCTTTCAAATGTGTTCGCAGCTTTTAAAAAAGAAATTCCTTCTATCATGGAATATGTCGGAAAGGAATTGGACACACAACCTATGCAGCGGGGTATGCAGCGCCGCGCAGGAGAAATGATGCAGATGGAGAGGGAATCGATCTATGACAGAATTAAGGAAAATATCAGCATTCTTGATTATGCGTCCATGCACGGATACCAACTCAGGCGTGTCGGGCGGTATTACACAATGCAGGATCATGATTCTGTCAGAATTGATCCGGATAAGAACTGTTTCTGGCGCAACAGTGGGATTGGCCATACGACGCAAGGCTCGGTCATTGACTTTGCAATGGCGTTTGTGCATGGGGACGATCTGCACGCAGCGCTTAGCGAGTTGTCCCCCATGATAGGATCAGGTGCGCAGGGGATGGACGCGGCACGTCCGGCGCGGCGCCGGGCGGCTTCTGTGGAGACGCCAAAGAAAGCATTGAGCGAAGCGCTTCCAGAGCGGGCAAAGAATATGCACCGTGCCTACGCTTATCTGACGCAGACCCGCTACATTGATCAGGACGTCGTGCAGGATTTTGTCAACCGGAAGATGCTGTATCAGGATGTGAAAGGGAACTGCGTTTTTGTTTCTTACGATAAGGCCGGGCAGCCTGTATTTGCGAACTTCCGGGGGACGTTGTCAGATGTGAAGTTTTTGGGTGACGTTCCGGGAAGCGATTACAGCAAAGGCTTTTATATTGATAACAATGCCGGCAAGCTGGTCGTCACGGAGAGCGTGATCGACGCCATGAGCATTATGTCCATCCTGCATGCACAGGGGACGGATTATAAAGCATATGATTATCTGGCGCTGAGTGGGGCGGCAAAGCAAAGCGCCATACATTTACATCTTGCAGAGAACCCCAAAGAAGAGGTTCTGCTTGCCCTAGACCATGATTTGACAGGCGTAACGAATATGAAGGGTATCCATGACAAGCTGCTGGATGGACAGTCAGGGCTTGACATGAGAGAAGAACAGATTACATACCATGTGCCATCAGCAAAGGATTGGAACGCAGACCTCGTAGAGAAAGCGTCCAGATTCCAGCCCTTAAACGACATACCGTTTCTCAAGCCGTCTGTGCTGCCTGCAATCCATTATTGTGCAGTCCAGAGCACACAGCACGTACAGGAGCGGGGATTCCGCCAGAGGGACGGAAAAGAACAGTACAGGCTCGTCGAGGTGAAAGACGGGAAAATCGTACCGATGGACATTAAGAGGAACGTCCTCTTCCGGACACCGGAAGAGGTACGGGAACTTATCCCTAGCATGTACGAGGAAGTCTCCTATGCAGAGCTCCAACGGAAAGCGCAGCTTCAGGCAGGACAAACAGAGGTGCGGCAAGCAGCGGCTTTATCTGCAGAAGAACAGGGCCCGGAAGCCAGGATCAAGGGCTATAAAGTGGATGATGGCTGCCTGATGGCGATTGTGCATTACAAGGGCAGGGAAACTGAAGAGGCGGTTTCAATAGATGGGGAACGGTACTATGTCGCTACGGGATTTATGCAGGATCGTACATACGAAGAACACGACCTGACAGAGCTGGACAGGATGGAACTGGAGCAATACATCAAGGACAATGATCTGGATATCAGCGATCTGGCAGGGCTGGTTGTGGTTGCATCTGTAGCTGATACCGCCACAAAAACGCCGGGTAGTGATACGTTTCTTGATGAGCTGCAAAAACAGCAGTTCAGCATGGAACAGGACATCCGGCAGGAGCCGGAAATGTCAATAGGGATAGGGGGATAAATCCTCTTATAGATGAGTTATACGTATAGCTATCAGAATAGACAGATAATTTGGCTTTGGACAGGCAGATTTTAATGATATTATCAAAATATTTTTTCGAATTCACATAATAGAAAGGAGGACAGTACAATGCAGAGAATCAAATTGGATGTGTTTAAATCATGGTTTGACAAAAAGCTTACAGGCAACGAGATTGATTTCCTGATCGTACTGTCCTTTTATCAGAACCAGAGAGGCTGGGTAGAGGGCGTCCATTATAAGCAGATGATGGGAGAAGCGGGAATGTCTGCGCAAGCCTTTTATGACTGTAAAGCCTCATTGGAACGGAAGGGGATCATAGCCACAGTAGGAGTACATAATGATTACGATATTTCGATCATAGGGAATGATTTTACTGCCTATACAGCGGCAGACTATGAAGAGGGGCGTGTCAAGTATTTAAGTACGTCGGCTGCCCTTTTCCGGGACAGGAATTTTAAAGGATTAAAGCCAAAGCAGAAACTTCTTGCAATGGATCTTCTAAACATTCAGATGGCAGGAGCTCCGAACGGGGTACAGTCCTATCGAATACGCCGGGAAAACTTTATCAGGAAGTACGTGCAGCTCCTTCAGGTCACAGAACGGACACTGCAGAAATACCTGAAGATGCTGAAACTGTATTTCTCAATCGGGCTAAAAGACGGGATGTACTTCATCACTTTGCGCAAAGCCTTTGGAAAGCGCGCGCTGACGAGCAGAACCGAAAAAGCCGTAGCGATGGAACAGGTTCTGTCCGCCGCGCTGCGTAGAAACCGGATCAAAGATCCTGATCCAAAGGAAAAAGCAGGGATACTAAAAGTGCTTGAGTATAGGGAAAAGGACATTCTCAGGTATTTTATAAATATAAGCGGAATGGTTGGGGACATGATAGAAGTAATCAATGTATCGGTCCTGAATCCCAAAAAGTGGAAGAGGAGAGTAAAGGCGTCGCTTTTTACGAAGTTACTGAATGAAGCGACAGCGGGAATAGCAATTGCATAGGCAGAAAAAAGCTGGGTTCGTGAGGGCGCAGCTTTAAGGTGGCTGCGGAGAAACAGAGAAAAGCAGCGAAAAAGGCGGAAGACGTACCGGGAAAATGAAAATTTCCGGCGCGTCTTTTTTCTTATTGCAAGCAACAGGATATTTTTTCAAATTTCGCGGTATTTTTTGAGGAGGGTTTCAAATTCCGGGCACAGGCGAAAATCTTCTTTTCAATTTTCGAGGTCGTTTTGCAGAAAGTGATTCTATTTTCAGACAGTGTGTATATCCATAAAAGCCAGTAGGACAGAGGGTTCATGGGGCGTCTTTAAGGCGAGCAAATTTATTTTTATTCTTAATATAAACCCATCCTCTTTCTAAATTCATAATTACTCCGTAATATGCCCACAAACTAAAAGCACATGGGCGGCGCATGGCGCCCTGAAAGCAAGTTCCTTTCCCCAGCCCTTTTTACCTGCAAAAATCACGTGTTTCAATGTGCCTTATCTGATTCAATAAAAAAGAAAAAGCTCCTGGGTTTCAGGGGCCAAAATGCTGATTTATAAGTATATTCATATTATAATAATAATATAGAAAACAGAGTAGAAAGGGGGCGTGAGATGGCGGGGAAATTGGACAGCAGAATCAAGACCTTGGCGGAACTGAAATTGATGGAAATAGATATTACCGAATATCTCCGAGAGATTCTGGATGAGGTGAAGCCCAGCAGATTGAGAATGGAAATTGCCAGATTGGGGTTCGGCGAACTGCTGTCAGAAGATGTGGAGCATGTAGTGAATGGGTAGTAGCTGTCCCATCGGCTTGACGGGGAGAAAGGAATAAAATGAATAAAGCAATTTTAGTTGGAAGATTAACCAGAGATCCTGAACTTAGATACGGGAGGGGAGAGAATGGTACGGCGGTTGCAAGATACACGATTGCCGTTGACCGCAGATTTAAAAGGGAGAATGAAGCGACTGCGGATTTCATTCCGTGTGTGGTATTCGGACGTTCCGCAGAGTTCGCAGAGAAATATTTTTGTCAGGGGATGCGGATTTCGGTTTCCGGCCGTATCCAGACAGGCAGCTATACGAATAAAGATGGGATCAAGGTATATACAACAGAAGTGATCGTAGAAGAGCAGGAGTTTGCGGAGAGCAGATCCGAGAGGGAAGCTTCTAAAGGAGAAACACCGGAGATGATGCCGGGAAGTGACGGTTTTATGAATATCCCGGATGGTATTGATGATGAGCTTCCATTTAACTAGATTCAGATATGTGAGCTGACCTATCGGCTTGATAGGGAGAAAGCCTATTCGGGCATTATGGCGGATATTGCAACATTGAATAATGGACTGACGGGCTTTCTTTTTAAAACAATACATATAATCACCTCTGTGTTAAAAAAAATATACAGCAGAAAAACAAAAGAAAGAGTTTAAGGACATAGGGGTTGCGTGCCGGATTTTGGTACGGATGAAAGGAGAACAAAATGAGAACATATGTAATCGTGAACTTAAAGGGCGGCGTTGGAAAAACAACGAGCGCAGTCAATTTGGGGTACAGCATGGCTACATTCGGGAAAAAGGTACTTTTGATAGACGCAGATCCGCAGACAAATTTAACCCCGTTTTTTACGAAAGCCAATCCGAACGGGAAAACATTGCGGGATGTATTCCGGCATCCGGAGCGGATAGAAAACATCATCTGCCGGACAAAGTACGACAACATTGACATCATCAAAGGAAGCACGGAGCTGAAAGAAGCGGATGCCGTCGGTAAGATGGTACTTTCAGAATCCCTGCAGCTTGTGAAAGATAAATATGACGTGTGTTTGATCGACACACGCCCTGCGATTGAGACACTGACAGTTAATGCGCTACAGGCAGGGGATGTGCTTGTGACTCCGGTGTTGCTTGATAAGTTCTGCCGGGACAACCTCTTACTACTCGAGGACGAGCTGCACCAGCTCTCACATGCATACGGCTTTAAGTGGTGCATTTTCGCGAACAAAGTCGTTAATAAGAAGTCGCAGAAAAACATCTATGCGGATATGGTCGGGAAACACTCGTTGCCATTTCTGGATACCTGTATCAGCCGGGGAGCGGTCGTTGAAAATGCCCTCGAACACTATAAGCCCGTGTTGAAGCACAGGAGCAGGAGCATTGTTGCCCAGGATTTTATAGATCTTGCAAATGAGTTATTGGGGGTGTAAAGCGTGGCACGGATTGATGATATTTTTAAAAGCGAAACGAAAAAGGCAGAACAGCATCCAAAGCGGATCACAAAGTGGATACACTACACGAAGCTGCATGACAATGATGCTCAATATTGCAACGAAAGGAACAAGGAAGAGATCGAGGCACTTGCGGATCTGATCGAAGCGGATGGGGAAGTCCTTCAGGATCTTTTGGTAAAGAAAACTGATACGGATGAGTACACCATCATTGCCGGACATAAACGCCGCCGCGCCTGTAAGCTGCTGGTAGAAGAGCGGGGGCGGGAAGAGTTCGCACTTGTACCCTGCGTGATTAAGAATTTATCAGAGGTAAGGGCAGAGTTTCAGGTGTATTCCAGTAATGGGTATCATGAAAAAACAGAGTATGAAAAAATGCACGAGCTGGAGCGCATGAAATATCTCCTTGAAAACTATCCGGAAGAATTTCCACAGGCAGGATCAGGGCGCATGGTGGAAAGACTTGCAAAGCTCTTGAATATGAACAAAACGACAGTAGGAGAGTACCTTACGATTTCCGCAAACCTCGGTGAAGCCGGAATGAAAAAGTTTGAATCCGGCGAGATGAAGAAGAGCGCTGCGGTGGCAATGTCAAGTTTGCCAACAAAGACACAGGATAGTCTGATTGAACAGGGGATTATCACTCATAAGGACATTAAAGATTTCAAAAAGAGTGAAGAAGATATCAGTGTGAAAGAATCTTTAACAGTTTCAAAAGAAACGATTCCAAAGGCAGAGCTGGAAGAGAAAAAGGAAGTAAAACTTGAAATCCGTGACGGGGAACTGCCGCCAATGAAAAACGTGGAAGAGAGGAAAGCTTTTTTGGATTCTTTCCACGAGTGGACAATCTGGTTTGAAGTTCCAGAAGCATCAGAAAAATATTACAGATTCAATCTTTCGGATGAGAGCTGCATTGTAGTCTGTGAGTATGAAACCTATCTTGACTGGAACAGGAGAACTGTTAAGATGCAGGAATATTATCTTTTAAATCCGGGATATCACTATCTGCATGATTGTTCGGCTAACAGGACACAGATCATCGAGCATCTGAAGAATTTGCAGAAGTGAAGCTGAAACAATGTGGGTTAGGGCTATTTTCATATACCGCCTTACGGGTGCAGATATCATCTGCCCGCCGTGGCTGCAAAAGCATAAGGCGGATTGCATATCGAAAGATATGCAGATATGTTTTCCTTTCATGTGCCGGCAGTAAATTTTTCTGCCGGCATAAATCAAACATACCGAATTTCGGAACGTAGTAATTTCTTATGAAAGGAGCTGCTTAATTTGCTACTTGCCAATTTTGGCAAGTAAGGGGGTGTCCGATTTTACGCACATTTTTGGCGGGCTGTGTGGATGGTAGAGTTACAGATTCTTGTTGCCTGATTTGAGTGTTTCATTTTTCTTTTTTATTGACGGCGGGGATAACACTATCATATAAAACAGCAACTTGCCAAAATTGGCAAGGAAAGGGTCTTCCTTGATTTTACGCGTATTTTCCCCAATAAAAAAGAAAAAAAGAAAAATGAGCATGGATTTTCGGATGATTTTGTAGCAATGAGAATACAATAATATTATAATTATATTATAATAAAACAAAAGAAAGGAGAGCGGAGATGAATCGTAGACAGAAAAAGAAGCGTAGGAAATTTGAGTCGATGATGCAGGAGTATGGAGGAGCACCGACGACGTACAAGGAATTGGGCGATTTGGAAAGAAAGTTAATGGAGGTACAAATCAATGAGCAAATTTGAAGTAGGAGATTTGGTAAAAGGCTTACCGGAGTCAAATGGACTGTACGACATTACAAACGATAACATGACGAAAGCGGTTGTCAAGAGTGTTGACGGAGAAATGATTGTAGTAAAAGTGCTTGAACACAAATTCGGATACAGTGGAAAGCATTTGGTTAACGAGAAATACTTCGAGAAAATCGGGCATCTTGAGCCATTCGACAGAGAGAAATTTCTTGAATTGCTGAAAGAGAGCAAAGCGAAAGCGACAGAGTACCTGAGAGGTGCCGACCTGAGACGCGCCAACCTGAGCTATGCCGACCTGAGTGATGCCGACCTGAGACGCGCCAACCTGAGCTATGCCAACCTGAGAGGTGCCGACCTGAGTGATGCCGACCTGAGACGCGCCAACCTGAGTGATGCCAACCTGAGAGGTGCCGACCTGGGAGGTGCCGACCTGAGTGATGCCGACCTGAGACGCGCCAACCTGAGCGGATCACATGGATTACTCGACGCAATTAACTTCATGGAGGCTCACTTCGAGCGCACAGATGAGGGATACATAGTATACAAGTCGTTCGGAGAAAATTACACCGCACCAGAGACATGGAAAATCGAACCTGGATCAATCATCAAGGAAACCGTGAATTGCGACAGGACAACAGAACGTGGATGTGGAATCAATGTCGTGCCGCTTGAATGGGTAAGACGAGAAGGATGTAATCAGCCGTATAAACTCCTGATCCGGTGGGAATGGCTGCTGGGTGTGGTCGTACCGTACAATACGGACGGAAAGATCAGATGCAGTAAGGCTCAGATTCTGGAGGCGGTAGAGTAATGGCACAGGATATGAAATACAGCAGTTCCGGCAGGATGAAAATTTCTGTCGGATACAAGCCGGGGAAAGGAGAAGAGTAATGACGATACCTAAAGAAGTCAGAGGAAAAATTGAGCAGAAATTAAAGCTCGATGAAGAGATAAAAGATTGGATGAATGAAAATTTGGATATAGAGTATTGTGTCTATAACACAATGAAAATACAGGATAATCCGTCAGGCGAAGAACAATTAGACGGAGAGTGGTGCGACCAGACAACCGGATATTTGGGGGATGATTTTTACGGACATTATTACTGGCCGATGGATAATGGAAAGTATCTGTGTATGTATTTTGAGTGTTGAAGCTTGGTTCATGTTCTTTTGGCTTGAAGAACATTTCAAAAAGCCACACGGCAGGAGGTAGAAAGGAGAAAAAGCAAAAAGAATAATTTCACCCGGTGACGCTTTAGGCGTGGGCGGTTCAGTCCGCCGCCGTGATTTTTATATTCCAGCCCCCAGGGATAAGGGGAGAAAGTGATAAATGAAAACAGTTAATTTTTTTGCAGGTAATAAATCGGAATTAAAGGAATATTCAGACGATGTTCCAGATGAAAAAATTGAGGAAGATTTTAACAGATGGCTACTAAGGAACAGCGGGTGGATGGATGTGACCAATTTATTAAAAGTTTATGACGGAGTGCAGGAATAAAAGGAAAACATGGTGGAGAGAAAGAGGACAACACCACCGCTTTTTAACATTCCCAGCCCCCTCCTCTGATCATCTTAGGTAAAAACATATCGACAGTTTTTATTGAGGATATCAGAGGATGATGGCGTAAAAGGTTACTTGCCAATTTTGGCAAGTAATTTTTTTGACCGAATTTATAAACGGGGTTTGCGAACTGTGTGGATGGTAGAGCTACATATTCTTATTGCCTGATTTGGGTGTCTCATTTTTCTTTTTTATTGAGGGCAGGGATAAAACAGCAACTTACCAATTTTGGCAAGTAAGGGGATTTCCTTAATTTTACGCGTATTTTCCGCAATAAAAAAGAAAAATGAGCATGGATTTTCGGATGATTTTGTAGCAATGAGAATACAATAATATTATAATTATATTATAATAAAACAAAAGAAAGGAG
>CAJFQC010000027.1 GCA_904418845.1 uncultured Ruminococcus sp. | reverse complement strand
TGGTGCCGCTGGCCGGACTCGAACCGGCACGGATATTCTCCGTCTGATTTTGAGTCAGGTGTGTCTGCCAATTCCACCACAGCGGCTTATATTTCAAATCCCTTATTCCTTGTATATCCTTTCCGATTTTGGAGGGATATGCAGGAGGGATATTGAAAACGAAGCAAGTCATTAAGTTGTTACAAGCCTTGAAAAATCAAGGGATTTAAAAGTTACCTATCAGCCGAGCGCATTGGATTTTGAGTCGTATGCGTCTGCCAGTTCCGCCACAGCGGCTTATCTGGTCTCTCAACAAAGACCAGATAGAATTATATCATCAAAAAAAACTCATTGCAACACTTAATTTCTGCTTCACCCGTTCGAATGTGTGCACTCTGCCCGTCCTGATGGGCGATATGCACATCCGAAACCGGAAAACATTCTGTGTCACTAGCCGGCATACATAGCGAGATCCAGATTGACAAGGTCATCCTCGTTGATGCTGTATACATTGTCAGAACCTTTATCCACATGGATTGTGAGAGTCTCTGCCTCCCCGTAAGCGGGCGCCTCCACCATCTGCTGGACAAGCTTGAGTACTTCCTCAAATACAATCTGATTGATCTCTGCATCACTTGGAATCTCTGTCATAGATGAAGCAATATCTGTCAAAATTGTCTCCAGTTCTGCATCCAGATTTTCGTATCCTGTAAACGGCTCGTAAGTAACTTCAACAGCAAAACCGTTTTCACTTTCTTCAGCCCCGGTCACTTCATAATTTGCCAACGCCAGAAGATCACCTGCCACATCGCGGTACTGCTCCACCAGTTCCTCTGAGACTCCGGCTTCCTCGATTCCGATGCCAGACAGAACATTATCGATATTTTGCTGGTACATCGTTTCTGCTTCCTCTTTAGTAGAGTTGGTCTGTTTGACATACTCGTCAAAATTTGCCTTGTAGCTGGCATCCAGCGCAGACTGGACATAGGCCTGGGCATCCTCCGTTGTGAACCCCACACCGCACGCACTCAGGAGCATAACAGCCCCCGCAGTTAATAAAGATGCAATTACTCTTTTCTTCATATCCTTTTCCTCCTTATGCCGCAGTCCGTAACATGCAACTTTACATTCAGACTCTGCGGTTATTATAGTCGTACGGAAACTCTCCGGTACCGACAATAGCGTCTGCTTTGCTCCTTGCGCATTGACACTACGGTATAATCATACATTATATGTCAAAAAAGGGCAACATTTATCAAACAGTTTTTAAATGTTTTTTACTGTGTCTTCAGTAATGACAATTCAGTACTCGTTGTCTCTAAAACTGTACTGCGCGGTTATGGCGGCAGTTGCCGTCGTTTTACCCATCAGTGTCTTTCTCTTTGTTCTCATGGAGTCCCAGCACACCTTCGATCAGTATTCTCACATCATCAAAGATATAGTCGAACGCTCCTGCGCTGCACATATTGATGAGCACCATCCCGATCGGCACTGCAAGGATCATCCAGATGATGCCGCCCATCCGGTAACCCACATAGAGGAGGAGCAGTGTCACCAGTGGATTTAATCCCACGCTGTCGCCCACCAGCTTAGGCTGGAGAAGCTGTCTGACCACCTGCGTTACCACGTAGATCACCACAAGCGCCGCCGTCATTTTATAATCTCCCATAAAGAACTTATAGGCTGCCCACGGAATCATAGCTGTACCCGTTCCAAAAAACGGAAGAAAATCAAGAAACGAAATCAAAAACGCCACCAGCGCGAAATAGTCTATTCCGAGGAATCCAAACCCAACAAGAAGAATAACGAACACCACGCCCATGATCTTGAACTGGGCTTTGAAATATCCGCCCACCGCGTATCTGAGATTCTCCATGACCAGCGTCATCCTTTTCTGCACGGCTTCCGGGGCTACTTTTTTCAGCCATCTCAGCACTTCTTCTCTCTGCACGATAAAGAAATATGCTGACATAACTGCCACGATGAAGGAAATTAAGTAGTACGGCACCTGTTTGGCGATATTCCCCGCTGCTGTTACAGTAGGCGCGCTGATATCGGACACAAGATCACCCATATACTGATCCAGATTCTGTACGACTGTGTTCCATCCTTCCCGGATTCCCTGTGGGAGCTTCTCAAATACACCTGACAGAGTATCCCCGATCTGCCTCAGCCCCGTCTCAAGCTGGGCATACATTGACGGGAAATCTGCCGCCAGATTACCGATCTCTGTGACGAGGCGGCTGATACCAAAATAGACTGCCAGCACGATGAGGCCGAGCACCAGCACTACAATCAGAGCGGACCCCAGCTTTTTGACGATGCGGAGCCTCCTCTCCAGCCAGTTCACAAGAGGCGCCGCGATCGCTGCTATGATCCATCCCACAACGAATGGCATAAGAAACCTGATCAGCTTCCATCCGATGATCACAAAGGCTGCGGTGGCAAGGAGACTGAATAAGAGCCTGACTCCCACCTGCCAGTACGGACGTCTGTTTTCCATCTCTTTTCTCCCTTCTCCAGTCAACACACATTTTCTATCAGCTCCCATATCTCATCTCTGCCCTGCTTTGTGGTGGAGGAGAAGGGGATCACTGTCGTTCCCGGCACGAGGCCCAGGCCTTCCTTTAACAATTTAACATGTTTCTGTACCTGACTGCGTTTTATTTTGTCAAGTTTCGTCGCGACAATGACCGGATCATATCCCTGCTCCACAATCCACTGATACATTATTTTGTCATTGGCCGACGGTTCGTGGCGGATATCAATGAGAAGAAACACTGTACGAAGCTGTCCGGATTCGTGCAGATACCTCTCGATCATCCTGCCCCACTGCGCTTTTTCTTTTCCGGATACCTTTGCATATCCGTATCCCGGAAGGTCTACAAGATACAGTTCCTCGTTGATATTGTAAAAATTGATCGTCTGCGTTTTTCCGGGCGTTGCTGATGTCCGGGCGTAAGACTTACGGTTCATCAGCGAGTTGATAAGGGAGGATTTCCCTACGTTAGATTTTCCCGCAAATGCCACTTCGGGCTTGTCGTTTTCCGGCAGTGTGCTTGTGATCCCGCACACTGTCTCGAGATTGATACTCTTTATTACCATATATTCCTCCTGTCGTAAGACTGTGTCCTGACGTGTCCCACATCTGCCGGTGACGAAGCTTCCAGCCTGCCATCCCGGATTCTGGCATCACGTTCCCAGCGCTTTTTTCACGGGACAAGAGCCGCTTCAAGCACTTCCTGCATGTTCTCTACGGGAAGGATCTCAAGCCCTTTGGTAATCTCTGCAGAAAGTTCATCTACATCCACCTGATTTTTCCTGGGAACAAGCACAGTCTTTATACCTGCACTCTTCGCTGCCAGAAGCTTTTCCTTAAGGCCGCCGATCGGCAGCACCCTGCCTCTTAGCGTTATCTCCCCTGTCATTGCAAGATCTGCTCTCACCTTCTTCTCTGTGATGGCTGATATCATCGCAGTGGCCATGGTAATACCCGCGGAAGGACCGTCTTTGGGAACCGCGCCCTCAGGAATATGCACATGAATGTCATGCTTCTCAAAGAAATCCCCGGCAATCTTGTATTTCCCACTGACTGAGCGGATATAGCTGATTCCCGCACGGGCAGATTCTTTCATCACATCCCCAAGCTGTCCGGTAAGGGTGAGGTCCCCGCTTCCCGGCATCACATTAACCTCGATCTGGAGAGTATCTCCGCCTACGCTCGTCCAGGCAAGCCCACGGACGATACCAACCTCCGGCACAGGATTCGCCATCCGGTAAGTATACTTTTCTTTCCCAAGGAATCTGTGGATATTGCGGTCTGTCACTGTAATCTTCTTTCTGTCCGTAGTCAGGATCTCTTTGGCCGCTTTGCGGCATACATTTCCGATCTGCCTCTCAAGCTGGCGTACTCCGGCTTCCTTCGTATAATTGCGCGCCATCTTCCAGATTGCGTGTTTGCTGAAAGAGAGCTGATCTTTAGTAAGACCGTGCCGTTCAAGCTGTTTGGGGATCAAATGCTCCACAGCAATGTGGAGTTTCTCATTTTCTGTATAACTGCTGATCTCTATGATCTCCATGCGGTCCAGCAGCGGGCGGGGGATCGTCTGGAGCGTGTTGGCCGTTGTGATAAACATAACCTGCGAGAGATCCAGCGGCACTTCCAGATAATGATCCCGGAACTTCCCGTTTTGTTCACTGTCCAGCACTTCCAAAAGCGCGGAGAAAGTGTCTCCTTTGTAATCCGTGCTCACCTTATCGATCTCATCCAGAAGCATGACCGGATTCTTCACTCCTGCGGTACGGATGCCGTTGGCAATGCGTCCCGGCATGGCTCCCACATATGTCTTCCTGTGTCCCCGGATCTCCGCCTCATCCCGGACACCCCCCAGAGAGATACGCACATATGGCTTTTTCATCGCCTTTGCCAGTGATTTTGCAATGGACGTTTTACCGGTTCCCGGAGGGCCTGACAGACAAAGGATCGGGCTGTCCCCCTTCTTTGTCAGTGTGCGTACCGCAAGATATTCCAGAATACGCTCTTTTACCTGCTCCAGACCGTAATGGTCTTCGTCAAGCACTTGTCTCGCATATCCAATATCATTATTATCCTTTGAGGCCTTGTCCCACGGCATTTCCAAAAGCGTTTCGATGTATGTGCGGATAACTCCGTTTTCTGCCGGAGAATTCATAGCGCTTTTAAAGCGGTTGATCTCCTTTCGGAGTTTTTCCTTTATTTCCTTGGGCGCTTTTAATTTTTTCAAGGCATTCTCGAACTCTTCCGCGTCAGAAACGGTCGTATCGTCGCCTAATTCCTCTCTTATAAGCTTTAACTGCTCGCGCAGGATATATTCTCTCTGGTGCCGGTCCACGCGCTCTTTGACTTTGCGCTGGATTTCCTCTTTGATGTCCATGATCTGCACTTCATTGACTAATTTGAACGCCAGCTTCTCATACCGCTTCCAAAAGTCCGTCTCCTGAAGGATTTCCTGCTGGTCCGTATAGTAGAGCGGAATATTCGCGGCGATCTCATCCACCAGTTTTTTCAACCCTTTCACTTCGAGGAGCTGTGTCACGGATTCTTTGGACATCTTGCCATTCTTCGCGGCATAGTCCACAAACATATCTTTAAGCCCACGTTCCATCGCCTCTCCGTTCAGGTCATCAGGTATGGTCACACCGCTCTCGTCGATAATCTCCACCTTTGCCCTTAGATATGGATCAGAGAACTCAATCTCCCGAAGCCTTCCCCTCATTTCTCCTGAAACGAGAACACGTACGATGTGCTTCGGCAGCTTGATGATCTGCTTGATTGTCCCTACTGTCCCCACTTCATAAATATCCCCGATTCCCGGATCTTCCGTATCGATAGACTTCTGGGCAGTGAGAAAAATCTTCTGCTCTTCTACCATTGCCTCCTGAATCGCGGCAATGGACCGCTCCCTGCTCACATCAAAATGTACGACCATCTCCGGCATGATGGTCATTCCCCTGAGGGCAACCATAGGCAGGCTTTTTATCTCATTGTTCATCTGTTTCCCTCCCAAAATAGTAATGTATCTGTAAATAAAATTGTGTAATGTCACCCTTTCATCGAATTTCCGACTTATAAAAAGGGCGGGTCATGGATCTTCTTTCCACTTTACCCGCCCTTCCGGCAGCCTGACGCTGCTCATTAAGCACTCTCTGACGTCAGAAACGATCTTCTCTCCTCACCGTCACGCAGGTACAGTGGTCCGCCTGTCCCATTGACCGTCTCTTTCGTGATCCTGCATTCCTTGATCGTCTCATCCGATGGAACCTGATACATGGTGTCCATCATGATTTTCTCCATAATCGCTCTCAGTCCTCTCGCGCCTGTTTTTCTCTTAAGTGTTGTCTCCGCTATCTCGATCAGAGCCTCCCGGTCAAATTCCAATTTCACGCCATCCAGTTCGAGAAGTTTCTGATACTGCTTTACAATTGCACTCTTCGGCTCTGTCAATATCTGGATCAATGCCTCTTTATCCAAAAGCTCCAGTGATACCGTCACCGGAAGTCTTCCGACAAGTTCCGGTATCAGACCAAATTTCACAAGATCCTGAGGAAGCACTTCATGGAGCAGTACGTCCATATCATACTCGTGCTTTGTGGCAATCTCCGCGTTAAAACCGATAGATTTCCTGTCAAGGCGTGTCTCAATGATCTTGTCGATACCCTCAAACGCTCCTCCGCAGATAAACAAAATATTCGTTGTGTCGATCTGAATGAGCTCCTGATGAGGATGCTTACGCCCGCCCTGCGGCGGCACGGATGCCACTGTGCCTTCAATGATTTTCAAAAGCGCCTGCTGCACGCCCTCTCCGGAAACATCCCTGGTGATGGACGGATTCTCGGATTTTCTTGTGATCTTGTCGATCTCGTCGATATAGATGATGCCATGTTCCGCACGTTCGATGTCACCGTCCGCTGCCTGGATAATCTTGAGAAGGATATTCTCCACGTCCTCACCCACATATCCTGCTTCCGTCAGAGCAGTCGCATCTGCGATGGCAAACGGAACATTCAGAATTTTTGCCAGCGTCTGTGCAAGGAGCGTCTTTCCGCACCCGGTCGGTCCAAGCATGAGAATATTGCTTTTCTGGAGCTCCACGCCCAGATCCTGCTCTGCCATGATCCTTTTATAATGATTATAAACGGCAACGGAAAGAACCTTTTTCGCCTCTTCCTGGCCGATCACATAATCGTCCAGAAACGACTTCATCTCTTCCGGCGTCAGGAGATTGATGTCATCAAACAGTTCCCTGTCGTCATTATAATCCAGTTCTTCTTCTATAATCTCTGAACAGATCCCGATACACTCATCACAGATATAGGTGCCGTTCGGCCCTGCGATCAGCTTCCTTACCTGTGCCTGCGTCTTTCCGCAGAACGAACACCTTACAATATCGTCTGTCATTTTCCCTGCCATATATGCCACCTCATACAGTATTAGTGATTTGCGATCACTTCATCGATCAGGCCGTAAGCTTTCGCCTCTTCTGCGGACATGAAGTTGTCGCGCTCTGTATCTGCCTTGACCGTCTCGATATCCTGACCTGTGTTTTCTGCCAGGATCTCATTTAATTTCTGTTTTGTGCGGAGGATATGCTCTGCCGCGATCTGGATCTCCGTTGCCTGTCCCTGCGCTCCGCCTGACGGCTGATGGATCATGATCTCCGCGTTGGGAAGAGCGAATCTCTTGCCCTTCTTTCCTCCTGCGAGAAGGAAGGCGCCCATGCTGGCAGCCATTCCGATGCACACTGTGGACACGTCACATTTGATATACTGCATCGTGTCATAAATTGCCAGCCCTGCTGTCACGGAGCCGCCCGGACTATTGATATAAAGCTGGATATCCTTATCGGGATCATCAGCCTCAAGGAACAGAAGCTGCGCCACTACCACGCTGGCGGATACATCGTTTACTTCTTCCCCAAGGAAAATAATCCTTTCTTTTAAGAGTCTTGAATAAATGTCGTAAGAACGCTCTCCTCTGCTCGTCTGTTCAATGACATAAGGTACTAAACTCATTCTGCTGCCCCTTTCTATTACAATATCAGTTTCTGTAAATTTGTTTCCGTAACAAGAGGTGTGCCTTAAGCGGCACACCTCCCGAGAATCGTAATTAACCTTCTACCGCTGCGTCTGTGATCAGTGTCACAGCCTCCTGAACCGCAATATCCTCTTTCATCTGATCCTTCTCGTTGTCGCCCATGAACTCTTTGAGCTTCTCAACTTCCATCTGATAGGAGTCTGCCATCTTCTGAAGCTCCTCATCCAGACGCTCGTCAGATACTTCGATATTCTCTGCGGCAGCAACTGCCTCAAGTACCAGTCTTGTGCGGATGCGCTTCTCAGCCTGCGGCCGGAACTCTTCCATCATCTTCTCCTCAGAAAGACCTGTGAACTGGAAGTACTGCTCCAAAGTCATACCCTGCTGCATGATGCGGCGTGCGAAATCATCTGTCATCTGTTTTGTCTGAAGATCGATCATCGGCTCCGGGATATCGATCTGTGCATTTGCAACAGCCTGCTCCACTGCCTGATCTTCTTTCTTCTGCCTGCCCTCACGCTCCTTGCGCTCTTTGATTTTTGCCTTCACTTCAGTTTTATATGCATCGACAGTCTCGCTTTCCTCGGATACATCGGATACGAACTCGTCATCCAGCTCCGGAAGCTCTTTTGCCTTGATCTCGTGAACTGTGCATTTGAATACCGCCGCTTTGCCTGCGAGCTCTGCCGCCTGATATTCCTCCGGGAAAGTTACATTAACTTCCAGTTCCTTGCCGATCTCAGCGCCGATAAGCTGCTCCTCAAATCCTGGGATAAACGCGCCGGAACCGATTGTCAGCGGATATTTTTCGCCTTTTCCGCCTTCGAAGGCAACTCCGTCTACAAATCCTTCAAAATCAAGAACCACCTGATCCTTGTCCTGAACAGCTCTGTCTGTGACCTCAACTGTTCTTGCGCTGCGCTCGAGTTCTTTGTTGATCTCCTCATCAACTTCCTTCTGTGTAACTCTTGTAGAGAATTTATCCACTTTCAGTCCCTTATATTCACCAAGGGTAACCTCCGGTTTCACTGCCACCTCTGCTGTGAAGATGAATGGTTTGCCCTTTTCAAGCTGTGTGATCTCAACCTTGGGCTGGGATACGATATCGAGTTCGCACTCGTCGTATGCTTTTCCATATGCCTCTGATATCATATGATTTGCAGCCTCATCATAGAACACTTCCGGTCCATACATTTTCTCGATCATCTGACGCGGTACTTTTCCCTTGCGGAATCCCGGAAGATTAATCTTGCCACGCTGCTTTAAATATGCGGCCTGAAGTGCTTTCTCCACATCCTCTGCTGACACTTCGATTGTCAGCTTCGCCATATTATGCTCTAATTTTTCCACCTGTAAACTCATTTTCTTCCTCCTTGAATGCGCAAAATTGCATCTGCAGTCATTAATACAGTATAGCACATAAATCCCCATATTTCCAGCTTTTTTTTCAGCAGTTCGGACATACATTGAACGCGCCGGCAGGTCATGCCTGCATGAGCTTGCAGGCGGGCGTATGTATACGGTTAACGCACCCACAAGAGCAAAGAAGCAGAATCATCCCCGGTACACAATCGCCTCTCTGATCTCTTCCGCCTTTTCTTTCCCCGCCAGCAGCGCAGTCAGCTCAAGGGCAAATAAGATCGCTGTTCCCATCCCTCTCCCGGTGGTGATATGTCCATCCGTCACTGCCGGCTCTCTGACCACCTGTGCGCCGATAAGCTGCTCTTCAAAAGATGGATAAGAACATGCCTTTCTTCCCTCCAGCATCCCAAGTCCGGCCAGAATGCTGGGAGCGGCGCAGATGGCTGCAATATGTTTTTGTCTTTTATCGAAGGAAGTCAGAAGCTCTCGAAGCCCCTCATGTTCTTTCAAGTTCAGCGTACCCGGCATCCCGCCTGGAAGAACAAGCATATCCGCGTCCTCCATATCTGTTTCCTCAAAAAGACTGTCCGATGTCACTGTGATCTGATGGGCGCCATGGATTTCCTTCCTTCCCATGATGGACACTGTTTCCGTCTTGATCCCTGCGCGGCGCAGAATATCAACGACTGTCAGCCCCTCGATTTCCTCAAATCCGTCCGCTAAAAAAACACATACTTTGCTCATACTTATATACCTCCTGTTTTTCTTAGACTTTCTGTTCATATATTTCTCCATCCAGTGTAACAGACCCACCCCGTATTCGGCAAGAGGGCTGGCGTTTGAAGCAAAGATGTCTTATAATAACAGATATTCGTTTTACGAAGCATAAGACATTTTAAATATAGGAGGCCAGACAATGGAAATTGAGCGTAAATTTCTTATAGATATGGAAAGGCTGCCCTTCCGGCCCGAAGATTTTCCATGCCGTCATATCGAGCAGGGTTATTTATGTACCGCACCGGTGGTTCGTATACGCAGGGATAACGAAGAGTACTTCCTCACATATAAATCTAAAGGGCTTATGGTGCGCGAGGAGTATAATTTACCCCTTACAAAAGAAGCTTATGAGCATCTGATTCCGAAAACAGACGGAAGGCTCCTCCGCAAGAAACGGTACGTCATTCCCCTGGAAAATGATCTTTCTTTAGAGCTGGATGTTTTTGAAGGCAGTCTTGCTCCCCTTGTGCTGGCAGAAATCGAGTTTCCGGATGAAAAGACCGCACTCTCCTATGAAGCGCCGGACTGGCTCGGAGAAGATGTGACTTACTCTGCACGATATCACAACAGCACGCTTAGCAAAAAGTGAACTGCAAGCATTAAATTATTGCAACTATTCGTTTCTTTTATTATTTATTCCTCATTGCGTTGCATAACATCTTGTTTACAGGAAAAATTGTTATAATAGTGAAGAATTTTAATGGTTTCCTGTAATCGGAGGTGTCGACGTGTCCATTATCCAGCTTGCTAATAATCTGCGCAGATTGAGAACCGAAAATAATTACACACAAGAGCAGATTGGTGAAAAACTGAATATCTCACGGCAGGCATATTCTAATTATGAGACTGGGAAACGTATCCCCGACATTGATATGCTCATCCGTATTGCCGATATCTATGAGGTTACTTTAGAACAGCTCATCACTCAGACCTGCACAGGCACCGGCATCATAAACGAGACTTCCGGACCTTACTATACCGGGAAAGTCCTGGAAAATGCAGACATCATCTATCTGACAAAAGAAGAGGTCGACCTGCTGGTCCGTTACAGGAACGCCGGGGACGACGAGCGGAAACTGACCCGGAAAGTATTAGGAGTATAAAAGGCTGTCGCTTTAGTGATTTTGCATGTGAGCTGGCAAATCACTGTGTTCGCCATATCTGAATGTCATTCTTCCATCTTTTTTTCGGCATGATCATACGCTTCCTGAAAAAGAAGTTCCTGGGAATTCTTTGGCTCTCCCTCGCATTTCACAGGGACATAGTTTCCTTTCTCATTCTCCTGTCTTGCTTTCTTATTATCACTGAGCATCAGATCGAAAAGTCCTTGGATTCTGGATTTTATTTTTTCTGAATATATCGGAGCCGCAGCCTCCACACGCTTGACCGTATTTCTTGTCATAAAGTCAGCAGAGCCGATATAATATCTAGCGCGTTCTTTGCTTCCGAAAATATAGATCCTGGAATGTTCAAGGAATCTTCCCACAATACTTATGACCCGGATATTCGCGGTCTTTCCTTCTACCCCCGGTACAAGACAGCAGATCCCGCGGACGATCATGTCAATATGCACTCCTGCCTGAGAAGCCTCGATCAGTTTGTCAATGATCTTTTTGTCCGTAAGGGAGTTGAGTTTCAGTCCGATATAAGCCTCCTCCCCGTTCTTTGCCCGGGCGATTTCCTCGTCCATCATCTCAATGACCTTATTTTGCAGACACTTCGGAGCGACAAGAAGATGTTCGGACGCCTCCACGGTCTCCCCTTTTGTGAGAGCCCGGAATACCTTCGCCGCCTCCACTCCGATCTCCTCGTTCGCTGTCATAAGGGAAAGGTCTGTATAGAGGCGCGCTGTCTTTTCGTTATAGTTTCCCGTTCCGATCTGAGTGATGTACTCCACACCGCTATCTCCTTTTTTTGTGATCAGGCAGAGTTTAGAATGTACTTTAAATCCTTCCAGACCGTAAATAATCTGACAGCCTGCTTTCTCAAGCATTCTCGACCAGTAGATATTCTGCTCTTCGTCGAATCGAGCTCGCAGCTCGACAAGGACAACTACCTCTTTTCCGTTTTCCGCGGCCTCGCACAGTGCCTCGATCACTTTGCTCTGCTTTGCCAGGCGGTACAGTGTCATCTTGATCGATATCACATTGTCATCCTCCGCCGCCTCGTTCAGCATATTCAAAAACGGGCGGATCGACTCATAGGGATAAGACAGAAGCTTGTCTTCTTCCCTGATCTGGGAAATGACGCTCTCACCGTCACGAAAGTCCGGGGACTTCTGCGGCACACGTTTTTCATAAAAAAGTTCCGGATTCATACGCAGAAGGTCCTGAATACGAACGATAAACGACATATCAAGCGGGGATCTGCTCTTAAACACTCTGTCCGGGTCCACATCCAGATACCGGCAGAGCACTTTTACTACATCACTGTCTATCTCTCTGGACAGATCAAGGCGGACAGGGGAAAGCTTTTTCCTCTCCTTCATAAGATCTGCCATAAATTCTCTGTAATCCAGTTCTTCATCGTAAAGCGCGTCTGCGTCGATGTCCGCGTTCCGAACCACCCGGATCAATGACTTTCCTTTTACCTTATATCCTTTAAACACTTTTCCAATATAATGAAGGATGACATCTTCAGAAAGCATGTATCTTCCTTCTCCACCCGGCAGTTCGATCAGACGCTCCACCATATTATTGGTACAGGGAATGATTCCGATCCTTTCTTTTCCGCTCCTCGTTTCCAGAACAACAACAGCGTAAATTTCCTTGTTCCTCAAAAAAGGAAACGGCTGGCGTTTCCCGACGATGGTGGGGGAACTCAAAGGAACAATCTCATGGTTAAAGAACTGTTCCAGATACTTTTTCTCCTCAGGCTTTGCGCTCTGAAAATCAATCAGTTTGATTCCATATTCCTCCGCTTTTTCCATGATTTTCTCATAAACCGCATCTTTTCTTTTATTAAGCTTTCTGACTTCTTTAACGATCGCGCGGATCTGTTCCTCTGACGTCATGTTTGTTTTGTTGTCACGGATCTTTTTATTCAGGTACATCTGATCCTGAAGCGAGCCGACCCTCACCATAAAGAACTCATCCAGATTGCTCTGATAGATCGATACAAATGTCATCCTCTCACAGAGAGGAACCTCTGCATTCTCTGCTTCTTCCAGAACTCTTCCATTAAATTTGAGCCATGACAGCTCTCTGTTCATATATAAATTTTCCATTTTTGTTTTCTCCTTTGTGATTATCATCTTACGATCCAGTATGAGCATTGCGCAGTTACATTTATTCTATCTTATACAAATGATTTTCAAGGTTATATTTACGTTAAATCTAAGTAAAATCCACCATCCTGATATGCAGATTACGCCGGGAAAGTGATTCTCTCCCGGCGCATCTGACATTTCCGTTATGATTTTTATAATTCTACTTTCAGATCTTGTTTCTCGATCTTATGGCGGTTCGCATACCCGGTCAGAATCATGGTCAGCGCACCGTCCCCGGTGATGTTGCATGCTGTGCCGAAGCTGTCCTGAAGGGCGAAGATCGTAAGCATCAGGGCGGTTCCTGTCGAATCAAAACCAAGGACGCCCGTGATAAGTCCCAGGGATGCCATGACTGTTCCGCCCGGAACGCCCGGAGCTCCGATGGCAAAGATGCCAAGCAGAAGACAGAACAGAATCATCGTTCCCACAGAAGGAAGCTGCCCGTACAGAATAAGAGATACCGTCATAACGAAGAACACCTCTGTAAGCACAGACCCGCACAGATGGATATTCGCGAACAGCGGAATGCCAAAATCTACCATATCCTCACGGAGAGGTTTGGACTTCTTCGCACAGCGCAGTGCAACCGCAAGTGTTGCCGCAGAGGACATTGTTCCTACTGCCGTGATGTACGCCGGACCGTAATTTCTGATCACGTCGAAGGGATTGCTCTTTGAGTAAATCCCCGCGGCTGCATAAAGCACTGCCATCCAGATGAAATGTCCCAGCATTACGATAAGGACGATCTTGATAAATACCGGCAGCTGCTTGGTGATCGTTCCTTCATAAGAAAGAGCGCAGAAGGTAAATCCGATAAAGATCGGAAGAACCGGGATCACGATCCTTGTCACTATTTCGAGCACGATCTTCTGGAACTCCTCCAGAATATTCGTGATCACTGCCGCCTTGGTCCATGTAGCTGCAAGACCGATCAGCACGGAGAATACCAGCGCGCTCATGACACTCATGATCTGCGGGATCTCAAGCTGGAATACAACTTCCGGCAGTTCCTTGAGTCCCTCCACCTCAGAAACAATCGACAGGTGCGGGATCAGCCCGTAGCCTGCTGCCATAGACATAAATGCCGCCAGTATGGAAGACATGTATGCGCAGAATATCGCCACACCGAGCATACGGGATGCATTTCTTCCAAGCCTTGTGATGGACGGGGCGATAAAGCCAATGATGATCAGCGGCACGCAGAAATTAATAAACTCTCCCAGAACAAACTTCACTGTCACGACCACATTCATCAGCGCCGTTCCAGAGAACTGCCCCACAATGATACCGATGACCACTCCGAGCAGAAGTTTAAACGGAAGGCTGGTAACTACTTTTTTCATATTCATGACCTCTTTTCCTCTCTGTATGTATAAGTCCTTTTTCCAGATCTTTCCATACAGGGATAACTAAATATGCATTTATTATAATCAATATATGCTAGACTGACAAGAAGGTTTCTCTTACCAGTTGTCCCGGTTCATCTGCTCCCGGTAATCCGGATATTTCATAAACCTCTCTTTATCTGTCCGATTTTGTTATGTCATATATGATAAATATTTGCTTTTGTAATCTTTCAATCTATGGTATGATAGACTGACAGTGGTGTCAAAAGGGAAAAACTCCATCTGTCCCGGACACGAAACGGACAGAGGAGCAGACATTATGAAATACAGCAGTTACATTTTGGGGAGGAATCAGAGCATGGGACTTTATAACAATCGTATCGTAGTAAAAGTAGGGACATCCACACTCACAAACGACGCGGGAAAGAGCGACCTGCGCTCCACAGACCGTCTCGTCTGCACACTGGCGGATATCCACAACATGGGATACGAGGTCATCCTTGTGTCCTCCGGAGCCATCGCCGTAGGAAGGAACAAGCTGGGGATGCAGACTAAACCGGACAGCATGCGGATGAAGCAGGCAGCAGCCGCTGTCGGACAGTGCAGCCTGATGTATCTTTATGACAAATTTTTCGGGGATTATGACAAGACAGTGGCGCAGATACTGCTGAATGCTGAGGATATCGAAGAAGAGGAGAAGAAAGAAAACCTGACTAATACCTTCAACGCCCTGCTGGAAATGGGAGTCATCCCCATCGTAAATGAAAACGACTCCGTAAGCTATAAAGAGATTGAATCCGAAGACCGGCTTTTCGGCGACAATGATATGCTCTCTTCTGTCGTATCCGTACTGTGCCGTGCCAAACGGCTTGTCATCTTCTCAGACATCGACGGATTCTATGACAGTGACCCGCGCCTCCATCCAAACGCAAAGCTGATCGAGCAGATCGACCGGATTGATGAGAGTGTTTACTCACTGGCGGGCGGAGCAGGAAGCCGCCGCGGCACAGGCGGCATGCGCACAAAGCTTCAGGCCGCACAGCTTGCCACATCGCAGGGGATTGATACTATAGTAACCAACGGAAAGAAACCCGAGGCACTGTATGACATCATCAAAGGCGGAAAAGCAGGCACACTGTTCACCGGAAAGAATTAAGAGTTCGTTTTGGCAATATTGTCAGAAATACGCTTTCCGTGATCAGCCTCCTTACACTGTCGCAATATCGATCAGTGTAAGTTTCTTGATATCTGTATTTTCGAGGCTGGTGATCAGCGCCTCAGCCGTATCAATGGCTGTCAGCACATTCACGCCTGTCTCGATGGCATTTCTGCGGATAATGAATCCGTCTCTTGAATGATCAGCCCCCTGTGCCGGAATATCGATAACAAGGTCAATCTTATGTCCTAAGATCAGGTCGAGAAGATTCGGTGACTCCTGCTCGATCTTACGGACCGGCGTTGCCTTTACGCCCGCTTCGTTGAGCGCCCGCGCCGTCCCGCTTGTAGCAAAGATATGATAGCCGATGGCTTCAAATCTGCGTCCGATCTCTACCGCAGCCGGATGTTCCTCGTCGCGCACAGTCATGATCATGTTCCTGAACTTCGGCAGCTTGATGCCCGCACCGATGAACGCTTTATACAGCGCCTCGTCGAATGTCTCTGCAATACCAAGGCACTCTCCCGTGGACTTCATCTCCGGCCCAAGGCTGATATCTGCGCCGCGGATCTTCTCAAAGGAGAATACCGGCATCTTGACCGCCACATAGTCTGCCTCAGGCTGTAATCCCGGTGTGTAGCCCAGCTCTTTAATCTTCTTGCCGATGATGACCTGTGTTGCCAGCGGCACGATCGGGATACCTGTCACCTTGCTGATATACGGCACGGTACGGCTGGAACGCGGGTTAACCTCAATGACATACACGTCCTCATCGCCGCACACGATAAACTGGATATTGATCATACCGATGACATGGAGGGATTTCGCAAGGCGTCTTGTGTACTCCGCAATCTTTGCCTTTGCCCCCTCTGTCAGGCTCTGCGCCGGATAAACAGAAATACTGTCGCCGGAGTGGATGCCCGCGCGCTCGATATGCTCCATAATACCCGGAATGAGGATATCTGTTCCGTCGCACACAGCGTCGACCTCAATCTCCTTGCCCTGAAGGTATTTATCTACAAGAATCGGATGATCCTGTGCGATCCGGTTGATGATACCGATGAACTCATCGATATCGTTGTCGTTGATGGCGATCTGCATTCCCTGTCCGCCGAGTACATAGGACGGTCGGACAAGCACCGGATAGCCGAGACGGTTTGCCACCTCTTTTGCTTCCTCTGCCGTGAATACTGTTCCGCCTGTCGGACGCGGAATCCCGCACTCTTCCAGGATCTCGTCAAAAAGTTCCCTGTCCTCTGCCTTGTCCACGTTCTCTGCAGATGTACCAAGGATCGGCACACCCATCTTCATAAGCGCTTCTGTCAGCTTGATAGCCGTCTGTCCTCCAAACTGCACCACAGCTCCATCCGGCTTCTCGATATCAACAATACTCTCCACATCCTCCGGTGTGAGCGGCTCAAAATACAGTTTGTCCGCGATATCAAAGTCCGTACTTACGGTCTCCGGGTTGTTGTTTACGATGATCGTCTCGAATCCTTCTTTTGCGAACGCCCAGGTACAATGTACGGAACAGAAGTCGAACTCGATACCCTGTCCGATACGGATAGGTCCTGAGCCGAGGACGAGCACCTTCTTCTTTGCGTTCGTCTGCTCTACTTCATTCTCGCTTCCGTATACAGAATAGTAGTACGGCGTCTCTGCCGCAAACTCTGCCGCACAGGTATCGACAATCTTGTATGCAGCCACGATGCCGTTTGCATGGCGCATATCGTGGAGCTCTCTTTCGCTCTTTCCTGTCAGTCGGGCGATCACATTATCCGGGAACTCGATGCGCTTTGCTTCTCTTAAGAGATCCACTGTCAGCTCCTGTGTTTTCAGCGCATTTTCCATCTCTACAATGACTGCAAATTTATCGATGAACCATTTGTCAACCTTTGTAATGTTGTAAATAGTGTCATAATCAATGCCTCTGCGGATAGCTTCTGCGATCCTCCACATACGCATATCATCCACTTTCGCCAGCTCTTCCATAAGATCATCCTGCGACAGTCCCGTGAAATCATAGGACATGAGACTGTCCACATGCTGCTCCAGAGAACGGATTGCTTTCATGAGGGCTCCCTCGAAGTTGCTGCAAATACTCATGACCTCTCCGGTGGCTTTCATCTGTGTAGTCAGCGTTCTCTTGGCGCTGATGAACTTGTCGAACGGAAGTCTCGGCAGCTTGACTACCACATAGTCCAGCATCGGCTCGAAACTTGCGTATGTCTTCTGTGTGATGGCGTTCTTGATCTCATCCAGCGTGTAGCCGAGCGCGATCTTCGCGGCAACCTTTGCGATCGGATAACCTGTCGCTTTAGATGCCAGCGCAGAAGAACGGCTCACACGCGGGTTCACCTCGATGACGCAGTATTCAAATGTATCCGGGTGAAGGGCGTACTGGACGTTACATCCGCCTGTGATGTTCAACTCACTGATGATGTTCAGCGCGGAGGTACGCAGCATTTGATACTCCTTGTCTCCCAGTGTCTGGGACGGGGCCACAACGATACTGTCCCCGGTATGCACGCCCACCGGGTCGATGTTTTCCATGTTACAAACGGTAATGCAGTTGCCCTTACCGTCACGCATCACTTCATACTCGATCTCCTTCCATCCCGCAATGCAGCGCTCCACGAGCACCTGTCCCACACGGGAGAGACGGAGACCGTTTTCCAGGATTTCCACGAGCTGGTGGGAATCAGAGGCGATACCGCCGCCGCTTCCCCCAAGGGTATAGGCCGGGCGGAGCACCACCGGGTAGCCGATCTTATTTGCAAATGCAAGACCGTCGTCCACATTTTCTACAACAAGAGAGGCTGCTACCGGCTCGCCGATCTTCTCCATGGTCGCCTTGAACTCCAGACGATCCTCTGCTTTCTTGATTGTCTCAGAAGTCGTTCCGATGAGACGCACGCCGTTCTCTCTTAAGAATCCCGCCTCCTCAAGCTCCATGGCAAGATTTAAGCCTGCCTGTCCTCCCAGTGTGGGGAGCACACTGTCCGGCTTCTCCTTTTTGATGAGCTGCCCGACCACTTCCACGGTCAGCGGCTCGATATACACACGGTCCGCGATATCTTTGTCCGTCATGATCGTCGCGGGGTTAGAGTTAAGAAGCACAACCTCAATACCCTCTTCTTTCAGGGAGCGGCATGCCTGTGTTCCCGCATAGTCAAACTCCGCAGCCTGTCCGATGACGATCGGGCCGGAACCGATAACGAGTACTTTTTTAATACTTAAATCTCTGGGCATTATTTCGCTCCTTTCATCATATCCATAAATCTGTCAAAGAGGTAGCCGGAATCCTGCGGACCCGGGCATGCCTCCGGATGGAACTGGACAGTAAAGATATTCTTGCCCGTATATGCAAGCCCCTCATTTGTCCCGTCGTTTACATTCTTAAACGCAGGCACAGCCGTTGCTGGATCAATGCTCTCGTCGTCCACCACATAGCCGTGATTCTGCGAGGATATATATACTCTGCCGGTCTGCAGATCTTTCACAGGATGGTTTCCGCCGCGGTGCCCGTATTTCAGCTTATGTGTAGATGCACCTGTAGCAAGCGCCATAAGCTGATGCCCAAGACAGATGGCGAAGATCGGGATATTTGTATTGTACAGCTTTCTGATTTCTTCGATGATGGATACGCAGTCCGCCGGATCTCCCGGTCCGTTGGAAAGCATGATACCGTCGGGATTGGATGAAATGATTTCCTCCGCGGTTGTGTAGGCCGGATAAATGGTCACTTCGCAGCCACGTTTATTGAGAGATTTTGCAATATTATTCTTTGCGCCAAAATCAAGAAGAGCAACTTTCTTCTCCGTGCCGTTCAGCACGTATTTTTCATGACATGTCACTTTGGAGACAACATCTCCTGCCGTATAGGCTTTGAGCTTCGGGATCACCTCGCCGAGATCGTAATCCTCATTGGTCGTGATCATGCCGTTCATGGTTCCCTTCTCTCTTAAGATCTTCGTGAGAGCCCTTGTGTCGATCCCCTCGATGCCCGGGATATCCTGACATTTAAGGAAATCCTGGATCGTACCCTCGCAGCGGAAGTTGCTCGGCATACGGGATAACTCTCTGACAATGTAACCGTCCGGCCATGCTTTCTTTGACTCCATGTCCGGCGTGACGCCATAATTCCCGATGAGCGGATAGGTCATGACAACAGCTTGTCCCGCGTAGGACGGATCTGTCAGCACCTCCAGATAACCTGTCATAGAAGTGTTGAATACAATCTCACTGATACAGTCCCGCGTGGAGCCTATGCTGGTCCCGGTAAATACCGTACCGTCTTCTAATATTAGAAACGCCTTCATCTGTTCACCCTTTCCCTTCGTATAAATCAATAGCTGCCAATCTGAAAAATACTCTGTCCCGGCTGTGCCGTTACATAGCAAAGGCACTCTTGGAGTCTTTTGATCCAGAGCGCCCTCGTTCTCAAATTGTAAAGATTATACTACAACTATAGTCATATTTCAACCGAAAAATACCTCTCAATATTTGAGAAATACTTCTAAATATTCAGAAATATCACTCATAATTCCAGAATACCGTAACTTTGTAATGTATCGCATCCTCGACGTAGGTGTATTTCACGCTTTCGAGTCCGTAGACTGAGGCAAGATTCTGAGCAGCCTGCGGGAAAATGTTTTCGATCAGATCGCCGATCGCCTCATGGTACACTGTCTCATCTGTGAATTTGCAGACGAACATCTCTTCTCCCGCATTGATCGCTTCGTTCATATCACCAAGGAGAATCTGCGGATCATAGGAATCATAGCACAGCCCGTTCATTTTGTAATAATCCAGATCATCGGAATCACAGACAGGATACGGCACATCCTCATCCTGCACATGATCCTTGAACAGCACCTCGTCCGTACAGCACAGATAATCATAAACCACGCTGTTCGATGAGATCACTTCTCCGTTCTGATCAGACAGAAACAGAGAATCTCCGAACGTAACATCCATCTGGTAGTATTTCCCGTCGCAGTTCACGATATTCCATCCATGCGCACCCTGTCCCTGCGCAGTACCCAGCACGTAAATGCACTCGATGCCCATTTTTTCCAGGAGATACTGCGCTGCCCGCGAGTATCCCGCGCAGACCGAGCGTTTCCCCACAAGCGCGCTGTACATGTTCTGGTTATGCGGCGCATTATCCACATAGTCTACTGTATTTACAAGGTATTCGTACACATATTTAATACGTTCATACTCCCCCGCATCCGGGTTGATCCCACTGATACACTCAGCCACTGCCTCGTCGATCTCTTTCTGCATCTGCTCCCTCTCGGAAGGGGTGCATCTGTATGCCGGAATGAACTCCGTGTAGTCGTCATACATCGTCATGCTCAGGCTTCCACTACAGAAAAACAGTTCAGGCCTGTCATACAGAAGATACTCATACACCTTTTCCGGCTGATCGTTCTCTCCCGCGTGAATAAGGATTTTCTCCTCCATATTCTGTACGCCCTGCAGCAGTTCTCTGTATACAATCTTCTCTTCTTCTGTGAGCAGACTGTAATAGAAGCCGCCCGCCGTCTCCTCCACAGTAACCGTCGGCTCGGGAGAATCCGCTGCCTGCTGTTCTGCCACCATGCCTGACACTTCTTCCGCCGTCCTGTGAGAAATCTCTCCAAAAGTGCTCTCCATGTGCGGGAGCACACGGGCAGCGGCAAAGACAGCGAAAACACTCAGACCGGTTATCACTGCAAGAGTAAGCAGGCCTCTTCCCGGCCGCTTTCTTTTGCTCTTTCGTTTTTCATGCATTTCTGTCATATTGTTCCTTTCTTTCTCTGTCTTTCTGATATTTTTTACCTTTGTGTCTCTGTCCTTCACTTCATATTCGTATCATAACGGAGCCGCACACTTATGTCAATTCCGCGATCCTAGAGACGCCCACATAGATCTCGGATATTTTATACCATGTAGCATAGTCTACCTTTCCCGTGACCGGCAGACCGAACACAGACTGGAACTCCGACACCGCGGCTTCTGTCGCCGGTCCGTATATCCCGTCCGCCGTGATCTTCGGAAGAGCGGGATAAGCGCCCGCGATCACGTTAAGCTGCTCCTGCATCTGGCGCACCTTATCGCCGCTGGAGCCTTCCTCAAGAATATAACCTGGCCATGACGCCGGTATGCCTGATATTTCCTCCGCTGTATTGATATACATGTCGTCTCCATAGAAATATCGAAGGATCTCAATGGGTGTGTACCCCTGATCCGCAAGTTCCTTTGATCCCCACTGTGTCAACCTTTTTGTAACAACATACAACTCTTTTTCTTTTATTTTAAAGGCATTATACAGTATGTAAAAAGATGGTACAATATTCCACCCCGGGACAGCCCCGGGGTCTTAGTATACTTATCGATATGTCAATCAAATCATACTTATAAACCAAATAACTTGGCTAAATCCTCTTTTCCCAGCACTGCTGGCGCAATGTGAATACTGTAAGCCATCATTGCCTGAAAGAGCACTGTCCCTATCCGGCACCCGTATCTTTCAGCTACATCAAGCACCTGTTTCTCCCGAACCTCATCCAGATAGATTTGTTCAACCGCTGTTTTCTTAACATAATGCGGATCTGCTTTGCTCCCTATCAAAAGATATGGATGTATTTCAATCTCATTCTTTACGAAGTAGTCTATCATTTTGCGGTGAAATGTTGTCCTTGGGATGTCCATGTGTTCTAATAATAGGTTTTCAAACTCCAACGCAGACCGTGTTACCTTAAATGACGTTTTCTTTGAACTCACTGTGTCATCCCCCTAATCACATAAACACTTTTTTCAGCTGCTTCATAGCATCCTTGTATTTTTTATATTGAGCTTCCGTCAAAATTAGTTGTTCATCCTTTACGGCGGATATAATTTCCGACAGTTCCGATATAACAGTATCTTTATGCACTGTGAGCTGTTTCCCGTTTTTCCGTCTCTGGTTTTCTTTTTTCTGGTTCTCTATTTCTTTTTCTGCTTCAGATAAGTTCATCTCATCCTTCATCAGCCGTTCTATCAAATCGTTACTACCCCTTTTTTCTACATTCTCATAACGGCTGACCTGTCCAGTTGATATTCCCATCTGCGTTGCTATAAGTTCTCGTGTAGATGTGCCTTTTATCTCGAGCCGCTTATCTTCGTCATCATCATATCCTAATGGCAGGTATTCCACTCCGGCACGTCTGAGCTGCTTAATAATGCCCTGCCATTTCCGGTACTCCATATATTTCTCTCCATCTGTTTTAGAACGGTATTGGTTTGTGACTAAGATGGAAAAATCCTCTTTCCCTTCAGCATCCAGCGGAAGATCTATCTCCTGTGGGTTTTGTATGGTACACGGCACTTTGTTATTCAGCGTTTCCGGGTATTCTCCTCTATCTCTGAGCAATCGCGCTGCGCGCCATCTTCTTTCACCTGTTGTAATGGTATAATGTCCTTCTTCATCTGCCGGACTTACTATGATATTCTGCAGAATCCCGCCAGCCAATTTGATCATCGCACTCAATTTTTCTATTTCAGTCATTTGATATTCATTCCGCTTGTTCGGCTGCAGCAAATCCATGTCAAGGTATACCGTAGTCTTTGCCTTTTCCTGTTCTACATTTTTATCTGACGTATCCTCAAGATTCATATTAAACTTCATTGTGACATCCTCCTTTTATATTATACTAATCGGATAAATACAGTTCTTCTTCTAGTTCCTGCTCATACATCAGGATATTTTTCATCGTCTCCTGTTGTGCGGCATAAAAGGAACTTCTCAACGCCATCATTGCCTTGTCTAATTCTCCAAGGAAGCGGCCTTTTTTGACATACCACGGAGATGATTGTTTCACCATAAAATCATCGAGGAAAAGCTGTGCCAGTTCGTTGCCCTGCTTCGCTGCTTTGTTCAGCCAATCAACTGCTTTCACAAAGTCTTTTTCTACATTTTTCCCTTTTGCATATTCAACTCCTGCCCGAAACTGCGCCCATTGGTTTCCCTCTTCAGCAAGTTCAAGAATATATTGCATCCCCTTTTCCGGAGTATATCCCACACTCGTTTCATCAAGGTACATTCTGGCAAGCGCATATTTTGCATGCTCATTTCCGCGCTCCATTGATTTTTCTAAGTAACGGATACCTTTTTCTATATCGTAAATTTCAAGATCCGAATCTATATACAGCTTTCCCAAAAAATATTCGGCATATTGGTTCCCTTTTTCGGCAGCTTTTTCCAGATAAGAGATACCTTTCTCCAGATCATAGATTTCAAGTTCCGAATTTACATACAACTTCCCCAAGAGATATTTTGCATACTCGTTCCCCTGTTCCGCCGCGCTCTCCAGATAAGAGACGCCTTTCTTCAGGTCGTAAACCTCCAGCTCTGGATTCACATACAACTGACCGAGACGATATTGAGCATATGCGTGTCCCTTGTCGGCAGCTTTTTCATATTCTTTGATTCCAGCTCCGGGATCATGAAATTCCCATTCCGTCGTATAAATCCATCCCAAAACGTACTGAGCGTTCATGTTATCACCGTTAAGGGAAAGTTCCTTTAGCATCTCAATCAATTGAGGCATATCTTCTGTTACCCCTTCGTTTATCTCAATGATACTAAGCAGCAAGATAGACGGGACATTTTTTTGTTTTACTGCTTCTTGGAGATAGAAAATCGCTTTTTCGGTATCCTGCTCGCAGCCTTTCCCATAATATAACATACTTCCAAGCTGATATTCAAACAGACCGTCAGGCTCTTTTTCCTCTGCCTCCATAAACGCCTCAAATGCGTCTTTGTATAAACTTTGACTGGCTTTAATATCCTGTTCAACACCAAGCCCTTTTTCATACATTTTAGCGCCCATCAGCTTCGCAAACCCATTGTTCCCCGACCGCGAAAAATATGTAAATGCTTTTTGATAATCCTGTTCTACGCCCCGCCCTTCATAATACAGCTTCCCAAGAGCAAAATTAGCATACCCGGTACGGGATTCGCTGTACCAGTCTGCCGCTATCTCGGCATCCTCTTCAGTTCCCCATCCTCGGTCATACTGCTTTCCTATCCGATACAAGACATACCTTTGATAATCAAACCCTTTCTCCTCCTCCGGAATAGTATATACATCTTTCTCAAATCTGCTTAACGCTGCCTGAAAACATTCTTCTGCCTTTTCCATTGATACTTCCACCAACTGACCGTATAAATACATTTCCCCTAGTAAATGCTGTATAAACGGATTGTCGCTCCTGTTATTGAGCGCTTCCAGAAAAGCGTAAGCCTGTTCTTGATTTCCCTCACTCAGAATATGCTTCAGATTTTTTCTCTGCTCTTTAAACTCTCCAAAATAATTTTTATAAGACAGATTCGGCATTTTTTCGGTATTACTGCCTGTCAGTTCCGAAGCTGCAAGATATTGTTCGGCTTCCTCCAATTCTATCTGCAGCTCTGAAGAGATCTTTTTTGGTGCAGACACTTGCAATCGAAAATCTATATCTTCCTCAGGTATTTCAGCCGAAATATTTTCCATAACATCGTTTTCATCCTGAAGTATGGCAGTATCCTGATCTTGTTCTAATCTTTCCATATCTATGTCTGCTTTCCCCTCATACTCGGTATACTCCGGCAACCGGCTCCTCCCCTCATACTGCTGTGCTTTTTCCTCTATCCCTTTTATGTATCGTCCGGCACACTCCAGCGTCGCATTTCCCATACGTTTCATAAGCTCTGCGATTTTATCCTCTTTGTAATAGCTGAAACTCCTTCTCTCTCCTCTTCCGTATGCCTCTTCATATAATCTGCTCTGATGCTCAAGTATCGTCACAAGTTCCCGATATTTTTCAGGACAATACTTATCTAAGAACAGTTTACTGATTTCATCAATACGGTTCCGGTACGGCGCCATTTCTCTGTTACCATAGTACGTTTTTCCAAAAGGATTCATCTGAAGAATATTGCACAGTTCCAAAAACTTCTGTTTTATTTCTGGATCATCTGACAGCTCCCTTTCCTTCATGAAATTGACAATATCCTTTCGTATGATATCATTGATCCGCAGATTGATCTCTCTCGTCTGCATTAGCTCATTGACGACCACACTCCTGCATTTTTCCAGATTCCCCAGCTTAAACTTTCCTCTGACTTCGCGCCGCCCCTGATAAAGTATTTTTTCACGCAGCGGATACGGTTCGACCGTGGCAATATGGACATGGATGTTATCCGTGTTATAATGGATACCTGCACTCCAGACAGCATGTTCAAGCCCTTCACTTTTCAGCAGCCGATTTATGGCAAGCCTTGTTACCGCTTTTATCCTCTGCTCGTCAAGCACCTTCTTTTCCGTATCATATATACTGTTCTTTTCCAGCCAGTTATTGTCAAAAGAGATAACCGTCTGCCACATCAGGCTTTTGTTATTTTGCGCCATTTTAAAAATAGATTTCAGCTCTTTTTTTTCCGCATAAGTAAGCGCATCCTTATCCTCAGTAAAAATGCCAGTGCTTTTTTCCGGGTCACCCATATATTCATTGTACCGTTCATAATCACTAAATATATTATATGTGGATAAGGCATTATTTCTCCGTGCCTCCTCCCGGTCAATATAATCAATATAGCTTTGGAACTTTTTCGATCCCGGACGGCAGAAATCATTCATCAGAGTGACGCCGGCATTGATTTTTACTTCTTGCATTAAGTTTCTCCCTACTGAATATCCGTACCGAAATCCGGTACGGATTTATCTACTATCTGGTGTACCGAAATTCGGTACAGATCTGCCCACTATTTGATGTACCGAAATTCGGTACGATCTCACTTGACAATTTTGGCAACTACGGCGTACCTTTTTTTCTTTTTTTGTAATCTGCTTTCTGCTTTTGATGTGCTACTCCGCTTTTCCGCAGCTTACGCGCCTGTTCAATCACTGGTGATTCGACCATGCTGACCGGATATAAGATTTCATCTCCTCGCTTAATAAGATCGGTATTCGCAACATCAAGTAGTAGATCTAACTTTTCTTCCACCTTTCTCATAATTGTTATTTGGATCTTGTTCTGCTTATCCCCTGCCTTGTCATAGTTCCTCACTATATATCTCAGCGCTTCAGCTTCACTCGAAAAACCTTGTTCCTTTTGTGTCATATGTATAATTTCAATATCTGTCTCACTGAGACGAAATGGTTTTAGAATCATCTTCCTGTTCTTCCTCCTTCAATCTTATGAGTATTTCGTGCAGCAATATTGAGTTCCCTTCAATAGTATCTATCACAGTTTTAAACAACTCCTGATACTTTGAATCTAGTTCTTTCACTTCCGGAGCCAGAGCAAAATTAGTCAGAAGTCCTACCATATATTTGTTACAGCTTATTCCTTTTTTCTTCGCACCCTCTTTCAACTTTTGCATTATTGCCGCGTCAATATTCCTCAATAGGTAATCTGCCATGTTTGTCACCTCTCCAGCCTCCTGTTTATAATATATATTATACTACTTTTCTTTTTTTGTCAAAGGAAAACCTATTATTTATATTAGAATATTTTCTATAAGATTTACGGATAGGATAATCAGTTTTGAACATATATCGTTTGTATTCGGAGACATGTAAAATTGATAGCACAAAAAGTCTAGGCTTTGCCTAGGCGCAAAGGTACTTTGCGATCACTTTTTCCTTATGCTCTTTACTTCTGGTCTGAACAAAATAAATCAAGGTCATCAAAATGAAATCCCTGGACTGTTCCGACTTCTGCATAAAAAAAGAAGTTCCTTTGAACTTCTTTTTTACATGAAATATTATATCCTGATTAGTCCAAACTGCTTTCATAACTGATAGTATACTGTTCTTTCAGCTTTTCAAAAGCTCTCATTGTAACAGTGTAATTTCCTTTCCCGCCTGCCATCTTCAGAGCCGGGAGGTGATCCCGCGGCTGACGGCCATTTCTGACCGCTTCGGCTAGTCTAAACAGCTTTTATAGCTGATTGTGTATTGCGTTTTTAATTTTTCGTATGCGTTTTTAGTTACTCTGTATTCATTCCAACCGACTTTATATTGTCCGGCGGCTGTCAGATCGTCAGATGAGTACTTTTTCAAAAATGTGATCCCCCGCCCTTTAAGCTCCAGCGGAGTATCTAAAAAATAATGCTTTCCGTAAAATGATAAGCTCGCCTCGATCTGGCAGCCTTCCGGCTTTTCCTGCCCCATTTCCGGAGTGTAAATGTATGTACCTGGCTTGTCCGCTTTCTGTGGCTCCCGCTTTGGAGTTGCAAGCTCTAGCCGTTTCTGCCTGCCGATCCGGCGGAGCGTGTAAAGCTCGGTTTCTGTGATGTTTCCGCCGTCATACAAATTTTCAGTTGTTTCCAGATAAAAATTACAGCTTTCTACCGTGTCGCACACTTCAAAGAGTAATGTTAAATTGTTATAGCCGTTCGTGTGGCTGATTCTTTCCGCTGGGAATTGAATTATTTTACACATGTTTCATTTCTCCTTTCTTTCTTTCGCCTGCCATCTTCAGAGCCGGGAGGTGATCCCGCGGCTGACGCTCCAGATCGGAGCGTTTCGGCTTTTTGTTTTCCTTGTTTCTGATTACATTTCATTCTTTCTGTGTCCATCTCCGCTCTCCCTTCTGTAATCTCCTACTTTCAACAATCAGCTCATGATATACCCGGTCGATTAAACGAAATTCCTTGTACGTCGTCGGCGCTCCTCCATACTCTTGCATCATCGACTCAAATTTCCTACGCTTCTTTTCCTGTCTACGGTTCATGTCCGCTCTCCTTTCTTTTGTTTTATTATAATATAATTATAATATTATTGTATTCTCATTGCTACAAAATCATCCGAAAATCCATGCTCATTTTTCTTTT
>CAJFQC010000026.1 GCA_904418845.1 uncultured Ruminococcus sp. | reverse complement strand
AAGAGCAAACTAAAAGGACTGAGTCCTGTACAATACAGGATTCAATCCTCATCAGTTGCGTAACCATCAATTTTGTCTAACTTTTTGGGGGCAGATCAGGACTGTCTGCTTTTCCTTTTCAATCATAATTGATAGTAGTGGTATAGAATGGCTCGTATCCGTTGTGAAAAGACCATTTAGAGTAGTATAGATTGATTGTAAGGATAGTGGGAGTTCCGTTGATTTGATTATGTTCTGCTTCGATTTCCGCTACCACTTCATCAGTATTCCAGTATTGATATACGATAACTTGTAATTCGGTATCACGATTAGCCCTATTACTGAATGACATACTGTTAAATACAAGATAATCGGGCAAGCTAATGTAAGAGAGAACGCCTGCAAGCAAGATTAGAATAATAGTGACAAATAATAATTTCTTTTTCATTTTGACATACCTCTGTTTCTATATAGTTATAAGGATAACTATATAGTACCTCACTATATAGTGAATTACTACATAAAGATTTATTGAATATACTTTTATGTAGAGGTGAGGAAATGAAGTACGGACATTTAGAACTTCACATAGAGGAACTGCTGAAAGAAAAAGGAATTAGTAAGAATACCATTTGTAAGGAATTGGATATACCGAGGTCTAACTTTAATCGTTATTGCAGAAATGAATTTCAAAGATTAGACGCACAACTAATCTGTAAACTGTGCAGTTACTTGGATTGTGGAATAGAAGAATTGATAGAGTATGTGAAAGAATGAGAGCCTGTCGGATTGGAGAAAATTCGTATAGGCTTTTGTTGTGTCAAGAAATAGAGAAAATGTAGTGAGGTCAAGGAACAAGGCGAAGCCGATACGCCGTAGGGCAGTCCTTGACGGAACGAACACAGCCAACAGAACCATGATACAGCAGAGGACTTGAAAGGTCAGAAACCTTGCAAGTCCTCTTGTCTGTTACTGGGCGTTGTGTTTTAAGTAAAGTGCTTCTTTTACCACTTCTTTTTCAAATGCTTTGATATGACAATCATGTACTTCATTGTCGATATAGAAGCGGTCATCAGCCTGTGAGTAGGAAAGTTTGGTAACTTTCGGTTCATAGGTCTTTGTATCAATTCCATAATAGTAAATCGTGGCAGTAATCAGTACCATGTGAATGCTTTCAAAATCTTTTGTGAAAACGGCGTGCCTGTCTGAATAGAAGAAATCAGACGGGCATTCATAGAACTCGGAACTATCCTCTTTCAAAAATAAAGGTAATATGTGCATTGCATTTCCAGCACGATTGACAAGAACATAAAAGCGTGGAATAAGGGCGGCATATTGCGTCATCATGGCAATATATATATCATCTAAATTATCAAGAAGATACTCGGAGCAGGAGTTGTTATAAAAGACATATTGCAGGGCGTTGTTATTCTGACTTGTATGCTCCATAGGCACATTTTCTCCGTAAAGCCAACGTAAGTCCACGTCTAAAGCGTCTGAAATTAGTTCCATTTTATCGGCTTTCGGGTTGTACTGTCCTGAAAGGTAGGAACTGAACGCCCCTTTGCTGATACCTGTATCTTTGACTATATCTACCTGTTTTTTATTTTTTGCTTTCATGGCAAATTTAATCCGTTCTGCGATTGTATTCATTTGAAAAACCCTCTCTTTCCATATCTCGTTATAACTTCTCATATCTTATCGTCTAAGGACACTATACCACAAGTTCAGAAAAAAGAAAACAAAAAGTTTATAAAAAACTAAACTTCCTATTGCAAAACGAATATGTCTGTGCTAATATACAATTAAGTTCAGAAATAACTGAACAATAAACGACGTCGTAATAGGAAAATGAAAATATGAGAAACTGACCTATCGGTTCAACGGGGAGAAAGGAATGTGTATGCAGATTACATTAACAAAAGAACAGGTAAAAGAAGCCTTTGGAGAACTTCGTTTTATGGGTGCGGATAACTGTTACCGCTATGACAAAGACAGTAAGAAGAAAACAGAGGAAGTGGAAGCCTTGAAACTTCATCTTGGAAGTATGAAGCTTGGGAACAGCGTGGATATTCGCTTGGAAGCAACGGAACTTCCAAAGATTGAACCTTATGCGGTGGTGGAACTGGAAGAACCAGTTTATGCTCCTTATGTGCAGAGAGGGAATTTCCCTGTATTAGTGGAGAAGATTACCTGTAAAGGTATCCACTCTGTTTCAAACAAAAATATGTAGGCAGTCAAAGTTCCTGTCCTCGTTCTGACGTACCAAACGGCAGGTTGAGGGCAGGGCAACGGCAACGCCGTTGCAGATAAGGAGGTTTGATAAATTTGGAAGAAAGAAGCGGAAGTTTTCTTCCAGAACTCCCCTACACTAACAGGGGAGTAATACGACAGAAAGAAGAATTAAGTGCTTTGATAGACTGGTGTCAGATAACCATTAAGGAAGTTCCGTTAGAAGCAGTCATAGAAGATGTGTTAAGGATACCTATGGAACTTATGACGGTAACAGGTTATGAAAAGGGGATTGCAGGACATGAGGTTGTGGCAATCTTCGATAATATTAAGGTGCTAAAGCCGACAGGAAATGCACAGTATCAAGGCTTTCAGATTTTAATGAGTGGGAAAGGCTGTCGCAACTATGAGAATTTTTTACAACTCAATGAGGAAACTTGGTTTGATTTCTTAAATAGAGTTTGTCAGTATCATATCAATTTTCCCCGAATTGATTTGGCGATAGATGACAGAAAACCGTATTTGAGTATACGGAACTTGGATATTCAGCGTGTCATTAACGACATGAATAAGCAGGGGAGAGCATCTTCCAGTATGCGAGATGCTTTAGGCAGAGTTCGGGAGTGTTTGGAGTCTGCAAAAAATAATCGTATTATAGACATCAATCCATGTTTTGAAATCAATGTACCTTGGGAAAATAAAACAGCAGAAAGACGTTTCTTATCAATGGCAGAGCAAACAAGGTTTTTGCAGGAAGTAGAGCATAACTGGTATAAAGAGATGTTTTACATTATGTTTCTGACAGGTATGCGAATTGGAGAAGTCGGTGGTCTGAAATGGGAAGATATAGACTGGAATAAGAAATGTATTAACATTCAAAGGTCTTTATCCTGTCAATATGAAAATGGAGTAAAGACCATGCGACTAACAAAGCCTAAAACACATAATTCATACAGAAGTATTCCGTTCATGGCAGAAACAGAAGAAATTCTGTTATCTCAAAAAGAAAAACAGAATAGGCAGAAAAAAGCCTATGGAAATCGTTGGCGTTCAAGCGGAGAATTTGATAATTTGGTGTTTACTACTTCTTTAGGAAGTCCGGTTATTCGGAACGTAGCAGAAAAAGAAATTAAGAAAGTAGTAAAAGCAATTAATTTTCAAGAAGCAATAGAAGCGGTAAAGGAAAATAGAGAACCGATAGAGTTTAAAGACCTTTATCCTCATGCAATCAGACATACATTTTGTAGCAGGTGCTTTGAAAAAGGAATGGACGCTAAAGTGGTGCAAATGCTTATGGGACATCAGCATTACAGTACAACGATTGACATATACACTCATGTGACAGAAACAAAATTTGAAGAAGAAATAGCAAAGTTTGGTAACGTGAGTGAAAAACAGAAAGTTCAGAAAAATAAAAACTCTACCCAGTGTGCATAAAAGAGTACCCAACATAGCAAAATAAGAGGAAATTGCTTTCAATGGAAATGAAAAGTTTCTACCCAAAGGGAAATTGGGTAAAACGGAAAAGCAGAATTAAGGAAAGCGTAGAAAGCCTTATAAAATGGGCATTTGAGAAAACAGTAAGGAAAAGTTGGCAAAACAGATGGGAAACTAATTCATCAATCGTAAGACTGATAAAAAGCTAATTAAATAGCGTATTTAAGCGGTTTCCAGCTATTTTGACAAATGTCCTCATTGTGGGGAAATTATATGGAAAAAGTCAGACGGACATTCATAGAATTGTGAACTGTATTCTTTTAAAAATAGAGGTAGTATGTGCATTTCATTTCCGCTTCGATTTACAAGAACATAAAAGCGTGGAATAAGGGCGGCACATTGTGTCATCATGGCAATATATATCGTCTGAATTATCAAGAAGATACTCGGAACAGGTGTTGTTGTAAAAGACATATTGCAGTGCGGTATTATTCGTTTGGCAGCGTGAGTGAAAAACAGAAAGTTCAGAAAAATAAAAACTCTACCCAGTGTGCATAAAGGAGTACCCAACATGGCCAAAAAAGAATAGCGCTTGCGTGACAAGATACATTCCGCTATAATGAGGCAAATCAAACAAAGGAGAGAAGAGAAGGAAATGAATCTATTATTATCAGACTTTTCCATCCCTACGGAGCTTCCAAAACAGAGGGAAAACCGTTATATTGACCTGTCGCAGAAAAAGATTAAAAGCTGTATGGGCTGTTTCGGATGTTGGGTAAAGACGCCCGGAAGATGTGTGATCCGGGATGATGCGGTGGAAATCTACCCGCTGATCGCCAAGAGCAGAAAGTTGCTTTACGTCAGTCGTCTGTACTGCGGCTCTTACGATGAGCCGATGAAACACATGCTGGAGAGGGCAATCCCGATACAGCAGGCGTTTTTAAGACTTCATGATAATGAAACGCATCATGTGCAGAGGGATGTGGAAGAAAAAAAGGCGGTCATCCTTGCGTATGGGGCAGATTCACGGGAAGAACAAGAAATTTTCGGAAAGCTGGTGAAAAGGAACGCAAAGAACATGTTATTTACAGAGTGGAGGATTGATTTCATCCGGGAAGAAGAAATACATGAGCGGATAGGCCAGGAGGTGAGAGCATGGGAAAACTACTGATCATCAACGGAAGTCCGAGAGCGCCGAAATCCAATTCGAAAAAATATGCCAGGCTTGTAAAAGATGTCTGGGATGGGGAAACAGCAGAGTACTCGGTTGTTACAGGAAAGCATGAAGAGGCGGTCAGGCAGGCGGGGGAATGCGATCACGTCTTATTTGTGTTTCCGCTCTATGTGGATGCGGTCCCGGCGGTGCTGATGAATTTTATGAAAGTATTTGAGAAAGCGAAACTTTCAGAAAACGCAAGGATACATGTACTGGTTAACTGCGGTTTTTTTGAGCCGGAGCAGAACGACACTGCGCTTGAGATTTTCCGGTATTATTGTAGAGAGAATGGATTTTCTATGGGAACGGCCTTACGGATTGCGTCAGGCGAGGCAATCCTGACAACACCCTTTGCTTTTTTGGTCAAAAGGAAAGTGAAGAAGTTAGCGGGCATGATCCGCAGCGGAAAGAGCGGAATCCTTACAGTTTCCATGCCGCTGACGAAAAAGATGTTTCTTGGAGCGTCAAAAAAATATTGGATACGCTACGGGGGAAAGTACCATGTGACAGAAGAAGAAATGCGGTCTATGGAAATTGAAGAAGAAAGGAATGCATAGGGCAGAGGAAATAAAAGGACAAAGGCAGGAAAAGCACAGAAACAAAAAAGCGGAACCTATTGTCAGTCTGACAAGAGGTTCCGCTTTTTATGTAAGCAGCGGCTATTTTTTTGAAGGAGCAGGGCCGCTGCGATCCATATTCATCCAGTTTTCCTGGTTGATATAGGAGAGCTGTGAATCAATAATCCGAATATAGACTTCATCCTGCTTAGAGGGGCAGAGCCGGGCAGTCAAGTTCAGGATGGACAAAAACCGTTCGTTTTCATGTAAAGAACGGTAATAATGGTTGAACTGGTCGAGGGTTTTCCGGTAGATAAAGAGTGCGGTAGCAGCTACAAATTCTGTCAGTACACCGCCGATCGCCCCGATGGTCAGGGTTTCTCGGTAATTTTCTAAAAAAAGGAGCGCTGCTATGGAAAGGAGCAGGATCAGGGCGCCGATAATGCACATAACGATAGCAAGGGCGAAAGAGCCGCGCGCCTGTTTTCGGCTGATAAGGTAAAAATGCCGCAGCTCCCGCGTATTAGAGAGCATGAGATTCAGGATTCCCTGTTCTTGAAGAGAATCCTTAGCCGTATCGGACAAGACTTACTGGATGGAATCTTCCAGCTTAGTCTGCTCTTCGTCCCACTGCGTCGTGTCGGGACGGAAAATAAGATACAAAAAGCTGGCGGGCAGAATCCCGATTAGAAGAAGGCAGAGCAGAGCAAGCACTACAACAGGAATGCTGCGGTTTGTAGCCACAAGGATAAAAAAGTAGACACAGAGGCTCAAAAGCAGCAGGAAGGTGCATATAATGCCATATTTTTTTAGTTGTACGAGTCTGGTATTCAAAAAAACTCCCCCCTTAAAAATAGTGTGTAAGTTGGAACAAAGTATAAAGGGAAAAAGGCATCCTTCAAGCTCACATGCTCGAGGTTTGCCCGACCATCTGCGACGGTCCGATCAGCATCAAGGTGAACCCGCTCTCCATGGGCGACAGAGAAGATCCGGCAAGACTTGTGTTTACTTCTAAGACAGGACCGGCTGTTGCGACATCACTGATTGATCTCGGCGACAGATTCCGTCTTATCATTAACGATGTGAACTGTAAGAAGACAGAGAAGCCGATGCCGAAGCTTCCGGTAGCGACTGCGTTCTGGACACCGGAGCCGAACCTTCAGGTAGGAGCAGAGGCGTGGATCTTATGCGGAGGCGCTCACCACACAGCATTCTCCTACGATCTGACTTCCGAGCAGATGGGAGACTGGGCGGCAGCTATGGGTATCGAGGCAGTATACATCGATAAAGATACAACGATCCGCGGCCTGAAGAACGAGCTCAGATGGAACGAAATCGCATACAGAAAATAGAAATCCGTTGAAAACTTGCTCCGGCAACTGTATAATAACAGAGGACAAAAGAAATCAGTAAAGGAGCATGAAAAATGAATATCAAGATCGGTATCTTAGGTTATGGCAACCTCGGCAGAGGTGTAGAGTGTGCGATAAAGCAGAATGATGATATGTCACTTGCGGCAGTATTTACCCGCAGGGATCCGGCAACGGTAAATATTCTGACAGAAGGAGTTCCGGTGTGCCGGATCGAAGATGCGGCAGAGTGGAAGGATAAGATCGACGTTCTCATCCTGTGCGGTGGAAGCGCGACAGACCTTCCGGAGCAGACACCGGAGTTTGCCCGCATGTTCAACGTGATCGACAGCTTTGATACTCACGCAAGGATTCCGGAGCACTATGCGAATGTAGACGCAGCGGCAAAAGAAGGCGGCAAGGTCGGCATTATCTCCGTAGGCTGGGATCCGGGAATGTTCTCTCTTAACAGACTGTATGCCAACGCCATCCTTCCGGACGGTAAGGATTATACATTCTGGGGCAAGGGCGTAAGCCAGGGACATTCTGATGCGATCCGCCGGGTGGCGGGCGTGAAGGACGCAAAGCAGTACACGATCCCGGTTGACGCGGCTCTTGAGGCTGTGAGAAACGGAAAGAACCCGGAGCTTACCACAAGACAGAAACACACAAGAGAGTGCTTTGTTGTTCTTGAGGAAGGCGCAGATTCGGCAAAGGTAGAAGAAGAGATCAAAACAATGCCGAACTACTTTTCTGAGTATGACACCACGGTACACTTCATCAGCGAGGAAGAGTTAAAAAGAGACCACAGCGGCATCCCGCACGGTGGTTTCGTACTGAGAAGCGGAAAAACAGGCTGGAACGGCGGGAACAGCCATCTGATCGAGTACAGCTTAAAGCTGGATTCCAATCCGGAGTTCACTTCTTCCGTGCTCGTGGCATATGCCCGTGCAGCTTATAAGCTGTCCGCAGAAGGTGTGACAGGCTGCAAGACGGTGTTTGACATCGCTCCGGCTTACTTAAGCTCAAAGAGCGGCGAAGAGCTGAGAAGATCTATGCTGTAACAGAATACAGTTCAGGAGATACCGCAAAACGGAAAAAGATTATCTTTTTCCGTCTGCGGTATTTTCTATATTCGGGCAACAGCCGGAGACCATAGCTTAAGAGAGGATACCGGAAGTCAAAAGGTTCTGAATATCGGAGGTCCTACATAAAGATTCAGGATCAGAATAAGGAGGATCATGAAGATGAGAAATAAAGAGCAGATCAAAGAGGCGGTCAGCGCAGGGCGCGCAGTGCTCGGAATCGAGTTTGGCTCTACAAGAATCAAGGCAGTCCTCATTGACGAGGACAAATCCCCGGTAGCTTCCGGAAGCTATGATTGGGAGAATCAGTATGTAGATCATATATGGACATACAGTATGGAGGAGATCCACAAAGGTCTTCAGGGATGCTACAGCGCTCTTGCAAAAGATGTAGAAGAGCAGTACGGCGTGAAGCTTAAAAAGCTGGCGGCAATGGGTGTCAGCGCCATGATGCATGGATATCTGGCATTTGACAGTGAGAATAACCTGCTTGTTCCGTTCCGCACATGGAGAAACACGATCACAGGCGAGGCTTCTGAAAAGCTGACCGGGCTGTTTTCCTATCATATACCGCAGCGCTGGAGTATCGCGCACCTGTATCAGGCGGTATTAAACGGAGAAGAGCATGTTAAAGACGTTCGTTTCTTTACGACGCTGGCAGGCTATATCCACTGGAAGCTGACCGGGCAGAGGGTCATCGGAAGCGGAGATGCGGCCGGTATGTTTCCGATCGATATTGAGACGAAAGACTACAACAGCAAGATGCTTGATCAGTTCGACGCTCTTGTCACGGACAAAGGATTCCCGTGGAAGATCCGTGAGATTCTTCCGAAAGTGCTTCTTGCGGGAGAAGACGCAGGCTGCATGACAGAGGAGGGTGTAAAGCTTCTTGATCCTACGGGGACTCTTGAGGCAGGAACACCGATGTGTCCCCCGGAAGGAGACGCAGGAACAGGTATGGCTGCGACAAACAGTGTGGCTGTCCGCACAGGCAATGTATCTGCCGGAACAAGTGTATTTGCCATGGCGGTTCTTGAGAAAGACCTGACAAAGCCTTACGAAGAGATCGACCTTGTCACCACTCCGGCCGGAGACCTGGTAGCCATGGTACACTGCAATAACTGTACCTCAGATTTGAATGCATGGGTAGGTCTGTTCAAAGAGTTTGCGGAAAGCTTTGGCATGGCCGTGGATATGAACAAACTGTTCAGTACCCTTTATAACAAAGCCTTGGAAGGTGACGCAGACTGCGGCGGTCTTCTGGCTTACAACTACTTCTCCGGTGAGCATATCACGGGTTTTGACGACGGACGTCCGATGTTCGTGCGCTCACCTGAGAGCAGATTTAACCTTGCAAACTTCATGAGAGTACATCTGTGCACATCGCTCGGCGCTCTTAAGACCGGAATGGATATCCTGCTCAAGAAAGAAAATGTGAAGCTGGACCGCATGATGGGGCACGGCGGGCTGTTCAAGACAAAAGGCGTCGGACAGCGCATCCTTGCCGGAGCCATCGACACACCGGTCTATGTCATGGAGACGGCAGGGGAGGGCGGAGCATGGGGAATCGCCCTGCTGGCAGACTATCTTGTGAACAAAGAAGGCGGCGAGAGCTTGACAGATTATCTTGACAATAAAGTATTCCACGACACAGAAGGATCAGGAATGGATCCGGTGGCTGAAGATGTGGAAGGATATGAGAGGTTCATGGAGAGATATACAAAAGGACTGGCGATCGAAAGAGCGGCAGTGGATTGCCAGATTTAAATTCAGAGATGCCGAGATAATAAAAATTTTGCCAAAAACCGGGCACATGGATGCGTTGTGTACGCTTTCATGTGCCTTTTCGTTGTGGCCGGGCGAAAGCAGGTTCACCAAGGATATATGCCTTTCCGCATGTTATATTTTATGTTCTCAAGAAATCTGTATTTTCAGTTTTTTCAGATATTGGTCAGTTTCTTTCCGGGAGCGAAAGATATGAATATCTTTTGTGTTTTTATACTCTTCTGTCAGTTTGTATATATACGGCAGCTGATCTGTGGGAAAATCCATGATCCACTGTCTGAATTCTTCATCAAACCCAGATTCTGTCCACGGAAGATCTTCCCGTTCTTTTCCTACGCGCGACCTTGCTCCTTCGAGACAGAGCGGCAGGGGATAATCCAAGAGAAAAACAGTGTCACACGCTTCAAGACGGACTGCGAGTGTACGCTGATAATTTCCGTCAATGATCCAGCGGTCTCGTTTAAGGATATCTTGTAGTGACGCATCAAATTCATCTTCGGGAACAGTAGTTTTATCAGGTTTGTGCCAAAGCATGTCGAGATAATATAATGGAAGACCCGTGGTATCCCGTAATTTTCGAGCGAAAGTGCTTTTTCCCGAGCCGGGACAGCCGATAATGATTGCTTTTCTCATTGATATTGCTCCAGTTTATAAGTTTTTTGTGTAATTTTAAATACTTCTGAAAATAGAAATTCCCTTCTGTTTACAGTAACTGCTCAAACGTGTCATAGAATGTCGGATAGGATACATCCACGCATTTGCTGTCCAGTATCTTTGTATTTCCCTCCGCCACCAGTGCGGCGATAGAGAATGCCATGGCGATCCTGTGGTCGAGGAGTGTATGGATGGACGCGCCTTGTAACCGGCCGCCATTGATGATCATGCCGTCCCCGGCAGGCGTTACATCACATCCCATCGCCTTTAAGTTATCTGTGACTGTTTCAATACGATCCGTCTCCTTTACTTTCAATTCTTCGGCATCCTTGATGACGGTTGTTCCTTCTGCCATGGCAGCCATGACCGCGATGACAGGGATTTCGTCGATCAAGGTGGGTATAATATCTCCTTCGACAGTCGTGCCGTGGAGCTTGCTTGTTCTGACAAGGATATCCGCTATTTTCTCGCCGCCTTCAATGCGTTCGTTAAGGAGCGTAATATCACCGCCCATGTCCTCACATACTTTCAGTATACCGGCCCGGGTGGGGTTGATGCCTACATTTTCAATGAGGATTTCGGAATCAGGTACAATCAGTCCGGCTGCGATAAAGTAAGCGGCAGAAGAGATGTCCCCGGGAACTGTTATTTTCTGTCCGTATAACTCCCTGCATGGAGAAATGCTGGCCGTTACTTTTGTACTGTCCAGTGCATGGCTGGAGCGGATGTTCGCGCCAAATTCTTTGAGCATCAGTTCGGTATGGTTTCGGGACAGGGTGGGCTCTGTGATAAAGGTGGTTCCTTCTGCGTACAGTCCGGCCAGAAGGATACAGGATTTTACCTGTGCGGACGCTACAGGGGAGTCATAATGGATTCCGTGGAGTCTGCCCGGAGAGATGTAGAGCGGGGCACATCCATTTCTTAGGATACTGGAAATATTCGCGCCCATCTGGGTGAGGGGAACCATGATCCGTTTCATAGGACGGGAGTTTAGCGATTCGTCGCCGGAAAGTTTTGATTCGAAAGTCTGCCCGGCGAGAATGCCGGAAAGAAGCCTTGCGGTCGTTCCGCTGTTGCCCGCGTCCAATATATCCGTGGGAGCAGACAGTCCGTGGAGTCCCTTTCCATGGACGATGATCGTGTCGTCGTTTTCCTCAATATCTATCCCCATTGTGCGGAAACAGCGGATTGTGGCAAGGCAGTCCGCTCCTTTTAAAAAATTGTGTACCTCTGTTATTCCTTCCGAAATGGAGCCAAACATAATACATCTGTGTGAGATTGATTTGTCACCCGGGACAGACACCTTTCCGCGAAGCCCGGTAATGCTGCATAATTCCATTTTGTTTATCCTCATCTTTCATATACGATATAACGGTATTTTTGAAGCAGTTCCGCCGCCTTTGCGGAAGCAGTTCCGTCGTAGAATTCAATCCTGAGAACGCCTTCTTCAAATTCCCTGTTATGTATGATGCCGATATTTTTAATATTGATATTATTACTTGCCAGGATGGTGGCGATGGTCGCGATCCCGCCGGCTTCATCAATGATGTCACAGTATACGGCGAACTGTTTTTTGATTGGTCCGGCAGAACTGTTCGGCATGGAATCACGGTAGTCTCTCGATGATTCGAACAGTGTGTAAAGCGCTTTTTCGTTGCCGGAGTCAACGGCATCTTTCGCTGTTTTAAGTGTTTCGATATATTCTCCCAGTATATGAGAAATGTTTTCTGCATTTTTTAAACAGATCTGCTGCCACATGACAGGGGAGGAGGAGGCGATCCTTGTAAGATCTTTAAATCCACCTGCCGCAAGTGCCTTCATCAGCTCATCTTTTGAGTCCGTATCACGCACAAAGTTGACAAGAGAAGAGGCGATGATGTGGGGGAGATGGCTGATCGTCCCCGTGATATGGTCATGTTCGTGATAATCAAGAACTACCGGAAGCGCCTTTAAAGAAGACACGAGTTCCCGATAAGTGAGGACCTTTTCCGCAGATACTTTCGCTGAGGGCGTCAGGATGTAATAAGCATTCTCTATAAGATGTGCCTTTGAGTTGGCAAATCCACTTTTTTCCGAGCCTGCCATGGGATGCCCGCCGATAAAATTCTCTTCCATATCAAGGGCAATGATCTCTTCATGGATCGAAGTTTTTACACTGCCTACATCGGTCAGTATACAGTCATCCTTCACGATCTCTTTTAACTGAGAAAGGTAAGCGGTGTTGCAGGATACAGGCGCGCACAGGAAGATATAGCTGCATCCTTTAAAATTGTCATCGATAGAAGAGCAGGCTGTATGTATAATCCCTTCTTGGACGGCAAGAGCAAGCGTTTCTCTGCTCTTGTCAAAGGCGATCAATTCATGGTCGGGGTAATATTTACGAATGGCTTTAGCGACAGAACCGCCGATCAGCCCGAGTCCGATAAATCCTATCTTTGTTGAAGTCATATTCAGTCGATCCTTTCGTAAGCATAATACATGGTACATTTTAGCACGTTGCATTATAAAAGTAAACATGAATCAGTTCAGGCGCGCCATTTGTAAAACCGCACTGGCGTGTTTACTGCGGCATACGCCGCGTTTTTACTCATTAGCGGGCGCGCAGCCCGTTCACAAGTGCGCTCACAGAGATATGCAGACAGATCTTTTGTCCCCGGCTTTGTAAATGGATGAATCAGTATGTGAAAAATATATAAAATAGTTGTAATTTATTCTGATTTTTAGTACAATATATCCATGATATGCATGGGCGAAAGATAAGAGGCACATGCAAAATAACTACATAACAAGGAGGCAGCAGCATGAAGGTTTACAGAACGGATGAAATCAGGAACGTGGTATTGCTTGGACATGGTGGAAGCGGAAAGACAAGTCTTGTCGAGGCAATGCTGTATGTATCAGGCGCCACGAACCGTATGGGAAAAGTCGATGACTCCAGCACGGTCAGCGATTTTGATAAAGAGGAGCAGAAACGCGGATTTTCTATCAGCACAAGTCTGGTGCCTATCGAGTGGGAGAAAGCGAAGATCAACATCCTGGATACGCCGGGATACTTCGACTTTGTCGGCGAGGTAGAGGAGGCTGTCAGCGCGGCGGACGCGGCAGTTATCGTTGTATCCGGCAAGGCGGGAGTTCAGGTGGGAACAGAGAAAGCCTGGGAACTGTGCGACAAGTATAACCTTCCCAGAATGATTTATGTGACAGAGATGGATGTGGATGATGCAAGCTTCCGTCAGGTAGTGGAAGACCTGACGGAAAAATACGGAAAGAAGATCGCTCCGCATTTCCAGCCGATCCGCGAGAATGAGAAGCTGGTAGGATACATTAACGTTATTAAAAATGCAGGCCGCAGATACACGGGAATCGGGCAGAGAGAAGAGTGTGAGATTCCGGATTACTGTAAAGCGAATCTGGAGATTTTAAGGGATTCCCTCATGGAAGCAGTCGCTGAGACAAGTGAAGAGTTCATGGAGAGATATTTCAACGGCGAGGAATTTTCAATCGAAGAGATCCGCGCTGCCATGCGTACGGAGGTTATGGACGGCGATATCGTTCCCGTGGCAATGGGTTCGAATGTGCAGGCTCAGGGCGTTGCAAACCTTCTGTCTGACATTGTCCGTTTCTTCCCGAGCCCGGACAAGAGAACGTGCGCAGGAATTAACCGCAGGACAAATGAGATCTTTGAGGCAGACTATGATTTCTCAAAATCGAAAACTGCTTATGTATTTAAGACAATGGTCGATCCATTCATCGGAAAATATTCTTTTGTTAAGGTATGCTCCGGAGTGCTTAAAGGAGACGACATCCTTTATAACGCAGATACAGAGGCAGAGGAGAAGCCGGGCAAGCTCTATACAATGTGTGGAAATAAGCCGTCAGAGGTGACGGAGCTGTTTGCCGGCGATATCGGAGCTATCGCAAAGCTGGCAAATACACGTACAGGCGATACACTTTCTACAAAGACTACTCCGGTTTCCTATGCAAAGACAGAATATTCTGCACCGTATACATACATGAGATACCGTGTAAAGAATAAAGGCGACGAGGATAAGGTATCACAGGCGCTTGCGAGGATGACGGCTGAGGATGTGACTCTCAAGGCCGTAAACGACAGCGAGAACCGCCAGACACTTCTCTATGGAATGGGCGACCAGCATCTGGAGATTACCGCCAGCAAGCTGGCGGCGAGATATAAAGTCGACATCGTGCTTGAGACACCGAAGGTTGCTTTCCGAGAGACCATCCGCAAGAATTCGGATGTGGATATGAAGTATAAGAAACAGACAGGCGGACACGGACAGTACGGACATGTTAAGATGAAATTCGAGCCGTCTCATGATTTAGACACTCCTTATATATTTGAAGAGTGCGTAGTCGGAGGCGCTGTTCCGAAGAACTACTTCCCGGCTGTGGAAAAGGGACTTCAGGAATCCGTGATAAAAGGCCCGCTTGCAGGATATCCGGTAGTGGGCGTGAAAGCGACACTTTATGATGGATCTTACCATCCGGTAGATTCCTCAGAGATGGCATTTAAGACTGCTACAAGCCAGGCGTTCAAAAAAGGATTTATGGAAGCTTCCCCGGTACTTCTTGAGCCTATCGCTTCCATTAAGGTGACAGTTCCCGATGATTACACGGGAGACGTGATGGGTGATCTGAACAAGAGACGCGGGCGCGTGCTCGGCATGAATCCAATCGCCGGCGGCAAGCAGGTTATTGAGGCAGACATCCCGATGACAGGGCTGTTCGGATACTGCACAGTGCTTCGTTCCATGACGGGCGGACGAGGAACGTATGAATATACATTCGCAAGATACGAGCAGGCTCCGTCTGATATACAGGAGAAGGAGATCGCGGCGAGAGCGTCCGAGGAATGATCAGATCTCTTAAGCCGGAAAACCACGGGATCAGAAAAAGTATATAAAGATGTATAGGAATACTACACCCTGGAGGGCAGATGCTTTCCGGGGTGTATCCTATAACAGATATCAGTTGGGTCAATCCTTGTACTTCAGAAATAAAAATGTTATAATTGCCCTGTTATTTTGAGTCATTGTTAAAGACGACAGGAAAGGAAAAGGAAGCGAAATGAAAAATATCAAAACAAAACTGCTTATAGCGCTGGCAGTTATTATTGTGCTTGGCGCCTATTACTACGTCATGCTTCCGGCGATCAATATCCACTCTTCGGAGACATGGGTCTTTTTGATCATACTGGGAATTGCGGCCGCCGCGGCATTTGTACGAAAAAAGAGGCTGAACCGGTATAATATCGGAGAATCAAAAGGATTCAAAGTGATATTGGGCATTATCGGTCTCATTGTAGTGGTTTATCTGGCGGGAGCGCTTCTGTCATCCCCCATTATAAACGCAAAGAAATACCAGCAGCTTATGAGCGTGGAGACAGGAGAGTTTACAAAGGATATCGAGGAACTTTCTTTTGACCAGATCCCGCTTCTGGATAAAGATTCAGCGGAACTTCTGGGGGACAGAAAGATGGGAAGCATGGTAGACATGGTTTCCCAATTCGAGGTTGACAGCCTGTACTCCCAGATCAACTATCAGGACCGCCCGGTAAGGGTATCTCCTCTTAGGTACGCGAGCCTGATCAAATGGTTCACGAATCAGGGAGAAGGCATACCGGCATACATTAAGATCGATATGGCGACGCAGGACACAGAACTGGTAAAACTGGATCAGGGAATGAAATATACGGCCAGCGATCATTTTAACCGCAATATTTACCGCCATCTTCGTTTTCGTTATCCTACGTATATCTTTAATGATCTGAGTTTTGAGGTGGACGAGGAGGGAACACCTTACTGGATCTGCCCGGTGAAGAAGTATAATATCGGGCTGTTCGGCGGGGAGACGATTGGACGTGTCGTATTGTGCAATGCCATCACAGGGGAGACAGAGGATTACGCAATCGAGGATGCGCCTCAGTGGATCGACCGGGCATATTCGGCAGATATGCTGGTACAGTTATATGATTATCACGGAACTTTAAAACACGGATTTTTCAACAGTGTTCTCGGACAGAAGGACTGCCTGGAAACGACGGATGGGTATAATTATCTTGCAATTGATGATGACGTGTGGGTGTATACCGGCGTCACGTCCATTACCGGCGACCAGTCCAATGTGGGATTTGTGCTCATGAACCAGCGGACAATGGAGACGAAATTCTACGAGGTAGAGGGAGCAACAGAGGCCTCTGCCATGTCTTCTGCAGAAGGGCAGGTACAGAACCTCCACTATACGGCTACATTTCCGCTTCTTCTTAACATATCCGGAGAGCCGACGTATTTTATTGCGCTTAAGGACGATGCAGGGCTGGTGAAGAAGTATGCCATGGTAAATGTGCAGAAATACCAGATTGTTGCCATCGGGGATACGGTCAGCCAGTGCGAGGACAATTATACGACACTGATGTATGAGAACGGCATCAAAGAGACGCCGGAAGATACGCGGGACGTCCTGAGGATTACCGCGGCGATCACAAAGATCGCTCAGGGTGTTGTGGAGGGGAATTCCCATTACTATATCATGGTAGACGGATCGGAGGCAATCTTCGATATCCCTGTGGTGGACTTTATCGACATTATCCGCTATGACGTAGGAGATGAAGTGACCATCGAATACAAAGAAGGAGAACAGAGTAATACCGTGCTGTCTCTCAATGGTGCAGAGACAGAGAGAGGAACATCTTCACAGCAGGAGACAGACAGCGGGGATCCTGGTACGTCTGACACCGATGACACGGGCGCCAGGGAGTAAACAAACGGAAAAAGGCGAAAAAAGGGGATGTGCAAAGATCAATGAATGAAATGATCTTTTGCACATCCCCTTCTTATGTTTTTATAAGGTCATGGAACTTGTGCCGCCCCGTAATATCGTCAGGATATCACATTGCAGTCATTTGAATCTATACCGGGAATATCTTTCTTCTCGGAGCTCACGCTCAAGTAGAAATCTATATTGTTTTCAGTGGAAATTTTGTTCAGTTTCTCAAGAAAAGCCGCAAGACTCTCAAGAGTGATGTTGGCCTGTTTCAGAATGCTGTCGATGAAGACCGCTTCGATGTCGTGATTGCCGGCTGCCATGCCATAAAGGAAACCTACAAATTCTTCGAGAGTGAGGATATCTGGATAATCTGCCATACGGATCACACGGATATTGAAATCCACTGTGTATGTATCCTTGTGGCTCTTTTTAATAAATACTACGTTTCCGTTGCTGGTTTTTACTTTCTCGTTTGCAAGGTCGATCATTTGCTGTGTTTTCCCGCTGCCCCTTGGGCCTGTTACTAAATTTACCATGGCGAATCTCTCCTTTATGTAAGTATTGTTTGAGACTGTTTCACCTCTCAAATATCATAAACCTATTATACACTAAACTTATGTATGTAACAACTAAAAAAAACATAAAAAAATAAAAATTTTTGAGCAATGTGCCTATATTGTTGATAGATTAAGCAGATACTGTATTAAAGGGGCAGATTTTTAAGGAAAGAACGGTGATGAGAAATGTTCTCAAAAACGATGTTGAAAAGTGTTTTAGAATGTGATAATATTTTCTTAAATGAAAATCATTCTCAAAAATTTGGAGGAAACATGTCCACAGAAGTACTATCACATTTCCTGAAAAATAATGACAGAAAGCTTCGGCTTGGATTTCAGGTAGCGCTTCAGTGCGCCCCGTTTCTGAAAGGCCTTAAAGTGTCCTGTGTCATTTCTTTGGACGAGGAGCTTTACAGCGGACTGTCTGAAATATTTACCGGCATGGATATCGTTTATCATATGCTGTCCCGCTCAGATGGGAAATGCCTTGTCCTTTTCTATCGTCCCATCGAGATGGAAGTGTATCTTGCGCACCAAAAGGCGCAGGCACTGCTCGGCGAATATGGATATGCAGGAATGTGTGTGGAGGAAATGCTGCGACGGCTGTCTGAGAGAATACAGGAGCTCTCAGGAAGAGAGATGGGATTTCCTCACGAGATAGGCGTGTTCCTCGGATATCCCCCGGAAGATGTAAAAGGATTCATAGAAAACGAGGGAAAGAGGTATCTGATGATCGGCTACTGGAAAGTATATAGCGATCTTGCCCGCGCGAGAATGATCTTTCAGGAATATGCCCACGCGAGAGACTGCGCGGTAAATGAATTTCTGACCGGGAAAAGTATCCGCGAGATCGCGCTGTGAAGGCCGTGCCGGTCATCAAAGAAAAGACAGGAGGAGAAGAAGATGAGCATATCAGTAGTATATTGGAGTGGAACAGGAAATACTCAGGCAATGGCAGAGGCTGTGGCAGAGGGGATCAAGGAAGCCGGAGCAGATGCAGTAGTCATGGAGGTGGGTGCGGCAGATGCGGCAGCGCTGGCAAAGGAGGACGCATTTGCTCTTGGCTGTCCGTCCATGGGCGCGGAGCAGCTTGAGGAATCAGAAATGGAGCCGTTTGTGGAAGAGCTTGAGCTGCTCGTATCCGGTAAGAAGATCCTTTTGTTCGGGTCTTATGGATGGGGAGACGGCGAGTGGATGAGAGACTGGACACAGCGCATGAAAGACGCAGGGGCTTTGCTCGTGCGCGAAGAGGGCGTGATCGCCAACGAGACGCCGGATGACGAGGCGCTTGCAGAATGCCGGGCAGCAGGAAAGGAACTGGTGTAATCTGCTGAAGAATTCAGATAAAGTCGTTGACAAAACCCATCCGGGGCGCATATGATAAGATATCGATAAAAATTATTATTACGGCTCGGACAATGGAGGGAGAAGACGGCATGGATAAAAATACATTGTTTGGAATATTAATACCATTTGCCGGGACCGCGCTTGGCTCGGCAATGGTATTTTTTATGAAAAAAGAAATGAACCCAAAGATCGAGAAAGTGCTGCTTGGCTTTGCGTCTGGGGTCATGATCGCGGCATCTATATGGTCTCTTTTGATCCCCGCTATCGATATGGCAGAACAAAAGGGCGGGATACCCTGGCTTCCTCCCGCAGTAGGATTTCTGCTGGGCATGGGATTTTTGCTGCTTTTGGATACACTGACACCGCATCTTCATTACACGGATGAGAAACCAGAGGGCGTTCCTGCCCATTTAAAAAAAACAACTATGCTTGTCCTTGCGGTCACCCTGCATAACATCCCCGAAGGCATGGCAGTGGGCGTCACATTTGCCGGGGTACTGGCGGACAATTTGATGATGACGACGGCCGGGGCGTTCGCCCTGTCTGTCGGTATTGCCATCCAGAATTTCCCTGAGGGTGCGATCATTTCCATGCCTCTTAAAAGTCAGGGGCTGTCAAAGGGAAGGGCATTTGTATACGGCGCTATGTCGGGCATCGTGGAGCCTATTGCCGCGATCATCACCATCCTGCTTACCGGGCTGGTCGTGCCGCTGCTTCCATATCTTTTATCTTTTGCGGCGGGAGCGATGATCTACGTGGTGGTAGAAGAACTGATCCCTGAGGCGCAGACAGGAGAACACTCTAATATCAGCACCGTGGGCGTTGCCATAGGGTTTGTGCTCATGATGATACTGGATGTGGCGCTGGGGTAATGCGGATGTTATTTATGTCGGAAGACACCCCGACAAATCCGCAGTTACTGAGCCAGTTCTGTCAGCGGCTTTATCTGATATCCCATCTCTTTCCACTTCCCGAGCAGTTCATCGAGTATCTCCGCGTTGGTGCTCGACGTATTGTGGAGCAGCACGATCGCTCCTGGGTGGATGCGTCCGAGCAGCTTGTCAAAGGCTTCTTCTTTTGTGGGCTGGTCATCCTCATACCAGTCTACATAGGCGAGGCTCCAAAAGAAGGTCTTATAGCCTAATTCCTGGGCGTTTTTCAGGTTTGTCTCGCTGTATTTCCCCTGCGGGGGACGGTAAAACCTGGTCATCTCTTTGCCTGTGACTTGCTTGTAGGCGTCCTCTACATCTGTCAGTTCTGTTTTAAATGTTTCCATGGTTGAGATCTGTGACATATCGGGATGATGCCATGTGTGGTTCCCGACTATATGGCCTTCAGCGGCCATCCGTTTGACAAGTTCGGGGTCTGATTCTATGTAAGTCCCTACGACGAAAAATGTAGCGGAGATGTTGTGCTTTTTCAGAGCGTCCAGTATCTGCGGGGTGTTTCCGTTCTCATATCCGCAGTCAAATGTCAGATACAGAACTTTTTCGTCGGTATCCTGCGCGTAGAAAGCGTCATACTGCGCGAGTTCTTCAAAGGTAGCGTTTGCTACCGGAGGCTGCCCTTCTTCCTGAAAGCTTAATCCCCAGTTTCCCTCTGCGGAAGTCTCGACTGCATCCATATTTTTGTGAGAAGGAATGTGGTCGAGGAAGAATCCAAGCCCTGAGCCGAGAGTGTAGGCTGTGAGAAAGAGAAGCAGGACTGCGCCTGCCTTTTTTGTCAGAAGTGTCTTTTTGATAAGCGGAGAAAGCCTGTGTGAAATGAATCTTCTCATAATATCGTCCTGCCCTGGCGCCGATGTATGCCGGCGCGATTATGATTTGTAGATAATATATGAACGTCAGAAGAGAATAATGAGGATATAAGACATCCGGATGGTAGACATTTGCAGGACAGGGTAGTAAAATATTACAGGAAAATCAAATGAAAGAATGGAGAATATGATGGAAAGATCAGTGTTGTTTTTTGATATCGACGGGACTCTGCTCAGCGAGATCACAAAGGAGATACCGCATAGCGCCATAAACGCGCTCAAAAAAGCGAAAGAAAACGGACATCTGTTGTTCATCAATACAGGAAGAACGAGATGCAGTATACCGGCGGAGATAAAAAAATTTCCATTTGACGGGTATCTGTGTGGATGCGGGACATGCCTGATATATCATGACGAGGTGCTGTTTGCCCGTTCAGTGCCGGAAAAGCGGGGCAGAGATATACTGGATAAGGTAGTGGAATACGGCCTGGGCTGTGTCGCGGAAGGGCCGGAGGACGTCTACTTTTCTAAGCGGATGAGCAGATTTGACGGACTGGAGAGCACGAGGAGATACTTTCAGCAAAAAGGGCTGGGGATCGAATGCTACATCGAGGATGGAGGATTTGTGTATGATAAGCTTTTAGTCTATGCCGATGAGAAGAGCGATCTGGAGGGATTCTTAAAGTTTATTGCCGGGGACATGGAGGCAATCGACAGGGGAAAGAGTACCTATGAGGTCATCCAGAAAGGATATACCAAGGCCACGGCGTGTGAGGCCATCCTTGATAAGCTTGGATTTACAAAGGAACAGGCGTATGTGTTCGGGGACAGCAGCAATGACCTTGATATGTTCCGTTTTGCGGAGCATGCGGTGGCATTGGGCAAACATGACGACGTGCTAAAGCCCCATGCAGAATATGTGACAAAGACCGTTGAGGACGACGGGATCGCCCACGCGATGGAGCATTACGGGTTGATATAAGAGTATCGTGACCGCGAAACGACTCGGAATTTTATTGCTTAAATATTACAAATATGTTAAAATAAATTAATAAACTGGTTTGGATTGTTGGGAATGACAAGCCTGCTCAGGCGCGTATGTTTCTGACAGTGAAAAATGCAGGAGGGGTATACGTATGATACAGATCAGGGGACTGAGGAAAAATTTCGACGATGTCTGCGCGGTCAGCGGCGTTACTCTGGATATCCCTGAAGGAACTCTTTTCGGATTGCTGGGGACGAACGGCGCGGGGAAGACGACTGTGCTCCGTATACTGTCAGGGATTTTAGAGGCGGACAGCGGAGGGATCGAGATCGACGGGGAGCCGCTTGATAAAGCGAAGAAAAAGATATTTTTCCTGCCGGACAGTCCATATTATTTTCCCAATGCCAGCATGGAGCAGATAGCGAAGTTCTATGCGGACCAGTATCCGCAGATGGATCAGGAATCTGCCGCTTTCATGGCGGAGACGCTGGAACTGGATGTGAAGCGTCCTGTGCGCACCTTTTCCAAAGGAATGAAGAGGCAGGCATTTCTTATTCTTGCACTGTGCGCGAGGACGAAATATCTGCTCTGCGACGAGGTGTTTGACGGTCTTGACCCCATCGTGGCAGAGGTAATGAAGAATCTGTTCCGCCAGGAGATGAAGGAGAGGAAATTTACGGCGGTCGTCGCGTCGCACCGGCTCAATGAGCTGGAGGACGTCTGCGGGAATATCGCCATCCTTCACAAAGGAGGCCTTGTCACTGCAGGAGATATGAAAGGCAGGGCAGAGAATGTGAAAAAGTTCCAATGTGTTTTCGAAGAAGGAGAAGACTCGGATAAAATTGCCGGGGAGCTTGCGAAAGAACTCGATGTTGTACGAAGCCATGTGGACGGAAGTTTTGTTACTCTTGTCATTCGTGACAAAGAGGGAAACGCCAAGGCAAAGCTGAAGGCCCGGTCAGCGGTGGTGGTCAGAGAGGCATCCATGAGTTTAGAAGAGATCTTTATCTCAGAAATGGAGGGTAAGGATTATGACATTCGGAAAGTGCTTCATTAGCTGGATGAAAGAGGCCGGCAGGGGACATCTGTGTGCGTTTGCCGGATGGGGAACGATGTTTTTGTACGGTATCCTTATGATCACTCGCTTGAGCTTTGAGACGGATTATACTTATTTCGGCATCGGAAGCACGGAGCTGATCTGGGTCTGCGCCGGGCTTGGCCTGCTCCTTGCGTTTCTGGAATTTTTCTATCTGCTCCAGCAGAAGAAGCAGGATTTTTATTACAGTCTGCCGGTGAAAAAGAGTGTGGTCTTCTGGAGCAGATATGCACATGGACTTGTCCATTTCTTTGCGCCTTTTATCCTTGTTATGGCGGTGTGCGGGATCTATCAGACATCGGTGGATATGGAATTCGCGCCTTTTGTGGGAAGCTATACAGTTAAGAGTATGCTTGTTTTTTCCGGGGTGTTCCTGATCTTCTATCATATCGGGATACTCTGCGTTACAGTGTGCGGAAATGTGATCGCCGCGGTGCTGGTATGTGCTGCGGTGATCTTGTATTTCCCGGTTCTTATAGAAACAGTGCTAACAACATTTTGTGAAAATTATTTTACAACTTATTACAAAATAACATTGTTCGAGGAATTAAATAATATCTTATCCCCATTTAGCCTGTCCGCACATATGAGTGGGAGCGGAGTGTTTGAAAAGCCGCTTATCCTTCATTTTACCCCATCGGGAATGTCAGTGGCGGCTGCACTCATCTGGATATTTATCCTGTTCGTTTTTGTGGCAATGGCAGCCGGAAAAAGAAAGGCAGAGAGGACAGGGCGCATATTTGCCTTGAATGTAGCGGAGCGTGTGTGTGAGACTGCGCTTGCGTTTCTTGCGGGCGTGTGGGCGTCAGGATTTATCATCGACGCGACTGCTATGGCGGAGAATGGTCCGCTCCTTTCCGGACTTTTAGGAGTGGCAGTGAGCATCGCCGCAGTATGCGGAGTGCATTTCCTCTTAGAAGGGCTTATGAAGAATCCGGACACGAAATTCCTCCGGCGAAAATGGCAGCTTATTGCCGCCTGTGTGGCGTCTGCTGCGGCAGGGGCGGCATTTCCCATGGGAGCGCCCGCCTATGACGGATATCTCCCGGATCAGGTAAAAGCGGTAGGTATCAGCGTGGACGGCATCGGCATGGATTATGATACTTATGCGGAGGTAAGCCTTAAGAGGGAGTGTTATGATGCGGACGCGCTTATGGACAAATATACGCTGACAGCAGAGGGCAGAACTGCCGCGATGGGATGGCTTGGAATGATTATAGAACAGAGGGAAACGTCAGAGGCATATACTTATGCGGATGTATGCTATCAGACGGAAGACGGCAGAAATCATTATCGTACGTATCCTGTCAGCAGGGAAGCGGTGGAAACGTTCGCCTCTGTGTATGAGACTGATGAGTACAAGCGGACAGCCTACCCGGCTGTGGGGTTGGAAAATGTTTCAGAAGACAGGTTTACATGGGACGATTCTGTCAGTTCCGCCGACCTCAAGATGACAATAGATGAAAAAGAAGGGCTCATTTCCGCGTACAATGAGGACGTGGCAGATCTTGAGATGAGGGAGCTTGCAACAGCTCTCCCATTGGGAAGAGTGAAGGTCAAGTCATCAGAGACGGGCAATACGACGGAGATGATCATTTATCCTTTTTTTGAACACACATGCGCCCTTCTCGAAAAATGCGGCGTGGACACAGGAAAGACACTGGCGGATTATCCGGTGAAATCCGTGGAGATCATGGAGACTTTATTTTCCGCTCCTGTCGGAAGCTCCGGGGGGATGACAAGGGCGTATTATGAAAAACCGGAAGATGTGGAAGAATGGAAGCAGAAGCTGGCGCCCTATGATCTTGACATCCAGCCCCTTCTCTATCCGCTGGATCACTCCAAAGATATTTCCGCAGAAGTGGAGGATACAGAGACAAATTCGATATCATACGTTTCCTGTGTCCTTGTTCCTGATGCATAAAAATATTTTCTGACAGGGCCGACAGGATTCTTCTTTTTTCTTTTCGTTACAGTGATATACTGTGGCAGATCATAGTAGTATGTGCGGTATTCCCGGAGATGAAGGTATACATACGGTGGATACCACGAAAAGAAGGAGGAAGAATATGACAAAGAAGAGGATCATTCTCATAGCGGCAGTGCTTGCTGTACTCATCACAGCGGCTGTGATCGGGGCAAATATGTACAGAAACCGTTTTGATGCAGGGGAGTATGTGCGCGCGGTGCTGGACGTATCCTACAAAAATAAGACAGAGCAGTATGTGAAGATTACCGGAACGCCGGAAGAAGAAGCAGAGAAGATATTTGAGAACAATCTGGACGCGACGATGGAGGGGTTTGAGACGTCGGACATGCCGGAAGAACTTCTCCCTCAATATCGTGAACTTTTTGCGGAACTCGCGAAAAAGGTGAGCTATACGGTCGGTGATCCTGTGAAAGAAGAGAACAACGTTTACGAGGTGCTGGTGAAGGTTAAACCGATCACTCTGCTTCCGGATACATACAATACATTCCAGAAAAAAGCGCAGGAGTATGCGGATCAGGTGACGGACAGTGTGATGAACGGCGGGGAAATGCCTTCAGACGAGGAGATGCAAAAGGAGATTTACCAGATCTATTATGACGTGCTCAAGGAAAAGATGGATACAGGGATGCTCTACGGCGAGGCGAAGAATATTACCCTTAAGGTGAAAAAAGAAGGAAGCAAAGGGTTTACCATATCACAGGAAGATATGGACAGACTGGACGCTTTGCTGATTGAAGATACACAGGCCGAATAAAACGAAAAGGGTCTGCTGCATCTATGATTTTTCAGTCACTGATGCGACAGCCCCTTTTTGATGATCATTTTATGAACTTCATTTTATTGACGGGCCAGTAGCGGAATATTGCTTTCCCCAATATCTCATCTTCAGATACAAAGGTGTGTTCCCAATACCGGGAGTCCCGGGAGTTATTTCGGTTATCTCCCATGACGAAATAGCTGTCTTCAGGTACCGTGTAAGGACCGAAACTTCCTTTTATGGGTTCTCTGGTCTCCACGTCGTCCAGCGGCTCGTCTGATCCGTTGATGTAAATGTTCCCGTCATGGATCTCCACAGTTTCTCCGGGCAGCCCGATGATCCTCTTGATAAAAAGCTGGCTCTCATCATCGGGATATTTAAAGATGATGATATCAAAGCGTTCCGGCTCACCGAACACATAGGCAAGGCGGCTGCCGAATACCCGGTCGCCGGGCATGATTGTGTCTTTCATGGAGCCGGACGGAATCTGTGCGTTTACAAGAATGAATGAATTTATCAAAAGGGCGGCAGCGACCGCTGCAGCGAAAGCAAGCCCCCATTGCAGGAGCTCTTTTGCAAGAGAATTTTTTGTGTCGTCAGTTTTCCGTCGTGTCATAGGATACCCGCTTTCTGTGATCAAAAATTTAATATTCGTTTAGATAAGCTGTTGTGTGTAGATAATACAGAGCCGATGTGTCGGGTGTGCTCCTTCTACATCGGCTCTGTCATTATATCAGATATTCCTGAAACTGTGCAATCTTTTTCTTATTACAGTATGCGTCATCGTTATCGTAGGAAATTCTGTCAATCTGCAAAGGGGCCCATGGCCTTTGTAAATAGGATGGTCAGGTCTATTATAGACAGAAGAGAGTAGGATTGTAACAGTGTTTTGTGGTATGATAGTCATATAAAACGAATAAGGAGTTATGACTTATGATAAAGAAACAGTTCAGACCGGCGGCAGCCTGTATTATCACTCTTGTCTCCGTCCTTTTGACCTCCTGCGGGGAGGCGGATGCGTGGATACGGATGGAGCAGGATCTGCCCGCTGCGGGAGGAAGCTATGAGACTATCTGGGAAGTTCCGGACTATGAAGGCGACCCCTATGTAGAGATCAATGGCAATGAGCCGGAATTTACCGAGGAGGAGATGACCGTAGATTCTTACGAAACATACAGTGAACTGGATGATCTGGGCAGATGCGGGACAGCACAGGCGTGTATCGGGGAAGAACTGATGCCCGAGGAGGAGCGCGGGGATATCAGCAGCATAAAGCCCACAGGGTGGAAAAACAATCCCTATGATAATGTGGACGGGGAATACCTCTATAACCGCTGTCATTTGATCGGGTTCCAGCTCTCCGGGGAGAATGCAAACGAGGAGAACCTAATCACGGGAACCCGCTATATGAACACAGAGGGGATGCTCCCTTTTGAAAATATTGTGGCAGAGTACGTACAGGAGACGGATAATCATGTGATGTACCGCGTGACTCCTGTATTCGAGGGAGAGAATCTGGTGGCGTCAGGCGTGCAGATGGAAGCGGAATCTGTGGAGGATGACGGCGTCGGTATCAGTTTTAATGTGTATGTCTATAATGTCCAGCCGGGAATATACATCGATTATGCGACAGGAAGTAACCGAGAGGCAGAAGAAGGAGAGACAGACATTTACCGGACAACACCGGATGAACAGGCCGCCGGAAAAGACGCCGGCAGTTCAGAAGAGCGGGAATACATACTCAACAAAAATACGAAAAAATTCCATGATCCTGACTGTTCCGGTGCAAAAGACATCAAGAAAGAAAATAAAGAAGAGTATAAAGGAACAAGGGAATATCTCATAGGAGAGGGGTATGAACCCTGCGGGGTGTGTAAGCCATAAAAAAGCATCAAAAAAGCGCGTAGAATCAAGAAAAAAATCTTGACAAAAAAGATGTCTCACAGTATACTAAATGAGTGGCTTGCGAGAGCATGCCGCTCGTACAGGGGATTGGTCAAATGGTATGATAGGGGTCTCCAAAACCTTTGGTGGGAGTTCGATTCTCTCATCCCCTGCTAGAAACCGCTGAAATTCAGCGGTTTTTTCATGTCTGGAATAAAATAGAACACAAGGTAGAACACAAATAGAAAAGAGCCTTTTTCATGCTGTATCAGATAGCTGAAAGGGCTCTTTCTATTTCCTCTGCTTTATGTTCATTTGTTTTATTATTGCGGTAATAATATTTTTTTGTTGTTGATATATCCGAGTGTCCCATTTGATACGCCACAAGGGTTTCTGACACTTGATTGTCAAGAAGCGTAGTACCATAGGTCTTTCGGATTTTATGCATAGGTCTGAATGGAATATCAAGACTTTTACAGGTTCGTCTTAATGCTCCGCTGAATCCTCTGATTTTAATTCTTTTTCCGTTTTCTTCAAAGAGAAATTCTTTCGGAGTAGGGTTCAGTTCTTTAATGCGTTTTATAATCTGTATTGCAAAGCTGTTAAGAATAATATGCCTGTTTCCTGCCTCGGATTTAGCAAAATTTTGTACCTTGACAACATTTTTTCGCTTGCCGTATTCATCTGTTACGCTATAATGGACTTCTGTCCGGCAGACATGGATTGAACCACCTTTTTCTTTAAGCTGAATATCTTCCGGCTTTAAAGCGGATAATTCGCCTACCCTCATGCCCGTCACAAATACTAACAGAACTCCCAGATAGCGGAGAGCATCTTTCTGAAGAAGAAAGTCCTTTAGCAGAGGAATCTCTTCTTCACTGTAAACTTCCTCTTCGTCATTTTTCTTTTCCTGTACGGCAAAGATATTTTTAGAAAGGTCTAATTCATCGAAAAATACAGAGATAACGATATCTGTCAGCTTTTTCTTCCGGGCGTGCCGGAATATTCCTTTTATAAGAATTTTCAAGCCGTTATATGTCTTTTTTGTCAGCTTATGCTTCTTGATATTTCCCTTGATAAACATTTCTAAATCTATATCTGTAATATCAGCTATATATTTCATGCAGATTTCATTATCATCAGGGAAAAATCTTCTGAAATCGTTCTCGTATCGGGTTCTCGTCTGTTCACTGATTTCTCCATACTTAAATTTTAACGTCAACCAATCATGGAAAATATCAGCAATAAGTTCCAACTTTTCTTTGTCAGTGCTTTTTTTCAACCCGGTTTTGTCCAATAATTCTGCAACTTCATCACACGCAACAATGATACGGTTTAATTTCTTTTTCGTTTTATCGTTACTGTTATACTCATCAATATCTTTACAAGAATTAGACTTGAGCCGTTTCAATTCTCTAATGACGCTGATGGCTTCCAACTGCTGATCTCTAAACTCGATTCTTTCGATAAAGACAGCCTCATCATCGGTCTTGAGT
>CAJFQC010000025.1 GCA_904418845.1 uncultured Ruminococcus sp. | reverse complement strand
TGGAAACGAAAATATGATGAAGGGGATAGGACGCATGGTCGTCCTGTCCATTTATCAAAGGAAATTGTGGAAAATTGGTATCCTAGTACTTTTGCTGAAAAGATAGATAAAATTATTCTGTTTTTAGACGACCGAATTAAGCATGTAGGAGAGAAAGTTGCACTTGGAAAAGAAGAACTATATAGTGCGCTTTTCGTAGACAGATTTGATTACAGTACTGGTAAACGTATAAATAGAGATGCACAACTAATCAGCGCTCAATCTCATTATATGTTATCGTGTTTAGAACAGAAAGGCTATATTGAACAGGGGAAAGGAGCTCAATGGTTTGATAAAGACGGTCTTCTAAAGCTTTCATTAACTCCAGAAGGTTATAGTCGTGTAGACATTTTACAAAAAAATTCTGCAAATGGAAGAAATGCTTTTGTGGCAATGCAGTTTGGAGATGAAACTAAGCCTGTGCGCGAAGCTATTCGTGAAGGAATTCAAAAAGCAGGATATATTGCCATTTTTATTGATGAAGTGCAACACAATGATTATATAACACCAGAATTACTTAAGTACATAAAAAACAGTCGGTTTGTGGTAGTGGATCTTACTGACAAAAACAATGGTGCATATTTTGAAGAAGGCTATGCTATGGGACTTGGAAAAGATGTTATTCAGATTTGCCGGAACGATGTAAGATTGCATTTTGATGTTGCTCAGAAGAATACTATTATGTGGAAAGATGAAAATGATATTATCGAAAAGTTGACCAATCGTATAAAAGCCACAATCGATTAATATAGAGTGACAAAAAGACATTTATAAGGATAATATTATGATCTTTACGGGGGTAACAGGGGGTGAAATAATCTCTTTGCTTTACCCCCCTGTTTATATTAAGTCCCTTTTGCTACATTATAATAAGTAAAGAAAGTCTTGACGGGGCTTCATATGTCTTTTATCGGCATGGGAATATACAGTCTGCTCAGAAAGACTGGATTAGGGTTCCTACCCTCCGGGCTCGCCGGAGGTACCATCCTGATTTTTTACACTCTGATGGTCGGCGCGGGAGTTTCCAGTCTGCGCGCGCTTATCATGTTCCTCGTGCGTATCGGAGCAGATATGGCGGGGAGGGATTACGACCTGCCGACCAGTCTGTCGCTTGCGGCAGCTATATTGTGCGCGCAGCAGCCCTTATATCTGACAGACGCGGGCTTTCTGCTTTCCTTCGGAGCTATACTTGGGATCACCCTGTTCGGTCCGGTCTTTGAGGAAATGTTCGGAGTCACAGAAAAAAAGAACCGGATGCTTAAAAGCCTTGGAGGAAGCCTTGCGGTGAGCCTGGCAGTCAATGTGATGCTGCTTGGACCTGTTCTTTATTTTTATTTTGAAGTACCGCCTTATTCAGTGCTCTTAAATCTTCTTGTGATACCGATGATGCCTGTCGCCATGGGGGCAGGGGTGATCGGGTCAGCGCTTCTGACCGTATGGGAACTGCCGGGGAGTGCGGTGCTCAAATTGTGTAAAGCGGTATTATGGGGATATGACGTCATCTGTTCTGCCGCGTCAACACTTCCCGGCAGCAGGTTTGTCTCCGGCAGACCGCAGATGACGTGGCTGATTGTATACTATGCTGTGCTCGGGCTGTTATATATCGCATTCTATTTCCTGAGACAAAGGCGGGAGCGGTGGAAAGAATTCTGTATAGAAGAAAAAGAAAAAGGGCGTTTTCTCCTTCGTATTCCGGGCGGTGGTATTTTGCTCTTTGCCGCCGTTATGGCGGTTGTCTGCCGTCTGGGATACCGCGTTTGCGGCGGGATGCAGATGACAGTTCTGGATGTGGGACAGGGCGACAGCATCCACATCCGGGGAGAGATAGGTGATTATCTTGTAGACGGCGGAAGCAGTGATGTGCCGTCCGCAGGGCCATACCGGATCGAGCCTTATCTTCTTTCAAACGCGGCGGATACCTTGGATTATATATTTGTCACCCATGGAGATGAAGATCATATCAGTGGGATCAAAGAACTATTAGAAGGACAAAAACTGGGCGTGGTTATCCACACCCTCGTGCTGCCGCCGACGGAATACTGTGATGAGAAGCTTTTAGACTTAGCATATACTGCGCGGGAGAACGGCACAAGAGTTGTGACGATGAGCGCCGGGGATGTGCTCAAAGGAGGGTTCACCTGTCTTGGACCGGAGAAAGGAGCAGGGATGGAGCCGGGGAATGAGGCATCCCTTGTCCTTTCTCTTACATATGGAGAATTTGACATGCTTCTGACCGGGGATGTGGAAGGAAAGGGCGAGGATATGCTTGTGGAAAGCGGACGTCTGCATAAGTATGACGTGCTCAAGGCTGCCCATCACGGCTCGAAGAACTCCGGGACAGAACCGTTTCTTGAGATCGTGAAGCCGTCTGTCACCCTTATATCCGCCGGAGCAGACAACCGGTACGGGCATCCTCACGAGGAGACATTAAAGCGGCTTGAGGCGGCGGGGAGCAGAGTGTATTCCACGCAGGAAAATGGGGCAATCACTGTTCGGACAGACGGAGAGACGATGGAAATAGAAGGGGTGTTAGAATGAGAGCATTCTTTTGCCGCAAGGTTTTCTTTTCCGCTCTTGTCAAACTGGCAGGATTTCCTTTATAATAGAGAAGTTATGAAGAGCCTGAATGAAGATTTGAAAACAGGAAAATTTAAACAGATCTATCTTCTCTACGGGGCGGAGGCGTACTTGAAGAAGCAGTACAAGGACCGTTTCGTCAAAGCCATGCTCCCTGAGGGGGATACGATGAACTATGCGTATTACGAGGGAAAGAATACGGATATCGAGGAAGTAATCGAACTGGCGGAGACTCTGCCCTTTTTTGCAGAGCGCCGTCTGATCGTGTTTGAGGATACCGGATTCTTTAAAAGCTCCGGCGCTGAGCTTGCAGATTATATCAGCGACATGCCTGCGACCACTTTTTTTATCTTTATCGAAAATGAGGTGGACAAGCGCAGCAAGCTGTATAAAGCAGTGAAAGCCAGGGGGCATATAGTGGAGCTGAACGCGCAGGATGAAAATACCCTCCGGAAATGGGTGTTAAGCCTTGTCAAAAAAGAGGGAAAGCAGATGGCCCCCCCCGATGTCGCCTATTTTTTAAATAAGGTCGGCACGGACATGGAAAATATCACCAAAGAGCTGGAGAAGCTGGTCTGTTACTGTATCGACCGGGGAACGGTCACAAGGGATGATATTGATGCGGTCTGTGTCACTCAGATCACCAGCCATATCTTTGAGATGGTCAATGCCGTGGCAAACAGAGATCAGAGGAAGGCGCTGGATCTGTACTATGAGCTGCTGGCATTAAAAGAGCCGCCTATGCGCATCCTGTTCCTGCTGACCAGAGAGTATCGCATATTATTCCAGGTGAAGGCTCTTTTAAAACAGGGATACGGCAGAAAGGACATTGCTTCCAAAGCCGGGCTCCACCCGTTCGCGGCGGGGAGGTATATGGATGAGGCAAAGCGGTTTCATCTGCGGGAGCTGCGCGCGGTCATGGAGGAAGGAGCCGATATTGAGCAGAGAGTAAAGACTGGACTTTTGACGGATAATCTGGCAGTAGAGCTTTTTCTTGTAAAATATTCGACAGCGCAGTAAGAATGGATAAATTAACAATAGATATTTGGAGGAATCAAATTGTCAGTTATAGATCAGAGTAAGATTAGGAATTTTTGTATCATTGCGCATATTGACCATGGGAAGTCCACACTGGCGGACAGGATCATCGAGATGACAGGGCTTCTGACCAGCCGGGAGATGCAGTCTCAGGTGCTGGATAACATGGATCTGGAGCGGGAAAGAGGAATCACCATCAAGGCACAGGCAGTCCGCACAGTCTATAAGGCGGACGACGGGGAGGAGTATATCTTCAATCTCATCGACACGCCGGGGCATGTGGACTTTAACTACGAGGTATCGCGAAGCCTGGCGGCGTGTGACGGCGCAATTCTTGTGGTAGACGCCGCTCAGGGGGTGGAGGCTCAGACACTGGCAAATGTGTACCTTGCGCTGGATCATGATCTGGACGTAATGCCGGTCATCAACAAGATCGACCTGCCTAGCGCGGATCCTGACCGTGTAAAGGAAGAGATCGAGGATGTCATCGGCATCGAAGCGGACGACGCGCCGCTGATCTCGGCGAAGACCGGGGAGAATGTCCATGATGTGCTGGAGCAGATCGTGAAGAAGATCCCCGCGCCCCGGGGAGATGCCGGGGCGCCTCTTCAGGCATTGATCTTTGATTCCAAATATGATTCCTACAAAGGAGTGATCGTATTCTGCCGCATCAAAGAGGGAAGTGTCAGAAAAGGAACGCCTATCCTCATGATGGCGACCGGCGCGAAGGCGGAGGTCGTGGAAGTCGGAACATTCGGCGCCGGGCAGTTCATCCCCTGCGAGGAACTGGAAGCCGGGATGGTAGGCTATATCACCGCAAGTCTGAAAAATGTAAAAGAGACCCGTGTAGGTGATACGGTCACGGACGCTTCGAGGCCGTGTGAGGCGCCGCTGCCGGGTTACAAGAAGGTCAATCCTATGGTGTACTGTGGGTTGTATCCGGCGGACGGCGCAAAGTATCCGGATCTTAGGGATGCTCTGGAGAAGTTGCAGCTTAATGACGCGGCGCTCCAGTTTGAGGCGGAGACGTCTGTAGCCCTTGGTTTCGGGTTCCGCTGCGGATTCCTGGGACTTCTCCATCTGGAGATCATACAGGAGCGTCTGGAGCGGGAGTACAACTTAGACCTGGTGACAACAGCGCCCAGCGTTATTTATAAGATTCACAAGACAAACGGGGAGGTCATTGATCTGACTAACCCGACCAACATGCCGGATCCGGCAGAGATTGACTATATGGAAGAGCCTATGGTGAAGGCGGAGATCATGGTGACTTCTGAGTATATCGGAGCGATCATGGATCTGTGCCAGGAGAGAAGAGGAATCTATCAGGGCATGGAGTACATTGAGGAAAAACGTGCGGTGCTCAACTACCACCTGCCTCTTAATGAGATCATCTATGATTTCTTCGACGCTCTGAAATCCCGGTCCAGGGGGTACGCATCCTTTGACTATGAGATGATGGGATACCAGAGATCCGAGCTTGTGAAGCTGGATATTCTGATAAACAAAGAAGAAGTGGATGCCCTGTCCTTTATTGTATTCGCGGGAAGCGCGTATGACAGAGGGAGAAGGATGTGCGAGAAATTAAAGCAGGAGATACCGAGACAGCTCTTTGAAATCCCGATCCAGGCAGCTATCGGAAGTAAGATCATCGCCCGTGAGACCGTGAAAGCGATGAGGAAAGACGTGCTGGCAAAATGCTACGGCGGCGATATCTCCCGTAAGAAGAAGCTTCTGGAGAAGCAGAAGGAAGGAAAGAAGCGCATGCGCCAGGTGGGCAATGTTGAGATTCCGCAGAAGGCGTTTATGAGCGTGCTGAAGCTGGACGACGACTGATGTGAGAGAAAGTAGATTCAGATATGGGTAAAAGAGAATTAGAACTGTATGTGCATATCCCTTTCTGTGTGAGAAAATGTGCATACTGCGATTTCCTGTCGTTCCCGTCAGAAGAATGTGAGAGGGCGTCCTATGTGGACGCTCTTGTCACAGAGATCAAAGGGCAGAAAGACAATTTCAAAGATTACTTAGTGAGCACAGTATTTTTAGGCGGCGGCACTCCCTCGCTATTGAGAGAGGAGGACACCGCCCGTATTTTTTATAGTCTGCGGGAGAACTTTGATATCAGCGGGAGTGCGGAGATCACCATGGAAGTCAACCCAGGAACAGTGACTGCAAAAAAAGCGGCTGAGTGGAGAGCGTGCGGTGTGAACCGCCTGAGCATCGGGATTCAGTCTACAGACGATGATGAATTAAAAATGCTGGGCCGCATCCATACATTTCAGGAGTTCCTGGATACATGGAAAACCGTAAGGGAGGAAGGATTTGATAATATAAATATCGATCTGATTTCGGCCATTCCGGGACAGACGCTTATGAGCTGGGAAAAGACACTGCGCACGGCAGCGGGGCTGGAGCCGGAGCATATCTCCTCTTATAGTCTTATTATAGAAGAAGGGACGCCCTTTTATAAGCTGTATGGAGAAGCAGAGCGAGCGTGTGGGAAAGCTGGCGGGGACAGCCTGCGAAGTCCGGCCCTTCCTCTGCCTGACGAGGATACTGAACGTGGGATCTACAAAGCCACTGCTGATATTCTTGAAGAATACGGATATCACAGATATGAGATCTCCAATTATGCGAAGGAAGGATATGAGTGCCGCCACAATCTCGGCTACTGGGAGAGAAAAGAGTATCTCGGACTTGGCCTTGGGGCATCGTCCCTTATAAACGAGCAGAGATTCCACAATACGGAGGACATGGAGCGGTATTTGAAGCTGTTTGGAACAGACAGCGGCAAAGAGGCAGGGAAATTTTTTACAGTGAAGGACAGAGAGATGACTCTTTCGCCTAATGAAGAAATATATGAAGATATAGAAAAGCTTTCCTTTTGCGAACAGATAGAGGAATTTATGTTCCTGGGGCTTCGAAAAATGAAAGGAGTATCCCGGACTGAATTTCAAAAAAGATTCGGCAGGACTCTGGAAGACGTATATGCCGGCCGGATCATGAAGCTGGCAGGACAAGGGTTGGTAGAGAAAGCAGGAGATGATCTCCGATTGACAGAAAGAGGCATTGATGTGAGCAATTATGTGTTTGCAGAGTTCCTTCTGTAATCAGCGGGAAACAAAATTTATTATTTTAATCTGGAATTTGACAAAAAGTTGCCTTGAGAACAGGGCCATACTTCAGAAACAGGTTCCTCTTTCCTGTAAATATAAAAAAAATGGAAACAGTGTTGACAAAAGAAAATCCGAGTGCTATCTTAATATACGAAAGGTGTTAGCACTCAAAATAAATGAGTGCTAATAGCGGGGAAGGAGGATGTGCTGTGGCGGTCGATACATCGTTAAGTGAAAGAAAGCTTATCATATTAAAAGCGATCATACAGAACTACCTCGAGACGGGAGAACCGGTGGGCTCGCGGACACTTTCAAAATATACGGAGCTGAACTTAAGTTCAGCGACGATCCGCAACGAGATGGCGGATTTAGAGGATCTCGGATATATTTTCCAGCCTCATACATCGGCGGGCAGGATTCCTTCGGACAAAGGATACCGTCTGTATGTGGATATGCTGATGGAAGAGAAAGAGCAGGAGATCACGGCGCGCGAAGACGCAATGCTGGAGAAGGCTGACAAGGTAGAGAAGATTCTGCAGCAGGCGGCAAAGGTGCTCGCGTCAAACACCAATTACGCGACAATGGTTTCAGCGCCGGTCAACAGCCGCAACAATTTGAAGTTTATCCAGCTCTCACAGGTAGATAGGGAACAAATCGTGGCGGTTATCGTGCTTGGCGGCAACGTGATCAAGAATAAGATCATTGAGGTCGGAGAAACACTAAGTAATGAGAATCTGCTGAAGCTTAACATGCTGCTCAACACGACGCTGAACGGAATGTCTATTGACCAGATCACACTGGGCCTGATCGCAAGGCTGAAAGAACAGGCGGGCATCCACAGTGAAGTCGTAGGAAATGTGCTTGATGCGGTGGCGGAGATCATCCATGTAGAAGACGACATGAAGATCTATACAAGCGGCGCGACGAACATTTTCAAATATCCTGAACTCAGCGATAAGCAAAGCGCACAGGAGATCATCAGCGCGTTTGAGGAGAAGCAGCAGCTTGCAGATCTGGTGACAGAGACACTTGCCAGCGAGAGCAGCCATGGCATCCAGGTGTATATCGGGGATGAAGCTCCGGTAAAGACGATGAAGGACTGCAGTGTGGTGACAGCGACTTATGAGCTGGGCGAGGGCATGAAAGGAACCATCGGCATCATCGGTCCGAAACGTATGGATTATGAACATGTCATGAAGACGCTGAAGACTCTGCAAAGCGAGTTGGACGCGATTTACAATAAAAACCCGAAAGAATAGGAAGGTGGAAAGCTGGTGAGTGAACAGATGAGCAAGGAAGATATGGTGAAAGAAGCAGTCGAAGAGGCAAAGGCAAAAGCTGCCGAGGAAGCTGCGAAGACTGAAAACCCCGAGGACAATGAAGGTGAGGCTGAGGGGAAAGATACGCAGACAATATCTGAAAACATGGATGAAGCCAAAAGCGATGCGGACGCTGCAGAAAGTGTTGAAAACGACGGCGCCGCTGACGCGGAAGACAGCGGGGAGGATCCTCAGGAAACGGATTCCGCTGAGGAGAATAATCCTAAGGCAGAGAAAAAGAAACTCTTCGGAAAGAAGAATAAGAAAGATAAAAAGGACGAGAAGATCGACGAGCTTACAGATCGTCTGACCCGTCAGATGGCAGAGTTTGATAACTTCCGCAAACGTACAGAAAAGGAAAAAGCCCAGATGTACGAGATTGGCGCGAAAGATATCATAGAAAAGATCCTGCCGGTTGTGGATAATTTCGAGCGGGGGCTCGCGTCCATGAACGAGGAGGAAAAGGCAACTCCATTTGCAGAAGGCATGGAGAAGATCTACAAACAGTTTATGACTACACTGGAAGGCATCGGCGTGAAACCGATCGAGGCAGTAGGTCAGGAATTTAATCCCGATTTTCACAATGCAGTGATGCACGTGGAGGACGAGGAGCTGGGCGAAAACATCATCGCCGAGGAATTCCAGAAAGGCTACCTGTACCGTGACAGTGTTGTGAGGCACAGCATGGTAAAAGTAGCAAACTAAGATGATTTTACCAATATATGGAATAAAACAAACAATCATTTAAAGGAGGAACTTTACTATGGGAAAAATAATTGGTATTGACCTTGGTACAACAAACAGTTGCGTGGCTGTTATGGAAGGCGGACAGCCGGCAGTCATCGCGAATACAGAAGGCGCCAGAACAACCCCTTCTGTTGTGGCATTTACAAAGACAGGCGAGCGCCTTGTAGGTGAGCCGGCGAAACGTCAGGCAGTGACAAACGCAGGAAGAACAATCTCTTCTATTAAGAGAGAGATGGGCACAGACTACAAAGTAGACATTGACGACAAGAAATATTCTCCGCAGGAGATTTCCGCTATGATCCTTCAGAAGTTAAAAGCAGACGCAGAAGGATACCTGGGCGAGAAAGTAACAGAAGCTGTTATCACAGTTCCGGCTTACTTTAACGACGCGCAGCGTCAGGCGACAAAGGATGCAGGCAAGATCGCGGGACTTGACGTAAAACGTATCATCAACGAACCGACAGCGGCTGCGCTTGCATACGGACTTGATAATGAGAAAGAGCAGAAGATCATGGTATACGATCTCGGCGGCGGTACGTTCGACGTATCTATCATCGAGATCGGTGACGGCGTCATCGAAGTTCTTTCCACAGCAGGAAACAACCGTCTCGGCGGTGATGACTTCGACCAGAAGATTACAGATTACATGCTGGCTGACTTTAAGTCAAAAGAGGGTGTTGACCTGTCTACAGACAAGATGGCTCTCCAGAGACTGAGAGAGGCGGCAGAGAAGGCGAAAAAAGAGCTTTCCAGCGCAACGACAACAAACATCAACCTTCCGTTCATCACAGCGACAGCCGAGGGGCCGAAGCACTTTGATATGAACCTGACAAGAGCAAAATTCGACGAGCTTACAAGAGATCTTGTTGATAAGACAGCAGAACCGGTAAGACGTGCGCTTTCTGATGCAGGACTTACTTCCGCTGATCTTGGCCAGGTGCTTCTGGTAGGCGGTTCTACACGTATTCCGGCCGTGCAGGAAGAAGTTAAGAGGCTGACAGGCAAAGAGCCGAGCAAATCATTAAACCCGGATGAGTGTGTGGCACTGGGCGCTTCCGTACAGGGCGGTAAGCTCGCGGGAGACGCAGGTGCAGGCGACATCCTTCTTCTGGACGTAACCCCGCTGTCACTGTCCATCGAGACCATGGGCGGCGTGGCTACAAGGCTGATCGAGAGAAACACAACGATCCCGACAAAGAAGAGCCAGATCTTCTCTACGGCTGCTGACAACCAGACAGCAGTAGATATTAACGTCGTACAGGGCGAGAGACAGTTCGCGAAAGACAACAAGTCTCTTGGGCAGTTCAGACTGGACGGAATCCCGCCGGCTCCGCGCGGAATCCCGCAGATCGAGGTTACATTCGATATTGATGCAAACGGTATTGTAAATGTATCCGCTAAGGATCTGGGAACAGGAAAAGAGCAGCACATCACAATCACAGCAGGCTCCAATATGTCTGACGCTGATATTGACAAAGCAGTGAAAGAAGCTGCTGAGTTCGAGGCACAGGACAAGAAGCGCAAAGAGGCGATTGATACGAGAAATGAAGCTGACGCAATGGTATTCCAGACAGAGAAGGCAATCAAAGAAGTAGGCGACAAGCTGGATGCAAATGATAAAGCGGCAGTTGAGGCAGATATGCAGGCGCTTAAAGATGTGCTTGCAAAATCCACCCCGGAGAACACAAGCGAGGCCGATGTAGCTGAGATCAAAGCTGCAAAAGAAAAACTCATGGAAAGCGCTCAGAAGCTGTTCACAAAGATGTATGAGCAGGCGGGCGCGGCGGCAGGCGGCCCGAACCCGGGAGCAGGTCCTGACATGGGAGCAGGTCCGGCGCCGGAAGGCTTCCAGGGCGACGATGTGGTAGATGGAGATTACAAAGAAGTTTAAAGGAGGATTCTACGGGGCCGCCAAAACGGCTTCGTAGAATTTTCTTGAGATTATAAAGAGCGTATGTACGCAGTAGGAGACACTTTATGGCAGAGGCAAAGAGAGATTATTACGAAGTGCTCGGCGTAGGCAGAGATGCCGACGACGCAGCGATTAAAAAAGCATATCGCGCGCTCGCAAAGAAGTATCATCCGGACATGAACCCGGGAGATCAGGAGGCGGAGAAAAAGTTCAAGGAAGCCTCCGAGGCGTATGCCGTTTTGAGCGATCCTGACAAACGCCGGCAGTACGACCAGTTCGGCCATGCGGCATTCGAGGGCGGCGCAGGTGGTGCGGGCGGCTTCGGTGGATTTGATTTCAGCAGCGCGGATTTCAGCGATATTTTCGGAGATATCTTCGGAGATCTGTTCGGGGGCGCGCGAAGAGGCGGCGCCCGCGGAGGAAACGGACCTATGAAGGGCGCGAATATCAGAAAGAGCATCCGAATTACATTTGAGGAGGCTGTATTCGGCTGTGAGAAAGAACTGGATCTGGTCTTAAAAGACCCCTGCGAGGACTGCCACGGCACAGGCGCAAAACCGGGAACATCCCCGGAGACCTGTTCAAAATGTGGCGGAAGAGGGCAGGTCGTCTACACATCCCAGTCTTTCTTCGGCACAGTCCAGAACGTGCAGACTTGTCCGAACTGCGGCGGCTCAGGAAAAGTCATTAAGGAAAAATGCACGAAATGTTCTGGGACAGGATATACGGCGAGCAGGAAGAAGATCAAGGTATCCATCCCTGCGGGAATTGATAACGGCCAGAGCGTGCGTATCCGGGACAAAGGCGAACCGGGTGTGAACGGTGGACCAAGGGGAGACCTTCTGGTGGAAGTAAATGTTTCCAGACACCCTGTTTTCCAGAGACAGGATGTGCACATCTTCTCCACAGTCCCGATTTCATTCGCAGTGGCGGCTCTTGGCGGCGACGTGCGTATCCCGACAGTGGACGGCGACGTGATTTACACCGTGAAACCAGGGACTAAGACAGATACAAAGGTGCGCCTGAAAGGAAAGGGCGTCCCCTCCCTCCGCAATTCACAGGTGAGAGGAGACCATTATGTCACCCTTGTTATCCAGACACCCGATCGCTTAAGTGCAGAGGCAAAAGAAGCGCTTAGAAAGTTCGACGAGCTGACAGGCAACACCCTCCGGCAGAGCACCGGCGGGGAAAAGACGGAAAAGAAGAAAAAGAAAGGCTTTATGGATAAAGTAAAAGAAGCCTTTGAGGAATAAGGCGGAACGGCTCATCCGGCCGGACGGCGTGCGGACACAGCGGAGAGACATTATCCAAAGCTCATTCAGCGGAAATGTCTCTCCGCTGTTTTCGCCTGATTATTACTTCGCAGGTATTGACGGGCAAGTATATTATTCTTCCTCTCCTTCTATCACCAGCGCCTCCCTTCCTGCCAGCTCGTCCAATGTCACCTCAAAATAATCCGCAATCTGAATAAGCACAAAAATATCGGGCAGAGTGATCCCACATTCGTAAGCAGAGATCGTCTGTCGTCCGATATTTAGCACGGAAGCAAGCACGGCCTGATTGATGCCGCGCTGTTTTCGCAGCCTTTTGATGTTTTCCCCTAGTATACTTTTCATAGTACATTTTCCATAGTATCTTTTGTATGTGAAAGCTGTTTCCTTGATTCTAGCACCAATTTTAAAGAAAAAGAGCTTATATCCAGAATATGAGTGCAACGATACATTGCATTTGGATATCATGTCCGGATAGATAAGATAAAATAAATGTAAGAAAATGTAAAATACTAAAGGGTGTGAAACAGATTGGATAACCGGGTCAGAGAATTGCGTAATGAAAAAGGGCTCAGACAAACAGATCTTGCCGGAAAGATCAATGTTTCCCAACAGACGATCAGCCGAATAGAAAACGGAATCAATTCCTTTCCGGCGGATATCCTGATCCATCTGTCTAAAGTTTTTCATGTGTCAGCAGACTACATATTAAAATTATCCGATACAAGAGTAACAGAAGAGTACCGGATTGAGGTGGAGAGAAAGCTTGAGCGGGGGCGCGATTTCTTTCATTCGTTTGAGAGGCTGAGCCAGACAAACCAGGAGCTTGTAAAATGTCTGATGAGGCAATTAGAAGAACAACAAAGTAAATAATGAAAAATGAGACAAAAAGAAAGAATCTTCCGAGGATTTTTTCTTTTTTTGCTTATTATATGCTATAATTACAATAATTCAGAAAAACCAGTTAATAATATCAGAATAAGAAAGATGGAGGAAGAGTTATGTTAGAAAAAGTTGATCTGACAAAAAAAATATCCAAGGAAGAATATAAGGAGAAGATGCCCCGGCTGGAAGCAAAATTAGGAAGCCTGCAGAGGGAATGCAAGGCGCTCGGGATTCCGATTATGATCGTCTTCGAAGGATTCGGCGCAGCAGGGAAAGGTCTTCAGATTGGGCGTCTTATTCAGAGTATGGATCCGAGAGGCTTTGAGGTTTATCCGATCAAAAATGAAACAGAAGAGGAACAGATGCATCCCTTTATGTGGAGATTCTGGACAAAAACTCCTGCAAAAGGCAGGATCGTTATATTTGACGGAAGCTGGTACAGGAAGGTGCTCATCGATCGTTTTGAAAAAAGAACGAAGAACAAAGACCTTCCAGATGTGTTCCACTCGATCAACTCGTTTGAGGAGCAGCTTGCAGACGATGGAAATCTGATTATCAAACTCTTTCTTGATATTGACAAAAAAGAACAGAAGAAACGTTTTGAAAAGCTGGAGAAGAACAAAGAGACTGCATGGAGGGTGACTCAGGGCGACAAGGAGCGTAATGCGCGCTATAACGAGTATGCCGCGATGATGGAGGACATGCTCTTCAAGACAGATACAGATTATGCTCCGTGGACGATCATCGAATCAATGGATAAACGTTTTGCGACATTGAAGATTTACACATCAGTCATCAAAGCGATGGAAGAACAGATAGAGAAGGTGAAGCAGGAAACAGAAGAAAAGAAGCAGAAAGGCGCTCCGCAGATGGACGAGGATATGAGGGAGCTTCAGGTGTCTATTCTCTCAAAAGCGGATCTGTCGTTAAGCTACACAAGAGAAGAATATAAAGAGAAGTTAGATAAGCTCCAGAAGAAAATGGAGAAACTCCACGGCGAACTGTACCGCAGAAGAATCCCTGTGGTGCTTGGTTTCGAGGGATGGGACGCAGGAGGAAAAGGCGGCGCCATCAAACGGCTGACGGAGAGGATGGATCCTCGTGGATACGTGGTGAATCCTACTGCGTCACCAAATGATATTGAGAAAGCACACCATTATCTGTGGAGATTCTGGAGAGCGATGCCAAAAGACGGACATGTGGCAATCTTTGACCGTACATGGTATGGGCGCGTCATGGTAGAGCGGATTGAGGGTTTCTGTGCAACAGAGGAGTGGAAGCGCGCTTATAAAGAAATTAATGATATGGAGAAGGATCTTTATGACGCGGGCGCGATCGTGATTAAATTCTGGATGCACATTGACAAAGATGAGCAGGAGAGACGTTTTACCGAGCGTCAGCAGAATCCGGAGAAGCAGTGGAAGATCACGGAGGAGGACTGGAGGAACAGGGAGAAATGGGAACTGTATGAAGATGCGGTGAACGAGATGCTGATGCGTACTTCCACGGATTATGCGCCGTGGGTTGTTGTGGAAGGCAATAACAAATATTATGCAAGGGTTAAAGTGTTAAAAACAGTGGTTGACGCCATCGAAAAGCGTCTGGAAGAAGATTAATGAAATCTGAGATAAAGTACAGAGTAAAGGTTCGAGAGGATACGCAACATAAAAAGGGGAGATGATAATGACAATAAGGGATCAGCTTGAAGAACGGGAGATGGAATATTTAAGTCCTTATGCTGCAAGAAGCAGAGATTCAAAAGGAAGAAAGCGTGAAGAGCCGCAGTGCGATTTGCGTCCGGTATTTCAAAGAGACCGCGACCGCATCCTGCACTGCAAGGCCTTCCGCCGTTTAAAACAAAAGACGCAGGTGTTTCTACTTCCGGAAGGGGACCATTACCGAACACGTCTGACGCACACACTGGAAGTATCCCAGAATGCCCGCACCATCGCTAAGGCTCTGCGGCTGAACGAGGATCTGGTGGAGGCGGTCGCGCTGGGACATGATCTGGGACACACACCTTTTGGACATGCAGGGGAACGGGCCCTCAACAACGTGTATCATTTCTCGCACAGTGAGCAGAGCCTTCGCGTGGTGGACTATATTGAGAAAGAGGGAAGAGGGCTGAATCTGACATGGGAGGTCAGAGACGGCATCTTAAATCATCAGACCGCGGGTATGCCAGGCACTTTGGAGGGAGCGGTTGTGCGCCTGTCCGATAAGCTTGCTTATATCTATCACGACATGGACGATGCGATCCGGGGCGGGATACTGACAGAGGAGGATATCCCGGCAGATATCAGGGATATCCTTGGAAATTCTTGTAAGGCAAGGCTTAATACCATGATCCATGATGTGATTACGAACAGCATGGGCAGTCCCGAAGTCCATATGTCTCCAGGTGTTGACAGGGCAATGAAAGATTTACGAAAATTCATGTTTGAGAATGTTTATCTGAACCCCAAAGCAAAAGGGGAAGAGGATAAAGCAGTACATATGATCGAGCAGCTCTTTGAATATTATGTCCGGCATCCGGGGGCGCTCCCGAAGCAGTTTAAGGATGCCCTGGCAGAGACAGACAATACGAAGGAACAGATCGTATGCGATTATATCGCCGGGATGACAGATCCCTATGCCGTGAAAAAGTTCCATGAATATTTTGTGCCGGGCGCATGGAAAATCTGAAGAAGCAAGCATGTTTTCCTCCACGTTATATCCGCGGATGAACTCTTAAATTTCAAAAAAATAAAGGAAAGCAAAAACTTTTGTCGAATATATAATATAGGGTATTCTTTTATGGAGGGCTGGCATGTATTATCCAGATGAACTGATCGAAGAGATAAGAACAAGAAATGATATTGTAGATATAATATCAGGATATGTCCGGCTGCAGAAAAAGGGCAGCTCCTATTTTGGGCTCTGCCCTTTTCATAATGAAAAGTCTCCGTCATTTTCCGTGAGCAGACAAAAGCAGATGTACTATTGCTTCGGATGTGGAGCAGGAGGCAATGTATTCACATTCCTTATGGAATATGAGAACTTTTCTTTTGTTGAAGCCGTGAAATTTCTCGCAGACAGGGCGGGAATACAGCTCCCTGAGGTGGAATACTCAAAAGAGGCAAGGGAAAAAGCAGATTTAAAGACATCGATTCTTGAGATCAATAAAACTGCGGCAAAGTATTTTTATATACAGTTGAAATCTGAGTATGGGACACAGGCATATACATATTTAAAAGACAGAGGTCTGTCAGAGGCGACGATCACCGCGTTCGGTCTGGGATACTCGAACAAGTACAGTGACGATCTATACAGGTATCTGCGGGGGGAAGGATACAGTGAGGAACTTATCCGGCAGGCAGGGCTTATCAACACGGATGAAAAACAAGGAGTGTATGATAAGTTCTGGAACAGAGTTATTTTTCCGATCATGGATGTGAACAGCAGAGTTATCGGCTTCGGCGGACGCGTCATGGGAGATGCGAAACCAAAATATCTGAACTCTCCGGAGACGGTCGTATTTGACAAGAGCCGTAATCTGTATGGGCTGAATCGTGCGAGAACGTCGCGGAAGCCGTATTTTCTTTTATGTGAAGGGTATATGGATGTGATCTCGCTCCATCAGGTGGGATTTACCAACGCGGTAGCGTCTCTTGGAACCGCGCTTACACCAGGACATGCCTCGCTTATCAAACGGTATGTGCAGGAGGTTTATCTGACGTATGACAGTGATGATGCCGGGACGAGGGCGGCGCTGCGCGCCGTACCGATCTTAAAAGAAGCAGGGATCTCCGCAAAGGTGATCCGCATGGATCCTTACAAAGACCCGGATGAATTCATTAAAAATCTGGGAGCCGAAGAATATGAGAAACGGATTCAAAATGCAAGGAATGGTTTTATGTTCGGACTGGAGATGCTGGAGCGGGATTATGACATGGCTTCTCCGGAAGGGAAAACAGAGTTTTTCAAAGAAGCGGCAAGGCGGCTGCTCGGATTTGAGGACGAGCTTGAGAGGAACAATTATATAGAGGCTGTATCCGCCGCCTACAAGGTAAGCAGGGAAAGTCTGGAGAAGCTGGTCACGAAGACGGCTGTGAGCGCCGGAATGGCGAAGCCGGTCGCGCGTCCGAAACGGGCGGATGGTCCGGGTAAACCGAAAGAGGACGGCATCCTCACCTCTCAGAAGGCGCTCCTTACGTGGATGATCGAGGATGAGAGGCTGTACGGAAAGATCAGCCGGTACATAAGCCCCGAAGATTTTACCGGCGGGATATACCAGACAGTAGCAGAGCTTCTGTATGAGCAGCATGAGAAGGGGGAGCTGAATCCTGCGAAGATACTCAATCATTTCACAAATGAGGAGGAACACAGGGAAGCGGCAGCCCTGTTTCACACAAAGATACGGCAGCTCAGGACAAAAGAAGAAGAGGAACAGGCTCTCAGGGATATTATACTCAGAGTAAAGGCTCACAGCATTGATGTGCGCACCATGGAGATGGATCCGGCAGATATAGCAGGATTACAGCGGCTTATGGAGGAAAAACGCAAGCTGGAGAACCTAAAGACACTGCATATTTCTATTGATCATGGATAAAATAAAACAAGATAGCCCGCGCTTTCGCGTCGGCGTAGGAAGGATGGACACATGGAAGAAAACACACAGAAATTTCTGGAAAGAATGAATGAACTGGTGGCTTTGGGAAAGAAGAAAAAAAGCATACTCGATGTTCAGGAGATCAATGATTTCTTTGCAGATATGGAACTGAACCCCGAACAGATGGAAAAGGTGTTCGACTATCTGGAGGCGAATAATATCGACGTCCTGCGTATCAGTGCGGATGTGGACGATGCGGATGTGGATATCGACGACATTATTTCCGATGAGGAAGAAGTCGATATGGAGAATATCGACCTGTCTGTTCCGGAAGGTGTGAGCATCGAAGACCCGGTGCGTATGTATCTCAAGGAGATTGGTAAAGTCCCCCTTCTGAGCGCTGAGCGCGAGATCGAGCTTGCGAAGAGAATGGAAGAGGGCGACGAGGAGGCGAAGAAGGAGCTTGCCGAGGCAAACCTGCGTCTTGTCGTCAGCATTGCCAAGCGCTATGTGGGAAGGGGAATGCTGTTCCTCGATCTGATCCAGGAAGGAAACCTGGGTCTTATCAAGGCCGTTGAAAAATTCGATTATCATAAAGGTTATAAATTCAGTACCTACGCGACATGGTGGATCCGCCAGGCAATCACAAGAGCAATTGCGGACCAGGCCAGAACAATCCGTATCCCGGTGCATATGGTGGAAACCATCAACAAATTGATCCGCGTGTCGAGACAGCTTCTTCAGGAATTGGGAAGAGAACCGCTTCCGGAGGAGATCGCGAAGGAATTGGACATGCCGGTAGAGCGCGTGCGTGAGATCCTTAAGATTTCTCAGGAGCCGGTATCCCTTGAGACACCTATCGGTGAGGAGGAAGACAGCCATCTGGGAGATTTCATCCAGGATGACAACGTGCCTGTTCCTGCGGAGGCAGCAGCACAGACCCTTTTGAAAGAACAGCTCGACGAGGTATTGGATACGCTGACAGAGAGAGAACAGAAAGTGCTCCGTCTGCGCTTCGGCATGAATGACGGGCGGGCGCGCACACTTGAGGAAGTGGGAAAAGAATTCGATGTTACAAGAGAACGTATCCGTCAGATTGAGGCGAAAGCACTCAGAAAACTCCGCCATCCAAGCCGCAGCAGAAAACTAAGGGACTACTTGGACTAAAAGTCCGGCCATGAAAGTGCGACTTTGCGAATGGCGCGGCTGAACTTTTATAAAGAAGCGAGGAAACTATGGAATTATCGAAGAGACTTCAGGCGGTCGCATTTTATGTGACCGCTGGGTACAGGTTGGCGGATATTGGGACTGACCATGCTTATATCCCGATCGAACTTGTTCGCACAGGACACATTCCTCAGGCGATAGCTATGGATGTGAACCGCGGGCCGCTGGAGCGCGCGGAAGAGAATATCCGTGAACACGGACTCTCGGCTCAGATCCGTACACGGCTGTCTGACGGTTTTGCCGCCCTGGGGGAGGGAGAAGCGCAGAGTGTGGTCATTGCCGGGATGGGCGGTGGTCTGACCATCCGTATCCTGAAAGAAGGGGAGCGTGTGGTGGGCGCGCTGAAGGAGTGTATCCTGCAACCCCAGTCTGAAATTGAAAAAGTGAGAGCCTTTCTTTTAGAGGAAGGTTTTTTGTTTATTGCAGAGGATATGGTGGAGGAAGACGGGAAATATTATCCGATGATGAAGGTGGCGCCGCCGCAGAGAAAGGCAGACCGGACAGGGGTCGGACCGGACAGCAGAGATATTGTCTGCGGTGAGGCTGTCTGGGATGAGATGGAACTGCGCTACGGGAAATATCTCCTTCAAAACAGACATCCTGTGCTCCGGCGGTATCTGGAGAGGGAACAGCGGATAAAAAAAGATATATTAAAGAGCCTTGAGGGACAGGATTCCCGGAGAATCCTTATGAGGCGCAGGGAACTGGAAAAAGAACTGGAATACATAGAGAAAGGGCTGATGAGTTATGCTGTGTAAAGAAATCACTCAGGTTATTGAGGCAACTTATCCGAGAGAGGCAGCGCTTGATTTTGACAATGTAGGTCTTCTCGCCGGAAGATTAGAGAAAGAAGTGAACAGGGTGTATATTGCTCTTGATGCCACGGACGCGGTCATTGACCGTGCGATCAAGGAAGGGGCGGACATGCTGATCACACATCATCCGCTGATCTTTTCGCCGCTTAAAAAAGTGACGGACGAAAATTTTATCAGCAGACGTATTGTAAAATTAATCCAAAATGATATTTCATATTATGCGATGCATACAAATTATGACGTGTTGGGTATGGCAGAACTTTCAGAACAGATATTGGGCATCCGTGATACAGAAGTGCTGGATATTACTATGGAGAAAGAGGGGATACCGGAGGGTATCGGAAGAATCGGAAGTCTTGAACATCCTATGACACTGGAGGAATGCTGTATATATATCAAGCATAAACTGAATCTGGGAAGTCTGAAAGTGTTTGGAGATATGGACGTAAAAGTGTCGAGGCTCGCCATATCTCCGGGATCAGGCAAGTCTGTGATTGGGGCGGCGATCGCGAAGGGCGCGGACGTCCTTGTGACAGGGGATATCGGGCATCATGAAGGACTGGACGCGGTAGAGCAGGGACTTGCGGTCATTGATGCGGGACACTATGGGACAGAATATATTTTTATTGATGATATGAAGCGGTTTCTTGAGGATAAACTTCCGGTGCTCCAAGTGATGGCAACTCCGGTTATCCACCCGTTTCAGGTGATATAAGGAGGGATTGATTTGGCTGAGCGTATGTGCAGGGTTACCATAGACGGAGAGACAAGGCAATATGCGGAAGGTACGACATATCAGCAGATTGCGGAGGAGTACCAGTCCCGGTATGAGCACCAGATCGTGCTTGTATTTGTAGGGAAATACCGCCTCAGAGAGCTGAGAAAAACTGTAAAGGATGACTGTGAACTGCGTTTTGTCACCACTGCAGATCCTATTGGGCATGCCACGTATAAGAGAAGTATGTGCTTTCTCCTTGTAAAGGCGGTCCATGATGTGGCAGGGCATGACAAGATCGAGCGTGTGCGGCTGCATTTCTCTGTGGACAAGGGATATTACTGTACCGTGGAGGGCGATGTGGAGCTGACGGAAGACTTCCTTAAGAAAGTGGAAGCCCGTATGAGAGAGCTTGCGGAGGAAAATATCCCCATTGATAAGCGCAACATCCATACGGACAGCGCGGTGGCGCTGTTTCATAAACACGGAATGTATGATAAGGAGCGGCTGTTTGAATACCGCCGTGTATCTAAAGTAAATATTTACAGCATTAATGAATTTGAGGACTATTATTACGGGTATATGGCTCCTGGTACAGGGGGCCTGAAATATTTCTCCCTGCATCTGTATGACCAGGGATTTGTTATCCAGATGCCTACGAGGGAGGATCCGAAAAAAGTGCCGGAATTCAGGCCCAGCCCCAAGCTTTTCCGTGTGTTGAAGGAGTCTGTGCTGTGGGGAGATTGTCAGGATATTGAGACCGTGGGCGCTTTAAACAACATGATCACAAGGGGTGATATGCGGGAGGTCGTGCTTGTTCAGGAAGCCCATCAGGAGCGGCAGATCGGAGAGATCGCAAAACAGATAGCGGACCGGGGAAATGTACGGTTCGTCCTTGTGGCGGGGCCGTCTTCATCCGGGAAAACAACCTTCTCCCACAGGCTCTCTATACAGCTTCGGGTAAATGGACTTAAGCCTCATCCGATTGCGGTGGACAATTACTTTGTAGACCGGGAAAAAACGCCGCGCGATAAAGACGGGAACTATAATTTTGAATGTCTGGAAGCGATTGACATCCAAAAGTTTAATGAGGATATGAAAGCTCTTCTTTTGGGAGAAGAGGTTTACCTCCCGGTGTTTGATTTCAAGACCGGGAAAAGGCAGTATGAAAACCGCCCTAAGAAACTGGGCGAGAAAGATATTCTCGTAATAGAGGGGATACACTGCCTGAATCCGAAGCTGACGGAAATGATGGATGATGAGAATAAGTTCAAGATCTATATCAGTGGATTGACCCAGCTGAACATTGATGAGCATAACCGGATACCGACTACCGACGGACGGCTTATACGCAGGCTTGTCAGGGATGCACGCACGCGGGGAGCTTCAGCTATGCGAACAATCTCTATGTGGCCTTCCGTGCGAAAAGGTGAGGAGGAGAATATTTTTCCCTATCAAGAGCAGGCGGACGTAATGTTCAATTCATCCCTGCTTTATGAACTGGCCGTGCTCAAGCAGTATGTAGAGCCGCTGCTGTTCGGGGTGGATAAAGAATCTGAGGAATATCTGGAAGCAAAACGGCTGCTGAAATTTTTCGACTATTTTGTGGGGATCGGAAGCGAATATGTACCTACTAATTCCTTATTGAGAGAGTTCATCGGCGGCGGTTGTTTTCATGTATAAGGAATAGATGCGGGAATAAGGAAAAACAGGAGAGGGCGCCGGGCGCGCTCTCTTTTCAGCGATAAAAAAACCCTCGCGTAAGCGAAGGTTTCAAATAGCGGAAACTGGATTTGAACCAGCGACACCACGGGTATGAACCGTGTGCTCTAGCCAACTGAGCTATTCCGCCATATTTATTAATATATGGGGCCTATAGGGCTCGAACCTATGACCCTCTGCTTGTAAGGCAGATGCTCTCCCAGCTGAGCTAAGACCCCATATTACGGCGGGTTTCAGAGCTTTTCCATAACCCGCTTTGCTATTATACTATCACCGGACGTCAAATGTCAACACTTTTTTTCAGAGAAATTTAAACAAGTTTTTCGCTTCTGAATATATATGGTATTGGTTTGTAGATTATGGTAGAATAATGCACAGGATAACTACGGAGGATAAGTGTATGAACAAAACTACGGGATATGTCTTACGAATTGTTCTGGGAGGATATCTGATATGGCTGGGGATCAGCATTTTGATACAGGTTTTAGATGAAAGACCGAGTAATACGGAATTCATATGTGCGGCAGCAGTTGTTTTTATCGCGGTGGGAGTCGTATACGCGGCATACAGCCTGATCAAACTGGTCAGTATGAAGATAAAGCTCAGGAAGAAACCTGTGTCTGAGGATGAATATACAGATGAAAATGCAGAAGGAGTTCCGTCCGTCCAAGTTCAGTCAGAAAAGCATACAGACAAAGCTGCGCGGCCGGGAATAAAAGTGCAGGCGGACACGGTGGAATTCAAAAAAATCAATGAGGCGCCAGAAGCAAAGCCGGAGAAAGATACACAGCCGGAAAAGGCAGAGACCGCCGAACTTTCCGACAAAGAAGAGCTGCGGGAAGCAGAAGAGACTGAATCTGACTATGAGGAGAAATGATTATGCGTGTAGGCATGGGATATGACGTTCATAAACTGACAGAAGGAAGAAAACTGATACTTGGGGGAGTTGAGATCCCTTATGAAAAAGGGCTTTTGGGGCATTCGGATGCAGATGTCCTTGTGCATGCGGTGATGGATGCACTTCTCGGAGCGGCGGCTCTCGGTGATATTGGGAAACATTTTCCGGATACGGATTCCAGATATGAGGGGATATCCAGCATTTGTCTTTTGGAGCATGTAGGCAAACTCATGGATGAGACGGGCTATGTGATCGAAAATATTGACGCGACGATTATTGCCCAGCGTCCAAAGATGCGCCCCTTTATCGATCAGATGAGGGAAAACATCGCCAACGCTCTTTGTATTGGGACAGATCAGGTAAATGTAAAAGCAACCACAGAGGAAGGACTGGGATTTACAGGTTCAGGAGAGGGAATCTCCTCACAGGCAATATGCGCTGTGGAAAAATACACGAATTACGGAAGCGTTGACGTGACAGGGGCGGATTTAGGATGCGGCGGATGCTGCGCACGTATGGCAGGGAAGGAAGAACAGGAAAAATGACACTTCGTATATTAGATCAGAATGAGCATGGAAAGACGCGCCGTTTGTGGGAAGAAGTGTTTTCAGAAGATACAAAGACATTTCTGGATTATTATTATTACATTAAGACAAGAGACAATCAGATCTATGTCGTAGAAGAGGATGAAGGGATCTGCTCCATGCTGCAGCTTAATCCCTATATGATCAGAGTAGAGGATAAGGAGTTTCCGTCCGCATATGTTATCGCTGTGGCGACAAAAGCGTCATATAGAAGGCGCGGGTATATGGGAGCGCTGCTTCGGGCGTCCCTCAATGATATGTATGCGAAAAAAATCCCTTTTACTTTCCTGATGCCGGCAGCAGAGGCAATCTATACGCCTTATGATTTCCGCTTTATTTACAGTCAGGACAGAGGCGAGATCTCCTGTGACGGGAAGACGGGGAATGATTTTGTTTCCGCTGACGCTGGACTGTGGGACGCAGGAGAAATGGCTGCATTTTACGAAGAACATTTCGCAGGAAAATATCAGGTGTGCACGGTCAGAGATAACTCCTACTATCAGACAATGATCATGGAGCAGCAGAGTGAACGGGGCGGCGTGCGCATGGTAAAAGAGGACGGCGTCCTGAAAGGAATGTATGCTTATGCAGGGGAAGACGGACTTGAGATCAGAGAGCCGCTCTTCCTAGACGGATACGAGGCGGCATTCCTACAGTCAGTAAATGAGCTGGCAAAGGAAGGGACACGTATACAAGTCCATGCCTGCCTGCCGGAACATGCCATTGAACAAAAACCGCTCATCATGGCGAGGGTCGTCTGCCTTGCGGAGTTACTGTCTGCGTTGAAAGTGCCGGAGGAGATGTCCGTGGACTGTTCCTTCGCGGTGATGGACACGATCATTACACAGAACAGCCGAGTGTGGAAGGTGACAAGCCGGAAAGGAGAGGCTGAGCTTCACGTTAGAGAGGCAGAGGACTCTGAGGGCGTCCTGCCGATAGCGGAACTTACGGAAATCCTGTTTGGGCGGCGTACTATCGGGGATGTGAAGACTCGGGCAGGTGTGATTTTGTCAGATCATTTAGAACAGGATCTTGAGAAAATTACGAAACTGACAAAAGTATGTTTTAATGAAGTTGTGTAAAACGTCCAGGAACTGTTTCTTGACAAAATCCCAATTCTTGCATAATATAGGGGTATGCACAGTGTAATGTGCAAGATGAGAATAAAGGCAGAGAATGGGAAGAGTAGCAGATCTGGAAGCTGTCAGAGAGGGGACGTCATCGGCTGAAAGCGTTCCTAAGCGGAGGAGCTGTGAAGTGCGCCCGGGAGCTGATCCTGTGAAAGTCGATTTAAAAGTAGCGGGGTACGTCTTACATACGTTACATGTATTATGAGTGAAAGAAGAGATTCTTTTAGTAGAGTGGAACCGCGGAAATAACTTCGTCTCTAGCATGGGACGGAGTTTTTTCATTTTGGAAGGAGAGAAAATGGGTATCATATCTTATATAAAAGAAGAGATACAGGTCGTAAGAGAGCGCGACCCGGCGATCAAGTCCAACATGGAAGTATTCTTATATCCGAGCTTCCGTGTGATTTTGAGATACCGTCTGGCGCATCGGCTGTTTCTTAAGAAGCATTACTTTCTTGCGCGCTGGATCTCCCAGCGCGGGGCGAGAAAGACAGGCATCGAGATACATCCCGGTGCGACCATCGGAAAGGGCCTGTTTATCGACCATGGAAGCGGCGTGATCATCGGCGAGACCACGGTCATCGGAGATAATGTCACCCTGTATCAGGGGGTGACCCTCGGCGGTACGGGAAAGGAGCAGGGCAAGCGCCATCCCACGCTGGAGGATAACGTGATGGTGAGCGCGGGAGCGAAGATACTGGGCTCTTTTACCATCGGGGAAAACTCCAAGATCGGCGCAGGTTCTGTCGTTCTGGAGGCGGTGCCGCCAAACTGTACCGTGGTGGGCGTGCCGGGACGCATTGTGCGTATGAATAATAAGAAAGTGCCTCGCATGGATATGGACCAGGTACATCTGCCCGATCCGGTGCTTGAAGATATTCGCAAACTTCAGGAGGAAAATATCAGGCTTCACACAGAGCTCAGACGGCTTGTGAAAGATATAAGATGCATAGAAAAGAGAGGAGACTATGATGAAGATCTATAATACGATGTCAAAGAAGAAAGAAGAGTTTATCCCGCTGGAAGAGGGAAAGGTGAAGATGTATGTGTGCGGTCCTACCGTATACAATTTTATCCATATTGGAAACGCGCGTCCTATGATCGCGTTTGACACAGTAAGACGCTACTTTGAGTATAAGGGATATGACGTCAACTTTGTGTCCAATTTCACAGATGTTGATGATAAAATCATCAAAAAAGCCATTGAAGAGGGTGTGACTGCGCCTGAGATTTCCAAGCGTTATATTGCCGAATGTAAAAAGGATATGGAGGCTATGAACATCAAACCCGCGACGAAGAATCCGCTGGCGACAGAAGAGATCTGCGGCATGGTGGATATGATCCAGACGCTGATCGACAAGGGGTATGCTTATGAGAAGAATGGGACAGTCTACTACCGCACGAGAAAGTTTAAAGGATACGGAAAGCTCTCCCACAAGAATCTGGATGATCTTCAGTCCGGCGGACGCTCCCTTCTTGTGACAGGGGAAGATGAGAAGGAAGATTCGCTTGACTTCGTGCTCTGGAAACCGAAGAAAGAGGGAGAACCTGCATGGGAATCTCCGTGGAGCGAGGGACGCCCGGGATGGCATATCGAGTGCTCTGAGATGTCCAAGAAATATTTAGGTGAGCAGATCGACATCCACGCAGGCGGCGAGGATCTGGTCTTCCCGCATCATGAGAATGAGATCGCCCAGAGTGAGGCGGCAAATGGCAAGGAGTTTGCGAAATACTGGATGCACAACGGCTTCCTCAATATTGATAACAAGAAAATGTCGAAATCACTGGGCAACTTCTTTACAGTGAGAGAAGTCGGTGAGAAGTATGACCTTCAGGTGCTGCGTTTCTTCATGCTGAGCGCGCATTACAGAAGCCCGCTCAATTTCAGCGCAGAGCTGATGGAGGCAGCGAAGAACGGTCTGGAGCGTATCGTGACGGCGGCAGAGAACTTGAAGTTCCTCGCGGGAAATGCGTCCGCAGAGACGATGACTGAGGAGGAAAAAGCGCTCTTTGAGAAGTCCGCAGAGTATGCGGCCGATTTTGAGCGTGCCATGGATGATGACTTTAACACAGCGGATGCTATTGCGGCAGTGTTTGATCTTGTGAAGTACATCAACACCACATCGGACGGAAGCCGTTCGAAAGAGTATCTGGAAAGCCTGTTTGCGCGTTTTCGGACATTGACTGATGTGCTTGGCATCATCATCGATAAAGAGGAAGAGATGCTCGACGCGGACATCGAAGCGATGATCGAGAAACGGCAGACGGCAAGGAAGGCAAAGGACTTCGCGCTGGCAGACCAGATTAGAGATGAGCTTCTCGCAAAGGGAATCATCCTTGAGGATACGAGAGAAGGAGTAAAATGGAAAAAGGCTTAGAGTTCGGGTTTGAATACTATATGGAAAAGATACCGGGGATGGAGAAGGTAGACGCAAAAATGAGTTCACCTCTTGTCCTTGCGTACATCGGGGACTGTGTATTTGACCTTATCATCAAGATGCGGGTGGCAGGCGGAGGAAACCGGCAGGTGCATAAGCTCCATGAGGACACGAGCCGGTATGTTCAGGCGTCCGCCCAGTCCTTTATGATGCGGGCCATGCAGGAGCATCTGACAGCGGAGGAGCATGCCGTGTACCGCAGGGGGAGAAATGCAAGAAGTGTCTCTCCGGCAAAGAACCAGTCCATCACAGACTACCGTCGGGCGACCGGGTTCGAGGCTTTGCTGGGATATCTGTACTTAAATCATGAGTACGGAAGGCTGACAGAACTTGTGGCGATCGGGCTGGAAAGTATGGAGGAAAGGGATTTGTGAGATGCGGGAAGAAAGTAATTTACAAAGAGATAAAGAAAAAACAGGACAGGAACAAAAGCATACTATGGTGATTGAGGGGCGCAACGCTGTCCTTGAAGCCTTCCGTTCCGGAAGGACAATTGACAAAGTGTTTGTTTTAGACGGCTGTCAGGACGGTCCTGTGCGTACCATTGTGCGTGAGGCGAAGAAACACGGCGCGATCCTGAATTTTGTGGGGAAGGAGCGCCTGGGGCAGCTCACTCAGACAGGCAGACATCAGGGGGTCATCGCCTACGCGGCGGCATATAATTATGCCGGGGTGGAGGACATGCTGAAGCTGGCAGAGGACAGAGGAGAAGATCCCTTCCTCATCCTGCTGGACGGCATCGAAGATCCTCATAATCTGGGGGCGGTCATCCGTACTGCAAACATTGCCGGGGCACATGGGGTCATCATCCCTAAGCGCCGTGCCGTGGGACTGACCTCTACGGTGGCGAAGACTTCGGCAGGAGCACTGAACTACACTCCCGTGGCGAAGGTGACCAATCTGGTAAAGGCTATGGAAGAGTTGAAGCAGAAAGGCATCTGGTTCGTCTGCGCGGATATGGACGGAGAACCAATGTATCAGTTAAACCTGACCGGCCCCATCGGACTTGTTATCGGAAATGAAGGCGAGGGCGTGAGCAGACTGGTGAAGGAAAACTGTGATTTTATCGCGGGAATCCCGATGAAAGGCGAGGTCACATCTCTGAATGCGTCCGTGGCAGGAGGCGTGCTTGCCTATGAGATCGTGCGCCAGAGGACGCAGCAGATGAAGTAGATGCAACAGCAGGTATAGGGCAGGATGACGTCTGCGGAAACGGCGGCAGCGAAACGGAGGCGGTTATGGGGAAGTATGACAGGCTGGCAGACGAGCAGCTGATGGAAGAATTAAGAGGCGGAAACCCGGAGATCATGGACTATATCATGGTCAAATATAAGTCAATGGTGCGAAAAAAAGCGCGCGCAATGTACCTTCTGGGCGGAGAGAATGAAGATCTGATCCAGGAGGGCATGATCGGGCTGATAAAGGCGGTGCGGGATTATGACAAGTCGCAGGGCGCTTCCTTTGCAAGCTTTGCGGAGCTGTGTGTATCCCGGCAGATGTATAGCGCCATCGAGACATCCAGGCGGAAGAAGCATCTGCCCCTGAATACTTACATTTCTCTATACGAGGAGAGTGAGGTGGAAAAGGACGGCAGGACCATGCCTCTGATCGATATGATCGAACCGGAACAGGAGACAGATCCAGAGGCTCTGTATTTTGGAAAGGAATATACAGAAGCTTTTGTAGAGAAGCTCAAGGAAAAATTAAGCGCGCTGGAGAACCACGTGCTGTATCTGCACCTTATGGGAACAGACTACAAAAAGATCGCGGAGCTGCTGGACAAGAGTCCGAAATCTATAGACAACGCGCTCCAGAGGATTAGAAACAAAGCAGAGAAGATGCTGGGAAGAGACAGATAGAAAGACAGGAGGATACAGGATGAAGAAGAGATATTATGGTATTGCATTGCTGGTGTTTTTGGTATTGATGGCCCTGATGTATGGGGGATCTATCCTTATTTCATTTGGAGTCGTTATAGGCGGGATACTGTTTGCGGGAGAGAGAGGGATAGACATGGGATATAATTTCTTGATGGATAATCCGAACTTTTTCAGCATCCTGATCTATTTGATCTGCACTGCCATTATGCTCCCATGGTACTATTTTGCATTTATTGAAAAGAGGGGGGTCAGGCAGACGCTTCATGCACATACAAGACGGCTCAGCCCGATCTGTTTTGTGTGGGTTGCGGTGCTCACGCTTGCGGCGCAGCATGCTACCTCTCTGATCATAACTTTTGTTGACCTTTTGGCGCCATCGGTCATAAATGATTATATGGAGCTTATAGAGACTTCCGGGATGGAAAATTATTCGATACTGTGGGCGGTTGCGACACTGATCCTGCCCCCGATTCTGGAGGAAACGGTGTTCCGCGGCCTGATCTTACAGTATCTTGGAAAAACAGGAGCGAAATTCTTTGTGGCAAACATTATACAGGCGGTTCTTTTCGGTATTTTCCACATGAACCTGGCGCAGGGCATTTACACGTTTTTCTTCGGACTCCTGCTGGGTTATCTGGCATACAGGTATGACAGTATCCTTGCGCCCATGGTGATGCACTTTTTCTATAACCTGTTCGGCACTGCCCTGGTAGATCTTGAGGCACGGTTCCTGCCGGAGTTTGTCCAGGGACTGCTTGTACTCGGAAGTGTTCCTCTTTTGGCGATCGTACTGGTGGCGATCCATTTCCGGTTCGGTGAGAAGAAAACAACAGTTACCGGAGGAGAGCATACGTTATGAGGTTTGTTATACAGAGAGTAAAAGAAGCGTCTGTGCGCGTGAAGGATAATGTGGTCGGGCAGATTTCAAAGGGATATCTCGTCCTGATTGGGGTGTCTGACAGCGACACAGAGGCAGTGGCTGATAAGATGATAAAGAAGATGACCGGGCTTCGGATTTTCGAGGATGAAAACGGGAAGACAAACCTGTCGCTTGCAGATGTAGACGGAAGTCTGCTCCTTGTATCACAGTTTACGCTGTATGCGAATTGTAAAAAGGGTAACCGTCCCAGCTTCATCGAGGCGGGCGCGCCGGATAAGGCGAACGCTCTTTATGAGTATATTATACAGGAGTGCAAGAAATCTGTGCCTGTCGTGCAGACAGGAGAGTTCGGGGCGGAGATGGCGGTCAGCCTGATCAACGACGGACCGTTCACTATCCTGCTGGATTCGGATACACTATAAACAGAACTGGACACGATAAAATTTATCAATAAAGACTGTTAGAATTGACTATCTCAAAAACCGGTTGCTATCATATGAACGTAACCGGTTTTATTACATATTTTGTAAAGGGAGTGATATAGCTGTGAAGCAGCATAAGTTCTGGGCATGGGCTGCGGTCTTTTGCTTTGTGATGGTATTTTATACAGGCTATAAGCACCAATAAACAGACGACAAGGAGGTACTTATTATGTTAAGTGTTTCAACGATGAAGAAGATCGGGCTTTTCGCGGGAGGCGTCCTGTTCGGGACGGCAGGTGTAAAAGTCCTTTCAAGCAAAGACGCGAAAAAGGTATACACAAACTGTACGGCGGCAGCCCTTCGGGCGAAAGATTGTGTTATGAAAACCGCGACCACCGTGCAGGAGAACGCGGAGGATATCCTTGCGGAAGCGCAGGAGATCAATGAGAAGCGCGCCGCAGAGGAGGCTGCGCAGGTACAGGAAGACACTGCCGGGAAAACAGGTGCGCAGACTCACGGCAGCGAGACTGTATAACCGATGAAATTTATAATCAGGCATGATATCAAAAGCCGCCTTCGTATTCATGTCGTCCGCAGCAGGATGACATGCGCGGAGGCGGATACTCTTTGCTGGTTTCTCGAAAAACAGAAAAATGTAACAGGGGTAAAGGTATATGAGCGCACCGCAGACGCCGCCATCTGTTACACGGGAGACAGGGAAGAGATCATTGCTGTATTGAAGGATTTCTGTTTTGAGAATGTGGAAGTGCCGGAAAGTGTGCTCTCAAGTTCCGGCCGGGCGTTAAACTCGGCATACCGGGAGCAGCTGATTACAAAGGCAGTTTTCCATTACGGAGGGAAGCTGATTATTCCGTTCCCCCTGCGGAAGATCTGGCTCACCCTCAAAGCAGCGCGGTATATATGGAAAGGGATTCAGTGCTTACTGAAGCGAAAGATCGAAGTGCCGGTTCTCGACGCTGTGGCGATCGGGGTGTCTGTCTTTCGCGGAGACTTTAAAACGGCAGGTTCTGTCATGTTCCTGCTGGGAGTCGGGGAAATTTTAGAGGAATGGACCCACAAGAAGTCTGTAGGCGATCTGGCGCGGAGCATGTCCTTAAACATCAAGAAAGTATGGCTTAAAAGGGACGATCAGGAAGTGCTTGTGAATTCATCTGAAATACAGCCCGGTGATATCGTTGTAGTTCATATGGGAAATGTGATTCCTTTTGACGGAGAAGTGTCCGGCGGGGAAGGAATGGTGAACCAGGCGTCTTTAACAGGCGAATCTCTCCCGGTGAGAAGAGTAAGAGGACAGTCTGTGTACGCAGGAACCGTTCTGGAGGAGGGAGAGCTGGAGATCTCTGTCAGGGCAGTGTCCGGCTCGACCCGGTTTGAAAAGATCGTGACCATGATTGAAGATTCGGAAAAACTGAAATCAGCCTTGGAGAGCAGGGCAGAGCATCTGGCAGACCGCCTTGTGCCTTATACGCTTCTCGGCACAGGCGGCGTCTGGCTTGTGACCCGCAATGTGACAAAGGCTCTCTCCGTCCTTATGGTGGACTTTTCCTGCGCCCTGAAGCTGGCGATGCCCATCGCCGTGCTCTCAGCCATACGCGAGGCGGGAACATACGGAATTACAGTGAAAGGCGGGAAATATCTGGAGGCAGTGGCAGAGGCGGACACGATCGTATTTGACAAGACTGGAACACTGACGAAAGCAAAGCCTACGGTAAAAGAGGTAGTCGTATTCGGAAATCAGCCGGAGGAGGAAGCACTTCGGATTGCGGCGTGCCTGGAAGAGCATTTCCCGCATTCCATGGCAAAGGCTGTGGTGGACGCTGCAAAGAAACGCAGACTTTATCACGAAGAAATGCACTCTAAAGTCGAATATATCGTGGCCCATGGAATCTCCTCTTATATCGGGGAGAAGAAAGTGGTGATCGGCAGCGGCCATTTTGTCTTTGAGGATGAACAGTGCCGGATACGTCCAGAATATCAGGAACGTTTTGACGCGCTTCCCGAGGAGTATTCTCATCTTTATCTTGCCATAGACGGGGAACTGGCGGCAGTGATCTGTATCGAAGATCCGCTCAGGGAAGAGGCACGGGATATGGTGCAGATGTTGAAAAACGAAGGCATCTCCAAAGTCGTCATGATGACAGGGGACAGCGAGCGCACAGCGGCTTCAGTTGCCAGAAGAGTCGGTGTTGACGAATATTACTCGGAAGTCCTGCCGGAAGATAAAGCCCGCTTTGTGGAGCGGGAGAAAGCATACGGGCGGAAGGTCATTATGATCGGGGACGGGATCAACGATTCCCCGGCGCTTTCGGCAGCGGACGCAGGAATCGCTGTCAGCGACGGGGCCGAGATTGCCAGAGAGATCGCGGATATTACAATCGCGGCACAGGATCTGCGCGCACTTGTGACATTAAAACAACTTTCCAATGCAATGATGCGCCGGATACAGGGAAACTACCGGGGAATTGTCGGTATCAATGCAGCACTTATTGCTCTCGGTGTGGCGGGAGTGGTACAACCTGCAACGTCCGCGCTCTTGCACAATACATCAACGCTGGCTATCAGTCTGAAAAGTATGAGCGGACTTCTGCCGGAGAAAGTATGAGAAAGAGTTCAGTAAGCTGGTTGTCTTATTAAACATATCAATTTTATGTGCTGATTTTCAGCCTGTGCAACTGTGTGTTGTGCAGGCTTTTTCACTGGTATTTTTGTATGAATTATGCTATCATACACTCGAAAAGTGGTTCGGATTTTAGAATAAAAACCAACTAAAAATCTGATTGTCCGATAAAATACTGTACTTATCAGCATTTTCAAGGATTGAAATACTTCAAATCAGTATTGAAAAACCTAAAAATTGAATATCGCAAGTAGATTATGGAACGCTCAGACAGACGTTCCCTTTCTATTTCCAGCCGTTCAGAAATGATCTGCCCCCAAAAAGTTAGACAAAATTGATGGTTACGCAACTGATGAGGATTGAATCCTGTATTGTACAGGACTCAGTCCTTTTAGTTTGCTCTT
>CAJFQC010000024.1 GCA_904418845.1 uncultured Ruminococcus sp. | reverse complement strand
TAATTCTGACATTATTTTGAACCTCCTCAATTATATTGTTGGGCGTGGATGCCCCTGCTGTAATACCTACTGTTTCCACTGACCCTAATTGATTCAAATTCAAATCGTCAAGTGTCTGAATGTAGTACGTATTGTTACATGCCTTGCGGCAGATTTCAAATAACTTCTGGGTATTGGAACTATGCTTGTCACCAATCACTATCATAGCATCCACCGATTCTGCAATACTTTCCGCCTCTGTCTGGCGCTCTTTTGTAGCATTGCAGATTGTATTTAAAACACTTACATCATAACTCTTTTTCTTGATAATTTCAACTAAATCTTTAAATTTATTGTAATTAAATGTCGTCTGCGACACGACACATGTCTTCTCATTTTTACCTAAATCTATTTCCATTGCAGCTTCTGTATCTTGTATGACAGTGACTCTGTCGTCTGCCCATCCACGGATACCCTCTACCTCCGGATGGTCCGGATTACCGATGATGACGATATGCGCCCCTTCGGCGCTTGCCTTCTGAACAATATTGTGTATCTTTTTCACAAAAGGACAGGTTGCGTCAACGATACGGATATTTTTTTCCTCCAGTTTATCGTAGATGCGTTTCTCGACACCGTGAGAACGGATGATGACTGTCCCCTCGCGAAGAGCGTCCAGTTCCTCCTCTGAGCGCAGGACCACAACGCCTTTGCTTTCCATATCCTTTACCACTTCTTCATTGTGGATGATCGGCCCGTATGTGTAGATCGGTCCGGGGCATGTATCTACCTGCTCATACACCGTATCCACGGCCCGCTTCACCCCGAAGCAGAATCCCGCTGTCTTTGCCTTTATTATTTTCATGATGATTATGTCTCCCCATTCCGCACTTTTTCTGCCGGCTTTTTCTATGCTGTCTTATTCTCTCTGCCGCCTCTTTCCGCCGGGCATACACCACAGGATCATGAGCAATGGCTGCAGATCTCTGCCACAACCTCCGGGATCGTCATATCAGAGCTGTCCACAAGGATTGCGTCTTCTGCCTGCTTAAGCGGCGCGATCTCTCTTGTCATGTCGCGCTCATCGCGCTCCGCGATATCATGTGCGATCGCTTCCAGATCGCAGTCTTCGCCTTTCGCCTTTAATTCATCATATCTGCGTTTCGCCCGTGTCTCCACACTGGCTGTCAGATAAATCTTCACATCTGCATTGGGAAGGATATTCGTACCGATATCCCTGCCGTCCATAATCACATCCTTCTCCGCCGCAAGAGAGCGCTGGAGTTCCAGGAGCTTCTCGCGCACAGCCGGAATAGCGGAAGATTTAGAGGCCATATTCCCGACATCTTCGGTGCGCAGCATGTGTGTTACATTTTCTCCGTTTAAGTACATCTGCTGGACGCCATCCTCATATCCGATGGTCACTTCTGCATCCCTGCTCGCTTCCGCCACAGCTTCCCTGTCATCCGCATCAATCCCTTTTTTCAGAAAATGGATCGCAAGGGCACGGTACATTGCTCCTGTATCTACATATATATAACCTTTCTCCTTTGCCACCAGCTTGGCGATGGTGCTCTTTCCCGCGCCTGCCGGCCCGTCTATAGCCACGTTATATCCCATGACAAATTCCTCCTAAACATCATCTCATTTGAATGACACTAGTATAACCTGAGATGAAAGGACAGGCAAGTGGTTTATGATGGATATATGCCCACAACACTGTGCTATCGTTTCAGCAATTTCAGCGCTTCCTTTTCTTCCCTGCTTACCCGGTATGATTCCCGTATCTTCTGGATCGCTTTGTTATGGGTAAAATCGTCCATCTCATTGTGTTCCAGCAGCGCTCTTGTTTTCCCGGGGAACTTCACATAGCACACCTGTAAAGCCCACGCTGCGCCCATTTTTGTATAATAGCCCTCATGCCGGGTCTTTTCACATATTTTAAGGATTTCGTCAATATGCTCCTCATTCACGAAATGAGACATCATGGCTACAATCATAAAACGAAGTTCAAATTCTTCTTTGCTGTCCCGGTATCCTTTGAGATAATTAAACCAGTATTCCGGTTCTTTCTCCATAAATTTATACCCGGTCGCACAACTGTCACAGACCGCCCAGTTCTGAATCTTCGGCACGAACTCATTCAGACGGGCTTTTCTCTCCTCCCGGTCCATTTTCGCATATCCGATCACCAGTCCCTGTATCATGATCTCCTCGTGGATGGAATCAAGTGTGATCTTTTCCCCTGCTTCGTCCAGATATGCCCGGAAATCTCCTTTTGCGGTCTCTTTCGCCAGACTGCGCATAGCAGGCAGACGGATGCCCATGATCTTCTCCACTCCGGGCAGAAGCTTTTTATTAAAGTCTTTATAATCTGCCTCCGCCAGTTCATACAGCCTTTTCCTGATCTTTTCTACCGTCATTTCTGCCTCCCGACTTAAAAAGGAAGCTGATCATTGCTGACAGCTCCCTGACATATTTTCTTTTATTCGTCTTTGCCTTTCAGATATTCATCAATACCCTTTGCCCCGGCTTTTCCGGCACCCATGGCGAGGATTACCGTAGCCGCGCCTGTCACGGCGTCTCCGCCTGCGAACACGCCTTCCTTGGAAGTCTGACCGTTCTCCTCATCGGCAACGATACATTTCCTGCGGTTCGTCTCCAGCCCTCTCGTTGTAGAAGAGATGAGCGGGTTCGGTGATGTCCCGAGAGACATGATGACAGTGTCAACTTCAATATCATACTCAGATCCCGGAATCTCCACCGGACGTCTTCTGCCGGACGCATCCGGCTCGCCAAGTTCCATCTTGATGACAGTCATGCTTGTGATGTTTCCGTTCTCATCAACATTGATCTTCGTCGGGTTTGTCAGAAGGTCAAAGATCACGCCCTCTTCTTTCGCATGATGAACCTCTTCCACTCTGGCCGGAAGTTCTGCCTCGCTTCTTCGGTACACGATATGTACGTCAGCGCCCAGACGGAGTGCTGTTCTTGCAGCGTCCATAGCCACGTTACCGCCCCCCACGACAGCAACTTTCTTTCCTGCTACGATGGGTGTGTCATAGCTGTCGTCAAAGGCCTTCATCAGGTTGCTTCTCGTCAGGTACTCATTTGCGGAAAACACACCGTTGGCGTTCTCACCCGGGATACCCATGAACATCGGAAGACCTGCCCCTGATCCGATAAATACAGCCTCAAATCCTTCCTCTTCCATAAGCTGGTCAATGGTCGTAGACTTACCGATCACCACATTGGACTCGAATTTCACTCCCAGCTCTTTCACCTTCTCGATCTCTTTTGCAACAACTTTCTGCTTCGGAAGACGGAACTCAGGGATACCGTACACAAGCACGCCGCCCAGCTCGTGGAGCGCTTCAAACACCGTCACATCATATCCCATCTTCGCAAGGTCTCCCGCGCAGGTCAGGCCTGCCGGGCCGGAACCGATAACAGCCACCTTATGGCCGTTCATTTTCTCTGCGCCTACGGGTTTGATATCATTCTCAAGGGCATAGTCCGCCACGAATCTCTCCAGCTTACCGATGGATACCGGCTCACCTTTGATGCCGCGGATACATTTGCCCTCGCACTGTGACTCCTGCGGGCAGACACGTCCGCAGATCGCCGGAAGCGCACTGGACTTTCCAATCACCTTGTATGCTTCCTCGATATTTCCTTCTTTTACTTCCTGGATGAATGCCGGAATATCAATGGATACCGGACATCCCTGAATGCACTTTGCATTTTTGCAGTTTAAACATCTTACAGCCTCATCCATGGCTTCTTCCAGATTATATCCCAGACAAACCTCTTCGAAATTTGTCGCGCGTACTTTTGCGTCCTGCTCTTTGACAGGCACTTTCTTTAACATATCTGCCATTATTCGTCACCTCCGCAATGTCCGCATCCGCCGTGATGTGTGTCTCCCTCCTGAAGTTTGAGCATCGCACGGCCTTCTGCTGTCTTGTACGTCTGGCTTCTCTTCATCGCCTGGTCAAAGTCTACGAGATGTCCGTCAAACTCCGGTCCGTCCACGCATGCGAACTTGATTTCATCTCCCACCTGGAGACGGCATGCGCCGCACATTCCGGTTCCGTCTACCATGATCGGGTTCATGCTGACGATGGTCGGGATCTCCAGCTTTTTTGTCAGCAGGCAGACGAACTTCATCATAATCATCGGTCCGATGGCAACACAGACATCATATTTATTTCCGTTATTGACAAGCTCTTCCACCATTGTGGTGACCATTCCGGCATGTCCGTATGTACCGTCGTCTGTGCACGGATAGTAATTTCCTGCGACATCCTTCATCTCGTCCTCGAGAATGAGCATGTCCTTTGTCTTCGCTCCCACGATCACATCCGCTTCAACGCCGTGTTCATGAAGCCATTTCACCTGCGGGTATACCGGAGCTGCGCCCAAGCCGCCGGCAACGAAGAGCATCTTCTTACTCTTAAGTGTCTCCAGATCCTCATGGACGAACTCGGACGCACATCCGAGCGGTCCTGTGAAATCACGGAAATAATCTCCTTCTTTGAGCTCTCCCATCTTCGTTGTGGAAGCTCCCACTTCCTGAACTACGATAGTAATGGTACCTGCCTCTCTGTCATAGTCACAGATTGTCAGCGGGATACGCTCACCCTTTTCATCCATTTTTACAATGATAAACTGACCCGGCTGGCAGTGCTTCGCGACACGCGGCGCATGCACATCCATCAGAAAGATCTTGTCAGCCAGTTTTTCTGCCTTCATTATCTTATACATGGTCTTCCTCCTCGTAAAAATCACTCTTTCACTATAATACGCTAAAACCTGTGCAATAGCAAGCATAAGATAAGGCAGACACTCTTTAACAACAGTTTTCCTGTCCATTAAAAACGTCTGCCTGTTTCCTTTCAGATCTGATCTGTTTTTCGATGACTGCAGTGTCAAACAGATTAGAAATCAACCTCTGTTCCGTAGTACGTGCATGTGAACAGTTTTTCCATCGTAGCCGGGTCGATCGCGCGCGGATTGGATCCTGTACATGCATCGCCTACTGCCAGCTCTGCGATCTTCGCGATCTTCTCTTTGAACTCATCCTCATTGATGCCGAAGTCTTTCAGTGTCTTCGGGATGTTCAGCTTCACGTTGAACTCATTGATCTTCTCAACGAGGCTGTTGATAAGGGCTTTCTCGGATGTTCCCGGAAGTCCCATTCTGCGTGCGATCTCTGCATAGCGTTTTGCAGCAATCGGATCTTTTGCATTGTACTGGATTACGTACGGAAGATAGATTGCGTTAGCACATCCGTGCGGAATATGTCCTGTGGAGAATGCAGCTCCTGTCTTGTGCGCCATAGAGTGTACGATACCGAGCAGCGCGTTGGAAAATGCCATACCTGCAAGGCACTGTGCGTAATGCATCTGCTCTCTCGCTTCCATATTGCAGTTGTAAGATGCCGGAAGGTAATCCAGCACCATCTCAATCGCCTGAAGTGCCAGCGGATCTGTGAACGGTCCGTTCAACGTGGAAACATATGCTTCGACCGCATGTGTAAGAGCATCCATACCTGTGTATGCAACCTGTTTTACCGGAAGTTCTGATACAAGATCCGGATCAACGATCGCAACATCCGGCGTGATATTAAAGTCAGCCAGTGGATATTTCACGCCTGTCTGGTAATTTGTGATAACTGAAAATGCAGTAACCTCTGTCGCCGTTCCTGAAGTAGACGGGATTGCCGCAAATTTCGCTTTTGTTCTAAGCTCCGGGAAATTAAACGGTGTGCACAGATCCTCGAATGTTGTATCCGGGTACTCGTAAAATGCCCACATCGCTTTTGCAGCGTCGATCGGTGAACCGCCGCCCATGGACACGATCCAGTCCGGCCCGAACGCGCGCATAGCCTCTGCGCCCTTCATGACGGTCTCAACTGACGGATCCGGTTCTACGCCTTCAAATAAATGAACTTCCATGCCTGCTTCTTTCAGATAGTTCACAGCGCGGTCAAGAAATCCCTGACGCTTCATTGAGCCACCGCCAACGACGAGGATTGCCTTTTTTCCTTTAAGGTTCTTCAACTCTTCAAGGCATCCTTTTCCATGGTAAATGTCTCTTGGTAAACAAAATCTGCTCATTTTTGCATCTCCTTTATGTATTGTTATTTTTTTAACATAGTCATTATAACTCTGTCTCCACAAAAATACAACCCTGGTATTGTTAAAACACATAAAAATTTAAAACAATAACCGGGCTGTATTTATTTTTTGCATCATTTGTGCTATTCAGAAGTCGTAATATAGCTTCTTGTTGTCATTTCTGTAGACTTTCCATTCTGGTTATTCACAAGGATCGCGTTAAATATGGTCCGTGTATTTTCCGGCATCTCCACCGGACCTGTGTATTGTGATGATGCAGTAGTCGGCACAGAGCCGTCCATTGTATAATATGCCGTGTATCCCTCCGGAACTGTGATCGTGATCTGCGTCGGTCCTGTATACTGTCCCGTAGACGGTGTGACCGCCGGCGCATCCTCGATCGGGAACTCGATGTTATACTTCTTGGAAGCTGTAACGCTTGGGATGCCTTTGCTGTTCACGACAATCGCCTTCACTTCGATTTCGCCCTCTGTCTGGAGCAGAATGGGCTCTGTATATTTTATTCCTGTCTCCGCCGCAGGCTCGCTTCCATCTAATGTATAATAGATATCTCCTTTTGTAGAAGAACTCAGCGTGATCTCCTGTACCTCATTGTACGTCCCTTCATCAGGGGTAAAGTCCGGCGCCGTGGATATATAATCCGATACGGCATCCAAGACTTTCTTATCCTCACAGTCTTTCAAAAGCGCTGATATCTTCGAAGGCTGCTCTGTATCCATATAAAAATCAATCGCCGCCTGATAGAGGTTCACATTCGTAGGCTGTGTCTCGATAGCTCTTAAGAACACCTGCTCCGCACTTTCCAGATCATCCTGATCAATATAGATCTCCGCATATCCGGTATATGCCTCAGGTTTTGATTTGTCTTTTATAACGGCCCGGTCAAAATATCTCTCTGCCGCTGCATAATCCCGTGTCTGGAGCGCTTTATATCCTTTTTTCACCATACCGGTATAAGAATTCTGATACGCCACATAGATCCCTGCAGCAATCAGGGCAAGGACAGAAAATAAAGCGATAAGAAGATTTCGTCTCTTGCGCTTTGCCGCCTCCAGACGTTTCTGACGCCTGTCACGGCGCAGTTCCTCTGTATCCTGCCGTCTGCGCACTTCACCTGTACTCTGACGCTGACGGCGTACCTCCCCTGTATTCTGACGCTCACGCCGTACCTCCCCCTGTGTGCCTCCCTGCCCCCTTCGGACAGCATTCCTGCGTTCCTCCCGGAGTCTGTTCATCTCATTCTGGCTGAGCACACGGGTAGCGTTGACGTTCTGGCCTGCATTTCCTCTTCTGTATCTTCTGATATCGTCCGTCTGTATCTGCCTTGTCGCGCCCTCCACTGATCCTCTCACTTCTCTTGCCAGCACATCCTCCAGCGGATTATAGTCAGGCACGATCTGTACTTCAGTTCCACATCTGGGGCAGACAAGTTCTCCTTCCGGAATATCAGCTCCGCAATGTATACATATCATGCTTCTTCCTCCCGGGTACGCATTGTTTCAACACAGTTATCCATCAGCATGGCAATCGTCATAGGGCCTACCCCTCCCGGAACCGGGGTGATCGCCGATGTGACCGGCGCCACATCCTCATAATCCACATCACCGCAGAGCTTATTATTCTCATCTCTGTGCATTCCTACATCGATGACAACTGCCTGGTCCTTTACGTACTCTTTGGTGATAAATTTCTTTTTACCTATAGCCACAATAAGAATGTCCGCTCTGCGTGTGACCTGTTTAAGGTCTTTTGTCCTTGAGTGCGCGACCGTCACCGTGCCGTTCTCCCGCAGAAGGAGCGCTGCCATCGGTTTCCCGACAATATTGCTTCGTCCTATGACCACACATTCTTTTCCTTCGACTGTAATCCCTGACCGTTTTAATAGCTGTATGATCCCGGCAGGGGTACAAGAGAGAAATCCTTTTTCTCCGATCCAGAGACGCCCCACGCTGACAGGGTGGAAGCCGTCCACATCCTTATCAGGCGATATGGTCCGTATGATCTTGTCTTCATCAATATGGGCCGGCAGAGGAAGCTGCACGAGAATGCCGTTCACACCGTCATCTGCGTTCAGTTCTTCTACAAGGGAGATCAGCTCTCCCTCTGTGGTGTCCCCTGAAAGCTCATATGATTTAGACTCAATGCCGATATAAGCACATGCTTTCTTCTTATTGTTCACATAGACAGAGGACGCCGGATCGTTTCCGACCTGCACAACAGCAAGACAGGCATGTTTCCCCTTTTCCGCCAGTCTTGTCACCTCGGCCTTTAATTCATCTTTGATCTGCTGTGAGATTTCTTTCCCATTGATTATTTGTGGCATTTATCTCTCCCTTTATCTGTTTAGAACAAACCTGTGATCTTGCCTTCCTCTGTAACGTCGATTCCATTTGCCGCCGGAACCTTCGGAAGCCCCGGCATCGTCATGATCGCCCCTGTAAGCGCGACGACGAATCCTGCTCCCGCACTCACATAAACTTCGCGGATATGGATATCGAATCCCTCCGGCCTGCCGAGCTTTTTGGCATCGTCAGACAAGGAATACTGGTTCTTTGCCATACACACCGGGAAAGAACCGAATCCCAGCGCCTCGATTCTCGCGACCTGCTTCTCCGCCGCCGGCTCATAGATCACGCCTTTGGCGCCATAGATCTCCTTTGCCACTGTCTCGATCTTTTCCTTTATGGACAGCTCATCGCCGTAAAGCGTATGGAAGTCTGATTTTTTGTTCCCCAGTGTATCGAGAACCTTCCCGGCAAGGGCAATACCGCCCTCTCCTCCTTTTTCCCACACTTCCGAGAGTGCGAACTCGCATCCTCTCTCCTCGCAGAACCTGCGGATAAATTCATTCTCCGCATCTGTGTCTGTAATGAAAGAATTAAGAGTCACAACCACAGGCACACCGTATTTCTGTATATTTTCAATATGTTTCTCAAGATTTACGATTCCTTTTGCAAGGGCCTCCAGATTTTCATGAGCAAGATCAGCCTTTGCAACCCCACTATTATACTTCAAAGCGCGCACAGTTGCAACAAGAACAACTGCATCCGGTTTCAGATCTGCCATGCGGCATTTGATGTCAAAGAATTTCTCTGCGCCGAGATCTGCGCCGAATCCGGCCTCTGTGATGGTGATATCGCTCAGTTTGAGCGCCATCTTTGTCGCGCGCACACTGTTGCAGCCATGAGCGATATTGGCAAACGGCCCGCCATGGACAAGCGCCGGCGTGTGCTCTAACGTCTGGATGAGATTCGGTTTAATGGCATCCTTTAACAGCGCTGTCATCGCGCCTGTCGCCTGAAGATCATCCGCTGTTACCGGCTCTCCGTCAAAATTGTAGGCAACAACGATCTTTCCAAGCCTTTTCTTCAGATCCTCAAGATCATCGGCAAGACAGAGGATCGCCATAATCTCAGAGGCGACCGTGATCACAAAATGATCTTCTCTGACCATACCGTCCATTTTGTCTCCAAGTCCTACCACGATATTGCGGAGCACGCGGTCATTCATGTCAAGACACCGTTTCCACACGACCTGTCTCGGATCGATGCCCAGGCTGTTGCCCTGCTGGATGTGATTGTCCAGCATCGCCGCGAGAAGATTATTTGCAGAGGTGATCGCGTGAAAGTCACCGGTAAAGTGTAGATTCAGATCCTCCATGGGAACGACCTGGGCATATCCACCGCCGGCCGCCCCGCCCTTGATGCCGAAGCACGGTCCCAAAGAAGGTTCACGCAGCACAATCAGTGCGTTCTTTCCCAGCTTTGCCATCGCCTGTCCGAGGCCTACCGTGGTCGTTGTTTTCCCTTCCCCTGCAGGCGTGGGGTTGATGGCTGTGACAAGCACCAGCTTTCCATCTTGTCTGTCCTTGATCCGTTCCCACAGTTTATCGGAAAGTTTCGCCTTATATTTCCCGTAAAATTCTAGTTCTTCCTCTTCAATGCCTGCGCGCGCCGCAACATTTTTGATGTGTTCCATCTGCGCCTCCTGCGCGATCTGGATGTCCGACTTCATCTTGTTTTCCTCCTCTGCATCTTTTGTATTATCTGACGTCTACTGATTACTTAAATATTCCTCAAACTCTTCCTTCGTCATCAGAACTTTTCTCGGCTTTGTCCCCTCTTCCGGTCCGACTATGCCCGCCTCGGCAAGCTGGTCCATGATACGCGCGGCACGGTTGAACCCAATCTTGAACATCCGCTGCAACATCCCAATAGACGCTTTTTCCTTGTCGATGATAAGCCGTCCTGCCTCCGCAAAATATGTATCTCTGTTCTCACCGTCGTCCGGGGATGCCGCTCCGCCGGAACCCGGCAAAGAAAGATCTGCGTTCATGTGCTGTTCAATCTCGTCATTGTAAGCCGTATTTTGATTATGGCTGATGAGATAGTCTACGACATCCTGTACTTCTTTATCCGAGACAAAAGAACCTTGTACACGCACCGGTTTCGGATAACCGGAAGGATAAAAGAGCATATCACCTTTTCCAAGCAGCTTTTCTGCTCCGTTCATATCGATGATCGTTCGGGAATCCACTCCTGACGACACGGAAAACGCGATCCTTGACGGCATGTTCGCCTTGATCAGTCCGGTGATGACATTGACAGACGGTCTCTGTGTGGCAAGGATCAGATGAAGTCCCGCCGCTCTCGCAAGCTGTGCCAGACGGCAGATCGCGCCTTCCACCTCGCCGGGCGCAACCATCATCAGGTCTGCAAGCTCATCGATAATGATGACGATCTGGGGAAGTTTCTTCTTTATCTCCTCTCCCGTTTCTCCTTTTGCCACCTTAGCGTTAAATCCTTTTAAATCTCTTACATTATATTCCGCAAACAGCTTATAACGCTTCTCCATCTCCGCCACTGCCCAGTTTAAAGCTCCCGCGGCCTTTTTCGGGTCTGTGACTACCGGGATCATCAGATGCGGGATACCATTGTAAACGCTTAATTCAACCACCTTAGGGTCAACCAAAATAAGTTTCACGTCCTCCGGGTCAGACTTGTAGATCAAACTCATGATCAGTGTGTTGATACAGACAGATTTACCCGATCCGGTCGCTCCTGCCACCAGAAGATGCGGCATCTTCGCAATGTCCGTCACAACGACCTTGCCGGCAATGTCTTTGCCTGCCGCAAAAGAAAGCAGGGATTCGCTCTTTTTAAATTCATCCGATTCAAGAAGATCGCGGAGCATAACAGCCGTATTTTCATTATTCGGCACCTCGATGCCGACTGCTGCCTTCCCCGGGATCGGCGCCTCAATCCTAAGATCCGCCACCGCAAGATTCAGCTTGATATCGTCAGCCAGTCCTACGATACGGCTCACCTTTACGCCCTGATCCGGCTGAAGTTCATAACGGGTGACAGAGGGCCCGCAGCTTGCATTGGTCACATGAACACCCACGCCGAAATTCTGCAGTGTCTGCTCCAGCTTGAGCGCAGTCGCCCGAAGATGAGCATCCGAATCACCGCCGGATTTCTTTCCCTTTTTCAGCAAAGACAGGGGCGGCACGTGATAGGCAGGCTGTACTTTCTCCTGCTCTTTCTGAACAGTTTCCGCCACCTGTTCCGCGGCTTCTGCCACTGCGGCGGCATCCTGCGCCCTGCTCTGGCGGGTCTTTTTCTTTGATATGCTTTCACCAGGTTCCGGCTCCCCTGCTTCATCAGACAGAGTCATAAATGACGCAGTGCTGTCTGCCGGAGATGCCGCATTATTTTCCGATGCCGCTTTATCTATCGCGAAAGGATCTCCCGGAATTTCCTGCGCAGGACCGTCAGCGCGGTTGATCACAAATCCCCTGCCGGAACCAGTGCTGTCTGTGCGGTCCTCCTGCACATCTTCAGGCGTCAGTTCATAGACCTCCGGTGATTTTCTCTTTCTTCCTCTTGACTTCTTCCCGTCTGTCTCCCCCGGGGTAAGTGTGGTCGCAAAAGAGACGCCGGACACTTTCCGGTCTTTTGCCCTCATGACCTTATTTTCAGATGCATCTTCTGACAGAGCACTCTCCCGCTCTTCTTCTCTGCGGTGGGCTTTGAGTACAGCTGTCTCCTGACGCTTCTTTTTTGCCCCTTCATATGCCTTTTTACTCTGTCTGCCGATTGGGGCAAGCAGAGACTTCTCCGTGATCAATATAGTACAGATGACAGATAACGCAACTAATACTACATAAGTCCCGATCTCACCGATCAACGGACAAAGCAAATTAATAAGACCGCCGCCCGCCAGTCCTCCGGCACTGTGATTCTTGCTGGACTCATTGTAATAAGACATCAGCGGCGTGCCCGGTGTATAAGAATGAAAGATCAGTTCCAGTATTGCTGCAAGCAGCAGAAAAAGTAGTATCCCCGCTGCGATCTTCACGTAGGCATGGGCGTTCCCTTTATTTGAGATCAGAAAAGCCGTCATTCCGAAGATCACAAACGGCAGAATATACGCCATGAAACCGAACAGTCCGAACAATACGGATGAAACCGCCTCCCCTGCAGTTCCACACAGCCCGAAGCTGCTCAGTACAAGAAGGACGCATGCCGCCAGTGTGGCAAGTATGACGATCTCCCCCTGAAGTTCTGTATTCTGCTGTCCTTTCTTCGCTCTACTCTTCGTATTTTTTCTGCGCTTTGTTGATTTCGCAGCCATATAATTCCCCCTTGGTAATTAAACATACTATATCTAGTATATCATCAATTCAAAACCATGTCATCACCCTTTTATTAGTTCATGCAGTTTTGCGAACGCCTGGCTGATCCCGCCTACTTCGTCAATCAGCCCTTCTTTCACAGCTTCTTCCCCTTCGAGCATGGTTCCTACATCTTTTACAAGCTGGGTGGAATCCAGCATCAGTTCCAGAAGCCGTTCCTGGGTGATCTTGGAGTGTTCAGAAATAAAACGTGCAATCCGATCCTGAGTCTTTTCCATATTGCGGTAACTCTGGATCACACCAATGAACATGCCGGTGGAACGAACCGGGTGTACGATCATCGTTCCTGTCGGAACGATAAACGAATAGTCCGCGGATACAGCGAGCGGACCGCCGATGGAATGGCTTCCTCCGAGCACAAGGGATACGGTGGGCTTGCTCAGCGACGCAATCATCTCCGCGATTGCAAGTCCTGCCTCTACATCACCGCCGAGAGTATTAAGCAGGATGAGCACGCCTTTCGTACTCTCGTCTTCCTCAATCTGCGCCAGTCTCGGCAGAAGATGTTCGTACTTTGTCGCTTTTGTGTTTCCTGACACCGCCTCATGTCCTTCGATCTCCCCGATGATTGACAATAACTGTATCCCGCCTCCGGAATGTCCGTTTCCCAGATCCAGCGTGCCCATCTCTTTTATCTCCGCGTTTTCATCATTTCTTTTCTTCTGATCCCCGGACTGTTCTGAACACCCGCCTTGATCTTCTGCCGTGAATCCCTCTGCCATGGCCCGTTCTGTTTCCGAAGCGCTTTTTGAGAAATATTCTTCTTTCATAGTCTGACTGCCTCCTCTTTCTGCCGGGCGAAAAACCGCTGCCCTGCATTTTAAGGGCAGATTTATCCGCATCGGCTTTGTCTTTCGTTAGTATTGAAAAAGCAGTCCTTTTTTATACAGAAAAATGGCATGGACAAATTGCATACGCCCATACCATTTTATTTACTTCAACGCCTGCTCTATATCAGCTATGATATCTTCCACATTCTCGATACCAACGCTGAAGCGGATCAGGTCCGGCTGTACTCCGGCTTCCATAAGTTCCTGGTCATTCATCTGACGGTGTGTGTGGCTTGCCGGATGGAGCACACAGCTTCTTGCATCAGCCACGTGTGTGACGATGGCTACCATTTTTAACTTATCCATCATCTCCACTGCCGCGTCTCTTCCGCCTTTAAGTCCAAAGGTGATAACGCCGCATGTGCCGTTCGGCATGTATTTCTGTGCCAGATCATAGTATTTATCACCTGGCAGTGACGGACAGTTCACCCATGCCACTTTCTCATGATTCTGCAGGTACTCTGCCACTTTCTTTGCATTCTCGCAATGTCTCTCCATTCTCAGGTGAAGCGTTTCCAGTCCGATATTAAGAAGGAACGCATTCTGCGGAGACTGGATAGAACCAAGATCTCTCATGAGCTGTGCCGTTGCTTTGGTGATATACGCTCCTTTTCCGAACTTCTCCGCATAGACAATCCCATGGTAAGTTTCATCGGGCGTCGTCAGTCCCGGAAACTTGTCCGCATGTGCCATCCAGTTAAAATTACCGCTGTCCACGATCGCTCCGCCCACACATGCCGCGTGGCCATCCATATACTTTGTCGTGGAGTGTGTCACAATGTCCGCGCCCCACTCAAAAGGACGACAGTTGATCGGTGTCGCGAACGTATTGTCCACGATAAAGGGTACACCATGTTTATGCGCCGCTCTCGCAAACTTTTCAAAATCAAGAACCACAAGCGCAGGATTCGCGATAGATTCACCGAACACAGCCTTTGTGTTCTCCTGAAATGCCGCTTCCAGTTCCTCTTCCGTGCAGTCCGGATCTACGAACGTGGCTTCCACGCCCATCTTTCGTATGGTATGCGCGTAGAGATTATATGTACCGCCGTAGAGAGCAGACGCGCATACGATGTGGTCTCCTGCCTGTGCGATATTCATGATCGCGTAAAAATTGGCCGCCTGTCCGGAGGAAGTGAGCATAGCTGCCGCTCCGCCCTCCAGATCACAGATCTTTGCCGCTACCGCGTCGTTTGTAGGATTCTGCAGTCTTGTATAGAAATACCCTGATTCCTCCAGATCAAAGAGGCGTCCCATCTGCTCGCTGCTTGTATAGCGGAAAGTTGTGCTCTGGCAGATTGGGACGATTCTTGCCTCTCCGTTTTGGGGCTCATATCCTGACTGTATACATTTTGTCTCTATTCTGTAATCACTCATCTGTTCCTCTCCTTCTTTTGATATTTTTACTTTTGGCTCCTACGAGTACAGATACTCTTTTTCCAGCTTCCTCACCATCTCGCTGTATCTGTCTTTGCACTCCTCTTTTCTGCCTTTCTCAATCAAGTGGATACATGGGCTTAAATACTCATCCCATATCCCCCTGTATATCTCTCCGGCATCATCCTGTCTGCCGATACGCTTCACGATCGTCGGGGCGATATTATAATACTCCTCCACGATCTCTCTCCCGCTCTCGGTGGACAACAGATACTCATCCCTGTACTTTCTGAGCGTAGTCAGTTCATAACAGTCATCCGGCTTATTCAGACTTTCGCACACTGCGGTCGTGATATAACAGAACATACCTTTGCGGAAACCATTTCGTATTCCATCATAATCGGAATGTCCGATCTTATACTCCGGCATCTTTGTATTCCAGATCTCTACCATACGCCCGGTGACGGCCTTCGCATTCTCCGACGGCATCTCTCCCATGAGCGGCACAAAAAAAGAAACCATATTCATCTTGTGGTCAAGCGCCTTCATATCCCGTTTCCGCCTGGACGTCTCTCTTTGAAGCTCTTTTGAAACATACTCCGGAATGTGTCCTGCAACTGTTCCCATAATGTCTTCAGATTCATCGCAGACACGGGCAGTCTCCTGGAGAAGCCCGGCATATCTCTCCTTTAAGGATTCCATATGCTGCTCATAGGTCGTCTTGTGAAATTCGTACACCATGGTCAGCCTATACAGTTCTTCCAGTTCGCTTTGAAGCACCTTTATCTCCATCCTGTGATCCCTCTATTCGTCTCAGTTATCATGATCTCTCTATTCGTTCCAGTTGTGATATACATCCTGGACATCATCATCCTCTTCCAGAAGGTCAAGCGTCTTTTGGATATTCTTGATATCCTCCTCGCTCGTCAGCTCCACATAAGTCTGCGGGATCATCGTAACTTCCGCGCCTGCCATTGCAATGCCTTCCTCTTCCAGCTTCAGCCTGACATCACTGAACGCCTCTGGAGCTGTCAGGATCTCGAAACTTTCCTCGTCCTCGACAAAATCTTCTGCTCCCGCGTCAAGAGCAAGCATCATCAGTTCGTCCGCATCCATGTCGCACTCTTCCTTTGCCACAAAGATCTGTCCCTTCTCATCAAACATAAAGGAGACACATCCCGGAGTACCTACATTTCCGCTTCCTTTTGTAAATGCATTTCTCACGTTGGAAGCCGTACGGTTCTTGTTATCTGTCAGCGTCTTGACGATGATCGCCGTTCCGTTCGGTCCGTATCCCTCATATGTAATATGCTCATAATTGTCGCCGGAGCCTTCGCCCGCCGCTTTCTTGATATTTCTCTCTATGGTATCGTTCGGCATGTTGTTGGACTTCGCCTTGGCGATCACATCGCGCAGTCTGCTGTTGTTCGCCGGATCCGGCCCGCCGCCTTCCTTCACGGCAACGGCAAGCTCACGCCCGATCTTTGTAAATATCTTTCCCTTCGCCGCATCGTTTTTCTCTTTTTTATGCTTGATGTTGGCAAATTTTGAATGTCCTGACATATGTTAATTCTCCTTTTCCTATGTCCTTCTTAAATATACGATAACGCGCGGATTTATGATCTCTTTTTAATCGATCAGTACATTCATCCCGCATACATTCACTCTGCAATTTTATCATTCTTTTTACATTCTGTAAATCCTGTTTTCTTATGTAGGAAGCTCCAGACTGATCCTAATCGCCTGATCTACCTTCCTCATCATTCCGCCGTCGATATGGCACACATATTCCTTGAGTCTCTGCTTGTCAATGGTGCGTATCTGTTCCAGCAGGATGACCGAATTCTTGACAATGTCATAGTCCCTCGTACTGATCTCTATATGGGTCGGCAGTTTTGCCTTGTTCATTTTAGAAGTGACCGCTGCACAGATTACCGTGGGGCTGTGTCTGTTCCCGACATTGTTCTGTATAATAAGGACCGGACGGATTCCGCCCTGCTCAGATCCCACCACGGGGCTTAGGTCCGCATAAAAAATATCTCCGCGTCTGATCATCAAATTATCCACACTCCGATCTGCATACTAATGTGATCCGGCGCGCCTTAACTTCAAAGCACGCTGCATACTTTAGTATTCCCCGTTTCATCGGATGTATTCAATCTTGTATCCCGGCGCCTGCTCCAGGCGCCTCATCCGCTCTGTACTTCGTATCGCACACGCATCCCATGGTATCTCAGTCTATAATATTTCCGCCCTGATGATACACACGGGGGATCCGTTTGCCAAGGCAGCACACAAACTCGTAGTTAAACCTGCCGCTCAACTCTGAGAGTTCCTCCACGGTAATCCTGTCGTCCCCGTCTGATCCGACCAGTACGACCCGGTCCATAAACCTGGTCTCCGGGATGTCTGTCACGTCCGCCATGAACTGGTCCATGCACACTCTTCCCAAGATCTTCGCCCGCTTTCCATGAATAAGCACAGAACCTTTATTGGACAATGAGCGCGGATACCCGTCGCCGTATCCCACCGGTATGGTCGCTACCTTCATCCTCTTTTTCGCGACGAAAGTCCCCCCATAGCTGATCGCTGTTCCCGGCTCCACGTCTTTTACGAATGACACATGACTGATAAGAGACAGAGCAGGTCTTAGTTTCACTGTGTCCTTATTCACTTCCTCTGACGGATACATCCCGTAAGTAGAGATGCCCGCCCTTGCAAGATCATGCTTCATATCCGGAAAGTCGATAATCCCTGCGCTGTTGTCGCAGTCATAATACTGCACCGTGACTCCTCTTTTCTCTAACTGTTCCTTCATCCAGATGAATTTCTTATGCTGCCCGAGAGTGTATGTCTTATCTGTCTCATCCGCTTTTGCGAAATGTGTGAACAAGCCTTCCATCTTTACCCGAGGCAGACTGCTGATCCGTTCGATAGCGTCAGCGCTCTCCTCCTTCACCGGAAACCCGATACGCCCCATCCCGGTGTCAATCTTAATATGAAAGAATACGTCTTTTCCCTGACAGTCTGCCTCTTTTGACATCTCTTCCGCCATCTCTTCTGTATAGACTGTAGGGCGGATGTCATAGCGGATCATCTCCTCATACTGATCCGGGAACACACATCCAAGTACAAGAACCGGTTTCTCAATACCATTCTCTTTCAACTGTACCGCTTCTTCAAGACATGCCACCGCATATCCCCACACATAGGAAACATCCTCCAGCATCCGCGCGATAGGCACCGCGCCGTGTCCGTATCCGTCCGTCTTGACCACCGCAATCAAATGGGCGTCATCGCCGATCCTGTTTTTCATCTGTTCCATATTATATAACACTGCGTCTAGATCAATCTCGGCACATATTCTGTTATGCTGTCTCATAACTGATTTTCTCCTCCGTTCTGTCCGCGCAATACATTTTCTATCCCTGCTGTCAGATTACGGGCAAGCACACTGTAAGCGCCCTTCTCCTTCCGCGCCTCGTCTCCGCCGCAGGCGTGGATAAATACTCCGAGAGCCGCGCCCTCAAACGCACCCATTCTCTGTGCCAGAAGCCCGGTTATAGTTCCTGCCAGAACATCCCCCGAACCCGCTTTTGCCATCGCGTTGTTTCCCGCAAGGTTCAAAAATGTCTGACGCCCGCTCTGAGCTACCGCCGTCCGGCTGTCCTTTAACGCACACACCACCGGATACTCCCCGACAAACGCGCGTAGGATCTCCATACGGTCTGTTTTAATCTCCTCCACGCTTTTTCCCGTAAGCCTTGACATTTCCATCATATGAGGGGTCAAAATAAGCGGCGCACTGCTCCTCTTTAAAAGCTCCGTGTATCCGCTCAGAAGGTTCAGCCCGTCAGCGTCGATCACGCAGGGGACATCTGCTTCCTTAAGCGTATGGATAAGGATCTGTTCCGATGTCGCGCTTTTTCCAAGTCCGCAGCCAATACATACCACATCTGCCCACTTGAGCAGCCCGGCCAGCTGTGCTTCGTCGTATCCGCTGTAACAGGAGACGACAGCCTCGGGCAAAAGCTGCTGGATAACCTGCCTGTTCTCCTCCGCCGTATAGATCTGAACCAGTCCCGCACCTGCGCTGTACGCTGCCTTTGCCGAGAGGAAACATGCTCCTGCCATGCCGCTGCTTCCCGTGATCATAAGTACCTTCCCATAGCTTCCCTTATGGGAATCCACACTTCTTTTGGGCAGGAGCAGAGGAAGTTCCTCTTTGTCATATGTGAAGCATACGTCTGTATTATCTTTAAAAATATCCTTGTTAATACCGATCGGCGCTGCCACTGTCTCTCCCGCGCAGGCTTTCCCCGGGAACAGTTCGCATCCAAGTTTCACACACTCCATGGAAACAGTCAGATCCGCCCGGAAAGCAGTCCCCAGTATCCGTCCTGTGCGTGCGCACACCCCTGACGGAATATCCACTGCCACTTTCCGGCAGTCCTGCTCATTCATCCAGTTTATAATATCTGCGTATTTTCCGGAAATCTCACGACTGAGTCCCACTCCGAACAAAGCGTCTGTCACAACAGTATATTCTCTGTGAGGAAGATCGGTGAATACAGAGATCCCTATCCTCTCCGCAATCTTCTTCTGAAGAGCGCATTCTTCACTCAAAGATGATTCTTTCCCCGCAAAAAGCACTTCTGCGCATATTCCCTTCTCGTGCAAAAGCCTTGCCATCGCAAAACCGTCGCCGCCGTTGTTCCCGCTTCCGCAGACGATGAGAACCTTCGCAAGATCCATCTTTCGTTCATAGAGCGCTTCCACAACCTTTAATGCCGCCCGCTCCATCAATACAAGCGATGGAATACCGAGCTGTTCTATGGTGTAAGCGTCCGCCGATTTCATCTGTTCTCCGTCGGGGAGATATCTCATATGCCTCACCTGCCCTTTCCTGCCTTTATCTGTATATCCTTAATATCTGCATCCATATCCATGTCCATACTCATGTTCATAACATACCCCGCAGCAAGCTGCGGGGTCCTATGGTTTTTGTTTTATTTTTTTCGTCCTTCCTCTCGCTGGCTGATATTATATGACAGCTTCATCAGACTGTCCGAGAGGTGAACGCTTTCAATAATCACACCCCTGGGAAGCGTCAGGTCTGTATGAGCGAAATTCCATATCGCCTTAATCCCGTTTGCGACGAGAATATCCGCCACTTCCACTGCCTTTGATTTGGGGATAGTAAGCGCCGCGATCTCGATATCATTATCTTGAAGGAAATCCACCAGTTCATCCATCATGCGCACCTGAATACCTCGTATGGACACTCCCTCCAGACGGGGATTCACATCGAAAAGACTCTTTAACACGAATCCGCTTCTCTCAAAGGAGGCATAATTGGCAAGCGCCTGTCCCAGATTTCCTGCACCGATGATGATGAAATTGTGCGTCTTGTCAAGACCAAGTATCTTACCGATCTCTGTATACAGATATTTTACATTATACCCGTATCCCTGCTGCCCGAAACCGCCGAAATTATTAAGATCCTGCCTGATCTGCGACGCTGTGACATGCATCCTTTTGCTGAGATCGTTGGAGGATATCCTCTCCACTCCTGCCTCCAGCAGATCACCGAGATATCGATAGTACCGCGGGAGTCTGGACACTACTGCCCTGGATATTTTTCTATGTTCCACTTTTACCACCTTCCATTGCGGCCAAGCGCGTTCTCTTCACTACGGTTTATTATATAAAAATGTTAATATGATGTCAATTTTTTGTTTACAGTTCACATGTCTGCGGCTTTACGAATGGCGCTCATGTGAACTGTAAGTTGTCTTTCCGTCACTGTTCTGCTCTTGTATTTTCGCCTGTTTTCGATATAATGGATATCTGAGAGGAGAGATACAATGATACTCGCATGCCACAACATTGATAAATCTTTCGGTGACCGTGTCATCGTAAAAGGCGGTTCTTTCCACATTGAAGAACGGGAAAAGGCTGCCCTTGTAGGCGTGAACGGAGCCGGAAAATCCACAATACTAAAAATTATTATGAACGAAGAGCCCCTGGACGGCGGAGATGTCCTTCTTGCGAAAGGCAGAACCATCGGATATCTTGCCCAGCATCAGGAGCTTCTTCCCCATGGAACCATTTACGATGAGTTAAGAAGCGCAAAGTCTGACATCTTTGAGATGGAAGACAGAATCCGCTCCATAGAACATGAACTGAAATCTCTTACCGGGGAGGCTCTGGAGAACAGACTTGAGACTTACAACCGGCTTCAGTCCGAATTTGAAGCCCGCAACGGATATGCCTGCGAAAGCGAGATCGCCGGCGTGCTGAAAGGGTTGGGATTTACAGAAGATGATTTTTTCAAAAAGACAGATACACTCTCCGGCGGGCAGAAGACACGCGTTGCTCTCGGCAAACTCCTGCTGGTCAACCCGGACATCCTGCTGCTGGACGAGCCCACCAACCACCTGGATTTAAACTCCATCGCCTGGCTTGAGACCTATCTCATCAATTACCCCGGAGCCGTGTTCATCGTCTCCCATGACCGTTTTTTCCTGAACCGTGTGGTCACCAAGGTCATCGAGATCGAGAACGGCGAGATCCGCATGTATATGGGAAATTACCGTGCTTACTCAGAGAAAAAGCAGCAGATCCGCAATGCCCGTTTAAAGGAATACTTAAATCAACAACGAGAGATCCGGCACCAGCAGGCAGTCATCGAAAAGCTGCGCTCCTTCAATCGGGAAAAGTCCATCCGCCGCGCGGAAAGCCGGGAGAAAATGCTGGAGAAGATGACCCCGGCAGAAAAGCCTTCAGATACTCCGAGGGAGATACACTTTGCACTGGAGCCTTCCTGCGTCAGCGGAACCGACGTCCTCTCCGTGGAAGGTCTGTCTAAATGCTTCGGACATCAGGTGCTGTTCCGGGATGTCAGCTTCGAGATCAAACGCGGGGAACACGTGGCTGTCATCGGAGACAATGGAACCGGAAAGACAACGCTTCTGAAAATATTGAATCAGGTGCAAAAAGCCGATACCGGCTCTTTTACCCTCGGCGCCAGGGTACAGATCGGATACTACGATCAGGAACATCACGTGCTCCATGATGACAAAACGATCTTTGATGAGATATCCGACGACTATCCGACACTGAACAATACACAGATCCGTAATACTCTCGCTGCTTTTCAGTTCACGGGGGACGAGGTATTCAAAGAGATCCGTTCTTTAAGCGGCGGTGAAAAAGGGCGCGTTTCCCTTGCAAAACTTATGCTCTCGGAGGCAAATTTCCTCATACTGGATGAGCCCACCAACCATCTGGACATCGCCTCAAAGGAAATTCTTGAGGAAGCTCTCAACAATTACAGCGGAACCGTGCTGTATGTGTCCCACGACCGCTATTTTATCAACCGTACCGCGACACGAATCCTTGAGCTGGTGAACCGGACATTTGTAAATTATATCGGAAACTATGACTACTATCTGGAAAAGAAGGAAGAACTGACCCGCGCTTATGCATCTGCCGCATCCGTTTCTCCGGAAACAGGCGCCTCTTCCCGGAAAGCTGCTTCCTCTCCGGAAAACGCTTCCGCACAGCCGCAGACATCCACTGCTGCCGCAGATTCCAAATTAAGCTGGCAGGAACAGAAGGAACAACAGGCAAAAGAGCGTAAACGGAAAAACGACCTCAAAAAAACGGAAGATGAGATCAGCCGCCTGGAAGACCGCAACACAGCTATCGACCATGAACTGACGCTGGAAGAAGTATATTCTAACTCGGTGAAATGCCAGGAGCTGTCCACCGAGCGGGCCAAGAATGAAGCAAGACTGCAAGAACTGTACGATATGTGGGAGACATTGGCGGAATAGAGTGGATTCCGGGAAATAATAATATCTCCAACCGTACAACTACGGCTGGAGATAGAAAAACTTTTTATTTTTTCATCTGTCTACTTGACAGGGGGCGGTTCAATTCAGTGCGGCAGTCCCTCCATTTTCATCATCTCTTATTGCCCATACAGAACACTGCCACCACTCCCGGACCTGTATGGCTTCCGATGACTGTTCCGATATTATTGATGAGGATATTGTCGATCCCCATCTTCTCCCGGACAAGTTTCGCCACATATTCTGCATCCTCGATACAATCCCCGTGGGTGATCATGATGATGTCATTCTCCCATCCTTTGAACCGCTCCACAGCCATGTCAACAATCTTGTTGAGCGATTTCTTACGGCCTCTCTCCTTACCGATCACCTGAAGCCTGCCTTCATTATCCATATGTATGACGGGCTTGATCTGGACAAGTGTACCGATGACCGCCGTTGTCTTTGATACTCTGCCGCCTCTGTGGAGATGGTTCAGGTCGTCTACAGTCACGTTATGGCACACATGGAGCTTATTCTCCTCCGCCCACTGCGCTACTTCCTCGATAGTCTTTCCTTTTTCCTTCTCTTTCAGTGCATAATAAAGAAGGAGTCCTTCGCCAAGACACGCGCAGAGAGTGTCGATCACGATAATCTTTGCGTCCGGATATTTTTCCTGCAGCATCTCTGCGCCGATGCGCATACTGTTGAGAGTTCCGCTTAGTGCCGAAGAGAAGCCAAGGTGAAGGATGTCTTTTCCTTCTTTTACATATGGCTCGAACATTGTCACGACTTCCTCAGGATTCACCTGGGATGTGACGGACATCTTTCCCTCACGAAGCTTGGCAAAGAACTCCTTTTCTGAAAGACCTTCCATATCTGTGTATGTCTCTCCGTCAATCGTATATTTCAGCGGAATTACCGGAACGCCTCTCTCGGCAAGCCATTCCTTCGGAAGATCGACGGTACTGTTCACTGTGATCACATAATCTCTCATTTTCATTTCCTCCTGGATAATCTATTTACTCCAACGCTAGAATAAACTCATTTTCAATTATCATACCACTTTTCTCCCGGTTAAGCAAAATTTTTTAACATTTTATCGTTTTTGTATAATTTTCTTATTATAAAAATTGAAGAACATATGTATGTCCCCGCCACAGATAAAGGCAAAACTTTGGATCAGAAAAACGCTGCCCGCTTTTTCCACAGGCAGCGTTCTTTTTAGTTTAATTTCACATTCAGATAATTGCGCCCTGAAAGGGTTTTGTTGAAAATGAGGAAGCACAGCACAAGGATACATCCGATGACAAATCCCCACAGATTGAACAGAGCCGTGAGCACAAGAAGTATCAGGCGCATGAATTTCAGCGCGTAGCCAAGTTCAAAGTTGGGCTGGGTATAGTTCGCCACTGCAACGAACGCCATATAGAGCATGACCTCCGAATTGAACCACCCGGACTGCACGGAGAACTCCCCCATCACGATACCTGCGATCACACTGAGCGGCGTGCTCAGCATGGTGGGCGTGTTCATGGCTGCAAGCCGGAGGCCGTCAATAGATATCTCCAGCAGAAGGAACTGAAAGACAAGCGGGATATTGACTACGTCCCGCACGGCAACAAATTCAAACACGTCCGGCAGCCACTCGATATTCTGCATGAACAGCAGATAAAGCGGTGTGAAGAACACAGTGGCCACAGTGATCAGAGTCCGCGTCACTTTCAGATAAATCCTGGTTAAAGTCGGGAAATAATAGTCATTCGCCTCCTCAATCATATCTAAGATCGATGTCGGGAGAATCATCGCGGAAGGGGAATTGTCCACAAGGATCACAACCTTCCCTTCCAGCAGACATGCCGCCGCAGTGTCCGGGCGCTCCGTAAACTTAAATTTCGGGAAAGGATTAAACCATTTCCGTTTAAAGAGCGCTTCCGCAAGACTCTGCTGGTTCATTCGCAGATCGCCAAGCTCAAGGCTTTCAATGCGTTTTTTCAGGTTAGCAAGCAATTCCCGGTCTACACGGTCGCTCATATAGCAGACAGCAATGTCCGTGCGAGACACCTGACCCGCTTCTGTCATCTCCATCACCAGATGGGGATCTCGGATCCTTCGCCGCATGAGTGCAGTATTGAATACGATCGTCTCCACAAAGCCGTCACGGGAACCCCGGAGCGATTTATCTTTATCCGGCTCATCGACACTGCGAGCAGGATATGTCCGGCAGTCGATGATGATACACTCCTTATATCCATCGATAAAAAGAGCTGCCGTCCCGGAAAGCACGTTTCTTATAACCTGATCAAAATCTGTCGCAATATCAACTTCCACATAGGGCACGCTTTTCCGCAGGAAGCCTTCCGCATCCTCCGGCATATCCTCATCGGACGTAGAAAGAAAGGAATCCATGATCTTCAACATTGCCTCATCCTTTATGAACCCGTCAATGTAGTAGAATACGGACAACTTTCCCCCGATCTCCATCTCTCTGCGTATGATGTCAAAGCTTTCCTTCACTGGAAGGGTCTCGTTCATATATCTAATATTTTCTTCAAAAGAAGCGCTGAGCTTTTTATTGTTTTTTTCTACCATAGTCACTGTTCCCCTGTTCTGCCAAAAGACAACATTAATTACTATGGTTAGGTTACCCTGTTCTGCCCTGATTATTCCACCTATTTTAAGAACCCCGCCGACTTCATCTTCTCAATCACCTGATCCTGCCGCTGTCTCGATAGTTCCTCACTGGCCACCGGATTATAGTTGCTCGGCGCATTGGGAACACCAGCCAAAAGGGTGCATTCATCAAAATTCATCTCTGAGGGCGGTTTCCCAAAATATCCTTGCGAAGCTTCAGCAACACAGTAATAATTATTCCCGAAAAAGATGGAATTTATATAGAGCTCAAAGATCTTGTCCTTATCGAAAACCGATTCAATCTTAAATGCCATGAACATCTCCGCGATTTTGCGGACAAGCTTTTTATCCTGTGTAAAATACTGATTCTTAGCAAGCTGCTGGGTAATGGTACTGCCGCCCTCTACATATGCCCCTGCGCGGATGTCGTTAAAGAGCGCCCGTCCGATAGCAATGGGATCAATGCCGGGATGCCCGTAGAACCGCTTATCCTCAACAGCGAGCACCGCATCGATGTAGGTCTGCGGCAGATCTTCCATTTCCGTATAATTGTCTATGGATTCGATCCGCTCGGCCATCTCCTCCACGCTCATTGCAGCAAGAGCCTCCCGATAATCCTGATAGCCTTTAAACAATAAAACTCCCCCGGCAATGACCGCGCATAAAAAAATGAAAGAACACAGACGTTTGATCCATTTCATACTATATCCCCTGACTTTCGTACTTTTCTTTTCTGTCTTTTGCATCTTGGACGATTCTTTTTCTATCCTGGGTACAGTATAGCGGAACAATCTGTATTCTTCCATTATATATCCTTACGAATTTCTTAATATAGCTTACATTTCTGTAAGCTGACACAGAGTACAAAGGCACAAAGTTTCTCATCACCAAAAGATTATAAATGTGATACACCCGCTGCACTTAATATATTTACCCCGGTTCTCTGTTTCCTCTCTATCTGGACGTGCTCCCGAAGCCGCCATTTCTCACCTCTGTGACGTCATCATCCAGCGTGATCCCGTACTCTACGAATATGCCCTGCATAAAGCCGTCTCCGGCCTTTAATTCAACGTTCTTTCCTTCGTTGCTGTCATTAGTAAGTTTCGCAAAGATCTGCCCCTCATTATCAGAATAGTAATAATCGCTGTCAATGATGCCGACCGTGTTGTTGAGCTGCAATCTGAACTTGAAGCCAAGTCCGCTCCTTGGATAGCACTTGAGCACCCACTCCGGCTCCATCCACACGCGCACCCCTGTGGGAATCTTCACTGTCTCCCCCGGAGAAAGCGTAAACGCTGCCGGAACAAAGAAATCATATCCCGCGCTTCCCGATGTAGCTCTTTTCGGAAGCTTGATCTCATCATATATCTTTTTTATCTCTTCCTGTGAGATCTTCCCGAAGGTATCTGTCCATCCTTCTGTGAACTGTTTCAGACTGACCTTTTCAAATTTTGCGATCCTTTTCATGTACTGTGCTCCTTTTTAGTAAATTTTCTGAATATCACGGATTCTGCATCATCCCACACATTAAACTATCCCTTCCACAGCATATCTGCGTTGATATCATCCAGTGAAAAGGCGCCGCACATCTTCATTGTGTCCTTAAGCTCTGCGCCGACTTTATTCACATAGGCGCTCACGCCCTCTTCCCGGCCGCCGTAGACAGCCGTCACGAACGGTCTTGCGATCAGCGCCGCGTCCGCGCCCATTGCCAGTGCCTTGAACACATCCACACCGGTACGAATACCGCCGTCCACGAACACCTTGATCTGTCCGTCCACGGCTTTTACGATGGACGGAAGAACTTCCGCCGTAGCCGGACACTGATCCAGCACACGTCCGCCGTGGTTGGATACAACGATGCCCTGCACTCCTGCTTCCATTGCTTTCAGCGCTGATTTCGGCGTCATGACCCCCTTTAATATGAACGGGATCTCCGCGATCTCCACGATCTCACGCAGTTCCTCCACAGACTTGCTACCTGCAGGCGGATCTAAGTTCTGTAAGAACGGCAGTCCTGAAGCGTCGATATCCATTGCCACCGCAAATGCCCCGCTCTTTTTCACCAGCTCCATCTTCCCACGGATGGTTTCTATATCCCACGGTTTTACGGTCGGGATGCCCTGTCCGTTCAGTTTCCCGATAGCCGCGGTCGCTTCGATCATCACGTTATAATCCGTTCCGTCGCCTGTAAATGCAGCGATATTGCTCTGCGCACTTCCTCTTAAAAGGATCTCATTGTACTCCTGATCGGAATATCTGTCCCCGTAGTGCAGCTTTACAGCCCCCACAGGCCCTGCAAAGAACGGATAGTCAAACTCTTTTCCAAACAGTTCGGCTTTGGTATCCAACGGCTTCTGCCCACAGATCGTATCCATGTTGATACGCACTTCCTGCCATTTCTGATAGTTGCGTATGGCAAGATCGCCCACACCTTTTGCTCCCGAACCGGGCATTGTATTTTTACATGCCGCGCCATTGCATACCGGACAGGCCTTGCAGAAAGGCCCGGTATTCCCTCTTGCGTTTTTTACTGCTTCCTGATAATCCATAACTCTCCCCCCTCTCTGTTACTATGGCATTCTATTTCTTTTGCTTAACGCATTTTCGCCTATATTTATTATACTTATATCTATCTTGATTTGCAGACACTCACCGGAACATTCCCGTCTCTTCAAGCACTCTGATGATCTCAGCAATCGTCTCTTCATCCACTACAAGCGCCATCCTCACGTAGTTCTCACCGTTTCTTCCAAAAGCGCTCCCCGGCGTCACGATCACTCCTGTGCGCTCCATCAGCTTCATACAGAAATCTGCTGAAGATTCATATCCTTCTGGAATCTTCGCCCACACAAACATGGTTCCCTGACTGTCAGGCACATTCCAGCCGATGCTCCTTAATCCTCCGCAAAGCGCCCGGTTTCTGGCGGCATACTGCTGTCTCTGCTCCTCGATGAAATCATCCGGTCCTGTCAGCGCCGCGATCGCCCCATACTGCACCGGATAAAAGATACCGTAATCGATCTGGGAACGTAGCAGACGGAACTTGCTGACAATGTCTTTATTGCCCACCACAAAGGAAATCCGAGCCCCGGTCAGATTGTAGGACTTGGATAAGGAATAGAACTCTGCGCCCACGTCCTTTGCCCCTTCAAAGGAGAGGAAAGACCGCCCCGGCTTGTCTGTAAATGTAATATCGGAATATGCATTGTCATGGAGGATGACAATATCATGCTTCTTGGCGAATGTGATCAGCTTCGGATAGAACTCGTCCGGCGCGCAGACACCAACCGGGTTAAGGGGATAAGAAACGATCATAAATTTTGTCTTTTTCAGCGTCTCTTCCGGAATGCTGTCCAGATCCGGCAGATACCCGTTCTTTTCCTCAATTGTATAATACCGCACGTCCGCGTGCGCCATAATTCCGCTCATCTCAAACATTGGGTAGCCCGGATTCGGCACGAGGATCACATCTCCGGGGTCGCAGAATACCATGCCTATATGCGCCATAGCCTCCTGCGACCCGTACACAGTCATGATCTCATCCATCTCAATATGTATACCGAAACGATTCTGATAACGGTACTGCACCGCTTCTAAAAGCTGCGGCAGATCCGCCAGTGAATATCTGTAGTTCTCCGGCTTTTCGCAGGCTTTCTGAATCGCCTTCATCACATGGGGCGCCGGCCTGAAATCCGGCGTGCCTACCGACAGGTTATATACCTTGCGTCCGGCACGAAGAAGTTCTTCTTTCTTTTCATTCAGCGCGCCGAAGATACCCGGCTTAAAATCGTTAATCAACGTTGAAAAATGACTGCTGTCCAATAGATCTTCCTCCTCTTTTGCCATTCTCTTTCGTCATTTTCTATTTGTAGATTCCCCGTAAAGATCATACGGCGTCGCCTAGTACACATAATAATTAACCCAGTTTTAGTATAAAACATGCCAGAAACGCCGTAAATACGTTGTTTCTACACCATTTTTATTGATCTACTACACCATTACTACACCAATTTTATGATATTTTTGACCGGAAATCAATCAAATTATCATTGAAGTCTGGCACGATTTTTTCAATGTCATAGGATGATTTATCATCTGTAACATGGGTATACAAATCCATTGTCATTTTTAAACTGGCATGACCTAAGTATGACTGAACCACTTTCGGTTCTATTCCGCTTTCAAAACACCTTGTTGCAAATGTGTGCCTAAATGTATGACCGCTGAATACTGGAAATTCATCTTCCTTTGATCTCATAAGGTTTATTTGACGAATAACCGCCCTGATCGCATCCGAATATATTACTGAGTTTAAAGGAGTATTGAATTTTGTAACAAAAAGATAGTTATTTTGTTGCTTCGGTCTTTTTCCCGATACAATCTTCTTTAATTCAAGCTGTTTTTCAAGATATATACGGCATGTTTTGATTAACAAAGTGGCGTCTGATATTTAAACTGAGCTTCGATCCTTGTTTGAGGAAATGAATGTTAGAGAAACCCCCGAAGCCAAACTTTTCAAATCGCTTGATAATTTAGAAGCATTGGTTTCCCACAATGAAGCCAATATCTCTACTTGGCTTCCTCGTGAGTATGAAAACGCCCTTACATACGGTCAAAAGAATTGCGAATGGTCTGATTGGACGAAGGAACTGAAATCAGAAATCAAGAAAGACAGCATCAAAAAAATAGAGACGGAATCGGATGTTTCTGAAAAACTAAAATAATCCCCTTGTTTGTGCAGATTTTTAAGAAATTGCCGATTTTCTATTGACATTTATTTAAAAATATGATATATTCTATTAAACATTTTCATGAAAGGAGTACGACAATGGCAGTTATTAAGTTTGTTCGCAATAATAATATTGTCCCTATGCACGGCGTCGATACTATGTATTGGTATTCGTCGGGCTTGTATTGTCGTACCCAAATTTCAGTATAGTCTGTTATAGGATTATAGGATATTAGGATATTGACGGTGCAAGTCGAAGAGATTTTCGATTTGCACCGTTTTTTTATATTTTTTAGGGGGTTCATGATGGAAACAAAAGACTATTTGACAAACTATTATGAGAGATACGATGAGGACGGTCGTTTGACCTCTAAGCACGGAATAGTAGAATACATTACCACTATGAAGTATATAGAAAAGTATCTTCAACCGGGCATGAAGATCTTGGAAATAGGCGCAGCGACAGGACGTTATAGTCACGCTTTAGCACAAAAAGGTTACCGAGTGGATGCAGTAGAACTTATTGAACATAACATTGAAATCTTCAAGCAGAACACTATCGAAGGCGAGCTGACTACAATTACGCAAGGCAATGCGATGGACCTTTCCGAATTTGAAAGCAACACATATGATATTGTATTGTTACTCGGTCCGATGTATCATCTTTCACATATATGTGTGCATTTGATGAGCAGGAAGAATTAGATTATCTGACGGGTCTCATTGAATTGTTTGAGTCAAACGGAGCAAAATGCTGTGTGGTTGAACTCTGCGCCGATTTTGATGTTCGGTTAATCAGAAATAAGAGCGAGAACCGTCTGCTTCACAAGGAGTCAAAGCGTGATCTTGATTGGAGTGAAGCTGAAATGCGGTCAACGAGCGAAAAGTATCGCCTTAATTCCTATGAAGGCGAAGAACTCCCATTCGAGAACTATTTGAAAATTGACAACACAAATCTGGATCCGGATGAAGTTGCGAAGATGATTAAGACTCACTTTGCCATCGAGAATTAATTAATGGGAAGGGGTATCACAATGATATTTGAAGAAAAGAGCATAACTTTAAAAGACGGCAGAACGGCCATCTTGAAGAGTCCGTGTGTTGAGGATGCGGAAAAGCTGCTGAACTACATAAAGAAATCGTGCGGCGAGACTGATTTTCTCGCACGTTACCCTGAAGAGTGGAATATCACTGTGGAACAAGAGGAAGCGTGGGTAAACCGTCTGCGCTCTGCTCCTGACACATTGGGAATCACTTGCTATATTGACGGGGAGGTTGCAGGCAACTGTGAGATCAGCTTCAGAGGTGGAATGAAAACCTCGCATCGAGCAACGATTGCAATTGCCATCCTCAAGGATTACTGGAACCTTGGTATTGGCTCTGCAATGTTTGAGGAGCTTGTCGCTGCAGCACAGAAGCACGGAACCGAAATTATGGAGCTTGAATTTATTGAGGGCAATGAACGTGCAAAACATTTGTATGAGAAATTCGGCTTTCATGTTGTTTCCGAACGCCCTAATGCTTTTAAACTCAAAGACGGCACATACTTAAGCGAGATCTATATGCAGAAATACTTATGCTAAAAGGCAGGATTTTCTTAGCAATAAAGGACGTTATAAGGTTGTCGTGACATAGTTGCTTTGCTTCGTACGTTTGGCATACGAAGTAATCCTCGTTTCGGACAAAGTGCTTTTTGTTTCTATTAAACGCATTTCTAGCTGTTCCATTTTTTCTCTGATGCGCCCGATCAATGTCCTTAAATGTGACCACTCTCTGACCGTTATATTCCCTGATCTGCATTTCGGTGTTTTCTATCGTTACTATATCATTCATACATTGTCACCTCCGGCTGAGTTCTGAACGGGAAAGAAATCTATTTTACCGTTGGACATGAATTTTGCACATTGAGCAAATCCTGCTATAAATGCCGCCTCCTGAAGATCGTATGCTCCCATCCTGATTTTGTTATAAATTTCATCAAATATTTTTTTGCTCAAAATGTCTTGTAATTCCGCAAGTACATCTTCTGTTGTTTCCCAGCTTTTATCCATGATTCTGATGCACTTAGAGGCATTGTCTGTCTCATCGTCAAGAAAACTCCAATATACAATTTTCAACATTTCTTCCATATTGAAACCTCCTAAATTTAAACAAATCGTTTGCCAAAAGGAGGTATGCAGTGCTATAATATTTACATACCGCCTTTGGCGTGTGATTAGAGTGTTGTCGTACTTTCCTAGGGTAGCAACACTCTATTTTTTTAGACTTTTTACCCTTTCAATTCCAATTCTAATTAACTCAAGAAGTGTATATCCGCTGTCTTTAGAAAATTGCATAATTTCTTCTTTTTCTTCTTTTGTGACACGGATAAACATTCTTTCATTCATTGGATTGTCGGACTTTGGTCTTCCTGTCCTCGGACTCATATTTTCACCTCACTTTTTGTTCGCACATTAATTATATTATAGTGCGCACAATAAGTCAATACCTAAAATAAAAAAATAACTTCTGTCTGATTGACATTTCTGTAAAAATAGCATAAAATATAATTGCAGGTAGAGATACGCTGTATACCCACATTACCGAATTTGCGTTTAAGTGTCATGTATTGGCACCGGCTGTGGGGCCGCCGAAAGGCGGTTTTTCAGGTTTTGTTACCCTGTTAATCTGCTTGTTACACTCCCTGTTAATTAACAATAAAAAATCCCCGGTTATTCGCCGAGGATTTTCTTTAGTCCCAGTTTATAGCGTCATGTGGAACTGTTTCCGGGTCTTCCATGGCTTCATCAAGTTCTTTTCTTTCCGCTGATGTCAGTTTTGTAAAATCCGGATCCCATGCAAGAACTAATTTTCTCACAAGCTCTAAAGCTAAATTCTGGTCGCTTTCTGGTAAAATCTCCATCAAGTCAATCATTTCTTTTGTTGCTGTACTCATGTTTTCACCTCTTTCTTTTTGGCTGATATTATTTATATATATCTCCTCTTGAGTCCACATTGATTATATATAATATCTCTATTTCACCATTAGGCCACTTATAAATGATTTTCTACGCAAAATGGCAAAATTTCGGTATCAGTAAATCAAGATGTAAGTGCAGGAACAAGGATAAGATTTTTTATGG
>CAJFQC010000023.1 GCA_904418845.1 uncultured Ruminococcus sp. | reverse complement strand
CGGGACATATCTCGGCAGCGTGATCCAGTGGTCAAGGCCGTAGTTGGCCAGCTTCACGGCATCCTTCTTGTCAGTCTTGGCCCGTCTTAAACTGTTGTTGCTGTATATGGGCTTTATGCCTTCATAAAGAATCAGTTTCTCTCTTATATGTTCCTAACAGCCACTTTTGTATTCTTTGATTTTGAACGTCCGTTCCTTCTGTTTTTTACAGAATATCTTGCCATTATGGGCCTATTTGTGTTCCTGGCATATTATGGAGCCGAAGGGCTGCAAAAGGTGACCGGAAAAAGGAGGACAATTTCTACATATGAAAAATAGGAGCATATTTCGGTTTTCCGCTCTGCTTGCAGCCTTTTCCTTATGCTTTTCGGGATGTGCAGCCTCACATGAGGCAATCAGACAAGAACATTCTGCCGAGTTGTTTGCTATGGGTACTTATATGAGTCTGACTGCTTATGGAGAGCAGGCGGAAGCCGCATTGAACGAGGCAGAAAGCAGCGTCACAGAATGGGAGGCTTTGTGGTCTGCCACAGAGGAAAGCAGCGAGATTTATGCGGCAAATCACAGCCATGGAGAGGCGGTGCCACTCAGCCCGGAAACGGAGGAACTGCTTCGGTTTGCACTGAAAATGGCAGAGCAGACCCGTGGCGCTCTCGATCCTACCATTTACCCTCTTGTCAATGCCTGGGGATTTATTAACCAGGAGTATCGCGTCCCATCCGAACAGGAAATAACAGAACTTTTGTCCCTTACCGGCTATGAGAAAGTTGTGCTGGAAAATCATGCTGTTACGCTCCCGGAAGGAACGCAGCTTGACCTTGGTGCGGTCGGAAAGGGATATACAGGGGAGCTGCTTGCCGAATATTTGAAAGAGCAAGGTATCACTTCTGCGCTGCTGGATATTGGAGGCAATATTCAAATGGTAGGCGGAAGACCGGACGGAACAAGGTGGCGGCTTGGGATTAGGAATCCCTTTGGTGAAGGGAGCTTTGGGATTTTAGAGGCGGAGGATTCTGCTGTTGTAACATCCGGCGGATATGAACGCTATTTTACGGATGAGGACGGAACGGCCTATTGGCATATCCTCGATCCTGCTACTGGCCGCCCTGCTGACAGTGACCTGGCTTCTGTAACGATTATTGCAGAAATGCCGCTGCCAGAGAGATAAAAATGCCTGTTGACATAGCTCAGCAGGCATTTTAACGCTTAAAATTAAAGAAACATTTTTTGAAGATCAGAAAATGTGCGGATACGGGCAGCGGGGGCAGTTGCATTTCCCAGGCCGTATTCCGCGAAAATAAAAGGAATGCCTGCCGCAGCACAGGCGTCCGCGTCTCCCTGGGTGTCCCCGATATAGACAGGATCTCTCAGATTGTTTTTTTCCATGAGTATACGGATCGTTTCACTTTTAGGCACTAAAGTTTCTCCAAAACAGAGATGATCTTTAATATATGATTGGATCCCTAAGCATTTCATAGTAATTTCAATGTAGCCAAGCTGACAGTTGCTCACGATGAAAAGAGAATATTTTCCGGCGAGTTTTTTTATTGTTTCAGCTACACCTGGATATGCAACACCCGGCTGTTCTTCCAGATGGCGGTTTTCATAGGAAAAACATATGTCAAGAAGCTTCATCCGCTCATCTGGGGAAAGAGTGGGGAAGAGCGTCTCTCCGATCTCGATCATTGTTTTCCCGAATACGCTTCCCATGGTCTTAGCATCTAAGGTGATATCAAGAGAAGAGTGATCGCGTACCGCGCGGGTCCATGCGTCGGCAACAGATTCCGTGGAATCCCACAGCGTGCCGTCTACGTCAAATATTATTCCATCCATAAATAAACTCCTTAATTAAAATTATTGTCCGGTGAATTGTATATGCCTGTCCGCAGACTCATCCGGGCATGCCCTGCGTTCGCAGTTTATGCATGTCTGAACCGTATCATAGCATAAAAACCTACTTTTAAAAAGGTACTTTTTAGTGTATACTTTAGTAATGGTTTGAAACGGAGGAAATCTGATGAGAGAGAAGATTGTATTGATAGACGGGCACAGTATTTTGAACCGGGCGTTCTATGGCGTTCCGGACCTGACGAACTCGGAGGGGCTTCACACCAACGCAGTCTACGGGTTCTTAAATATTATGTTCAAGGTTCTTGACGAGGAGAAGCCGGAATATCTGACCGTCACGTTCGACGTACACGCGCCTACCTTCCGGCATGAGATATACGCGGATTACAAAGGGACAAGAAAACCCATGGCAGAGGAACTCCGGCAGCAGGTTCCGGTCATAAAGGATGTCTTAAAAGCAATGAACATTGAGATCATCGAACAGGAGGGACTTGAGGCGGACGACCTGCTGGGTACGATCTCCTGTATGTGCGAGGAGAAGGGCATGGATGTGTCTATCATCTCAGGTGACAGGGATACACTCCAGCTTGCCACGGAGCATGTAAAGATCCGTATCCCCAAGACGAAGCAGGGAAAGACAGAGGTAGAGGACTATAACGCTTTAGAGGTGAAGGAGCGTTACGGTGTCACACCAACGGAATTTATCGACGTGAAGGCGCTCATGGGCGATGCGTCTGACAATATACCGGGTGTTCCAGGGGTTGGCGAGAAGACGGCGGCGAAGATCATCCAAGATTACCAGTCCATCGAAAATGCCTATGAGCATGTGGAGGAGATCAGGCCGCCCCGGGCCAGCAAGAATCTGAAGGAATACTGGGAGCAGGCGAAGCTGAGCAAAGTGCTGGCGACCATCAACACACATGCAGATATTGACTTTGACGTGGCAAAGGCGCGCCACGTCAATCCTTATACAAAGGAAGCGCACGAGCTTTTTAAACGCCTGCAGTTTAAAAATATGCTCAGCCGGTTTGACGTAGAGTCGGACGCCAATGAGATTGAGAAGGCGTTTCATGAGGTTACGGACAAGGCGGAGATCGAGCGCATTTTCGGGGAGGCAGTGAAAGCTGAGTGCGTGGGGGCAGCCTTTTCTAAAGGCACGGGAAATGTCCTGCCTTTATTTGCCCATCCGTCAGGATTCGGCAGGATCGCCATTGCATATGGAAGGGACAAGATTTATTCCATTCCGTGTGACATGGATACAAATATGGATTTCCTCTTCGGAAAAATGTCTGAACTGGCGGGGAGTGCAAAGCGCTTCTCTATGTGCGGGCTGAAAGAATATTTGGGTTATCTGCCCGGAGCGAAAAAGGAGACTTCTTTTGACGCGGTCGTGGCAGCTTATCTTCTGAATCCTCTCAAGAGCGATTATGAATATGAAGATGTGGCGAGAGAGCAGCTGAACCTGCTGATAGACGAGAAGCTGGATGACGCGGCAAAAGCAAGCTATGAGGCATACACTGCTTATGCGGCGGCGCCGGTTCTTGACGAAAAGTTAAAAGAAACAGGCATGGATCACCTCTTTTATGATATTGAGATGCCTCTTGTATTTACGCTGTTTGACATGGAACAGGCGGGAGTGCAGATTGAAGCGGAAGCCTTGAAGATATACGGCAACCAGCTCGGTGAGAGGATCGTGGAACTGGAAAAAGAAATCTATGATCTGGCGGGTGAAGAGTTCAATATCAACTCTCCTAAACAGCTTGGGGGCATCCTTTTTGAGAAGCTGGAAATGCCCCATGCAAAGAAAACGAAGACCGGGTACTCCACTGCGGCGGATGTGCTGGACAAGCTGGCGCCGGATTATCCGATCGTATCAAAGATACTGGAGTACCGTCAGCTCGCAAAGCTGAAATCCACCTATGCGGACGGGCTTGCCGTTTATATAGGAAATGACGGACGGATTCACGGGAAGTTCAACCAGACCGTCACAGCCACAGGGAGGCTCAGCAGCACGGAGCCGAACTTGCAGAACATCCCGGTGCGCATGGAACTGGGACGGCTGATAAGAAAGGTATTCGTCCCGAAAGCGGGATACATCTTCGTGGACGCGGATTACTCACAGATCGAGCTGCGTATTCTGGCGCACTGCTCGGGGGATGAGCAGCTGATTCAGGCGTACCGCGAGGCAAAGGATATCCACAGGATGACTGCGTCCCAGGTATTCCATACACCGTTTGACGAGGTCACAGATCTCCAGCGCCGCAACGCCAAGGCAGTCAATTTCGGTATCGTGTACGGTATCAGTTCCTTTGGCTTAAGTCAGGACTTAAGTATCACAAAGAAAGAGGCGGCACAGTATATCGAGCATTACTTTGAGACATATCCGGGGATAAAGAAATTTCTGGACGATTGTGTGGCACATGCGAAAGAGAAAGGATATGCAGTTACTTTGTTCGGACGCAGAAGGCCGGTGCCGGAGCTGAAATCCAGCAATTTCATGCAGAGGAACTTCGGAGAGAGAGTGGCGATGAACGCCCCCATCCAGGGAACAGCGGCGGATATCATCAAGATCGCCATGACAGGCGTCAATGAGGAGCTGAAAAACCGCAATATGAAGTCCCACCTGATTCTCCAGGTGCATGACGAACTTTTGATCGAGGCGGAGAAGTCCGAGGTGGAAGAGGTTCAGGCAATCTTAAAGGAGAAAATGGAAAACGCGGCAGAGCTTCTGGTGCCGCTGATCGCTGATATGCACACCGGGGAAAACTGGTATGAGGCGAAGTAGCTTTTGAGTTTTGAGACAGGACAACGAAGATAAAACGGAAAAATTAAGGGAGAGAACAGTGTGAAAGTTCTTGGCATCACAGGGGGCGTGGGCTCGGGAAAGAGCGAGGTGCTCCGTTATCTGGAAGAAGAATACGGCGCATATGTGTGCCAGATGGACGAAACGGCAAAAGAACTGCAGAAGAGCGGCACGGACTGTTTCCGGAAGATCATCGGACATTTCGGAGACCGGGTGCTCGGTCCTGACGGAGAACTTGACCGGGCAGAACTTGGCCGTATCGTGTTCACGGATGGAGAAGAACTGAGTGCCTTAAACGACATCGTCCACCCGGCTGTCCTTCGATGGGTGCGGGAAGATATTGAGCAAAAACGCGCAGAGGGCAGGAGGCTCTATGTGGTCGAGGCGGCCCTTCTGACAGAAACAGGCGGGGAGCTTTGCGACTCGCTCTGGTACATTTATACAGAGGAGCATGTGCGCCGGGAACGGCTCAAAGCATCCCGGGGATATACAGATGAGAAGATCACGCAGATGATAGCCTCCCAGCCGGCGGAAGAGAGATTCCGCGCGGCGTGTACCGCTGTTATTGACAACAGCGGTGATTTTGAAGATACAAAGAGACAGATAGGAGAGAGACTGAAACAATGAGAATGTGCAGCATTGCCAGCGGCAGCAGCGGGAATTGTATCTATGTAGGAAGTGACAATACCCATCTGCTGGTGGATACAGGGATCAGCAAAAAGCGGATCGAACAAGGCTTAAAAGAACTCGAGATCAAAGGAGAAGAACTGGACGGGATACTTATTACCCATGAGCATTCAGACCATATTCAGGGGCTGGGGGTGTTCAGCCGTAAATATGCAGTGCCAGTGTATGCCACTCCGGGAACAATACAGGGGATCATGAACTACTCAGGGCTGGGCAAAGTGCCGGACGGGCTTTTTCATCCGATACATACAGACGAACCCTTTCTTCTCGGGGATGTGACGGTGAACCCGTTTGCCATCTCCCATGATGCCAATGAGCCGTCCGGATACCGGCTGGAATGCGGCGGGAAATCACTTGCGGTAGCCACTGATCTGGGGAAATACGACGACTATACAGTGGAGCATCTGCAAGGGCTGGACGCTGTGCTTTTAGAGGCGAACCATGATATCCATATGCTGGAAGTAGGAGGCTATCCCTACTATCTGAAACAGCGTATTTTAGGGGACAGAGGGCACCTCTCAAATGAATTGTCAGGGCGTCTGCTTTGTGATATACTACATGATAATCTGAAGCATATCGTTCTTGGGCATTTAAGCAAAGAAAATAATTATGCAAAGCTTGCTTATGAGACGGTCAAGCTGGAGGTCACGCTGGCCGACAATGACTACAAAGGCGAAGACCTCAATATGTTTGTAGCTGACAGAGATACCGTTTCGGATATCATCATGGTCTGATCTAGGAGGAGGAGAAGATGAAAAAATGTATTGTCACAGTGCTGGGAAAAGACACTGTAGGAATTGTGGCGAAGGTATGTACCTATCTGGCGGAGAATAAGATCAATATCCTTGATATCTCACAGACGATCGTTCAGGGATACTTTAATATGATGGTGATCGCAGATATAACAGGCCTTGAGAAGGACTTTACCGCCGTATGTGATGAGATGGAGAAACTGGGGGAGGAGATCGGAGTGAATATCCGCTGCCAGAGAGAAGATATCTTTGAGAAAATGCACAGACTGTAAATGAGTTCCTGAAGAAAATAGCGAGTGAGGATTGCAGATATGATAAATATGTATGAGGTGTCGGAGACAAATAAAATGATCGAGCACGAGAACCTGGACGTGAGGACCATCACGCTGGGGATCAGTCTGCTCGACTGCATCGATTCTGACTTAAATGAACTGAACCGCAAGATCTACGAGAAGATCACAAAGACAGCCGAGAACCTTGTGTCTGTCGGACAGGATATTGAGAAGGAGTTCGGTATCCCCATCGTAAATAAAAGAATTTCAATCACTCCGATTGCTTTGGCTGGCGGCGCGGCATGTAAGTCTCCGGAAGATTTCGTGACCATCGCCGAAACACTTGATAAGGCGGCCGGGAAGGTGGGCGTGAACTTTATCGGCGGATATTCAGCCCTTGTGTCAAAAGGCATGACAAAGAGCGATGAGAACCTGATCCGTTCGATTCCGCAGGCTCTTTCTGAAACGGAGCGCATCTGCAGCTCTGTAAATGTAGGTTCCACAAAGACGGGAATCAATATGGATGCAGTGCGTCTCTGCGGCGAGATCGTGAAAGCGACCGCAGAGGCGACAAAGGAGAGAGATTCCCTTGGATGCGCGAAACTGGTCGTATTCTGTAACGCTCCGGATGATAACCCGTTTATGGCGGGGGCATTTCTCGGAGTGACTGAAGCGGACGCAGTCATCAATGTGGGCGTCAGCGGTCCGGGCGTGGTGAAGAAGGCGCTGGAAAAGGTACGTGGCAAAGGCTTTGAGGAGCTCTGCGAGACTATTAAAAAGACTGCCTTTAAGGTGACCCGTGTGGGACAGCTTGTGGCAGGAGAAGCGTCACAGCGTCTCGGTGTGCCTTTTGGCATCGTAGACCTTTCGCTTGCGCCGACTCCGGATGTGGGTGACAGTGTGGCAGAGATTCTGGAAGAGATCGGGCTCGAGAGAGTAGGAGCTCCGGGTACGACGGCTGCTCTTGCGCTGCTCAATGATCAGGTGAAAAAGGGCGGCGTAATGGCTTCCTCTTATGTAGGCGGACTGAGCGGCGCGTTCATTCCGGTGAGCGAGGATCAGGGAATGATCGACGCGGTTAATGCAGGATCACTCACACTGGAGAAATTAGAGGCCATGACCTGCGTATGCTCCGTAGGTCTTGATATGATCGCGGTCCCGGGCAAGACGAGCGCAAGCACAATCTCCGGAATCATCGCGGACGAGATGGCCATCGGTATGGTGAACCAGAAGACAACGGCAGTCCGTCTCATCCCGGTCATCGGGAAAGATGTGGGGGACACAGCAGAATTTGGCGGACTCTTAGGGTACGCGCCGATTATGCCGGTAAATGAATTCGGATGTGGGACATTTATTAGCAGACAGGGCAGGATACCGGCGCCGATCCATAGTTTTAAAAATTAAAAATACCGCCGTTACATACGGCAGAAATGGAGAGAACAATGAGTAGAGTGGCGATCGTAACTGACAGCAACAGCGGGATCACACAGGACAGAGGAAAGGAACTCGGGATCTATGTGCTTCCCATGCCTTTTTTTATCGACGGCAAATTATTTTTAGAAGATATCACTTTGACACAGGAAGAATTTTATAAGAAACTGGGAGAGAATTCGGATATCTCCACTTCCCAGCCTTCACCGGGCAATGTGATGGAGTTGTGGGAGGAAGTGCTCAAGGAATATGATGAGATCGTCTGTATCCCAATGTCCAGCGGACTTTCCAGCACATGCTCCACGGCAATGTCTATCGCGTCGGAGTATAAAGGGCGTGTGCAGGTTGTGGACAACCAGAGAATCTCCGTCACACAGGAGCAGTCTGTATATGACGCTATGAAGCTGCGTGACGAGGGGAAGTCGGCGGCGGAGATCAAAGATGTGCTTGAGCAGGAAAAAATGCTGTCAAGTATCTATATCACAGTGGATACACTGAAATATCTGAAAAAAGGCGGGCGCATCACTCCGGCGGCGGCAGCCATCGGCACAGTGCTTAACTTAAAGCCTGTCCTTCAGATACAGGGAGAAAAGCTGGACGCTTTTGCAAAGGTGAGAGGCTGGAAGGCGGCAAAGAAATCTATGATCAATGCGATTGAAAAAGACCTGAATGAACGTTTCGCGGACATTAAGGATGATATGGTCCTTGGGATGGCGTATACTTGTACGAAAGAGGAAGCGCGGGAGTGGAAGCAGGAGATCATGGACCATTTCCCCGGATACGACATCGTGGAAGGTCCTCTGTCATTGAGCGTGGCATGCCATATCGGGCCGGGGGCGATGGCAGTGACCTGTATGAAGCGGGTGTAGATGCGGATTTGCCGGGATCGAAACGCCTGTTAACCGATTCCCCCAAAGAAGATTCCCAGTATATATACGAGCACTGCAACCCCGCAGAACACGTATTTTGTCATGGGCTCGAACCATTTTCCCAGTGTACGTATTCTGCCGAGCTGTACTGCATTTCTCGCAAAGTTTTTCCCGCATACCCAGAACATAGTAATTCCGGCGAGGAGAGCGCCGAGCGGGATGACATAGATGGAGATGCTGTCCATCCACGGGTTTAAAAGTCCTCCTTCGACGAAAACGCCCACGGCTGCAGTCACGATACCAACCAGCGCGATGGCGGATATTCTTGACCAGCCAAGACGTTTCTGGAGTGCTTCGACCGGGCTTTCAAGCAGGTTCATAAGAGAAGTCACACCTGCGAAAAGGACAGCGAGGAAGAAAATAACGGCAAATACCCGGCCAAGGGGAATGCTTCGAATAACCGCAGGGATTGTGATAAAGAGAAGCCCCGGACCGGAGTTCGGCTTCATCCCGTATGCGAACACCGCAGGAATGATGACGAGACCTGCGAGAAGAGCGGCAAGTGTGTCGAAGAATGCCACATATTTTGCGCTGCTTACGATATCAACGTCAGATTTTAAATAACTTCCGTACACGACGGTTCCGCTCCCGGCAAGGGAGAGGGAGAAGAAAGCCTGTCCCATGGCGTACACCCACGTCTGCGGATTTGCCATTGCCGGCCAGTCCGGTTTGAACAGGTAGGAATATCCCGGCGCAGACCCATCAAGGAAGAATACCCGGACGGCAAGAACAAGGAACAGGATAAAGAACGCAGGCATCATGACCTTGTTCACCTTTTCGATTCCACTGGAGATTCCAAAGGACATGCAGATGAGCACAAGGAGCAGTCCGAGCAGATGCCATGGAATGCTGCCGAAATTTCCTGAAAGATCCGTGAATACGGCAGCAGGGTCTTCTGTGCTTATGATGCTGCCTGTGATGGAGTCGGCAAGGAACTTTAAGATCCAGCCGATGATAACGCTGTATCCGATGGCAATCCCAAGAGAACCGATGACCGGGATGAGCCCGATGAATGTGCCGATCCTGGAATGTCTGATTTCGAATGCCTTTTTAAATGCACCAAGTGGACCGGACTGCATGGCGCGTCCGAATGCCATTTCCCCGATTACTCCGGTAAAACCGATGAGGATGATGAAGATGATGTAGGGGATGAGGAAGGCGGCTCCGCCGAACTCTCCTGCGCGGTAGGGAAACATCCAGATATTTGCCATTCCCACGGAACTGCCGATGCAGGAGATGACAAAGCCCCATTTGTTGTTGAACTTGTCTTCAGATATAGTATGGTTAGATTTCATAAGCACAAACTCTCTTTCCTTTGAAGTAAAACATAACCATTATAGCATGGACGGAAGAATGGGAAAACAAAAAAGTATTTATTCATGAATATACGATGAGATGGCAAATCACAAGAAAGTTGTTGACAACGGGGAAGAGATGTGGTAAATTATTTCCTGCGTGAAGCAAAAAACAAAGTAGAGTATCCACTCTCACCATAGCACAATCAGGTGACTATTGGTCTGATATTGATGCATCGCTTCCCTGACTTGCGCGGGGAGGGCTTATTGATTTCGGGTGGATATGATATTCACTCGTTTTTTGTGTTTTCGCATAAGAAACCTAAAGGAATTCATTTAACGGAGGTATACGACAATTAGCGATTTAATGATTAACGAGCAGATCAGAGACAGAGAGATACGTCTGATCGGCGCGGATGGGGAACAGTTAGGTATCATGTCAGCCCGCGAGGCTATGAAAATCGCTCAGGAGGCAGAGCTTGATCTTGTGAAGATTGCGCCTACGGCGAAACCGCCTGTATGTAAGATCATCGATTATGGCAAGTACAAGTATGAACAGACGAGAAAAGAGAAGGAGGCAAGAAAGAAGCAGAAGACAGTCGAGCTTAAGGAAGTGCGCCTTTCTCCGAATATCGATACGAACGACTTGAATACGAAGATCAATAATGCCAAGAAGTTTATCTCAAAAGGAAACAAGGTGAAGGTGACACTGCGTTTCCGCGGAAGAGAGATGGCTCATGTTCAGCAGAGCAAGCACATTCTCGATGATTTCGCAGAGACTCTTGCTGACATCGCGGTGGTTGAAAAGCCGGCGAAGATGGAAGGAAGAGCAATGAGCATGGTTTTAGCTGAAAAACGTTAAAATATATCCCGGGATGAATATCCGGTAAGGCAGCACAATAAAGGAGGAAATTATCATGCCAAAGATCAAAACAAATAGAGCGGCAGCAAAACGCTTCAAAAAGACAGGTACAGGAAAACTGAAAAGAAATAAAGCCTATAAGAGCCATATCTTAACAAAGAAGTCGACTAAGAGAAAAAGAAATCTCAGACAGTCAACGATCACTGACGCAACAAATGTAAAGAACATGAAGAAGGTATTACCATATCTGTAAGAAATAGTTCAGATATCGTATTTTGATAGGAGGATTAAGAAATGGCAAGAATCAAAGGCGGAATGAACGCTAAGAAGAAACATAACAGAACACTGAAACTGGCGAAAGGATACAGAGGAGCACGCTCCAAACAGTACAGAGTTGCAAAGCAGTCTGTAATGAGAGCGCTTACGTCAGCTTATGCAGGAAGGAAGCAGCGCAAGCGTCAGATGAGACAGCTCTGGATTGCACGTATCAACGCGGCTGCAAGAATGAACGGTCTGTCATACAGCAAGTTTATGTATGGTCTTAAGCTGGCTAACGTTGACATGAACAGAAAGATGCTGGCAGAGCTTGCAGTAAACGACAAAGAAGGATTCGCAACACTCGCTGCACTTGCAAAGGAGAAGGTTGCGTAGTAAAATAAAGCCAGAAGCCCGGTCCCGGTTGGGATTCGGGCTTTTTATTTCATAAGTCAGTCCAACGGACTTTTCTGTGAAATAAAAACCATCTAAACAGGGATGCGCACGCGCGCGAAATGAAATTGAAAAGAAACAGAGGAGTGATGATGATGAGAAATCATGAAGTGACGACAGAACAGCCTCTTTTGGATAACAAGGGCAGGATCGCAGAGCCCGGCTGGGCAAGGAGCCAGGTATGGAAGTATGACCGGAATAAGATCACAGCGCCGAAGTCTCGCATCAAAGAGTGGGATTATTATCTGGTTATGAATGAGGATTATGCTGCCGCGTTTACCCTTTCAGACGACGGATATATCGGAATCCAGTCTGTTTCTCTTTTGAATTTTAAAGAAAAGTGGGAGCATACGGAGACTATCCTGACCCCATTTCCCATGGGAAAGATGAAGATGCCTTCCTCATCTTCAGAGGGTGATATCATTTATAAAGATAAGCGACTGCGCATGGAGTTTAAAGTGAAGGCAGATAAGAGACTGATTTGCTGTGATTTTAAAGATTTTTGTCAGGGGAAGCCGTTCTACTGCGAGATCACTCTTGATCAGCCGAGGATGGATACAATGGTCATCGCGACGCCGTGGAGCGGGAAAAATGCTTTTTACTATAATCAGAAGATTAACTGTATGCCCGCCGAAGGATATATGGCTTATGAGGATGTGACGTACTGGTTCAATCCAAAGACAGATTATGGCACGCTGGACTGGGGGCGCGGTGTGTGGACATACAACAATACATGGTACTGGGGGTCTGGAAACGGCACGGTGGGCGGCAGGCCCTTCGGCTTTAATATCGGCTATGGCTTCGGGGATACATCCTCTGCGACGGAAAATATCCTCTTCTATGACGGAAAGGGGCACAAGCTGGATGACGTGACCTTCCACATCCCGGAAGGAGACTATATGAAGCCGTGGACGTTTACTTCCGGCGACGGACGCTTTGAGATGGAATTTACCCCGGTTCTCGACCGTGCAGCCAGCATTTCCGCGATTGTTATATCGTCCGACCAGCATCAGGTATTCGGGAAAATGAGCGGACAGGCAGTGCTTGACGACGGGAGGTTTATTGAGCTGAAAGATTTCATGTGTTTTGCGGAAAAAGTGCATAACAGATATTGAAACGATCTCCGGTATTTAGGCATAAACATCAGAGAATAAGAAAGGGGTTGACATTTGCGCTGTACTATGATAAAGTCCTTTTAAACCGATGAGGGAGAGCAAGTAACTTCAACGTACTGCTTTACAGAGAGCCGCGGAAGGTGGGAAAGCGGCGGGCAAGTGGTGAGGTGAATGGGCTTCTGAGGGCGAGCTGAATACCGGATGCACAGCGGATGTCAGTGGTGCAGGATGGTTAGTAGGTGAGACGGAGACCGGACTTCGTTAGGAAAAGGAGCATATGTCAGTATGCGTGAGAGGGTGTAAGATTACATCAAGCCGGGTGGCACCGCAGGAGTTTTGAATAATGGCTCTTGTCCCTGCAATATTTATTTGTATGGGATGAGGGCTTTTTTGTTACCTAAATACAGATGCCGAAAGTGATCCGGTTCCGCAGAATATTACAAAAAGCCATTACATCCCGGAAAGGAGAAGAAAAATGAGTGAAAAGAAGATCCCTTACAAAATCTACCTTGAAGAAAGCGAGATGCCGAAAGAATGGTACAATGTCCGCGCGGATATGAAGAATAAGCCGGCGCCGCTCTTGAATCCGGGAACTCTGCAGCCGATGACGGCGGAGGAGCTGGGAGCAGTATTCTGTGAGGAACTGGTGAGACAGGAACTGGATAATGACAACCGCTATATCGAGATCCCGGAGAAGATCCGTGATTTTTACAAGATGTATCGTCCGGCACCGCTAGTCCGCGCTTACTGCCTTGAAGAGAAGCTGCAGACGCCGGCGAAGATCTATTACAAATTCGAGGGAAATAACACGAGTGGAAGCCATAAGCTCAATTCCGCGATTGCACAGGCATTTTATGCGAAGGATCAGGGACTAAAAGGTGTGACGACAGAGACTGGAGCCGGACAGTGGGGAACCGCGCTGTCTATGGCATGCTCTTATCTTGACCTGGACTGCAAAGTATACATGGTAAAATGCTCTTATGAGCAGAAGCCGTTCCGCCGCGAGGTGATGCGCACATACGGCGCGAGCGTTACCCCGTCTCCGTCGGAGACAACGGAAGTGGGAAGGAAGATCCTTGCGGAACATCCGGGGACAACAGGAAGTCTCGGCTGCGCGATCTCTGAGGCAGTTGAGGTGGCAACCCACACAGAGGGCTACAGATATGTTCTGGGAAGCGTGCTGAATCAGGTGCTCCTGCACCAGTCAGTCATCGGCGCGGAGACAAAAACCGCCATGGATAAATACGGTATTAAGCCGGATATCATTATCGGCTGTGCGGGCGGCGGATCAAACTTAGGCGGCCTGATCTCTCCGTTTATGGGGGAGAAGCTAAGAGGAGAGGCTGATTATCAGTTTATCGCGGTAGAGCCGGCATCCTGCCCGAGTCTGACCAGAGGCGTATATGCCTATGACTTCTGTGATACCGGAATGGTATGCCCTCTGGCGAAGATGTATACATTAGGAAGCGGGTTCATCCCGTCTGCGAACCATGCGGGCGGACTTCGTTATCACGGCATGAGTTCCACGCTTTCTCAGCTCTATCATGACGGATATATGGAGGCGCGTGCGGTTGAGCAGACCGCAGTGTTTGAGGCGGCAGAGCAGTTCGCCCGTGTGGAAGGAATCCTTCCTGCTCCGGAGAGCAGCCATGCGATTAAAGTAGCTATTGACGAGGCGTTAAAGTGTAAGGAGACAGGCGAAGAAAAGACCATCCTTTTCGGACTTACCGGAACAGGATATTTCGATATGTACGCATACGAAGCGTTCAACGACGGAAAGATGAGCGATTATATTCCGACGGATGAAGAACTCAAAACAGGATTCGACGGAATCCCGCGCTTCGATGGAAATATGCAATAGCATCGGGTCATGCATACCAACGCCCGGAACTCCGCTCTTGTGCTAGCACAAGCGTCGTTCCGGGCGTTGGTGTATTATAGGACGAGATCCTACAGCGAGCAGGGGCAAAGTGAAACTGAACTGGAATGATGAAATATTCTAAATTTTCAGGAAAGTAGATACAATTTTCGGACTTTAAAAATTTCGGGATTTAAGGTTGACTTTTTGCGTTGAGGATAGTATCATATCACTTGTGGTCAGCGTCGTAAGGGGCAGATCACAGACAATCCAATATGGAATGCGGAAGTGTCGGAACTGGCAGACGAGCAAGACTAAGGATCTTGTGTTCAATGCGAACGTGTGGGTTCAAGTCCCATCTTCCGCAGTAGACCAGATCCCGGAAGTACTGTAATGCAGTGTTTTCGGGATTTTTCTTATCCCGGCTCTCCGGCTGTATCTGTCGGGACAAAGTAAGTGTGAGTTGTGGCGTGGCATCGGATGGAGGTATAAAGCAATATTAGAATAAATCGATACGATTATTATCTGCACGATATAAACAGTAATTATTATAACAAAAACGGTAAAGATGGTCTGTATTTGATGTAAGTAAGTACAGACTGTTTTTTTATATACGAAGAGATGACAGAATATTTTTGGGATACGCTCTATTTGTTTGCGAAAAAATATAAATATATTTCTTAAACCGATAATCTTTTTCAAAGAATGGGAACTTCTGAAAATACATGATAATGTGTTTTGGGGATTGCATTATACTATATTTTGTATTAGAATGGGTTTCAGATGGATAAGGATGCTATTGGAGAGTATCTTTCCAGATAGAGATATAAATTAGTGAAAAATAAAGAAAATGAGGAGAATCAGGATGAAGATCATTAAGAGAAATGGAGCAGAAGAAGTATTTGATATTCAAAAGATCGTAATCGCAGTGACAAAGGCGGATACATCGGCGGAGAGCAGGAGTTTGACAGACGCACAGATCGAGGATATCGCTGAGATTGTTGAGTTCAAATGCAATAAATTGAACCGCGCTGTGTCCGTGGAAGAGATTCAGGATATGGTAGAGAACCAGATCATGGCAACCGGCGCTTTTGATCTGGCGAGAAAATATGTGAGATATCGTTTTAAACGTTCTCTTGTGCGCAGGGCGAACACGACAGACAACAGAATTCTTTCTCTCATCGAGTGTAATAATGAGGATGTTAAGCAGGAAAATTCCAATAAGAACCCTGCGGTAAACAGTGTGCAGAGAGACTATATGGCGGGTGAGGTGAGCCGGGATCTGACACAGAGAATGCTGCTCCCTGAGGACATCGTTGAGGCAGATAAGGCAGGCATCATTCATTTTCATGATTCGGATTACTATGCACAGCATATGCACAACTGCGATCTTGTCAATCTGGATGATATGCTCCAGAACGGAACCGTCATCAGTGGGACAATGATCGAGAAGCCCCACAGTTTTTCAACGGCATGCAACATCGCCACGCAGATTATTGCGCAGGTGGCCAGCAACCAGTACGGCGGACAGAGTATCTCTCTGGCGCACCTTGCACCGTTTGTGCAGGTGTCAAGAGCTAAGATCCGCGCGGAAGTTCTGGAGGAGATGAAGCTGGTCGGCATTGAATATCCGGAGAAGGTACTTAATGAGATCGTTGAGGGGCGTCTGAAAAAGGAAATTACAAAAGGTGTCCAGACGATCGAATATCAGGTCATCACACTGATGACGACCAACGGACAGGCGCCGTTTCTGACTGTCTTTATGTATCTGAATGAGGCGCAGAGCGAGGCTGAGAAGAAAGACCTTGCAATGATCATAGAAGAAACATTAAAGCAGCGCTATAAGGGAGTGAAGAACGAAGCGGGCGTATGGGTGACACCGGCATTCCCGAAGCTCATCTATGTGCTTGAGGAGGACAATATTGACGAGGGCACACCGTACTATTACCTGACAGAGCTGGCGGCAAAATGTACGTCAAAACGTCTTGTGCCGGATTACATTTCCGAGAAAAAGATGAAGGAGCTTAAAGAGGGCAACTGCTTCCCGGTCATGGGATGCCGCAGCGCGCTCAGCCCATGGCAGGATGAGAACGGGAATTACCAGTTCTACGGTCGTTTCAATCAGGGTGTTGTAACCATCAATCTTGTAGATGTGGCCTTGTCGTCAGGCGGAGATATGGAGAAATTCTGGAAGGTGTTCGACGAGAGACTTGACCTCTGCTATCGTGCGCTCATGTGCAGGCATGACCGCCTGAAAGGAACACTGTCCGACGCGGCGCCGATCCTCTGGCAGTACGGCGCTCTGGCGAGACTGAAAAAAGGAGAGACTATCGACAAGCTGCTCTACGGCGGATATTCTACGATCTCTCTCGGATATGCGGGGTTGTATGAGTGTGTGAAATACATGACAGGAAAGTCGCACACAGATCCGGAGGCGACACCGTTTGCCCTGGATGTGATGAAGCACATGAACGAGGCGTGCAACAAATGGAAAGAGGAGACGAACATCGGGTTCAGCATTTACGGTTCACCGATTGAGAGTACCACATACAAATTTGCAAAATGCCTTCAGAAACGTTTCGGCATCGTGCCGGGCGTGACAGACAAGAGCTATATCACAAACAGCTACCATGTCCATGTGGGCGAGGAGATCAATGCTTTCGAGAAGCTGCGCTTTGAGTCACAGTTTCAGGCTCTCTCCACAGGCGGAGCGATCAGCTATGTGGAAGTGCCGAATATGCAGAACAACATCCCGGCAGTGCTTCAGGTGATCCGTTTCATCTACGACAATATCATGTACGCGGAGCTGAATACAAAGAGCGATTACTGCCAGGAATGTGGTTATGACGGTGAGATCCGGATCGTGACCACAGAGGACGGCAAGCTTGAGTGGGAGTGTCCCCACTGCGGAAACCGTAATCAGGATACGATGAATGTGGCAAGACGTACATGCGGTTATATCGGGACACAGTTCTGGAATCAGGGCAGGACACAGGAGATTAAAGAAAGAGTATTACATCTGTAGATCAGATACAGACCGGCCAGGAAGTGTGCAGCGTACACTTCCTGGCCTTATATGGAGGGATGGTATGTATTATGGAGAGATAAAGAAATGCGATATTGCCAATGGAGAGGGGGTCAGGGTCTCCCTCTTTGTCTCTGGCTGCACTCATCACTGTCCGGGGTGTTTTAATCAGGATACATGGGACTTTAATTATGGGAAAGAATATACGCAGGAGACAGAAACAGAGATATTAAATGCGCTCGCTCCGAATTACATCAACGGGCTGTCGCTTCTTGGTGGAGAGCCTTTTGAACCTCAAAATCAGGCGGATCTTGTAAAGCTTCTGAGAAAGGTAAAAGAGCTGTATCCCCAGAAAAATGTGTGGTGCTACAGCGGTTATCTTTTTGATAAGGAGCTGCTGGGACAAAGCCGCGCCAGATGTGAATATACAGATGAGATGCTTTCTATGCTAGATGTACTCGTGGACGGCAGATTCGTCGAAGCATTAAAAGACATCCGCCTTGTGTTCCGCGGATCTTCAAACCAGAGGGTGATTGATGTGAAGAAAAGCATAGAGGCAGGGAAAGTGGTGTTATGGGAAGCAAAAGTAAAGAGAGGGATTTAATGAAAGCGTTAATACTGTTTTTAATCATAAATATCTCGGAGGCTTGTATATGGGAAAGACACTTTTTTTGATCATCGATATGCAGAACGGTTTTATAAATAATTTTACAAAAGGGCTTATAGAAAAAATATATGATTTTCAGTGCGGGATTGAAGATTATGTGATTACGGCAGGAACCCGCTATGTGAATCATAAGCGGACGGCATGTTATTTATTCGAGGGATGGAAGAGCTGCATGGCCGGAACACGAGAAGCAGAGGTCGTTACTGAACTGCGCGGCAGCATGGCAAAAGTATTTGATAAAGATAAATATAGCTGCTGGAATGAAGAGATGCAGCTTTTTGTCCGTGAGAGTAATATTACTAAGATTTACTTTGCGGGAGTAAACACGGGATGCTGCGTTTTGCACAGTGTTCTCGACTGCTATAATGATCTTGTCGAATGCGCAGTTATAGAAGATCTCTGCGGATCTACATCGGGGATAGAGGAGCATGAAAACGCGCTGACCGTGTTGAGAAGCTGTATTACCGGGGGAAGAGTTATTATGGCGGAACAGGCATATGAAGAAATTTGTGGATGAAGTAAAGGGAAAGCCGCAAAAATTTTTCTTGACTTGTTTTTATGTTCTTCCTATAATAAATGAGTATATTGCAAAGACTTGGAAGAGGATCAGTAAGAGAGCATTCCTGCGGACATTTCACAGGGCGTGTTTTGCAGAGAGCTGCCGGAGAGTGCAAGGCAGCAGCGGGAATTCCCGTTACAGAATCAATGAGTGCACCTGTTAGGGCGGACAAGATATTTGTTCCAATGCTGGTCTGCAATGGGTGAATAAGAGTGGTACCACGGAAAACAAAGCCTTTTCGTCTCTTGTGTTTCAGAGAAGAAGGCTTTTTATTTTTCAAAAGTTCCCGGATATTTTGCTGAAAACATTACACCTGCAATATGCCTGGTAAAGTATATGTGCAGAAATTATGGGATCACAGGAAAGAAAGAGAGGAATCATCACAATGGGCACAAAGATTGTGTATAATCACAAGGCTATCGAGAAGAAATGGCGCGAGAAATGGGCGGAGAATCCGGTTAATCCCCGTGTGGACGGCAACGGGGACAAGAAGCAGAAGTACTACTGCCTTGATATGTTCCCGTATCCGTCAGGAAACGGACTTCATGTCGGACACTGGAGAGGATATGTAATCTCTGACGTATGGAGCCGCTATAAGCTCCAGCAGGGATATTATATCGTACATCCTATGGGGTGGGACGCGTTCGGACTTCCGGCAGAGAACTATGCCATCAAAATGGGCGTTCACCCGGCAAAATCCACAGCAGAGAATGTGGCGAATATTAAGAAGCAGATCAACGATATCGCGGCTCTTTACGACTGGGATATGGAAGTGAATACGACAGATCCGGGCTTCTATAAATGGACACAGTGGATCTTTGTTAAAATGTTCAAAGCTGGACTTGCATATGAGAAGGAGTTTCCGATCAACTGGTGTCCGTCCTGTAAGACAGGGCTGGCAAACGAAGAGGTCGTAAACGGGAAATGTGAGCGCTGCGGAGCGGAAGTGACGAAGAAGAATCTGCGTCAGTGGATGCTCCGTATTACGAAATACGCAGACCGCCTGTTAGACGACCTTGACAAGCTTGACTGGCCGGAGAAGGTTAAGAAGATGCAGACCGACTGGATCGGCAAATCCTATGGTGCAGAGGTTGATTTCCCGGTAGAGGGGAGAGATGAGAAGATCACGGTCTACACTACAAGACCGGATACTCTTTACGGAGCGACATTTATGGTACTTGCTCCGGAGCATGCACTGGCAGCATCTCTCGCTACAGATGAGACAAGAGAGACGGTAGAAAAGTATATTTACGAGGCTTCTATGAAGTCCAATGTAGACCGTATGCAGGACAAGGAAAAGACAGGAGTGTTCACGGGAAGCTATGCGGTGAATCCGTTAAACGGCGCAAGGACGCCGATCTGGCTGTCCGATTATGTCCTTGCTGATTATGGTACAGGAGCCATAATGTGTGTTCCGGCTCATGATGACCGTGACTTTGAGTTCGCGAAGAAATTTGATATCCCGATCATCCAGGTCATCGCAAAGGACGGCAAAGAGATCGAGAACATGACAGAGGCATATACCGAGGCAGCAGGCACGATGATCAATTCCGGCGAGTGGAACGGAATGGAGTCCGCCGTATTGAAAAAAGAAGCTCCTCATATCATCGAGAAGAGAGGTCTGGGACGCGCAACTGTGAATTATAAACTGCGTGACTGGGTATTCTCCCGCCAGCGATACTGGGGCGAGCCGATTCCTATCGTACACTGTCCGGACTGCGGCGCTGTGCCGGTTCCGGAAGAAGAGCTTCCGCTGACGCTGCCGGAGGTGGAATCCTACGAACCGACGGGAACCGGGGAGTCTCCGCTGGCAGCCATTGACGAGTGGGTGAACTGCGTCTGCCCCGTATGCGGCAAACCGGCGAAGAGAGAGACGAACACCATGCCGCAGTGGGCCGGTTCTTCATGGTATTTCCTTCGCTATGTGGACAATCACAATGACAAAGAACTGGTATCCAGAGAGAAAGCAGACGAGATGCTTCCCGTCGATATGTATATCGGCGGTGTAGAACACGCGGTGCTTCACCTTCTGTATTCCAGATTCTATACAAAATTCTTGTGCGACATCGGCGCGATCGACTTTGACGAGCCGTTCCACAAGCTGTTCAACCAGGGGATGATCACCGGAAAGAACGGAATCAAGATGAGCAAATCCAAGGGAAATGTTGTTTCACCGGATGACCTTGTGCGCGATTACGGATGCGATTCCCTGAGAATGTATGAACTCTTCGTGGGACCGCCGGAGCTGGACGCAGAGTGGGATGACCGGGGAATCGACGGCGTGAACCGTTTCCTGAAACGTCTCTGGAACCTGCTCATGGACAGCAAGGATCAGGACGTTAAGGCAACAAAGGAAATGATCAAGCTGCGCCACAGAATGGTATGCGACATTACGACCCGTCTGGAGAGCTTCAGCCTGAATACAGTTATCTCGGGCTTTATGGAGTACAATAACAAGTTCATCGAGGTGGCAAAGAAAGAGGGCGGCATCGACAAGGAGACGCTGGAGACTATCGCAGTGCTGATTTCTCCGTTCGCACCGCATTTTGCAGAGGAGATGTGGGAGCAGTTAGGCCACACAGATACCGTGTTCAAGGCAGGCTGGCCGACATATGATGAAAACGCCATGAAGGACGATGAAATCGAGATTCCGGTACAGATCAACGGCAGGACAAGAGCAGTTGTAAGCATTTCTGCCGAGGCGACGAAAGAAGAGGCCATCGCGGCAGGAAAAGAAGCAGTTGCAGATAAACTGACAGGGAACGTGGTCAAAGAAATTTATGTTCCGAAGAAGATTATCAATATTGTAATGAAATAATCAATAGAGTAAATATTTTAAAGTGTATCAAGAAATTCAGAAAAAGGGGGATTGACTGCTGTATTTGAACGGCGCAACACAGACGGAACAGGTACAGACAGCGGCAACATTGGGCTTTTGGATTTCCTTCTGTGCGCTTTTCTTTGCCGCGCTTGTGACAACCACCGTCTTGTATGTGAACCGGAAGCGCCTGACCCAATGGCTGTATAACCTATATCATTCTATAACAACCTCGGAAAAAAGATGCGACAGCCCATTTCTCTGTTAATTGTAATTGATAGCAGTGGTGTAGAAAGGTTCTCATATCCATTCCGAAAAGACCAATGGGGACATGAGTGAAAAAAGGATTGCAACTTTGAGAGTTATTGTATATAATACATCAGTCATCATTAGATGCCGACAGTTCGTTTGTACCATCCTGTCGTTAAACAAAACCAGGACTGCTGTTCATAATAATGTAAGGATAGTGGCTTTGCGTTTTGCAGAGCCGTTTTCCTTTGTGGGAGTAGTTTTGCGTTTTGTAGAACTACTTTTACTTATGGAGGAAGAATATGAACAGCGAAAAATTACGATCGACGCGGGGTTCCTCAATAATCGGAACATGGGTGAAAAGAGAAAAAGAAGAAACGGTGATATTGCTCAGATGTATTCCTGCAACGGTGGTTTCTCTCTTTGTAGTCAGCGTGATCTGCATGAACCTGCTTGCCAACAAGACACTTGTCCAGACGGATTGGATCGCTTTGGATGGCGGAATCTTGATATCATGGCTGTCCTTTATGTGTATGGACATTATCACAAAGCATTTCGGACCTAAGGCGTCTACCAAGATTGCGATCCTTGCATCAATGATCAATCTGCTCACTTGCCTGATCTTTTATATTGCAGGCATCATCCCGTCCAATGCGGGTGATTATACAGCGCTGAACGAAATTCTTGGCGGAACATGGTTTATCCTTTTGGGAAGCACCATTGCCTTTCTTGCATCGGCAGCCCTTAACAATTTTCTGAACTGGACGATCGGGAAAGCATTTCGGAAAAATCCTGACGGCAGATTTGCATTTGCAGCCCGGACATATATATCCACTCTAATCGGACAGTTTGTGGACAACTTTATTTTCTCGGTCATTGTCTTTGTGGGATTTGCTCCGATATTCTGGGATGGATTTCACTGGACGATCCTGCAATGTACGACATGCGCCTTGACGGGGGCGGCGGCGGAGCTGCTTATGGAGGTTTTGTTCTCGCCCTTTGGTTATGAGATTGTGAAAAAATGGAAGAAGCACAGTGTGGGACAGGAATATCTTGTCTATATAGGAGAGGGGAAATAAGATGAAAATACTGATAACAGGTACATCGCAGGGAATAGGAAAAGCAATCGCGGAGCAGTTTTTAAAAGAAGGCCATGAGGTGACAGGGATCGACCGGAAGAAAGCGGAGATCGAACATGGAAATTATATACATTACCAGCGGGATGTCCGGGATTATGACCGGCTTCCAGACATACAGGGCGTCAACATTTTGATCAACAATGCCGGAACCCAGAATGAGGATGATATTGATATCAATCTGAAGGCGCTCATTCACATTACTGAGAAATACGGAGTTCAGGAGCAGATACATTCCATCCTGAATATCGGTTCGGCAAGCGCGCATACAGGTTCCGAATTTCCCGAATACTGTGCAAGCAAGGGCGGCGTGCTGGCTTATACAAAGAATGTGGCCATGCGGGTGGCTCAGTTCGGGGCAACGTGCAACAGCCTGGACCCCGGCGGTGTGCTGACTCATCTGAATGAATGTGTGATGAATGACGAGAGCCTGTGGGCACAGATTATGGACGAAACCCCTTTGAAAAAGTGGGCAACGCCTGAAGAAATCGCACAGTGGGCGTATTTCCTGACTGTGACCAATACCTTTTGTACGGGACAGAGTATTGTTGTTGACGGCGGAGAGTCCATTAGACATAATTTCGTCTGGAAAGACTGAAAATCAACAGTAAGCTTTTAGGAATATAGATATAGTGGCGGTTAAGGAAAGCTCCTCATTGCTGTAATGGCAGTGAGGAGTATTATGTACTCTAAAAAGTCAAATTTATTAAATAAAATTATTGATATATTGACAATAATGTGTAACATACAGTATTATTGTGTCAGGAGGTAAAGAACATGGGTGAAGAAAGAGATCTGATGAGCAGCCTTGTCATGGAACTGCGCAGAGGCACGCTTGTGCTGAGCGTGTTAAGCCAGATGGGAGAGGCGAAATACGGATATGCACTTGTTCAGAGTATGGAGGAGAAAGGCGTCTCCATTGATCCGAATACGCTCTATCCGCTCCTGAGGAGACTTGAAAAGCAGGGACTTCTGAAGAGCACGTGGGAGACGGGCGGTTCAAAACCGCGGAAATATTACGAGAGGACAGCGTACGGAGATGAGATTTACGAGGAACTGAAACATCAGTGGAAAGATATGTTACTGGGAATGGACAGATTGTTGAAGGAGGAGCAGACATGAACGGAAATGACACAGAATTGATGGAGCGGTATATTTATCAGGTGGTAAAACGTCTGCCGAAAAATCAGCGTTCCGAGGTGGCGCTGGAACTCAGGGAACTGATCGGCGATATGGCGGTGGCAGATGAGTCGATGGAAAAAGCGCTCACCCGTCTGGGAGATCCGGCGGAGTTCGCAAAAAAGTATCAGGATACGGAGCGGCATCTGATCGGCCCCGAATACTATGATGACTATCTCTGGTTTTTGAAAGTCGTACTGATCTGTGCAGGGATTGCAGTCCTGATCGTATCAATCATAGAGGGAGTAACCGGCGCGCTGGGAGCTGCTTTTACGGGGGCGGCGGGCATGTTCGGAATAAATGCCGCTGCAGCGGGTGTGATCAACAGCATTACATCCGGGATCGGTAATCTGACAGTTGCCTGCGTCAGTGTATTCGGCGGGGTGACACTTTTATTTGCGATGATGGAGCGCAATAAAGTACGATTTGACAGGAAGAAAAAAGGATGGTCAGTGGATGATCTGGCGGGCGACCGTTTCGTAAAGGGAATGAACTGGACGCCGAAGCAGCTTACCCCTGTTCCGCATGAGAAAGCACTCATCAGCAGAGGCGACAGCATCGTGGGGATCATATTCATCGTAATTTTCAGCACACTTTTGATCTTTGCTCCGTGGGTTTTCGGCGCGATATTACAGGTTGACGGGGAATTGATGATGATTCCGGTATTCAATCTGGATCAGTGGCATGTGATACTCCCCATCTTCATCTTTAGCCTGGGCATCGGTCTTGCGGATGAGATCTTCCGCCTTGTGTCCGGGTATTACTGCCGGGCTGTGATGATCAGCAATATCATATGCGGAACCGTACAGATCATCCTGTCTGCAATCCTGCTGAAAGTATTTCCGATATTAAATCCGGACTTTGCGTCGGATATCCTGCTTTATTTTGAAAAGGAGAGAGGTGCGGTAGAGTGGCTTGCCGTACATTGGAACAGTGCGGTTGTCGCAGACGGACTTCTGACGCTTGTGATCTTTGCTACTCTTCTGGAGATCGGGACGACAGTGTATAAGACGTTAAGGTACGCGTAGAAAGCGGAAACATGTTTGCACCGAATTGTTTTTTCATGCATACAATGAAGAAAAAAAGGAAAAAGACAGATTGAGAGCAGGTTTTTATAAGATCGCGGTGATTGGCGGCGACAAGAGACAGGTGTATCTGGCACAGATCCTTGCGGCGAGAGGGTATGATGTCGCGGCATGCGGACTTTGCGAAAATGTTCATGGAGAGAGGATACGGGAGACAACAGCATTGGCGGAAGCTCTGGAACAGGCGGATGCTGTAGTGTGTCCCGTACCATTTTTGCGGTCAGGCAAGATCACGGGATCGTATGAAGCTGTGGATATGAACACGGAAACGCTTTTTGGAAAGATGCCGGGGCCGACAGAAATTTTTGCGGGAAATATCCCTGATAATATCAGGGGATATGCAGAGAAACAGGGCCACAAAGTATATGATATGATGCAGGAGGAACAGGTGGCCTCCATGAACGCTGTTGCTACGGCAGAGGGGGCGGTGGCCGAGGCAATCACAAGAAGCCCTGTCAACCTGACTAAGAGCAGGTGTCTGATCCTTGGATATGGGAGGTGCGGCAGTGCATTGACGCGGCTTTTGAAGGCTTTCTTCTGCCAGGTGTTTGTTTTAGAGAAAGATAGAATGAAAGCTGCAAATGCTTCTGTCCTGGCGGACGGGATTGTATCCCTGGAGGAACTGGCAGATGCAATGGAGAGTGTTGATTTTATATTTAACACGGCGCCGGTGATGATCCTGACAGAAGAGAGGCTTCGGTATGTTGGGAAAAAAGCGTGGATACTTGATATCGCGTCGGCGCCGGGCGGAGTGGATTACAGGGCTGCGGAGACGCTGGCCGTGAATGCTGTCCTTCTTCCCGGGCTGCCCGGCAGATATTCGCCCTGGTCTTCTGCCGAGATCCTTGCAGATTTTATAGAGAAGCGCCTTGGGCTGTACTGAATCTGTCACAGCATAGAAGGGGTAACTGCATTATGAAGTTAAAAGGAAAAAAGATTGGCGTGGCGCTTACAGGTTCGTTCTGTACCTACGAGAAAGCATTTATACAGCTTAGAAAACTGAAGGAAGAGGGGGCGCAGATTGTAACGGTTTTTTCAAATGCGGCCCAGACTACAGACAGCCGTTTTGGCAGGACGGAAGATTTTATGAAGGAGGCAGAAGAGATCACCGGCTCCTGCCCGCTGCTGACAATTGACCAGGCGGAGCCTATCGGCCCGAAGAGTCTGCTGGATCTTCTGATTATCCTTCCGTGTACCGGAAATACTGCGGCAAAGCTGGCCAACGGCATTACGGATTCACCTGTTCTTATGGCGGCAAAGGCACATTTGCGGAATGAAAAACCTCTGCTCATATCCATATCGACCAATGACGCCCTTGGGATGAACATGAAAAATATCGGGCTTTTGATCAACGCAAAGCATATTTATTTTGTTCCCTTTGGGCAGGATGATCCCAAGAAAAAGCCCAATTCCATGACTGCAAGGATGGAGCTTTTGATCCCTGCAGCGGAGGCGGCGCTGGAGGGCAGACAGTATCAGCCGGTCATCCAGTAACCGGAAATCAGAAGATCTTGAAAGAGGAGAAGGAGATATGTGCGGAATTGCGGGATTTTACAGCAGCAGACACAGCTATACGCAGGAGAAAGAACGGTGGAACAAAATCCTGGAGGGGATGAACCGCGCCCAGAAGCGCCGGGGGCCGGACGAAGAAGGAATCTGCCTTGACGATCACTGCGGGCTTGCTCATGTGCGGCTGTCTATCATTGATCTTAACAGAGGCAGACAGCCCATGACGAGGACCGTAGAGGGAAGGACCTGTACGGTCTCTTTCAATGGGGAGATCTACAATATGCCGCAGCTGCGCAGGGAGCTGGAGCGGGAAGGAGCAGTGTTCGAATCTGACAGTGATACAGAGGTGATTCTCCAGGGATATCTTTATCATGGAGAAGAGTATGTAAGAGAGCTGAACGGGATCTTTGCCATTGCGCTGTGGGACGCCCTGGAAGAAACTTTGTATCTGTTCAGGGACAGACTGGGCGTGAAGCCGTTGTTCTATACCCGGCAGGAAGAAACGCTGGTCTTTGCGTCCGAACTGAAAGGCATCTTCGCTTTTCCGGGTGTGCAGCCGGCGATCGACAGGGAAGGACTCTGTGAGATATTTGCCCTTGGTCCTGCAAAAACATACGGAAAAGGTGTTTTTAAAGGCATATCAGAAGTGCTTCCGGGCCATTATCTTGTCTGCAGAGAAAAATCAGTAAAGGATATCAGCTACTGGGGGCTGGAAAGTCATCCTCATGAGGAATCCTTTGAGAAAACAGTGGAGAAGACGGCATGGCTTGTGGAGGATGCCGTGAAGAAGCAGATGCTCTCGGATATTCCGATCAGCACATTCCTGTCCGGCGGTGTGGACAGCAGCCTTGTGACAGCGGTCTGCGCTGCGGAGCTGAAGAAACAGGGGAAGATTCTTAATACATTTTCTTTTGACTTTGAGGGAAACCAGAAGTATTTCCGGGCAAATTCTTTCCAGCCCAGCCAGGACAGACCGTGGGTAGACAAAATGGCGGACTACTGTGGAACAAATCATCATTATCTGGAATGTGACAATACAGAACTGATCGAGTATCTTTTCCGGGCAGTGGATGCAAGAGACCTCCCGTGTATGGCAGATGTAGAATCATCTATGCTCTACTTTTGTTCAAAAGTGGTCGGATACAATAAGGTTACACTGACAGGAGAATGTGCAGACGAGATCTTCGGAGGGTACCCGTGGTTTCACAGGAAGGAAATGCTTGAGACAGAAGCATTTCCCTGGTCTAATGATATGGCGGCACGGCAGACGCTCCTTAAGAGCGAGCTGGTCAGGGAACTTCCGATGCAGGAATATGCATCAGCGGCGTATGAGAAAACAGTGCGGGAGACTCCGGCATGCAGTGAGGATACCCCGGAAGAGAAAAGGCGGAGAGAGATTGCTTACCTGAACCTGAAATGGTTCATGGCTACTCTTCTTGACCGGATGGACCGCACAAGTATGTACTCGGGACTGGAAGCCAGGGTTCCTTTGGCGGATCACCGAATCGTAGAATATGTGTGGAATGTCCCCTGGGAGATGAAGTGTCCGGACGGCCTTGTAAAAGGACTGCTGCGTTATGCAGGAAGAGGGAAACTTCCGGACGAAGTGCTCTTCCGGAGGAAAAGTCCTTATCCGAAAACCTATCACCCGGAATACGAGAAACGTCTCGGCGAAATGCTGTTTGAGGTTATGGCTGATCCTGCTGCGCCGATCCGCAGTCTGATCGATGAAGAGAAACTGAGACGCTTTCTGGCTGCTCCGTCCGATTATGGACGCCCTTGGTACGGCCAGCTTATGGCGGGGCCGCAGATGCTGGCATATATGCTTCAGATTAACTATTGGCTGGAAAAGTATCAGATCCGCATCATTGTTTGAAGATTTTACCGGCTTATTGGGGGTAGGGATAAAGGTATGACGGGAAAATAAATAAAAACGATGTTAATTTAAAAAATTCTTGACTGTCCTGTTACTATACAGTGTATACTGTCTAAAGTGACGACTTCACAAAGAGAGTCTTAAATTTAGTACAGATTGTGCTGTATTTAATATTTTACTGGAGGATGAGGAAATGGATTTTTTGAATGGAAAGATAAAAAATATTTATTTTAAATACTTGTCAGCGGCGTTTGGAAGTGCGTTGATCACTTCTATTTACTCCATTGTGGACATGGCGATGGTCGGACAATATCACGGGCCGGACGGCGCTGCAGCGTTAGCGGTAGTGGCGCCGGTCTGGAATATTATATATAGTTTCGGACTTTTGATGGGAATTGGGGGATCGGTCCTGTTCAGCACGATTCGCGGAAAGGCAGACAGACAGATCAGAAAGTCGAACGAATACTTCACTGCATCTGTGATCGGCTCTGTGATTCTGGCGGTGGTCATCTGGCTTATTATTATCTTTTTTGACAGGCATCTGCTTGTTTTTTTCGGAGCGCAGGACAACACGCTCACACTTGCGAGAGAATATGTGCGTCCAATCAAGTTGGCAATTCCGTGTTTCCTGTTTAACCAGATGCTGGCGGCATATCTGAGAAATGATAAGAATCCGGCACTTGCAACGGGAGCGGTACTTGCAGGCGGTATATTTAATATTTTCGGAGACTATTTCTTTGTGTTCACATGTGATATGGGAGCATTCGGAGCGGGGCTTGCGACTGCCATCGGTTCTGCAATCAGCTTCCTGGCCATGCTGTCACATTTCTTCATGAAGAAAAATACTCTTCGTCTGGTGCGTCCGGAGGGAGTACTGAGAAAGCTAAAAGAAATTACGACAACTGGATTTTCTACCTTTTTTATTGACGTGGCAATGGGAATTCTGACGATTTTATTTAACCGCCAGATTATGGTATATCTCGATACAAATGCCCTTTCAATATACGGTGTTATTGTGAATATAACGACTTTTGTACAGTGCTGCGCTTACAGTGTGGGACAGGCGGCCCAACCGATCATATCCACCAATTTCGGCGCGGGAAAAGGGAGCCGTATCAGAGAAACGTTGAAATATGCTCTCGGAACAGTGGCATTTTTCAGTATATTCTGGACCGGACTGTGTATGCTGATCCCGAATTCCTTTATCAGGCTCTTTATGACCCCCACTGCAGAAGTGCTGGAGATTGCACCGGGAATTTTCCGCTCTTACTGTTTGGCCTTTATGCTCCTGCCGTTTAATGTATACTCTACATATTATTTTCAGGCTTTGATGAAGCCGAAAACTGCTTTTATTGCATCCGTTGCAAGAGGACTGGTCATCAGCGGCATTTTGATCTATATACTTCCGGCAGCGTTTGGCGGCAGCACAATCTGGTTTGCAATGCCTGTCACAGAATTGATCGTTGCAGTATATGTCATCTATGAGATGATGAAATACACAAAACAACTCAGTACAGAAAAGGAGGAGTAAGTCATGTACAGAATCATTACAATCGGACGCGAATTTGGAAGTGGCGGACGTGAGCTGGGGCGGCGTCTGTCGGAAAAACTGGGATTCGCTTATTACGACCAGGAGATCATTAGTGAGATAGCGCGCAGGACGGAACTCTCAGAACAGTATGTGCAGTCCGTTATAGAGCATCAGCCTACGTTTTCTTTCCCGATCCACATCGGGAAAAGCTTCTATCCGGCACCCACTCCTGTATTTGACCAAAGTATGGCCGTCTATCAAGAGCAGGCGCGCATCATCGAAGAGATGGCGCTGAGATCAGACTGTGTGATCGTCGGGCGGTGCGGAGATTACATTTTAAAAAAATACAATCCGTTCCGCATCTTCGTGTATGCGGATATGGAGAGTAAAATAAAGCGCTGCCGGGAAAAGGCGTCTGAAGAAGAAAAGATGACGGACAAAGAGCTGAAACAGCACATTCTGGGAATCGATAAGAAACGTTCGAAATACTACGAGTTTTATACCGGTCATAAATGGGGCGATAAGCTGAACTTTGATATCTGCATTAATACTTCTCGAACAGTAATTAAAGAGATTGTTCCGGCGCTGGCAAAATTATTCGAAGAATAGAAGAAAGCTGAAACGATGAAAGCTGCTGCATCAGGTAAGTACTATAGATATGTACTCCTTATGCAGCAGCCCTGAGTCATAGTTTTTTATGGTTTTTATCCTCTTGTTCATTTTATGAATTCATTATTTCTAAAAGTACTAACCCGCCTTTTGGCTGATACGGATTCGTACCCTTGTGATCTGGTAGTCTTTTTTTGAACTGCCGACTTCATCAATGAGACGTTCCTCATAAGCATCTCCTGTAATAAGATAATTTCTTTCTTTTATAAAAGTGAATAAACGGTCATATATTTCTTTCGTATCTTCCAGACCACCTTTTCCGCAGGCTGATACATAATATCCCTCGGGAATTGTATCGTTCGCATATTTCCGGTCATTAATATGCACCATGATATTGGAAACATCGGAGATCTGTCCATTTAAAAGATTTTCCATTTTTATGAGATATCCTTCAGGGTATCCAAAAGAAATATGCTGTTGTTTACACTGCATGTAAAAACTGAGCCATATATCATCGGGAATATAATTGCGGTCAGCCGAAAAAGGATCGCTGATGAAAACAGGCGCTTCCTTGAAATACTGTATCTGTACTATATCGGTTTTGGAAGAAGCGCCTTCTTCCAGCTTTTGCAGTTTGATTTCCAACATATCCTGAATTGACCGGAGTTCTTCAATTTTATCATTTAAGTTAATTTCCTGTTTTCTTAAAAGAGCGATTGCATATTCCGGAGTAATATTCGTTGTATATTCTTTAATTTCAGACAGCGGCATCCCAAATTCCTTTAAAACATTGATTACAGCAATGACATAAATCTGATCATGTGTATAATAGCGGTAGCCGTTAGAGGCAGTGTGCTTTGGAGAAAAAACTCCGATATTGTCATAAAAAATCAAAGTTTTTCTTTTGATTTCAGAGATGCGGGAGAACTCACTGATTGTCAGATAATGGTCTTTTCTCTGTGTTTTCATTTTTTAAAAATCTCCTCTTGACTGTCTAGTATATATACAGAATATACTGTGTTACGTCGCGATTGTCAAGGAAACAGCTTAAGCAAAAAAGAGGTTCCTCGTTTCCGGCTCCTGCAAACGAAGATGGATAACATGACACGTATTCTCCGGGAAGTATTTACAGGTGTAAGGGTGATTCGTGCCTTTAACCGTGAAAAATATGAGAATGACCGTTTTGCAAAGTCAGCCGGGGAATATTGTGATGTGTCGGTGCGGACAGGGAAAATATTTGCAATTCTGCTTCCAACACTGACATTGCTGACGAACCTGGGAATTGTTATTATCCTCTGGTCCGGCGGAACGGAGGCTTCCAGCGGAGCAATCGAGATCGGAGAGATCTTTGCATTGATCGAGTATCTGACGATTATTCTTTTTACAGGTATCATGGCGATCCTTGTTTACATAGAATTTCTGTGCAGACGAGTATTAAAAATATGAAAGGAAACGTAGCGTTTCAGCATATCCGCTTTGGTTATGACAATATCCTTATGCAGGATATAAATATCCGTCTGAAATCGGGTGACAAGGTGGCGATCGTAGGACCGACGGGAGCCGGGAAGACAACACTTGTAAACCTGCTGATGCGTTTCTGCGATATACAGGGAGGCAAGATCACCATAGATGGTGTGGATATCCATTCTCTTCGGCGTGCAGATCTGCGGCGGATGTTCGGAATGGTTCTGCAAGACGCCTGGCTTTTCGGCGGAACGATCCGGGAAAATATTGCGTACAAATTCTTGCAAATCCGTCTCTGCTGATCCTGGATGAAGCTACATCAAGCGTGGATACCAGAACTGAGATGGAGATTCAGAAAGCGATGGATAACTTGATGCGCGGCAGGACCAGTTTCATTATTGCACACAGGCTGTCTATAATCAGAGACGCAGATCGGATCCTTGTCATGAACCATGGAACAATCATCGAGCAGGGAACGCATGAGGAACTGCTGGAGAAGAAAGGATTCTATGAGAATCTGTATAACAGCCAGTTCGCGCATGGAAATATTTGATATTGCGAATATAATTCTATAAAAGAAGTGCAGGAGTGTTTTGAAGAAAACCGCATAGACGTAGATAGAATATCCGATGCAGAGTTGAAGGAATATATTGAGGTGTTCCCTTTACCGGGCGGAGGATACCTGATTGTTGAGGGCGAGACTGTATATATGGATATCGAAGCTGTAATCATTAAAGATTGCTTATATGCTATGGAATTATTTATGGAAGAAGTCTTTCCGCAAAGTCGGGAAGAAAAATACTACGACTACCCTGATCTAAAGGAAACAGACGAGGCAGCCGAGGAATATTTAATGGCGGCTGATATTGGATATACCCAAAGTTACAAAGGAGCACCCTCCGGGTATACACTATGCCCTGAAAAGACGGACAAAGTTAAGGAAAGGATTTTGATATGGACAAATTTGTTTTAAAGGCCCGTATCAGCCCACAGGCGACCAGCCGCAGGTAATCAAGGCGCTTGTAAAAGAATTCAAAGATGGTAATCAGTGTCAAACATTATTGGCAGTAACTGGATATGGAAAGACTGACTTCTACTATGGTCAACATAATTCAGAAATTAAACAAACCAACCCTCATAATAAAACGTTAGTGGCACAATATTTTGTGGGCGAGATAGGACTACAGAAAAAAGTACATGAAAGCAGAGTGAACTTTGAAAAAGAAGTTGCCCAGATAATAGAGAAACTATATCCAGATAGTAAGATAAAAGAGTCCGTTTCTAATATTGGGGGAAAAGAATTACCCGGAGAAATAGATGTTATGTGTTGCTGTAAATATGACAATGATATACTCCTATTATGAAGCAGGGACAATGATTGTTGAAAAAGAACAAGGCGGAAAAGAAATGTTAAAAGATATGTTTAGTATAGAAAAGAGCATTGATAGCGGACAAGGTATAGTTAATGCTGATATATAGTGCTAAAAGAAAATTTTAATGAAATTATATAAATTAAGAGGAAATAGTAACAGTGTATAACGCTGTAGCTCTTTCTTTTTTTGGTGTGACTAGTTTGTAGATGGCGGATATATATTACTAAATGAAACAGAACGTGCATTCGAAAAATGTTGCGCTGGATCAATAAGTGTAGTATATTAGAGTCTGAAAAAAGAGCGTACATTTATCGTTTCTTTTGTGCCTATACTTATGAAAGAGGGTTTTTCAAGTTATATTAAAATATAGCAAAAAATACGAATTAGTGCGGACTGTATTGATTACTGCTATGAAGTAGGGAAATCTGTGCTGGGTGATCAAATTCGTGTAATTGCAGTTTTGAGTTCATTTATATGGATTTTGGACGAAAATAAATATTTTTTTGCCCTAAATTACACGAATTTTGTGGCTGATAGAGTAAATAGTAGGAGGGATTTTCAGTGGATAAATTTCAATTAGCATCAGAATACGCCCCCACGGGCGACCAGCCCCAGGCTATCGAACAGCTTGTGAAAGGTTTCCAAGAGGGCAATCAATGCCAGACTTTACTGGGGGTTACGGGCTCTGGGAAGACATTTACCATGGCAAATGTAATCGCAAAATTAAATAAGCCAACGCTGATTATTGCACATAACAAGACGCTGGCGGCGCAGCTCTATGGTGAATTTAAAGAATTCTTCCCGAATAATGCGGTTGAATACTTTGTCTCCTAGTGTGCCGGGGCCAGAAAATGAGGTATATCTGGTATCTTTTCGTGCTGTTTCGTCCAGATTTTGTGGACAGAACGATACTAAACGGACTGGATGATACCAGGCGGACAAAATGATTTTGTGACTTTTTGCAGGAAAAATTCGTAATGAACTATTACTAATGCTATGATGGAGAGATGAAAAATGGAGTATAGTGGACAATTAGAAATTGAAGGCGATTTTTATGATTTTGTTCTTAAAGATTATAGACTATATGTAATAAGTAAAAAGAATTGTTATATAAGCAATAAAACTTTAAATTCTATTATTGAAAATGGGTGGGTAACATTACAAGATCGGGAAAAAAATTTATTATTAATAAAAATAGCGGAAGTACACTACAAATTTCCTTACGAAAGATTTTTTGATGTTCAAGCATATATTATCAGATATAATAGGGCGCAAACGGATAATGAATTGACTTGTAACGAATTAATTTTAAAATCAGATGTTTTAGATTATTTTTTTAAGGAAGATAAATGTTTCTGGGAAACAGCGGTATATCTCCTTAATGAGTGGGTATCAAATGATAATAAAATTGTAAAACCGCAAGAAAGACAAACTTTGAAATTGGATTTAGAGGGAAAAAGTATTGAAGTACAATTTAAAACAATGATACAAAGAGATAATACCCCATTTCCTTTTAGTATAAGAAACTGTATGGTGGTTTCTGGAGAAGAATTAAATAGAAAAGAGACTATATGGGAAGTTGTACAGATGGTAATGCTTTTTTTAGAGTTTATATCACAATCTTCGCATATTAATTTTGTTAATCCTATTATCATGAGTTCTGGAATGAACATAAATGAAGCAGATACATACATGTACATTTGTCCAGATGAAAAAGCAAACATTGAAAGAGAAAGAGTATTTGATTATAAAGACATAGAGCCAGTAATAGGAAAGTTATTGATGGCAATTCATGATGATACGATAAATTTTCGTTCACTGTTCATTAGCAATTATGAAAAAATAACATATTCAGACATAATAAATGTGTGTGCTGCATTTGAATTCCAATTCGACAAAAAAAATCAAAAAGAATTTTTATATAACGAACAGCGCCGAATAAGAAGAAAAATGGTAAAATTATTACAAAGTAAACGTGAATCAGAATTCGATGAAGAAGAATTACCGATATTTGATGAAATAATAGAAGGCTTTGGAAGATATAAAGATACTTTGCAAAAACGTATAGAAAAGGCATTAGAAGAGTTTATAGATATATATGGGAGCGAAGATATCAAAATCGATTTTGAAGAAGATTTTTTAAATATGCCAAAAAGAATCAAGGATAGCAGAAATGCATTAGATCATGGTAAAGTACAGTTTACAAGGGACTACACAGGGTAGGTATCTGACGGGAGGGGTGCCGCCAGTCAGATTTTCCATGTGATGTTCAAGCTGTCGCTTGTGG
>CAJFQC010000022.1 GCA_904418845.1 uncultured Ruminococcus sp. | reverse complement strand
GCATCTAAGCGTGAAGCCCCCCTCAAGATGAGATATCCCATGACGTCAAGTCAGTAAGACCCCTTGAAGACGACGAGGTAGATAGGGCAGAGGTGGAAGCATGGCAACATGTGGAGCTGACTGTTACTAATCGGTCGAGGGCATAACCAGAGCGGGAATAGGAAAGAGATGGATGATGATTCTTTGTATGTAGTTTTCAGGGTATACGGACATTTATACAGGAATGAGAAGACACACCCGGAGAAGAATCTTCAGGGTGTGTTTTTGCTTTGATTCATGTTTTAGTATAACAGTTTTATTGAACAGGCAAGGGGGTATCAATAATGTGGAGAAAGACGACAGTGGTCGTATGCATGCTGGCTGCACTTTTTATGAGTGGATGTCAGACAGAAGATAAAGAAACGAAAAATCCAAAAGATCTGCAGATCTTTTCAGATGCAGAAAAGAAAACCTTATCTGAGCAGAATATGGAAGAAGAGTCTCAGTCTGGGCAAAATGAACAAGAAACCGGCGCGTCTGTTCAGGAACAGCCCGAACAGGCGGAAAAAGGGTTATTAGTCGCTGTCGATCCGGGGCATCAGCAGTATGGAAACAGTGAGACAGAACCGATAGGGCCGGGCGCGTCCGAGCAAAAAGCAAAGGTTGCAGGAGGGACTTCCGGTATATCGACCGGGACACCGGAATATGAGCTGACGTTACAAGTGTCGATGAAACTTAAAGATGAGCTGATAAAGCGCGGTTATGATGTCCTGATGATCAGGGAGACAAATGATGTGAATATCTCTAATGCTGAGCGGGCGCAGGTGGCGAACGAGGCGGGAGCGGATGCTTTTATACGGATACATGCGAATGGCTCCACAGACACAAGCGTATCAGGGATGATGACGATCTGTCAGACGCCTTCCAATCCATACAACGGCGCGCTCTATGACGAGAGTAAGCTGCTTGCGGAGCAGATCCTCAACCATGCCGCCGAAATGACAGGAGCCAGGAAGGAGAGGGTGTGGGAGACGGATACAATGAGCGGGATCAACTGGGCGCAGGTTCCGACGGCCATATTTGAGATGGGATATATGACCAATCCTCAGGAGGATGAGCTTATGGCTACGGAGGAATATCAGATAAAGCTTGTATCCGGCATTGTTGATGGAGTAGATGAATATTTTGCCGCCTGGCAGTAGAAGCAGGAATATGAAAGATGATCTATACAGTGACATTTAATCCGTCTCTGGACTATGTAGTCCAGGTGGAGCATTTTCAGAAAGACACAGTCAACCGGACATCCAAGGAACATGTCTATCCCGGCGGAAAAGGAAACAATGTGGCGGTCATAGCGTCCAATCTGGATGTAAAGAGCAGGGCGCTCGGATTCCGGGCGGGATTTACGGGGATAGCGATGGAGCAGATGCTAAGGGAGTATGGCTGCGATACGGACTTTATCGCGCTGGATGAAGGATTGACCCGCATTAATGTAAAAGTGAAGTCGGACGATGAGTTCGAGATCAACGGGCAGGGACCGGACATCTCTGAGGAGAAGATCACGGAACTATATCAAAAATTAGAAGGGATCGGGGAGGAGGATGTGCTCGTGCTCTCAGGCAGTATTCCCAACACGCTTCCCGGCGATATGTACGAGAAGATCATGGAAAGACTTTCCGGGAGAAAGGTGCGCATCAGTGTGGATGCCACACAGGATCTTCTGCTGAACACATTGAAATACCATCCGTTTCTTATCAAGCCGAACAACTATGAGCTGGGAGAGATGTTCGGGGTAACACTTAAAAGTGATGAGGAGGTCATCCTTTACGCAAGAAAGCTCCAGAAAATGGGCGCGGGAAATGTACTTGTCTCTATGGCAGGGGACGGCGCCATCCTCGTGGCGGACAACGGCGAAGTGATCAAACGACTTCCCCCGAAAGGCAACGTAGTCAGTTCCGTGGGTGCGGGGGATTCTATGGTGGCGGGATTCCTTGCCGGGTATTTAAGAAGAGGAAGTTATGAGGAGGCGTTAAAACTGGGGACCGCCGCAGGAAGCGCCACGGCATTTACCTCATGGCTCGCCACAAAAGAACAGATCCAGGCGCAGATGCAGATAATGGATGATATGAAATAAGAAGAACCATGAAAGAGGTACATGGCAGGACAATGAATCTGATGAGCAGGATCCCAAGGGATTTCTATAAATTATTTGCAAGTAAATACACGGACTATTACATGTTGTTCCTGGCGGCGATACACGAGGAGATGAGCCTTTCGTATTCCGTACTGGGATTGACGGAGAAGGAGTGCCGGGCAGTGATGAATGAGAAGATCGCGTCGGCCACCCTTCTGTGGGATGAGGACAACTGCGACGAGGAAGGGATCTTTCTGACCCGATCTAACATGGCGTCAGTCTGCCTCAAGCATTTCGAGGAATGGGGATGGCTGCGTCAGGATTATGACGAGACGCTTAACAGCTATGTGGTCACATTTCCGGAGTACAGCCAGATGTATGTGGAATTGTTTCGCCGGTTGTTCGACGAGAATGAGAGCGAGGAGCGGGAGAGCGTGATGACCATATACAGTCATCTGTATACATACAGCTCTGACTCGGAGAAAAATAATGAGATCTTAAACAGTGCGCTGCGTGTGTCGAAAAAGCTGGTGCAGATGCTGGTGAACATGCAGGACGGCATGAGAGGATATTTTGACGAGCTCTCCAGGCAGAAGGATTTCCGCGGCATACAGGAGGTGCTTGTTCGGGAGATCAATAACAGCGACAGCAAGAAATACGCCATACTGACCACTACAGATAGTTTTTATAGATATAAGGAAGCAGTAAAAGAGCTGATCGATAAGAATTTAAGAGAAAATGACATGCGAAGGGAAAGAGCGGAAGCGGAGCTGCGATCAGAAAGGCAGAAGCTCCGGGACGATGATCCGGGTCAGGATGCTGCCGAGGAACAGCCGGGTACGGGAGGACATGGGCTGCCAGGCGCAGACTCACGGAAAATCGTACGCATGGAGCGTTTGATAGAATCGTGCATCCGGGCTGCGGACACGATGCTTCGTATTGAACGGCAGTTTGACGCTATCGAGAAGAGATACAATAAGCTGATCGAGCAGAAGACCGTTTTTGCCAGCCGTGCGGCGGCGAGAATACGTTATGTATTAAGAGAAGGCGCGCAGGAGGATCAGACCATTATATTCGTGGATATGCTCCACCGCTGCGGACGAAAGGAAGAGATGATCCGGGCGCTCTCAGAGCGGATACCCATGAGCAGGCCTTACAGCGTGATGACAGAGAACAGCATGCACAGGCGCAGATCAGCAGACCGGGTGGAATTCGCGCCCCAGGCAGTGGCAGAAGAGAGCAGGGAGAGTGAAGGGCTGGATTCTTTTGTACTGAAGCCCTTGTATACACAGAAGGAATTGGAGGCATTTAAGAGGAAGAACCAGTCGGGCGGCGTTTTCCGGACAACGAAGGACACGGTAAGATCAGTGGAAGATCTGGAGAAGCTGTTCTTCATCTGGCAGGAGGCTACGGAGACAGCCCATACCGAGAAAGAGATCACTCTGGGCGCGGAGCAGGAGAACGGCCGGGGGCTGCGGTTTACGGATCTTGAGATACGGGAGGATTAGAGGATGTTTACATATTTAGAAGAAGTGTCTGTCACAGAGGGCGAACAGATCAAAAAGACCATACAGGCGCTGTTCCGGCAGACATGTATCTTACAGGTGAAGTACGATCCGGCCACGCTGACGCCAAGGGACAATTCCCAGTATGAGACATGTGCCAGACACAGGGGTTTTATCGAGGATTATGTATCCGTATTAGGATGTGAACTCATCCATGATTCCCAGGAGCGTGTTTTCCGGCTGACAGGCGACGGCGTGCAGATGGAGAAACTAAGTCTGACTGCCACGGTTATCCTTCTGGTGATGAAACTCATTTACCGGGACAAGATCATGGGCGAGGGCCTGAACGCTCCTGTGACGACGCTTAAGGAAATGCGTGAGTACGGGAAGAATGCGAACCTGATCCCTGAGAAACTCACCGTTGTCCAATGGCGGGAGGCGCTGTATCTGATGCGTATGCACCAGGTGATCGACGTGCCCGGCGCGGTGCGCGATGTGGAGGATGACACGCCGATCTATATTTACAGTACCATCAATATGTATGTGACAGCAGGAGATATCAATGCACTGATCGAGGAATACAGAGAGGAGACAGAAGAGCTTGAGACAGCCGAAGAAATTATTTACGAGGATGCTGATCAATAACTGGGGCGGCATCAGTCACAAGATACTTGAGTTCCATGAGCATGTGAACCTGTTCAGCGGGAAGAGCGGATCGGGAAAATCGACTGTTATGGACGCCATACAGGTCGTCCTGTACGGAAGTGTGTCCGCCAATTTTCTGAACAAGGCGGCAGACGATTCAAAGAATAAAAGAAGCGTCTTAAGCTACCTGCGCGGTGCCCAGAAGGACGGAAGCGCCAACCGCGGGGGAGTGGACTTCTGCTCCCAGATCGTTCTGGAGATCGAGGATACAGGGAATCATATCGTGACCTGTGTCGGCGCAGCTTTCGAGGTGTCAAAAGGGGACGTGGAGCTGAAAAAATATAATTATTTCAGCCATTCGGGCAGATTCCCGGAGGACGGATACCTTCAGAATGGCGTGCCTTACACTATCGCCCAGATCAAGAAGCTGACGGGAGAAAGGAGCCGCAGTGAGGACAACCGGGGACATGGAGATGTGAACCGTGTCTATCCTTCGAGAGAGGCCTATCTGAACACTCTCTATGACATAATATTCGGTTATGTAGAGCCGGGGCGCATGATCACTATGGAGAAGAGCGCCATCGCCCTTAAGATGACAAGCGGGACAGGACAGTTTATCCGGGATTATATGTTCCCCAAGAGCCAGGAAGATACGGTAACGGCGATCAGCGATCAGCTGGGGGCATACCGTGAGATCAAGGAGAGAGTGGAGGATCTGGAGAAGAGAATCGCCATGCTTGATACAATCCAGGGATGTGACCGGGAGCTGACGAATGTGCGCGCGGACAAGGTACGCACAGAGCAGATCTTGAAATATATCGATATCGAGGGCTGCACTGTGCGCCTGGAATCCCGCAGAAGCGATCTGGAATCGCTGAAAGACGCGGCAGGAAAGGCTGAGGCGGAACAGAACGAACTCCAGGCAGCGCTTGAAGATGCCCGCACAGAGCTTGTTGACGTAAAGGCCGGGCTCAAGGAGAGCGACTATGGACGGAAAAAACAGGAATTAAAAGAACTGGAGACGACCATCCGTCTTCTTGAGAATAATTCCGCCCAGTGGAGGCTTATCATACAGGGGCTTAAAAGATGGGAGGAGGACGAGCTGGTCACGGACTATGTGAGCAACCGCGCGCTCCAGCTGATTCAGGATTTCCGTCAGGGAGAAGTGACGGCTTCCGTCTGCGGGGAGTTGAAACGCCATATCAACGCTGCTTTTGACAATATTTCAAATGAGCTGTCCGAGATCCAGAGCGGCATCAGGGAGATGGAAAAGGAGCTGCGCGAGAAGTCGGACGCAGCAGAGGATATGCGCAATGACCGAAAGCCTTACCCGGCTGACCTTAAGAAAGCACGGCATGAGTTGCAGCAGGAATTAAGCCATCGTTACGGGAGAAAGATCGAGGTGCATATCCTTGCGGATCTTTTTGATATCACGGATGAAAAATGGAAAAATGCTGTGGAAGGGCGTCTCGGAAGGATCAAAAGGAGCATGATAACAGAGCCTGCTTACGCTCTCGACGCAGCAAAACTGTTCCGCAGGATGAAGCAGTTTGAAGAGGTGGATCTAATCAACAGCGCGGCGGTAAAACGGGATTCACCTTCCGCGGAGAAGAATTCTCTCTATGAGGCAGTGCATACGGATGTATCCTACGTGGACTGGTGCTTAAAGCGCTATCTGGGAAAGATTCAGAAGTGTGAGACCGTGGAAGAGCTTGATACAGTGCATGACGGTGTCACACCGGACTGCTATTCCTACAGCGGGTACAGGTTCCGGCATCTGAGAAAAAAGGACTACACGAAAAATGCCTGTATCGGTACAAGAGTTTCCAGGGCAAAGCTGAGAGAGCTGGAGGAAGAGATTACGGAATTCCAGCAGTTCCTTATCGCGCAGCGGCAGACCGAAGCTGTCCTCAAGGAAGCGCAGCAGTTTGAGCGGCTGAATCAGGAAACAGATCAGCTTCTCCGTCTTGCCGGAGCGGCCGGTGAATTAGAAGAATATTTTAAAAGGCAGGAGCGGCTGGAGAAAGAACTTGACGAGCTCAAAGACGGGACGCTGGCAGCAGACCTTCGCAGGAGGGAGGCATCACTGACTGGTCTGATCAAAGGCAAAGAGGAAGAAGTGATTACTCTACAGAAAGAGCAGATACGTCTTGGAGAGATGAAAGGAAGAGCAGAGCGTGACATCCGCGATCTGGAAGAGCGGCTTGAAATTTTAAGACAGGGTTATATACCGGATGAAACGCTGCTTGCCGAGGTGAAGGAGACGCTGTCAAAGAAAAGTGAAGCCGCCTGTCGGCAGGAAAAGAGGAACAGGCTTGAAGAGTTGTCCGACCAGGAAGAGAAGGCCAGAGATAAGCGTACCCAGGCAAGGAATGCGTTTAATAACGCTTATCCGTCATACGGTTTTACGGGTGTAGAGCATGATAATGGCGTATACGATAAGACGCTGGAGAGATGCCGGAAAGATTTCGAACCGAAATATAAGAAGGAGTTTCAGAAACAATATGAACTCGTCTATCATTCCCTGCGTGATAATGTGATCGCCACTATACACGGAGAGATCAAAGCCGCGTACCGACATCGCAGACAGATCAACCAGATGCTGTCTAGGATACGGTTCTCCGACAGTATCTATCAGATCGACATCCTGCCCGCGAAAAATGAAAACGGACAGTTCTATGATATGCTGATGGCGGAAGAGCTGGACAGCAAGGTAGTGGATCGTGACGGTATGGAAGGGCAGATGAGCCTTCTGGAAGATGAATTCTTCCGCAAATATGAGCAGAAGATCCATCTCCTCACACAGAAATTCATGCCTCCGCGCGATGAGGAAGAGGCCGGGCGCGAACGACGCCGCCAGGAGATGGAGCGCTTCGCGGATTACAGGAATTACCTGAATTTCAGTATGTATGAGCAGACCATTGATGAAAGTGGCCATGAAAAGAAAAACTATGTGGATGACATGGCGGGCGTGGATTCTGGCGGTGAGGGTCAGAACCCCAAATATGTGGCGCTCCTTGCAGGGTTCGCCATGCTGTATATGCAGCAGAGCAACCGGGATTCAAAGATACGCCTGGTGCTTCTGGACGAAGCATTTTCCAAGATGGACAAGGAAAGAAGCGAGGTGTGCTTAAGATACGCGCGGGAGCTGGAACTACAGCTCATCGTCTGCGTGCCTGATGAACGTCTCCAGTCTCTGATCCGCAACGTGGACAGCGTCTACGGGTTCCGGCGCTTCCGAAACCAGGTTACCATGATGCACATTGACAAAGGAGGCTATCTGAACATGATCAAGGGAGAGGAAGAGGGCGGAGCTTGAGAAGATGGACACAGAACTTCTGGAAGAATTAAAAGACAGTATTCTTTAGTGCGGTATGGAGACCGAGAGGGAGATCCTGCTGGCCTTCAGGCTCGAAAAAATTGTGTATGGCGGCACAAAATGAGAAAGTGGAAAAAGAGCGCGTTCGGTTTTTGCTTGACAAATGCTTTGAGTGAGAGTACGATATTAGCATTAGCATTTTGAGATAGGAGGAAAAGTATTATGAAAATGTTAAAGAAAGCAGCAAGCATAGCGCTTACGTCAGCACTTGTGTTTTCACTGGCAGCCTGCGGAAGCAAGGACGGCGGTGACAGTGGATCAGCATCCGGCGGGGATGTATTCATGATTGGAGGCATCGGACCTACGACAGGCGATAACGCGATTTATGGAACTGCCGTAAAGAACGGTATCCAGCTTGCAGTTGACGAGATCAATGCGGACGGCGGCATCAACGGTTATCAGATTGAGTATCAGTTCGAGGATGACCAGTCTGATTCCGAGAAGGCAGTCAACGCGTACAACACGCTGAAGGACTGGGGCATGCAGCTGCTCATCGGTACAGTCACATCCACACCGTGTACGGCTGTCGTTGAGGAATCTCATGCCGACAATATGTTCCAGCTCACACCGTCAGCTACGGCTGTTGAGAGTATCCAGTATGACAATGCATTCCGTATGTGCTTCTCTGACCCGAACCAGGGTAAAGCGTCAGCAGATTATATTTCCGAGAACGGTCTTGCGGAAAAGGTAGCGGTCATTTACAACAGCTCCGACACATATTCTTCAGGCATCTATCAGAAGTTTATGGAGGAAGCGGATACAGCAGGGATCGACGTCGTATCCGCAGAGGCATTTACAGCGGACAGTAAGACAGATTTCTCCGTACAGCTCCAGAAGGCAAAAGATGCAGGCGCTGAGCTTGTGTTCCTTCCAATCTACTATCAGGAGGCATCTCTGATTCTCGCGCAGGCAGATAAGATGGGCTTTGAGCCGAAGTGGTTCGGATGCGACGGCATGGACGGACTTCTTGCGCTGGACGGATTTGACACAGCGCTGGCTGAGGGGCTGATGTTCCTCACACCGTTTACAGCGGATGCAGAGGATGAGGCCACACAGAGATTTGTGTCAGACTTTGACTCTCAGTTCGGCGGAACACCGAACCAGTTCGCGGCAGATGCATATGACTGTGTCTATGTACTCAAAGCAGCGATTGAGAAAGCAGACGTCACACCGGATATGAGCATTTCCGACATGAGTGATGCTCTGAAGACAGCGATGACAGAGATCCAGATCGACGGACTTACAGGAAAACAGATCACATGGGGCGAGGACGGCGAGCCGACAAAGCAGCCGACAGTCGTTGTTGTTGAAGAAGGAAAATACAAAGTTCTTCAGGCTGAGTAGTTCCAACATTTGAGAAATACTAAAACTCCTGAGATTCAGCTAAAAACAATCCGTCAAATGGCATAACTCGTTTCACATAAGTATGTGCCATTTGACGGATTGGCGCTGCATCCCAGGAGTTCAATTATTTCCGTCAAATTTCTCCAAAGTCTCCTGATCCATCTACAGATTATCTTCGAAACAATATTTTTAATCCGCGTGTTCTCCCTGTACTTCCGCCTTCATCTCCCACACTGTCTTCCCATATACGGGATGTCTCTTATATGGTGCGATCTCGCACAGGGGACCCAATACGAAGAGCCTTTTATGCATCTCCACGTGGGGAATGCACAGCTCTTTACTTTCTAAAACAAGATCATCGTAGAATATGATATCCAGATCCAGTGTTCTGGGTCCCCAGCGCAGGACGCGCTCTCTGCCGGCCGTCTGCTCGATACGATGGAGTTCGGCAAGCACTTCCTCTGGGGAGAGAATGGTGCTAAGTTTAAGGCACCCGTTTAAAAAGTCTGCCTGATCCGTCACTCCGTAGGGCGGCGTCTCAATCAGAGAGGATACCTCTGTCACGGAGCAGCCGTGCGCAGCATCAAGAGCCTTTACCGCGTCATTTATATATTTTTCACGGTCACCCATATTGGAACCAAGGGCGATATAAGCTGTATGCCATGCGCGCTCGATCTCCACGCTGACAGTCTTGAGGGGGAGTTTTACGGGAGCCCACGGTTTTTTGATCTCCAGATTTATTTTCGCGAGTCCTGGAGTGTGGAGGAGAAGTTCTTCCGCCAATGCCTCAGCCGCCCGTTCCAGCAGCTTGAACGTATGCTCTTTTAGATAACGGTCGATGAAAGCGCTGATCTCGCCGTAATTAATGGACGCGGACAGATTATCACTCATGCCGGCTTTCCGGGTGTCGGTATAAAGTACGGCCGAGACGAGGAATTTCTGCCCCAGCACGTTTTCTTCCGGGAATACTCCGTGGTTTGCAAATACTTCTAAATCCTGAATTTTGATCTTATCATATACAGTGTGTATCATATTTTCACCCTCTTTTCTGAGATGTGCTGCCATCGTATTTGTTGCTGTCCTATAAGTTGTGCTTTCGCATTAATGCCTGTGTCATGCGGACCGCCTGTTTATTTTTTCCCACATCATGGACTCGGACAAAGGCGCAGCCTTTCTGGACCGCATAGACAGTGGTCACTAGAGTGCCTTCCTCCCTTTGGTCCGCAGGGAGATCCAGAGTCAGTCCGATGACAGATTTGCGGGAAGTTCCGAGAAGGAGGGGAAATTTAAGCTGGTGAAGGATTTCTAAGCGGCTGATGATCTCAAGATTCATCTCGTATGTCTTGCCAAAACCTACACCCGGATCAAGGATGATCTTGTCGTGATTGATACCTGCCTTGTCAGCGATTTCTACAGACTGCTGCATATCTTCTAAAAAATCTTCTGCGAAATCATTATACTCCGCCGTTTTCCGGTTGTGCATCAGGCAGCATGCCGCACCGCTTTTGGAGATGAGATCCGCCATCTTTTCGTCGTATTTCAGCCCCCAGATGTCATTTACCAGATCAGCGCCCGCAGACAGAGCCGCTTCTGCTACCGTGCTTTTGTAAGTGTCGATAGAAATGGGAGTGTCAAACTCACGTTTTAGACGCTCGATAACCGGGACAACGCGTTCTATTTCCTCGGAATCTGATATCTGTATATGTCCCGGGCGTGTGGACTCCCCTCCGATATCGAGGAGGTCCGCGCCTTCATCCACCATTTGGCGGGCGTGGAAGAGAGCGGCGTCAAGGCTATTGTAACGGCCGCCGTCTGAGAAGGAATCAGGCGTCATATTGAGGATACCCATGATGTATGTGTTATTTTCTGTGTTAAATTCTCTGCTTCCGATGATCAAATCGTTACCTCCATGTTTTTCTTTTCAATACTCCAGTCACATTCCCGCTCTGCGGGACATGCAAAGCACATCCGCGATGCCTTGTCACTTTCATAAAGCAGTCTCTCCAGAGGCTCCGCGTCCTCGCGCAGTCTGCGGTGTCCCCGGACCGCTGTTAGGATCTGCCGCATTTCCTCCGCAGAAAATTCCAACTCTGCAGGGAGACTGCCTAAGATCTTTTCCGCGATCTCAACTCCGGATATCTCGTGGGGAACATTCTTTTCATATTGAAGAGACTTGCCTATATCGTGGAGAACTGCCGCGGCGTAGATTACTTCCTTGTCCAGATCAAGGCTGTTTTCGAGAGAACGGATATAAGCGATCCGAGCCACGTCCAAAAGGTGCGTCATCTGGTGACGGCAGAAGGTGCGGTCCTGTTCCAGCTCCTCAAGCCGATCATAATATTCCCGATATACAGGATGTGTGATGATGGCATTTACCCGATTCATATTATCCGCTCCCGCTTTTATCATATGTCGTGTTCTGTAAGATATCATGTTCTGCTGCATCCGCTGTCATCGCCCTATCATGCGGAAAAATCTCTCTTCCAGCGCAGGATCAGTTTCAAATACACCCCGTTTTGCCAGAGTGATGGTCTGACTGCCCGGTTTCTTAATGCCGCGCATGGTCATGCACATGTGCTCGGCTTCCAGCATTACCAGTGCGCCCTTTGGCTGCATATATTCCATCAGCGCGTCCGCGATCTGTCCGGTGAGCTGCTCCTGGACCTGAAGCCGTCTGGCAAAAACTTCGACTGTTCTCGCCAGCTTGCTTAAACCTACGACCTTTCCATCGGGGATATAGGCGATGTGGGCCTTCCCATAGAAAGGGAGAATGTGGTGTTCGCACATAGAATAGAAGGAGATGTCTTTCTCGACCACAATTTCACTTGTATTCACGGAAAATGTCCGGGAGAGATGTTCTTGAGCATCTTCATGCATTCCGCCGAATAGTTCTTCGCACATGCGGGCAATGCGTTCCGGTGTGCCGCGAAGGCCTTCCCGTGCGGGGTCCTCACCGATACCCACCAGCATGAGGCGTACCGCCTGTTCTATCTTCTTTTGATCTATCATAAGAGTTTCCTCCCACTGTTTGTATCTTGTTTTTTCGTTTGATATGGTTTATCTGATATAGCGTCAGCATAGGCTGTCTCTGCCAGCTTCAGATAAGACAGGGAGCCGAAAGCAAGGATCACGTCATCTTCCCGTGCTTCTGCCAGTGCCATTGCAACTGCCTTTGATATGCTGTTATTTCCGGCGGTTACTGCCGTTGTATCGGGACAGTATCTGCGTACCGCTTCCGCTAGTTCCCCAGGCGGGAGTCCCCGCTTTTTATCGGGAAGTTCTACTGTGTAGACAGAGGAAGCGAGCGGGCATATGACTTCCGCGATCCGGTCATATTCTTTATCCCGGAATACCCCCATGATGAAAATGAGCTTTCTTTCGGGGAAATAGTTTTCAACTGTCTCTTTGAGCTTAAGCGCGGCGGATTCATTGTGCGCTCCGTCAAGGATAAAGACGGGGGACTCTCCGATACAGGTAAATCTTCCCTGCCAGACCGTATGTGCTGTTCCGTTTTTTACAGCTTTCCCGCTGATGGGATACCCATTTGTGTGAAGGTAACGGATCACCTCGAGGGCAGTGCACAAATTAGTGATCTGATATCTGCCTGATAAAGAGGTGGTCAGATGAGTGTATTCTTTATAGGAAAGCTCCATTTCCCGATAGTCTGCCCGATGTATCTCTGCCTGTTCCGATTCTGCCTGTATAAAGCAGCATCCATTGCGGGCGGCGCATGTTTTCAGGATCTCTGTCACGGAAAGGGCCTGCCCTGACGAGATAACGGTGCATCCGGGCTTGATGATCCCTGCTTTATTCTCAGCGATCTCTTCGATCGTATCGCCGATGACTCCGACGTGATCCCGGCTGATTGTGGAAAAGACTGCGCAGACAGTGTTTCGTATGATATTTGTGGCATCCAGCGCTCCGCCGAGCCCTGCTTCGAGTATCACAAGGTCACACTGTATTTCCTTAAAATATAAAAAGGCTATCGCCGTCTCAGTCTCAAAGACCGTGGGAAGCGGTTTATGGGCTTCCTCTAAGCGGGCGATAGCATCTCTTACCTGTGATGTCATCTGCGCGAACATATCTTCCGAAATCCACATACCGTCAACCTGTATCCGTTCCAGATAGGAGATGACTGTCGGTGATACATACCGCCCGATCCTGTATCCTGCTTCACTTAAAATGGTGGAAGTGTATGCAAGCACAGATCCCTTTCCGTTCGTTCCTGCGATATGTATGAACCGGAGGCTCTCCTGTGGATCGCCAAGCTCACGCAGCAGACCTCGAATCGTATCCAAGCCAAGTACACTTCCGTATTTGGACATTTCCTCCAAATATACCCTTGCTTCTTTATAGGTCACGCTTTTTATTTCCTTTCTGATTCTGTCAAAAAAGACAGGCATCTGCCGCCGGCGGGCCGCGTCTTTTGCTATCGGGCCGTTTCGGCTGAACAGAGATATCATAGCACTAAAAAGAAAGATATACAAGTATTTCCGGACTGTTATGTATTCATGTTGACTTCCTTATACTGCCGTGTTATATTTAGTGTACTATATGAAATAATACACTTCATACACTTGTATCAGAGAAGAGGGATACCATGATAACCATTGATTACCAGAGCAAACTGCCTCTCTACGAACAGATCACGCAGCGGTTTCAGGCGCTTATCTTAATAGGCGTTCTAAAGCCGGATACGCAGATGCCGTCTGTGCGGACTTTGGCGGTTGAGTTGTCCATCAATCCGAACACTATACAGAAGGCATATTCCCTGTTAGAACAGCAGGGATATATCTATCCGGTGAAAGGAAGAGGGAATTTTGTGGCGGACAGTTCCGCACTTATGCAGCAGAAGAAGGCCTCGCTTCTGGATGAACTTAAGCGGCTCGTTACGGGAGGAAAGGAACTGGGCGTTCGAAAAGCAGAATATATTCAGGTCATTGACCGCATTTACCAAAAGGAGGATCCACATGATCGAGCTGAATAATATTGATAAACATTTCCGTGATATCCATGCTGCGGATCATATCACAGCGTCCATTAAGGAAGGGATGATCTTCGGTCTGGTAGGATCGAACGGCGCGAGAAAGAGTACCCTTCTGCGCATGATCAGCGGTATTATCAGGCCGGATGGAGGAGAAGTGCTTGTAGATGGCGAGCCGGTATTTGAAAACCCTGCGGCAAAAGCACAGGTCTGCTTTTTATCGGATTCACCGTATTATTTCCCTAATGCAGATATCCGGTTGATGAGGGATTACTTTATGCTGCTTTATCCCACCTTTGACAAGAAGATGTTCGACAGTCTGGTGAAGCAATTCAACCTGAACGAAAAGCGGAAGATCAATTCCTTTTCAAAGGGAATGAAAAAACAGGTGTCCATTCTTCTCGGGCTGTGCGCGAGGACGAAATATCTTCTCTGCGATGAAACCTTTGACGGCCTGGACCCTGTGGTAAGGCAGGCGGTCAAAAGTCTGCTCGCGTCGGAGATCATGAACCGGGATTTTACTCCGGTGATCTCTTCACATAACTTAAGAGAACTTGAGGATATCTGTGACGGTGTGGGGCTTCTACATGAGGGTAAACTTCTTTTGACAGAGGATCTGGATCAGATCAAATGCAATATCTGTAAGCTGCAGTGTGTGATCCCTGACACCCATAAGGAACAGGAACTGATCCGGTCGCTTCACATCCTGAAGATGGAGCGCTCCGGCTCGGTGCTGACCCTGACAGTCCGGGGGGAACGCGGGCAAGTGCTGGGACTGGCCCAGGAGCAGGAGCCTTTGTTTGCGGAAGCGCTCCCGCTTACTTTAGAAGAAATATTTATTAGTGAAACGGAGGTGGCAGGCTATGACATCAAAGATTTCTTATATTAAACTGATTCGGGAAGATATCCGTCACAGAGGATGGCTTGCTGCCCTGACAGGCATTGTTCTCTTTCTGGGGATGCCCGTACACGCCATGCTCTGTATAGACAGCTATTTGGGCGGGAACGATCCGAACCGCCGGGCTTACTGGACAGAGTATATTCAGGATATGATGCCGACGATGGTCAACGGATACGATATCACATTTGTCGCATACGCCATCATCTTGCTTGGGGCTCTTGGCGCTCTTACAGGTTACAGTTTTATTCATTCACGGGAAAGGTCAGACTTTTATCACTCCTTTCCATTAAAGAGAGGTCAGTGGTTCACGGTCAGTTACTTCTCAGGAGTTATTATCTTCGTGATTCCTTATGTGATCTGTTCCGGGCTTACGGCTCTTGCGGGCGCTGCCTACAATATCATGACGCCGGAGATATTCGGAAAGATGGAGCTGGCGGCAGCAGGGGGGATTCTTGCGTTCCTTGTAGTCTATAATGTCTGCATCCTGGCGGCTGTTCTGACAGGACAGACAGTGACAGGCATCCTTGCGTCATTGGTGATCGCGGTATATCCGGCCATTGCATTTGGCATGATCCCTTTGCTGAAATCAACATTTTTTCAAACATACAGCGTCGCGGACAGTTCCTTTTTAGACCGGCTCGCCATATATGCTTCTCCCGCAGGAGCATTTATTGATGCGATCCAAGAGACGACCGGCGAGACAGTCAGTTTTCTGAAGCTGCTTTTTGTCATCCTTATGATAGTCGTTCTTCTGGCCGGGGCGGTTCTTTTGTATAGGATCTATCCTGCCGAAGCTTCGGGGAGAGCGCTTTCATTTTCAGGTATGGCACCTGTGTTCAAGGTGCTGATCTGTATCCCGGCGGCATTGTTCTGCGGGATATTTGTCAGTCAGTTTGTGGGGATCGAGGGGACAAGGTGGCTGTTCTTTCTCTGCTTCTTCGCGGTCGTGCTTCTCTGCGGGGTGGTTGAGTTTATTTATCAGCAGGACTTGAAGATGCTGCTCAATGGCTGGAGATCGTCTCTGATCTGTATCGGCACGGTATTTGCAGTGTTGTGTGTCTTTCGGTTCGATCTGTTCGGATATGACGCGTATTTGCCGGAGGAGGATAAAGTAGAGAGCATGAGTCTGCGCTCCTATTTCCTCACAGGATACTTCGAGTATCCTTCAGAATTAAGGGAAGAGTTAGAAGAGATCGAGACATACGGCGTATTTACAGAGAATTTTACACCGATCTATCTTCTTGCGGAAGAAGGAGTGAAGAATGCTGAAAATGGGATTGATCCGCAGAATATTTACAGTGGAGATATTGAGGAGGCTGATTCCGCGAATTATATCGATACAACGATATGTTATAAGCTGAAAAGCGGAAGAAAGGTGGTAAGGGATTACTGCGTGGAGCGTGAAACGATCCTCTCAGCGCTGGAGGAGCTCTGTCGGGATGATGGATACAGACAGAAATTATTTCCGGTGTTTATGGTAGAAGGGGACAGCAGCATGTCCATATCACTGAGGGATGTCTATGGGGGAGACACAGATGTGATGAAGCTTACAGAGGAAGAGCGGGACACGCTTTTGGCGGCATATAGAAAGGACCTGATGGAAGCGGATATCCGCATACTGGCGGACGCGTCGCCTGTCGGGGAGATAGAACTGTATACGAAAGATTCTGGTGAAACAGAAAATACCGATGCTTCGTACGGTATGGAATCATCGTATGTATTACCCAAGGCCGGGTCCGGCCCCGGCAGGATCCTTTTGGGAAGCCAGTACATTTATGAAAGCTTTGAACATACACTTGCATGTCTGGAAGGATACGGTTATAAGCTGCGTATGAAGATCAACCCGGAGGAAGTATCGACGATACGGATGTATCTGTCAGACGAGATCATAGAGAGCGGGAAAATAGACGCAATATTGTCGGAACTTTCTGATGATGTGGAATATCTGTCTTATCCGGATATGGACGATGAACTGACTGTCCGCTCGCAGGCAGATATCAGCATCATAGCGGAGCATCTGAAAGCAGTAGGAAGCGGCTTCCTTTCAGGGAACGGGCCTTCAGTGTATGCGGATGTTATGTTCAGAGGCGGAATGTCATACAACTACGAGGTGGAGTGATTTTCCCGTCCTGCTTCTTATTTTCTTACAAATAATATGTACTTGTGGTATAATAATTGCGCGAAGCGCAATTCAATCTGCATTTGCGGCATGCCCCACTGTGTGGGGGTTATATCAGTGAGCCGTGGCTTGCAAAGAAAATACCGGGAGAAGAGTTGGAATATGTTTGGCTATGTGACAATACATGAACCGGAATTGAAAGTAAAAGATTTCAGAAAATATAAGGCATATTACTGCGGGCTGTGCCGCACGCTTAAAGAGGAGTACGGTTTTGCCGGCCAGATGACGCTCACTTATGACATGACGTTTGCTATTATCCTGCTTTCTTCTTTATATGAGAGTGAGACTGTGCAGGAGCAGCACTCCTGCAAAGTGCATCCTGTAAGGAAACAGCCCATGCTGAGAAATGAGATTACATCTTACGCTGCGGCAATGAATGTCCTGCTGGCATATTATCATATGGAAGACGACTGGAAGGACGAACGGAAGGTCGCGAGCTTTTTCACAAAAAATATGGTGAGAGGAAAAGTACGGAGCATCATCGAAGCTTATCCAAGGCAGAGCAAGGCGATCCGCTGTTCGCTCAAGGAACTTTCGAAGTGCGAGAGAGAGCAGAGCACGGATATCGACAGGACGGCAGGCTGCTTCGGACGGCTGATGGCGGAGCTTTTTGTATACAGAAAAGATGTCTGGGAGAAAGAACTGCGGCAGATGGGATTCTTCATGGGTAAATTTATTTATATTATGGATGCCTATGAGGATCTCCCGGAGGATTTAAAAAAGGGGAGATATAACCCGCTTCGCGAGGTCTGCCTTCAGGCGGATTACGAGAAGAGGATAAAGGAAATTCTGTGTATGATGATCGCAGAAAGTGCGGCGTCTTTTGAACGTCTGCCGTGCCTTGTGGATGTAGACATTTTGCGGAATATATTGTATGATGGAGTCTGGAGTCGTTATAATAAGATACAGATGAAGAAAAGCGAGGATCAGAGAAATGGCCAAAAACCCATATGAGGTGCTCGGCGTATCACCGAGCGCGTCGGATGATCAGATAAAGAAAGCGTACAGGGATCTGACGAGGAAATATCACCCGGATGCCAATGTGGACAATCCGCTTGCCGATCTGGCGGAGGAGAAGTTCAAGGAAGTGCAGGAGGCTTATGATACGATTATGCGCGAGCGCTCTTCGGGAAGTTCGGGCGGTTATTCTTATGGCGGCGCCGGAAGTTCGGGCGGCTATGGGAGTTCATCAGGATACGGCGGCTATCAGAGCGGGGAGATTGATCCCCGGCTTCAGGCGGCGGCCAACTATATTAACAGCAGACGCTACCGGGAAGCGTTGAATACTCTGGATCAGGTAACGGAGAGATCTGCGCTCTGGTACTATTTAAGCGGATGCGCCAATGCAGGAACGGGGAATAATATACTTGCCAGAGACCATGCGGCGCAGGCAGTCAATATGGAACCGAACAATCTGCAGTACCGTCAGCTTTTGAATCAGTTGGAGTTCAGCAGCAGGAGATATCAGAATAGTCCGTACGGAAGCGGTTACGGTATGGGAGGATCATCCTGCGGAACAGGAAATATGTGCTGTGATCTGTTTATCGCGGATCAGCTCTGTGAATGTATGGGAGGAGATCTGTGTTCATGCATGTAAAAGCAAAGACACTGGCATTCGGCGGTCTGCTTCTTGCGCTCACCGTCGTATTTATGGCTCTGGGGAGCGTGATTGAGACAAGCACCTTGTTTTTATTGGCGGCGGCATCTTTCTTCGTAGGGATCGTCATCCGAGAATTCGGGCTGCGCATCGGCGCCGTGTTCTATATAGCGGCTGTCCTGCTCGGTCTTATCACCGCGCCAAACAAGTTTTATGTATTTACATTTGCAGCGATGGGATTCTACATCTGGGGGATTGAGGCCGTATGGAGATGGCTGGAAAAGCGCCCGCATTATGAGAATCGTAAAGCGTTCTTCTGGATATCAAAATATGTGATTTTTAATATTGTATATATTCCGGCCGTGTTCCTTTTTCGCGGTCTGCTCTTTGGGAGGACGATATCGGACGCAGTTCTGATCGGGGTGCTGGCGGGCGGCCAGATCGGTCTCTTCATATATGACAAGGCATATGAATATGTCCAAGCTCATATGTGGGGAAAGCTGCGGGGCAGGATGATAGGATGAACGACAAATAATAGAACAAATATATGACTTGCGCCGTGTACCCCATAAGAGGTACACGGTTTTTCTATAAATATACGCTTGCTTTTTCGAACAAAAAGGATGAGCCACATTCAATGTGGCTCAAAGGGGGAAAAAGTTTATGAAAAAGTGTTCTTCTTTAAGAACAGTTATAGTATAAAAAATAGTTGTGTAAAAAATGTGATGAACTTTTGAATGGATTATGAACAATCTTTAAAACAATTTTTTGTGTGATCGTAACTTCTGTGGATATGCGTTATGCAAGTCGAACGGTATTGAGGTGTAATCGGCTATAAAAAAATTTCTTGAAATCTCTCTTTTAAAGAGTTATATTAATATCTGTAAAAGGAATAAATCTTCGGGGTCGGGTGCAAGTCCCAACCGGCGGTATAGTCCGCGACCCGCTTTTATAAGCGGCTGAACCGGTGACTTTCTCATATGGGATAGAATTCCGGTACCGACAGTATAGTCTGGATGAGAGAAGAGATTCGTTCTTGTCAGATTGGAAGATCGGATAAGAATACCGTAAAAATTAAGGAACAGTACCCCGGATATTTCATCCGGGGTTTTTCTATGTGCGCGGTCGGGATCTTTTTTATCGCGGCATAGGTGTATTTTTATGGCAGGATTTCCGTGAAGATTGCCTTTTCAAAATAAAGCGTGCGCACAGCGCAGAAGAAAAGGAGAGAAAAACTATGGAAGCAAAAACAACAGTACAGACAATCCGGAAAAGCAGGGTAAAGGTGATCGTGCAGACAGGGATGCTGGCAGCAATCTCCATCATCCTGATGCTCTTCGAGTTTCCCCTGCCGTTTGCCCCTTCATTTTATGAGATTGATCTGAGCGAAGTGCCTGTGATGGTTGGATGCTTTGCTCTGGGCCCGGTTGCGGGAGCGGCAATAGAATTGGTAAAGATACTTTTGAATTTTGTAGTTACGGGGACAGACACCGCGGGAGTTGGAGAGCTGGCGAATTTCATCATCGGATGCGCTCTCTGTGTTCCGGCAGGGATCATCTACAAAAGAAACAGAACAAGAAAGAGTGCTCTTATTGGAATGATAGCAGGCGTGCTGGTGATGACGGCAGCGGGGTGTATTATCAATGCGTTCGTGCTCCTGCCAGTGTATTCTACTGCTTTCGGAATGCCCATCGACGCGTTGGTGGGGATGGGAACAGCAGTAAATCCGGCTATCAACAGCTTAACGACATTTGTTATATTTGCGGTGGCTCCTTTTAATCTGCTGAAGGGTGCTATTGTGTCAGCCGTTGTGTTTCTGATCTATAAAAAGATTAGTCCAATATTCCGTATGCATTGATATTTTCTGATGACTGACAGTTTATGATATGGAGGAGAAAGGCTGCCGGCCAAAGGGCTAAAATTATTTTGTAAATCAAATAGTTGACAATATTCGGTTCATATACTACAATACTTTTTGTAACATTTTTGTAATATCTGTAATATATATGAAAATATAAGCATATATTTTAAATATATCTGTAAAGATGTTGCAATAAAATGTTTATAGGAGGAGTATATGAAACATGATCAGAAGAGACGTATTCTGCTCACGGCGTATGCAGCCGCGGCGGGCACTGTACTGATGACAGGATTTACGAGCATGGCGGCAGAAGTCAGGGCAGATACGGCCAAAACAAATATTGAAATACAATCTTTTGGATGGAATTTTTCCGTAAACGCAGACGGAATCTGCGGGGAAGTGTTTGGAGATACAAAGGAAACAGTAGAAGAAGCGTATGAGGCGTACCTCGTTAAAGTCGAGGAAGAGAAAAAAGCTGCGGAAGAAGCAAAGAGACTGGCTGAGGAGCAGGCGGCGGAGGCTGCTGCACAGCAAGAGGCGCAGGCCGTTTCCTATAATGTCCCGGCGGCAGATCAGGAGCTTCTGGCGGCGCTCATCTTCTGCGAAGCAGGGAACCAGCCCTATGAGGGACAGGTAGCTGTAGGAGCTGTGGTCATGAACCGTGTGCGCAGCGGCTCTTATCCGAATTCTATCAGGGAAGTCATCTACCAGTCTGGGCAGTTTACTCCTGCGATGACAGGATGGCTTGATTCTGTGCTCTCCAGCGGAGAGTATACCGATTCTGCGAGACAGGCTGCGCAGGATGCCCTGGCAGGCAGTAATCCGGTGGGGGACTGCCTCTATTTCAGCACCGGAGGATACGGGATGCAGATCGGGGATCATTATTTTCATTGAGAAAGCCCGGAGGCATGAGTAAATGAGCCTGACGTGGACTGGCCTGAAGGATGTCAGAGCCTTTGACAATCTGTTTTGCGGTCAGATATTATGGAAGCCTTTTCCGATAATCTCGCTTGTGTTTGAGATCAGGATGAAGGCTTCTTTGTCGTTTTCGCGGATAAAGTTACGAAGCCGTACAGCCTGTACCCGGTTGAGGGCAGTGAAAATGATATACTTATCCTTGCCTGAATAAGCGCCCTTGGCATGGCATACGCTGGCGCTGCGGTTAAGGGTGTGGACAATGAAATCACAGATTGGTTCCGGGTGATCGCACACGACATTGAAATATTTGGACAGGTTAAATCCTTCAATAAAGGTGTCGATCATAAAAGAACGGATCGCCAGACCAAGAAGGGAATAGAGGCCTGTCTCTATATCAAAAATAAAGAAGCCCGCGCCCGTGATCAGGGCGTCTGATATGAGCAGCGCTCGTCCGATGTCAAAGCTGGAATATTTTTTGAGGATCATGGCAACGATATCCGTGCCGCCGCTGGAAGCGCCGATGTTAAAGAGGATGGCCGAACCCAGGGCGGGAAGAGCGATGGCAAAGCATAGTTCCAGCATAGGCTGGTCTGTGAAAGGACTGCTCATTGGATAGATCCTCTCTAAAGCAGAGAGCGCGAATGAGAGAAGGATGCTGCAGTATGCGGTTTTTGCTGCGAATTTCTTCCCCAGCACAAAAAGACCGATCACGAGAAGGAGCATGCTCATGATCAGGTTGAAATCTCCGGCGGAGATAACCCCGGCCTTTGCGACAAGGACCGCAAGGCCTGTGATGCCCCCGAATGTAAAGTTATTGGTAAATTTGAAAAAATAAGTTCCGAATGCAATGAGAAGAGTGCTGAATGTCAGCATAAAAAAATACTGAAAGCGGTTTTTCATAAGTGCCCCCTGTGTTTTCTTTTGTTTCGTCGGAAAACATAAAGTGTAATTAATATCTAAATCGAATTGTAATCTCTGGAATATGAAAAGTCAACGCATTAAGAATGTATTGTCAGGAAAAACTAAGGCTTAGAGTTACTGTTTGCGAGAACGACATTCGTGGAGGATATCAGTTATGGAGAGACATTTACCAATCACAGATATATATGCGAGAGAGATCCTTGATTCACGGGGAAATCCAACCATTGAGGCGGAAGTGCTGGCAGGAGAGGATATCGTCGGCAGGGCTGCGGTTCCGTCAGGGGCTTCTACGGGGAAATACGAGGCGGTGGAGCTGCGCGACAAGGAACTCCGTTATGCTGGCAAAGGAGTGGAGCAGGCAGTGGAAAATGTGAACAGCCGTCTCGCCCAGGCAGTTATTGGGAAGAATGTTTTTGATCAGGAGGAGATCGACCAGGCTCTGATCAGGGCAGACGGAACCGAAGACAAAAGCGCTCTTGGCGCGAACGCATTGCTGGGAGTGTCCATGGCGGCGGCAAGGGCAGCGTCTGCGGCCCTGAAAGTGCCGCTTTACCGTTATCTGGGCGGCGTCAGGGGGAAGACAATGCCTGTTCCTATGATGAATATACTAAACGGGGGAGCCCATGCAGACAACGCGCTGGACATTCAGGAATTTATGATCGTTCCGGTAAGGGAGACCACCTTCCGGGAGCGTCTGCGCATGTGCGCGGAAGTTTATCACTCTTTAAAGTCTGTGCTAAAAGGGCGGGGAATGTATACAGGTGTGGGAGATGAGGGCGGCTTTGCCCCGGATCTTAAGGACGCAAGGGAAGCCCTTCGTATAATAAGAGACGCGGCGGAGCATGCCGGCTACCATATGGGGAGAGACATTATGATCGCTCTGGATGTGGCGGCATCAGAGCTCTATGACGCAGAGCGAAAGGGTTACTTTTTCCCCGGCGAGAGCAGAGGACAGGGCGGTGAGATCATAAGGACTACACAGGATATGATAGCTTTTTACGAGGAACTGATGTCAGAATTTCCGATTTGTTCTATCGAAGATCCTCTTGATGAGGAAGACTGGGACGGCTGGAAGCTTCTGACAGAGCGGATCGGCAGCAGAGTCCAGCTTGTCGGTGACGATCTTTTTGTGACAAATACAAAGAGGCTGATAAGAGGGATCAAAATGGGAGCGGCGAACGCAGTGCTCATCAAAGTCAATCAGATCGGTACGCTGACGGAGGCGTTTGAGACGATCAGGACGGCGCAGGAGGCCGGATACCGCACGATCATCTCTCACAGGTCAGGGGATACCGAAGATCCGTTCATAGCAGATATTGCCGTGGCATTTAGCACAGGACAGATAAAGACGGGAGCACCCTGCCGTTCCGAGCGCGTGGCCAAGTATAATCAGCTTCTGCGGATAGAGGAGCACCTTGAGAAATAAAATGACCGTGCAAAGAGAGCAAAAGACAGGACGGCGGCGGGTTGCGCTTTCGCCGTCCTGCTGATATACTTGTAGACAGTATCCAACAGTATACAGTGAGGCACTAAGGAAGTCAGAGCGGAATGCTGTGTGGAGCAGGACAGAGAGGAGAAAACAGAAATGAATACAAAAGCAGAGAAAGCATTAGTATGTGCGCAGGCAGTAGATTGTTCCTTCTGTGAAGAGGCCGGAGTGGACGAGGAAACCATGTTCCGCATTGCAGAGGGATTTGGCCTGGGAATGGGTATGACGGACATGTGCGGCGCCATGTCAGGTGGGCTCATGGACATCGGCATGGAGAACAGCGTCGGAAAACTGACTAAAGCGGATACATATAAGAATACGAGAGAGTATGCGGCGAAGTTCAAAAAGAAGAACAATACCTGCGACTGCAGTGAACTGAAAGGAGTTGGAAGTGGAGCGCCGATCGTAAGCTGGGATCAGTGTATATTGGATGCAGTGGCGTTTACAAGAATATCTGGCTCAGAAGTAATGGAGGAAAACGTATGATGTATGAAAAATTGTCAAAGCGGGCGTTGTGTTCTATGTACGTGGCAGGAATCATAACAGGGGCGATTGTTTTGGCTGTTCTGGGGGCAGCAGGAATCTTTTGGATCTTTCCGCAGGATATCACTGTCGGAAAATGGATATTGCTCATCCTTGCGGCGCTGACACTGGCGGATGTGCTGATCAGTCCTTATTTCCGCTATCACCGTTACAGGTATTGTATCAATGACGAATGTATTGATGTGATCGAGGGATATCTGTTTGTGAAACGTAACATCGTTCCTATCGAGAGATTACATAAGCTCCAGACTAAAAAAGGTCCCATTGACCAGATATTCAAGGTGGCAAAGATGGTAGTAACGACAGGCGGCGGCGACGTGACACTTTCTTTCCTTGAAGAGGAGAAGGCCGAACAGCTTGCACAGAGCCTTCGAAAGAGGATTAACGAGATCGTGGCAGAACAGAGAGAAGAACAGAGGGCACATTATGGAAGAGAATAAAAGGTTTCGTAATCATATATCGATCGTTGTGGAGCGGACAGGCGGCATACTGATCGCACTTTTGATCATCTTAGTGCCCCAGCTTCTGGAGAATATGGGAGATATCAGGAACATTACAGAGATCGGCATGCAGCTTCTAAGCGGAAACGGCATGCTGATCAATCTGGGAATCTTCCTGGTTCTGTTTGTGCTGGTCGGATGGCAGGTGTTTGTATGGGCAAAGACATATATATCTATTCAGGAAAATGCTATCGTCATAGAGCGGGAAACACTGAACAGGAAGAAGGATACGATCGGGATCCGCAATATATCCAATATCAATGTAGAGCAAAATCTTTTTGAGATGCTTATCGGGACATGTAAACTGAAATTAGATACAAACAGCCGCTCCACTGCTGACAGTACGGACGTAAAGATCGTATTGAAGAAGGAGACCGCCCTGTGTTTTAAGCAGGAGATCATGAGGCAGATGCAGGAAATGTCCGGGGAACGGCAGGCCGGCGCGAAAGCAGGGGCGGTATCTGCGGCCGGGACATCTCCTATCCATGGACATTTCCAGGACGATGGCAGGACAGCAGCATCAGCGTCATCACCGGCAGCGGAGGGATATTCCGCCGAAATACAGGGAGAGGAATTTGATATCCATGCGGATTTTGGAGAAATATTACAGCACGGGTTCTTCTCTATCAATATTATTTCCCTGGCTATCCTGCTTATTGGTATCGTGGGAACTGTTACCACCGTTATAGGTATCTTGAACAAACCAGATCTGATGCAGTCGCTTCTGGGCGCTGCGACAGGTATCATCGCCGCAGTTGTCATCGTATTCTCTGCCCTGTGGGATACGGTAAAGGATTTTGTAAGGTATTATGATTTCCGAACAAAACGGGTGGGGGATAAACTTCATATCAAGTATGGTTTGTTCAAAAAAATCGAATACATGGTTCCGGTTGACAAGATACAGGGATTAAAGATCAGACAGTCCTTCATCGCGAGAATGGGGAAACGCTACATGGCAGAGATCGTTAATGTGGGAATGGGTGACGACAAGGCGGAAAAGGACTCGTTCCTTATCCTGTATGGAACGGAAGAAAAACTGAAAGAACGTCTGTATATTCTGCTCCCGGAATTTGCCGGCGCGGCGGAACTAAAGACGGATCGTCTTCCGGCGTCTGTGTGGGCGGCGTGGGCGGTTCCGGGCGTAGTATATACATTGTGCGTCATTGCCTCGGCAGCGGCGGCATACGCGCTCTTCGACGGGGACTATACGATATGGGTATTGATTGCCGCGTCGGTTATGGAACTGTTCTTTTTAGCGGGAATGATATTAAAATACAGGACAGACGGCACAGGAACGGGAGAGGAATTCCTCAAAGTGTCGCGGGGATATTTCGGGAGAAATTATCTGGCAGTCAGATATCAGAATATTCAGTATGTAAAGTTCTCCCAGAATCCGGTGGCAAGAGCTTTCGGTCTGAAAAAGGGAGAGGTACATCTTCTGGCGGCTTCAACGAATTCCATACACACAATACCATATTTTAAAAATGATACGGATGAGAAAATAAAAAGCGGAATGCTTTCCTTTCCCGCGCGTGTGGTATAATAACATAAAAATTACAGATAAGGAGACTAGATATGAGTATACATGATATTACAGCATATGAAGTGATACAGGAGAAAGAACTCCCGGACTTAAAATCCCAAGGTGTTCTCCTGCGGCATAAAAAGACAGGAGCAAGGGTGCTTCTTATGGAAAATAATGATGAGAACAAAGTATTTGCCATCGGATTTCGCACCCCGCCCTCAGACAGCACGGGAGTACCGCATATCATGGAACATTCTGTGCTTTGCGGTTCACGGGAATTCCCGGTGAAGGATCCTTTTGTGGAACTGATTAAGGGCTCTCTCAACACATTTTTAAATGCGATGACATATCCGGATAAGACTGTGTACCCTGTGGCGAGCTGTAATGACAAGGACTTTCAGAACCTGATGCACGTCTACATGGACGCAGTATTTTATCCGAACATCTATCAGCATGACAAGATATTCCGTCAGGAGGGATGGAGCTATAAGCTGGACGCGCCGGACGGGGAGCTGACACTCTCCGGAGTTGTATATAATGAAATGAAAGGCGCGTTCTCATCCCCGGAGGGAGTGCTGGACCGCGTGATCTTGAATTCTCTGTTCCCGGATACATCCTATGCAAATGAGTCCGGCGGAGATCCGGAGGTTATCCCTGAGCTGACATATCAGCAGTTTCTGGATTTCCACAGGAAATATTATCATCCGTCCAACAGCTACATCTATCTGTACGGTGACATGAATATGGAAGAGAAGCTGAGATGGCTGGATGAAAAATATCTCTCAGATTTTGATAAGATCGAGGTGGACTCTGCCATCAAATATCAGGAGCCGTTCTCTGAGATGAAGGAGATCGTACAGGAATATTCTATAGCGAGCGATGAAAATGAAGCTGATAATACCTATCTTTCTTACAATAAGGTGATTGGTACTTCACTGGATGAGAAGGTTTATCTTGCATTCCAGATACTGGATTATGCGCTTTTGTCAGCGCCGGGCGCGCCTCTTAAGAAAGCGCTTCTTGACGCGGGCATAGGAAAAGATATCATGGGTTCCTATGATAACGGCATATGTCAGCCTATTTTCTCTGTGATTTCTAAAAATGCGAACATGGAGCAGAAAGAGGAATTTATCCGTGTGATCGAGGGTACGCTTGCTGATATCGCCAAAAACGGTGTGGATAAGAAAGCGCTTCGTGCAGGGCTCAACTACCATGAATTCCGTTTCCGGGAGGCGGACTTCGGAAACTATCCGAGAGGGCTGATGTACGGACTCCAGATGTTGGACAGCTGGCTCTATGACGAAGAGCGGCCATTTATCCATATGGAAGCCATTCCTACATTTGAGTTTTTAAAAAGCCAGGTAGAGACAGGGTATTTTGAGGAGTTGATCCGTAAATATCTGCTGGACAATACCCATGGAACGATTGTTATCATCAGGCCGGATCGGGGACGCACCGCAAGGATGGACAGAGAGATGGCAGAGAAACTGAAAGCTTACAAAGAAAGTCTCTCTGCCAGGGAGATCGAGGAGCTTATCCGTTCCACAAAAGAACTGGAAGAATACCAGGAGGAAGAATCCTCTCCTGAGGATCTGGCAAAAATCCCTGTGTTAAAGAGAGAAGATATCTCCCGCGAGACCGCGCCCATCTATAATGAAGAGATGGATGTGGACGGTGTGAAGCTGGTGCATCACAATGTGGATACAAACGGCATCGGCTACGCAACGCTTATGTTCGATCTGTCCGGAATCCGCGAGGAACTGCTTCCTTATGTGGGAATTCTGCAGAGTGTCCTCGGTATTATTGACACGACGAACTATGAATACGGGGAATTGTTCAATGAGATCAATGTTCATACAGGGGGGATCAGCACATCTTTAGAGCTTTACGCTGATGTGACGAAAGTGAAGGAAAAGGAGTTCCGCGCTACATTTGAGATGAAGGGAAAAGCGCTCTATCCGAAGATGGACGTGCTTTTTGCCATGATGCGCGAGATCCTTATGGAGTCGAAGCTGGATGACGAGAAACGTTTAAAGGAGATTCTTGCCATGCTCCGTTCGCGTCTCCAGATGTCTTTTCTTTCTTCGGGACATACGACAGCAGCGCTCCGGGCATTGTCCTACACCTCGCCGATCGCCAAGTTCAAGGATGACACAGATGGAATTGGATTCTATGAGGTGGTCAAAGCTATCGAGGAAGATTTTGAAGGACACAAGAAAGAACTGATCCGCAATCTGAAACTGATCGCGAAGAAGATCTTCCGCGCTGATAACCTGATGATAAGCTACACATCGTCAGAGGAAGGGCTTGCGCCCATGAAAGCGGCATTTGGCGTTGTGCGAAACGGACTCAATGACATAGGGGCGGCCGACGGAAATTCCGATGCAGACAAAGCAGGGCATGATGTGCAGACGGTGAGAGAGGATATGCCGGAAGATGCGTGCATCATCCACTGTACGAAACGCAACGAAGGATTTAAGACCTCTTCTAAAGTTCAGTATGTGGCAAGAGTGGGGAACTTCATTGACGGCGGTGCGGATTACACAGGAGCGCTCCAGATCTTGAAGGTCATCTTAAGCTATGATTATCTGTGGCAGAATGTACGCGTGAAAGGCGGCGCTTACGGCTGTATGAGCAATTTTAACCGTATCGGAGAAGGGTATTTTATCTCTTACCGCGATCCAAACCTTGAGAAAACCATAGAGGTGTATGAGGGCGTTGTAGATTATCTGGAGAATTTTGATGTGGATGACCGGGACATGAACAAGTTCATCATCGGAACAATCAGCAATATCGACCGTCCTATGACCCCGGCGGCCAAGGGAAGCCGTTCCATGAACCTGTATATGAACCATGTATCAGAAGAAATGATACGAAGAGAAAGAGAAGAAATCTTAGATGCGGATCAGAGCAATATCCGCGCGCTTGCGAAAGTTGTGCGTGCGGTGCTGGACGCGGAGCTTTTATGCGTGATCGGAAGCGAGGAGAAGATCCGGGAGCAGGGAGCGCTGTTCATGGAAGTAAAGACATTGAGCTGATGGCACATTCGGAGCTCAAATAAAGTCAAATGAGGAAGAATATATGAGGGAAGATTTTAAATCCGGGTTTGCCACGTTGATCGGCAGACCGAACGTGGGAAAGTCCACGCTGATGAATCATTTGATCGGACAGAAGATCGCGATCACGTCTAACAAGCCGCAGACTACGAGAAACCGTATCCAGACTGTTCTTACATCGGAAGAAGGACAGATCGTGTTCGTGGACACACCGGGTATCCACAAGGCGAAGAATAAGCTGGGCGAATATATGGTAAATATCGCGGAGCGTTCACTAAATGAGGTAGACGTAGTACTCTGGCTTGTGGAGCCGTCTACATTCATCGGTGCGGGCGAGCGGCACATTATCGGTCAGCTAAAGAAGGTGAAGACTCCGGTGATCCTCGTCATCAATAAGATTGACATGGTGAAAAAGGAAGCCCTGCTTCCGGCGATTGATCTGTATCGAAAGGAATATGATTTTGCGGAGATCGTGCCAGTATCCGCTCGAAGCGGTGATAATACGGATGAGCTTGTGAAAGTGATACTGAAATATCTGCCTTATGGTCCCCGGTTCTATGACGAGGAGACAGTGACAGACCAGCCGGAGCGCCAGATCGTAGCGGAACTGGTCCGCGAGAAAGCGCTGCACAGTCTGAATGAGGAGATCCCTCATGGAATTGCTGTTGCCATTGACCGCATGAAGATGGAGAAAAAAGTCATGCATATTGACGCGACCATCATTTGCGAGAGAGATTCCCACAAAGGAATTATTATCGGAAAACAGGGGGCAATGCTCAAGAAGATCGGCAGTACGGCGCGCTATGAGATCGAGCGGCTGCTGGACTGTAAAGTGAACTTAAAGCTGTGGGTCAAAGTGCAGAAGAACTGGAGGGACAGTGATTATCTGATGAAGAACTTCGGGTACAGGGAAGACGAGGCGTAAAATCGGGATGTCAAGGTATGTCGCTGCAAAAGTCCATGGTATTTTTTATACAGTATAGTCATTTCAGAAACCGGGGAACCTAACATATATCAAAAGGAACTGTCTGCGGCAGATTTCAGCTGCTGCTCATAAACGGCACGGCATGTGCCGTGTGGCGCAGGATGACGCGGACAGTCCCAAACACATATGAAGAGGTGGACCGATGAGCGAAATGTACTGGGAGCAGTTTATGACAACAGGAAGCGTGGCGGATTATCTTACCTATAAGATGGAACAGAGCAGCGCCGCGCGGGGAAATGGAATGAGCGGCCGTACTCAGGCCGGTCAGGCAGGGAGAAAGGAAGAACGTGAATCAGATCGTACTGACGGGCATGGTGCTCTCCACGATGCCGGTAGGAGAATATGACCGGCGTGTGGTCATACTTACAAAAGAACATGGTAAGATATCAGCTTTTGCGAAGGGTTCCAGGCGTCCCAACAGTCCTCTGGGGGGCGCAGTGAACCCATTTTCCTTCGGTGAATTTACGATGTACGAGGGGCGGACTTCCTACACGATACAGTCTGCCAGCATCTCTAATTATTTTGCGGAGCTGAGGGAGGATATGATCGGAGCCTACTATGGATTTTATTTTCTGGAGTTTGCCGATTATTATACGAAAGAATTTAACGACGAGCGGGAAATGTTAAAACTTCTTTATCAGACTCTGCGGGCGCTGATCAATCCTCATATACCGAATCAGCTCATCCGCTACATATTCGAACTGAAAGCGCTGGCCATCAACGGACAGGCGCCTCAGGTCTTTCAATGTACCGCGTGCGGGAACAAGGACAGGCCGGCTGTGTTCAGCGCGGCAAGAGGCGGGCTTGTATGCAGTGAGTGCAGCGGCGGAGTGATCGACGGCATGATACTGGACAACTCGACATTATATGGCATGCAATATATAGAATCCAGCAGTATTGAGAAGTTATATACATTTAATGTAACGGAAAAAGTACTCGGAGAGCTGGGGAATGTTATGGGGCGGCTCATGGAGGCGTATGTGGGCAGGAAGTTCAAATCTCTGGAGATACTGGAGACACTGCTGTAAATCCCTTGAAAAATATGGTTACAGCCGTTATAATAAGTACCAATTGAGTAAAAGAATGTGAGGAACATATATTATGGTTGAAAAAACAATGGATAAGATCGTAGCTCTCGCCAAATCAAGAGGATTCGTGTATTCGGGTTCCGAGATCTACGGCGGACTTGCGAACACATGGGATTACGGCAATCTCGGCGTGGAGTTAAAGAACAATGTAAAAAAAGCATGGTGGAAGAAATTCGTGCAGGAGAACCCGTATAATGTCGGTGTTGACTGTGCGATTCTGATGAACCCGCAGACATGGGTCGCCTCCGGGCATCTCGGCGGATTCAGCGATCCGCTCATGGACTGTAAGGAGTGTCACGAGCGTTTCCGCGCAGATAAGATTATCGAAGACTACTGTGAGGAGAAGGGCATCACGCCGGAAGGTTCGGTGGACGGATGGTCTCAGGAACAGATGAGCGCGTTCATTGAAGAACACCAGATTCCCTGTCCAACCTGCGGAAAACATAATTTTACAGATATCCGTCAGTTCAACCTGATGTTCAAAACATTCCAGGGCGTGACCGAGGATGCGAAGAATACAGTATATCTCCGTCCGGAGACTGCACAGGGTATCTTCGTGAACTTCAAGAACGTGCAGCGTACATCAAGAAAGAAGCTTCCGTTTGGTATCGCACAGATCGGAAAATCATTCCGTAATGAGATCACACCGGGTAACTTTACATTCCGTACAAGAGAGTTCGAGCAGATGGAGCTGGAGTTCTTCTGCAAGCCGGACACCGACCTCGAGTGGTTCGACTACTGGAAGAGTTTCTGCTTAAACTGGCTGTCCTCTCTGGGACTTAAGGACGACGAAGTCCGCTACCGTGACCATGACAAAGAGGAGCTGTCCTTCTACAGTAAAGCCACCACAGACGTGGAATTCCTCTTCCCCTTCGGATGGGGCGAGCTGTGGGGCATTGCGGACCGTACAGATTATGACCTGACACAGCATCAGAATGTATCCGGTCAGGATCTGACATATTTTGATGATGAGGCAAAAGAAAAATATATTCCGTACGTAATCGAGCCTTCGCTCGGCGCGGACCGCATGGTGCTCGCATTCCTTTGCAGCGCGTATGATGAGGAGAACATCGGTACAGAGGAGAAGCCGGATATGCGTACTGTGCTTCATTTCCACCCGGCGCTGGCTCCGGTCAAGATCGGCGTGCTGCCGCTCTCAAAGAAGCTGAATGAAGGCGCGGAGAAGATATTTGCGGAGCTGAGCAAGTATTACAACTGCGAGTTTGATGACCGTGGAAATATCGGCAAGCGCTACCGCCGTCAGGATGAGATCGGCACGCCGTTTTGCGTGACATATGATTTTGAGTCAGGGGAGGACGGAGCCGTGACTGTGCGTGACCGTGACACCATGGAGCAGGAGAGGATCAAGATCGAGGATCTGAAGGCATACTTCGAGAACAAATTTGAGTGGTAAAACAAGAGGTATAAGATATGAACAGGGGAAATGTTTCGGAAGGGATATTTTCCCTTTCTGTATCCGCACGCTGGAAGAACAGCGGGGACGGATGAGCGGTTGGCGGCAGGGCGTATGCTTTCCGGCGGTATGCGGATATACTATAAAGAAATGAAAAGAAAAAGAAAAAATAAACAGAAAGGAACAACGATTATGGAGCGAAAAAACATATGGACAACTTACAGCGAACAGCAGTTACAGGAGCTTGACAGCATTAATGAGAAATATAAAGCATGCCTTGATGCCGGGAAAACGGAGCGTGAATGCGTGGAGATAAGCATCCGCATGGCAGAGAAGGCCGGATACCGCAATTTAAAGGATGTGCAGGCGGCAGGGGAGAGCTTAAAAGCGGGAGATAAGGTGTATGCAGTGAACATGGATAAGATGATTGCCCTGTTCCGCATCGGTTCGGAGCCGGTCTCAGCGGGCATGAACATTCTCGGCGCGCACATTGATTCCCCACGCATTGATGTGAAACAGAATCCTCTTTATGAGAACGAAGGATTTTCCTATCTTGATACTCATTATTACGGAGGCATTAAGAAATACCAGTGGGTAGCACAGCCGCTTGCCCTGCACGGGGTCATCGTGAAAAAGGACGGCACAGTGGAGAAGGTGTGTATCGGAGAGGACGCGTCTGATCCGGTGTTCGTCATCACAGATCTGCTCGTTCATCTGGCGCAGGAACAGCTTGAGAAGAAGGCGTCTAAGGTGATTGAGGGAGAAAAGCTTGACTTGCTCATCGGGAACTGCCCTCTTGCCGATATGGCAGAGGATAAGAAGGATACCGTAAAGGCAAATGTCCTTCGTCTCCTAAAAGAGAAATACAATATGGATGAGGAAGATTTCTACTCTGCGGAGCTGGAGATCGTTCCCGCAGGGAAAGCCCGGGACTGCGGAATTGACCGCAGCATGATCCTTTCCTATGGGCAGGATGACAGAGTGTGCGCGTTCACTTCTCTGTTCGCCATGCTTGATGTAGAAGAGGCGAAAAAGACCGGATGCTGTCTCCTGGTAGATAAAGAAGAGATCGGAAGCGTGGGCGCCACGGGGATGCACTCCCGATTCTTTGAGAATACGGTGGCAGAGCTGATCGCCATGACAGAAGGAGAGTCTGAACTTAAAGTCCGCCGTGCGCTTGCCGGATCAAAGATGCTTTCCTCTGACGTGAGCGCAGCGTATGATCCCATGTTCGCGGAAGCGTTTGAAAAGCGGAGTTCCGCTTTCTTCGCCAATGGAATCACGTTTAATAAGTTTACAGGAAGCCGGGGGAAATCTGGTTCCAACGACGCGAACGCCGAGTATATTGCGGCTCTTCGCAAGGCGATGGACGACGCAGAAGTGGCGTACCAGTTCGCGGAGCTTGGCAGAGTGGATCTTGGCGGCGGCGGAACCATCGCTTACATCATGGCGAACTACGGAATGGAAGTTATTGACAGCGGTGTGGCAGTGCTGAATATGCATGCACCCTACGAAGTATCCAGTAAAGCGGATGTGTATGAGGCGGTAAAAGGATATCGCGCGTTTTTGAAAATGTAGATATTTTTAATACAACTGGGAAAAGCAATAAAAAAACTCCTAAAATTTTGTGCATTTTTACAAGTGCGGGCGAAAGATATAAAGTTGACAAAAAATATCTAGATTGATATAATTTTAACAAATCAGGTGATAATATGTTGTTTACAAGAGAAAGTGATTATGCAATACGAATCGTCCGTGCTCTGAAAAACGGAGAAAAGAAAAGTATTCGCCAGATATGTGCGATCGAGAAAATACCGGAGGCATTCTGTTACAAGATCGTCAAGAAATTAGATCGTGCCGGGGTGGTTGAGATTGTCCGCGGCGCGGGCGGCGGCTGCCGTTTGAAGAAGCAGTTGTCAGAGTTTACTCTATATGATGCGGTGACTGCGATTGAGCCGGATTTTGCAGTGATGGATTGTGTGCACCATTTTTGCAGCCGTAATACTGACGGAGATAAATGCAGGATACACAAGGAACTGCTGTCGATTCAGCATGCGGTGGAAGAGCTTTTAAAAGAAAAGACATTTTGTGATATTTTAAGCGATTGACACAAAAAATGCCCGTTTTAGACCTGGGTCTGCGGGCAGTCTTTTTAAAAGAAAACTGGATCATATTTATCCACTTTCAAACGAAGAATGTATTATCACTGAAGGATCAATTTAGAGAAAGACAAGAGGAGGTATTACAAATGAATCAGTGTTATGGATGTACCACATGTGAAAGCGCGGATAAACCGCTGGAGGGATTTATCAGGGAGCTTCCCTTTGAGACATCCCACCACAGGGTCGAAGGACAAAGCACAAAATGTGCGTTTGGCCTTCAAGGGGTCTGCTGCCGGTTATGTTCAAACGGACCTTGCCGCATTACACCCGAGGCGCCGAGAGGTATATGCGGTGCCACGGCAGATACGATCGTGGCAAGAAACTTCCTGCGTGCGGTATCCGCCGGGTCAGGATGTTATATCCACGTGGTGGAGAACACTGCCCGCAATGTAAAGGATGTGGCGCAGAAAAGAGGCGAGATCAAGGGAGTGAACGCGCTGAACCGTCTGGCAGATATTTTTGGGATCTGCGAAGAGGACGTGCATAAACGTGCGGAGATGGTGGCAGACGCGGTGCTTGAAGATCTGTATCTGCCTGAATATGAGAAAATGAAACTGGTCAAAAAGATGGCATATGCGCCCAGATACGAAAACTGGGAGAAACTGGGGATTCTTCCGGGAGGGGCAAAATCGGAGGTCTGTCATGGAGTGGTAAAATGTTCTACAAACTTGAACTCTGATCCTGTAGATATGCTCAAAGACTGCCTGAAACTTGGCATCTCGACAGGTATTTACGGACTGACCCTGACAAACCTGCTGAATGATATTGTGCTTGGCGAGCCTCAGCTTCGGATGGCTCCGGTAGGGATGAGAGTGATCGATCCAGAGTATATTAACATTATGATTACGGGACACCAGCACTCTATGTTTACATATCTCCAAAAACGCCTTATAGAGGAGGATGTAGTGGAGCGTGCAAAGAAAGCCGGCGCAAAAGGATTCAAGCTTGTGGGATGTACCTGCGTAGGACAGGATTTGCAGCTCCGCGGAAAGCACTATGAGGAGGTGTTTGACGGACATGCGGGAAATAATTACACCAGCGAGGCGATCTTAGCCACGGGCGCTATAGACGCGGTGATATCTGAGTTTAACTGTACGCTTCCGGGGATTGAACCAATTTGTGATGAGCTGCATATTAAACAGTTTTGCATTGACAGTGTGGCGAAAAAAGCAAACGCAGAGTTGAAAGAGTTTGACTTTGAGAACCGCACCCAGGTAACAGAAGAGATTATCGAAAAAGTGATCGACGCTTATAAAGAAAGAAGATCCATTGTAAAGCTGAATCTTAAAGAAGACCACGGGAACGATAGCACGCTTACCGGGGTGAGCGAAGGATCTTTAAAAGAGTTTCTCGGTGGGAACTGGAAACCTCTGATCGACTTGATCGTATCCGGAGATATTAAAGGTGTGGCAGGCGTTGTGGGCTGTTCAAACCTGACGGCGGGCGGACACGATGTCCTTACTGTGGAACTGACAAAAGAACTGATCGCCAGGGATATCATTGTACTCACGGCAGGATGTTCATCGGGAGGAATCGAGAACTGCGGTCTGATGACCCCGGAGGCGGCAGAACTGGCCGGACCGAAGCTTCGCGCTGTCTGCAAGAAACTGGGAATCCCGCCTGTGCTGAACTTCGGCCCCTGCCTGGCTATCGGGCGTCTTGAGATCGTAGCGACAGAGCTTGCAGAGGAGATCGGCGTGGATCTTCCCCAGCTTCCACTTGTGCTGTCAGCGGCTCAGTGGCTGGAGGAGCAGGCCCTGGCAGACGGATGCTTCGGGCTTGCCCTGGGACTTCCTCTCCATCTGGGACTTCCGCCATTTGTAACAGGAAGCGGCGTGGCTGTCAAGCTCCTCACTGAGGATATGAAAGCTCTGACCGGTGGACAGGTTATCATTAACCCGGATGCAAAAGAATCCGCAGACATCCTGGAAAAGATCATTCTGGAAAAGCGCTCCGAGCTTCATATATAAGGAGGGCATGCAGATGAGAAGAATTATAGTAGAATACGAAAAGTGTGACGGATGCCGGAATTGTTCTGTGGCGTGTATGCAGGCTCATCGAAAGACGCCCGGCAGCATATACGATCTGGATTTGACTGATCCGGCCAATGAAAGCAGAAACTTTATCTATCAGACAGAGGACGGCACATACAAACCTATTTTTTGCAGACACTGTGATGATCCCGAATGCGTCATGTCGTGTATGAGCGGCGCATTGAAAAAAGATCTCGAGAGCGGACTTGTGACATATGATGAAGAGCGGTGCGGCTCCTGCTTTATGTGTGTGATGAATTGTCCCTTCGGTGTATTAAAGCCTGACCGTGTCTCAAGGACGAAAGTGATCAAGTGTGATTTCTGTGCGCAGGACGGCAGTGAGCCCAACTGTGTGAAATCATGTCCAAAAGGCGCGATCCATGTGGAGGAGGTGTGACAGATGAGATATGTGATCATAGGTACGGGGGCCGCGGGGATTACAGCGGCAGATGAGATCAGAAGGCAGAAAGAGGATGCGGAAATCCTCATGATATCAGCGGACGCACAGGTACATTCACGCTGTATGCTCCACAAATATCTGTCCCATGAGAGGACTGCCAAGGAGCTGGATTTTACAGAAGAGGGCTTTTTTGAGAAAAAAAGGATTGATGTCGTCAACGGAAAGGCGGCGTCGGTCAATACAGAGGATAAAACCGTGATTCTCGAATCAGGAGAGCAGATCTCCTATCATAAGCTTTTGATTGCTTCCGGGGCGCAGAGCTGTATTCCTCCGGTAGGGGATCTTAAAAAAGCAGACAACGTATCCGGTCTGCGGCATCTTTCTGACGCGCAGAAGATCGACGACATGACAAAAAATTCAAAACACATTCTGGTGATTGGTTCCGGCCTGGTGGGCTTAGATGCGGCATATGGCCTTCTCGAGCGGGGAAAAAAGATAACTGTTGTGGAGATGGCGCCTCAGATCCTGCCTGTCCAGCTTGACGAGAATGCGGCAAAGGCGTACCAGGACCGGTTTGAGAAAGCAGGGGCAGAGTTCCGGCTGGGAAGCAGAGTACAGGAGACTGTCTGTGGAGCGGACGGGAATATCTGTGAAGTAGTGCTTGATTCAGGGGAGCATATCAACTGTGATTTTGTTATCACGGCTACGGGTGTGCGTCCCGCAGACGCGTTCCTCGAGGGCAGCGGTATTGTATGTGAGCGGGGAATTCAGGTGGACAGCTATATGGAGACAAATATAAAAGATGTCTATGCAGCGGGCGATGTGACCGGGCTATCGGGCATCTGGCCGAATGCCATGAAACAAGGCCGGACTGCGGCCCGTAATATGTGTGGTGGAAATGAAATATATGCAGACACATTTGCGGAGAAGAATACGATCAACTTCTTTGGACTTGTGACACTTTGTCTGGGAGCGATCATTCCGCAGGAAGGGGATGAAGTCCTGACAGAAGAAGACAGTCATAATTACCGCAGGGCAATTCTGCGGGATGGCAGACTGTGCGGCATCCTGCTCCAGGGAGATATCTCCAACAGCGGGATCTGGCAGTATATCATAAAACAACAGATCTATTTGGGCGGCATAGGGAAAAATATCTTCAGGCTGACGTTCGCGGACTTTTATGATACGGGTGAGAGAGGAAAATATGTGTGGAAAGCCTGACAGCGCCCGGCAGACCTGACGGTCTGCGGCACGTTTTCTATAAACCAGGGCGGCCTCTGACTAATAAAGGTATGTATGGCTGACATTGCTGTCGAAGAGTGGCGTTAATATACAAAAAAACGGGGGAAAGATTGTGCATATTTCCCTATAAAACGCTTGACGCAAGCCTTTAAAACCATTAAAATATTATATGCGAATTATTGCAGAAATATCCGCAAATTTTTTTAGGAGGTCATTGGAACATGGCAACAAAATGGGTTTATATGTTCACCGAAGGTAACGCTACGATGAGAAACCTTCTTGGTGGAAAAGGTGCCAACCTCGCAGAGATGACAAGCCTTGGACTCCCTGTACCCCAGGGATTCACAGTTACAACAGAGGCTTGTACTCAGTACTATGAGGACGGCAGAAAAATCAACGATGAGATCATGGGACAGATCATGGAGGCCATCGAGAAACTGGAAGGAATCACAGGAAAGAAATTCGGAGACAAGACGAATCCGCTTCTCGTTTCTGTTCGTTCCGGAGCAAGAGCATCCATGCCGGGTATGATGGACACGATCCTCAACCTCGGTCTGAACGAGGAAGTAGTTGAGACTCTGGCAGAGGCTTCAGGCAACCCGCGCTGGGCATGGGATTGCTACAGGAGATTCATCCAGATGTACTCTGACGTTGTTATGGAAGTAGGAAAGAAATACTTCGAAGAGCTCATCGACGAGATGAAAGAAAAGAAAGGCGTTACACAGGATGTAGAACTGACAGCAGAGGATCTTAAGACTCTTGCAGGACAGTTCAAGGCTGAGTACAAAGAGAAGATAGGTGCAGATTTCCCGTCTGACGCAAAAGAGCAGCTGATGGGCGCTGTAAAAGCCGTGTTCCGTTCATGGGATAATCCGAGAGCGAACGTATACCGTCGTGATAACGACATCCCGTATTCATGGGGAACAGCTGTCAACGTACAGATGATGGCATTTGGTAACATGGGAGACGACTGTGGTACAGGCGTTGCATTTACTCGTGACCCTGCTACAGGAGAAAACGGACTTTTCGGAGAGTTCCTTACAAATGCACAGGGTGAGGACGTTGTTGCCGGCGTTCGTACTCCTATGCACATCTCCGAGATGGAGCAGAAATTCCCGGAGGCGTTTGCACAGTTTAAAGATGTGTGCAAGAAACTTGAAACACACTACAGAGATATGCAGGATATGGAGTTTACTGTAGAGCACGGTAAACTATTCATGCTTCAGACGCGTAACGGTAAGAGAACAGCACAGGCTGCTCTGAAGATCGCATGTGACCTTGTTGACGAGGGCATGAGAACAGAGGAAGAAGCTGTCGCGATGATCGATCCGAGAAACCTTGACACGCTGCTTCATCCGCAGTTCGATGCTGCTGCCCTTAAGGCTGCTACACCGATGGGGAAAGCGCTCGGAGCTTCACCGGGAGCTGCATGCGGCAAAATCGTCTTTACAGCAGACGACGCTGTAGAGTGGGCTGCGAGAGGAGAGAAAGTCGTTCTTGTACGTCTTGAGACATCACCTGAGGATATCACAGGTATGAAGTCTGCCCAGGGTATCCTGACAGTTCGCGGTGGTATGACATCTCACGCTGCCGTTGTTGCCCGTGGTATGGGTACATGCTGTGTATCAGGATGCGGCGACATCGTTATGGACGAGGCAAACAAGAAATTTACACTGAACGGAAAAGAGTACCACGAGGGAGATGCAATCTCACTTGACGGTTCCACAGGTAATATCTATGACGGAATCATCCCGACAGTAGATGCTTCCATCGCCGGAGAGTTCGGGCGTATTATGGCATGGGCTGACAAGTACAGAACTATGAAAGTCCGCACAAACGCTGATACACCGGCTGACGCTAAGAAAGCCCGTGAGCTCGGCGCTGAGGGTATCGGACTTTGCCGTACAGAGCATATGTTCTTTGAGGGCAACAGAATTGATGCATTCCGCGAGATGATCTGTTCTGAGACAGAGGAAGAAAGAGAAGCTGCGCTTGAGAAGATTCTTCCGGAGCAGCAGGGAGACTTCGAGGCTCTGTACGAGGCTCTTGAGGGACACCCGGTAACAATCCGCTTCCTTGATCCGCCGCTTCATGAGTTCGTTCCGACAGAAGAAGAGGACATCAAGAAACTGGCCGACGCTCAGGGCAAGACTGTAGAGCAGATCAAAACGATCATCGACAGCCTGCATGAGTTCAACCCGATGATGGGTCACCGCGGATGCCGTCTGGCAGTGACATATCCGGAGATCGCAAAGATGCAGACAAAGGCTGTTATCCGCGCGGCAATCAACGTACAGAAGGCTCATCCGGGCTGGAAGGTACAGCCGGAGATCATGATCCCGCTTGTAGGAGACGTCAAAGAGCTGAAATATGTGAAGAAAGTTGTTGTTGAGACAGCAGACGCCGAGATCGCGGCAGCAGGCAGCGACCTTGAGTATGAAGTCGGAACAATGATCGAGATCCCGAGAGCTGCTCTTACAGCAGACGAGATTGCAGCAGAGGCTGACTTCTTCTGCTTCGGTACAAACGACCTTACACAGATGACGTACGGATTCTCCCGTGACGACGCTGGTAAGTTCCTTGACGCTTACTATGATGCGAAGATTTTCGAGAACGATCCGTTCGCTAAGCTGGATCAGGTTGGTGTCGGCAAGCTGATGAAGATGGCTATTGATCTTGGAAAGCCGGTTAATCCGAAGCTTCACATCGGTATCTGCGGCGAGCACGGCGGAGATCCGAGCTCAGTTGAGTTCTGTAACAAGATCGGACTTGACTATGTATCCTGCTCACCGTTCCGTGTGCCGATCGCAAGACTGGCCGCAGCACAGGCAGCTATCAAAAGTAGGGAGGCTTAATCTTTCCTTTGATTTACCGCTATCTTTTGAGCAAGCGGCAGCCTATCGAAAGGCTAACGGGCA
>CAJFQC010000021.1 GCA_904418845.1 uncultured Ruminococcus sp. | reverse complement strand
AGGAAATCGAGCAGATTTCCTCATTACATAGGAAAGAGAATGAGAGTAACAGCGATTTCATAAAAAACCCCATTGTTTTTTCCTTTCTGCACAGGCAGCTATCGCTAAAAAGAACGCTTAATAAGCAGACATATACCGTATACTAAAGCAGATATAATTTCAAAATGACCAGCGCTCTGTTCTTCGGAACAGGGCGTTGTTTTTTCTGCTGAAAGACAGCAGAATGAACAGACAGGGATTAGAGTCTGGGTTATCATACATTCCGGGGAATCCGGTGTCGGGGCACAGGCAAGGCGCATACTGCGAAGCCTATACGGCAAGACATGCGGCAATTAAGATAGAACAGGGCAAAGAAACGTATAAATGCTACGATTCTTTGCCCTGCTTTGTCTCCTGCACATTTGCATACGTATGGCTTTATTTCTCTTCGATCAGTTCTTCATATGAGACGCCGAATACCTCGCACAACGCCTTGAGTTCAATATCAGTCACATATCGTTTGTTCGTCTCGATCCTTGTGATAACGTTTTTATCCATGTCGTAGCCTGCCAGTTGAAGTTTGTAAGCAAGCATTCTCTGGGAAAAGTGATTTCTTTTCCTAAGTTCAATGAGATTGTCTGCGATCAGATTTTTCTGTCCGGTCTTAGTCCTTGGTTTTGGCATAGATCTGTTCCTCCATTTTAAAACGTATCGTTTTTTGCACCACTCTATATTGATTTTAAATTCGTTGAGGGATATAATCGGTTATAAAAGTGATACAAAAGAAGCAGGACTGTTAAATGTAACGGAATGAGGCAAATATGGAAGGCGTCAGTAAAAGGATGATTGCGGTAAGTGCGGGACTGATCTTTTTGACTGTTGTAGTATGCATCTTTTCCAGGAGTATGAGATCGTATACACAGTGGGAACAGGAACATTTGGGGATACCGGATGTGGTGAGCAGCAGGACAGACGGTGATGAGTGTATGCTGATTGTCGTGGCAAATGCGGACAGGATAGAAGATGAGCAGGTTTTTGCGGAAGAGACAGTGCGTAAATATGAAGACAATGCATTTTACACAACAAGATTTTCGAGAGATTGTAAGAATCTTCCGCGGCAGGTGTATATGTCTGTGTATTTGAGAAAGAGTGATATAGGACAGAAGCCGGCTGTTTTCTCTATTGTATATGACGCAGAAAACAGAAAGATCAGGATCATAGAATAAACGAGGGTTAAATGTTGGACAAATAGGACGGATATTGGATAAATATTCGACTTTGGGTTGTGCAAAGTAAAAAAGAGAGATAAAATATAAGCAGTGGATGCAAGGGACAGGCAGAGATGCAGCATACCCGGTCCCGGTGCAAATTTAAGAGAAAAGGAGAATTGATACAATGGCAGACAGAATCATGCTCAATGAGACATCCTACCATGGGGCAGGCGCAGTTCAGGAGATCGCGGCGGAGGTGAAGGCAAGGGCATTCAAGAAAGCATTTGTATGCTCGGATCCTGATTTGATTAAATTCGGAGTAACAGGGAAAGTTACAGATGTGCTTGATAATGAAAAACTTGCTTATGAAGTCTATTCTGATATCAAAGCAAATCCGACGATCGAAAATGTGCAGCATGGCGTACAAGCATTTAAGGATGCGGGCGCGGATTATATCATTGCTATCGGCGGCGGCTCATCTATGGATACAGCAAAGGCGATCGGCATCATCATCACCAATCCGGAGTTCGAAGATGTAAGAAGCCTTGAAGGTGTGGCTCCGACGAAAAATCCATGTGTGCCCATCATCGCAGTTCCGACGACAGCGGGAACGGCCGCTGAGGTTACAATCAACTATGTGATCACAGATGTGGAGAAGAAAAGAAAATTTGTATGTGTTGACCCGCACGATATGCCGGTCGTTGCCATCGTGGATCCGGATATGATGGCTTCCATGCCGAAGGATCTGACGGCCTCAACAGGAATGGACGCTCTGACGCACGCGATCGAGGGATATACCACAAAGGCGGCGTGGGAGATGACAGACATGTTCCATCTCAAAGCCATTGAGATCATTTCAAGATCCCTTAGAGGGGCTGTTGCAAATGAAAAAGAGGGAAGGGACGGAATGGCGCTTGGACAGTACATAGCAGGTATGGGCTTCTCCAATGTAGGGCTCGGCATCGCTCACTCTATGGCACACACGCTGGGAGCAGTCTATGATACACCGCACGGCGTCGCGTGTGCGATGATGCTTCCGATCGTTATGGCGTACAACGCAGACTGCACAGGCGAGAAGTATCTTGAGATTGCGAGGGCAATGGGAGTAAAAGGTGTGGACGAGATGTCCGTGGAAGAGTACAGAAAGGCGGCAGTAGATGCGGTTCAGCAGCTTTCTGTTGATGTTGGGATACCGACCAGGCTGGAGGCTGTCAAAGAGGAAGATCTGCAGTTCCTTGCGGAATCCGCTTACGCGGACGCATGTGCTCCGGGCAACCCCAAAGAAGCAAGTGTGGAGGACTTAAAAGCTCTGTTCAGAAAAATCATGTAAGAAGATCATCAACATGTAACAGGTAAGGCAAGCGGAGACATATTTTACACAGAAAAAAGTATATAAGACCTGTTCCGGCGAAAGCAGACATTTGCGATTTGCAAAGCCGGAGCAGGTCTTTTAGGACTGGACGCAGAGCCCGGGAAGTTGTAAAATCAAAGTATGAAACCGGCGCGCCGGAGAAGGGAGATGACCGTATGAGATCGTTTGTCTATGTGATCAAAGACAGAGCGGGGATACATGCAAGACCCGCGGGAATCGTAGCGAAAGAAGCAAAGAAATACGGAGCGGAGATCATTTTTTCCTATGAGGGGAAGAAAGCGAATGCCAAAAAGCTGACAGAGCTTATGTCCATGGGAATAAAGTGCGGGGATGAACTTATGGTGGAAGCAGGGGGCGCTGACGAGGAAGCGGCTTGTGAAGCTATGGAGACGGTGCTGAAAGAATATTTGTAAAACATGGAGGACGTTATTTATGGGAAATATTTGGCATGATATCAGCGAAGAGAGGATATTTCCTACGGATTTTGTCTCTGTGATCGAGATATCCAAGGGAAGCAAGAAAAAATACGAGCTGGACAAGGAGACTGGATATATCATACTTGACCGGGTGCTTTATACGTCCACCCACTATCCGATGAACTATGGATTTATTCCGCGTACCCTAGGCGATGACGGCGATCCTCTGGACGTGCTTGTTATGTGTTCCGAGCCGCTGGAGCCTCTTACTTTGGTGCGCTGTTATCCGATCGGCGTGATGAAGATGACAGATGGAGAGGCAGGAGATGAGAAAGTCATTGCAATCCCCTGGGCAGATCCTACATATGAGGCATACACAGATATTTCCGAACTGCCGAAGCATATCTTTGATGAGATCCGCCATTTCTTTACCGTGTATAAGGATCTGGAGGGCAAAAAGACTGCCGTAAACGAGTTCGAAGGCGCCCTGGGCGCTGTTCAGGTGATCGAAGAGTGCATTGAACGATACAAAGAGAAATACGGAGATAAAGCAGAAGAGAAATAAAGGAGGGGACATCATGGAAAAATTTAGTGATAACATAAAAAAAGTGATCCTCGCAGGGATCGGCGCCGTTGCCGTTACAGCGGAGAAGTCCAAAGACCTGCTGGAGGAGATGGTAGAAAAGGGAGAGCTGACCGTAGAGCAAGGCAAGGTGCTCAACGAGGAGTTAAAGCATAATATCAAAAAGACAGTCAAGGAAAAAGTAAATGCAGCAAAGCCTTTGTCAGAGGAAGACCTTTCAGAGCTTCTTGACAAGATGACGCCGGAGCAGATCGCAGTTCTTAAAGAACAGATCTTAAAGAAGGAAGCGGCATCCGGAAAGCATACGGCAGATGATGCAGACACTGATCGAGAACAGGCACAAAGCGACAGACAAGAGGCAGTATGAGTACAAGAGAACCGATCGAATACAATTCAAGGCTGCGTGAGATAACTGCTGTACTGCGCAGACACAATATCACAAAAGGCGTGACGCCGAAAAAGTTAAGGGTGATCCTTGAGGATCTTGGCCCCACGTTCGTCAAGCTGGGGCAGATCATGTCCATGCACTCGGACATCCTGCCTAAGAGGTACTGTGATGAGTTGATGCTTCTCCGGACGGAAGTGACTCCCATGCCCTTTGAGGATGTAGTATCCGTGATAGAAGAGTCCTATGGCAGATCGTGGAAGAGAGTGTTCTCTTCCATAGAAGAGAAGCCGCAGGGCTCTGCTTCTATTGCTCAGGTACATCGGGCGACGCTGAGAAGCGGTGAGGAAGTGGTCGTAAAGGTTCAGCGGAGAGGGATTCATGAGAAGATGGCGCGGGATATCGCCCTTCTTCACAAGGCAGTAAAGCTGATGCCGCCAGTGAGTATCAAGGGTATGGCAGATCTGGATCTTGTGCTGGATGAGATGTGGTCTGTTACCCGGGATGAGATGAATTTCCTGACAGAAGCCTCCAATATGGAGGAGTTTGCCCGGAGAAATAAGGATATAAATTTTGTGGGCACACCGAGGCTGTACCAGCAGTACACAACGGTAAATGTGCTTGTGATGGAATATATCGACGGGTGCGGAATCGATGACAAAGAGGAACTTATCGGGCGGGGATATGATCTGAAAGAAATCGGCAGCAAGCTGGTCGATAACTATATCAAACAGGTCATGGATGACGGCTTCTTCCACGCGGACCCACATTCCGGGAATGTGAAGATCAGAGAGGGGAAGATCATCTGGATTGACATGGGAATGATGGGCCGTCTCACAGAGCATGACAGAGAGATGATCGGAAAAGCAGTACAGGGTGTGGCTCTGGGCGATGTGGGGCTGATACAGCAGGCAGTGCTGGGCATCGGAGAGTTCAAAGAGCGCCCGGATCAGAGAAAACTGTATGAGGATATTGACGGACTTCTCATGAAATACGGAAATGTGGATATGGGGAGCATCAATGTGGGAGAGGTCATGACGGACCTCATGGATGTGATGAAGAACAACAAGATTAAGATGCCGCATGGCCTGACGATGCTGGCGAGAGGCCTGACCCATATGGAGGGCGTGCTGGCGGATATCGCCCCGGATATCAATATGGTGGAGATCGCCACAGCCCATGTATCGGGGCAGTTCTTCCGCAATCTTGATGTGAAAAAGGAACTAAAGAGCAGTGGAAAGAGTGTGCTGAAATCCTTCCGCAAGGCATTGGATATTCCGTCCATGATCTCTGATATGATGAGTGGATATCTGAAGGGACAGGCAAAGGTCAACCTTGATCTTCAGGTTACGGATGATCTGGCGCAGCTCCTGCGCCGGCTGGTCAGGAATATTGTGATGGGGCTTTGGGTCATGGCCCTTCTGATCAGCTCAAGCATCATCTGCACAACAGATATGACACCGAAGATATTAGGTATACCGGCGATCGGCGCGTTCGGGTACATGCTGGCGTTCCTTATTGTGATGTATGTGTTCATCAGGCATTTATTCTCGAGAAAATAAATAAATGAAACGGAGATCATAATGAAAAATGAAAAGAAAAATTCCCTGGCGGACAGTTTTGGCTATGCCTTTGAGGGGATCTGGACTGGGATACGAAAAGAGCGCAATATGAAAATCCATTGTCTGGCTATCATATGTGTGACGCTGGCGGGGACATTGTTTCATATTACGGCGGTGGAGTGGTGTATCTGTCTGCTTCTGTTTGCCCTTGTAGCGTCTCTGGAACTTGTAAATACGGCAGTGGAGGCGGTAGTTGACCTCGTTACAGAGGAGAAAAAGCCTCTTGCGAAGATCGCCAAAGATACAGCCGCAGGAGCAGTACTGTTTTCTGCAATCATATCTGTGCTCGCCGGGTGTATTATATTTGCTCCATATTTGTTGGAACTGTTGGGAAAGTTATGATACAATAGCCAATATAAACGAGAAAGGAAAGACACAAAAATGAGCGATCAGAATACAACAGTGACCAAACAGGAGACACTTGCCGCGCTTCGGAATCCCGGAGAGCTTTATGTGATTATATCCGGCGCGACGAAACAGCCGTTTGTCTGCTGTGACGGCGAAACATATGATGATGAGGTATTCTTGTATTACAGGGAAGAGGACGCAAAGGAAAAGACAAAGCGCCTTGCAGAAGAAAAGTATGCTACAGCAGTTGCAAAGATGGAAAATAAGCAGCTCCTGTCCTTTTATACAAGTCTCTATACAATGGGAGTGAATTGTCTTGCCGTCAATCACGGGACAGACACGCAGATCAGCATTCAGCTCTCTGATCTGGTCGCGAGAAAGATTCCCGATAAGCTTCCTAATGGGCAGAAACTTGTGGAAAATCCCGCACTGCAACTGACAGCGGCTTATTTTATGCAGGACTTGCGCCGTCAGGCGTCGCCGCAGCCAACAGAAGAATTAAAGGAACTTCAGGAGGAACTGCTGGCACACTATAAAAAAGGCACATTTCTGATGGTCGTGCAGGAAGACGGACAGATTCCTATGCTCAAACAGAAGGATGGGACAGTATATCAGCCTGTATTTACGGACATGCTGGAGGTACAGCGGTTTGCCAGGGGGCAGAAGATCAAGACAGCGGTTGTGACTGCGGCGCAGATCCCCGGTTTGCTTGCCAAACAGGCAAAGGGTGTGGTCATTAATCCTTTTGGAGTGAATGTGCAGCTTAAGATAGAAAAGCAGATACCCCAAAAAGCAGATACATAAGCAGATGTGAGAGGAAAAGGACATGTCAATACCAGTATACATTAGAAAAGAATATTTCCGGGCAGTCGATCTCAAAGATAAAAGCGCTCATATATTAGAGTTTCATTACCTTCCGAGAATGATTGAGGTGTATGAAAATGGTTTCTCTGTATTTCATATGGAGTATGCGCTGGAGACAAAGACAAAGATCAATATCGTGGAGTTCTACCTTACAGATTTCGGTCTGCGGGGAAAGGGCTATGGAACTGTGTGCATGTACGAGATCACAGATCAATTCCAGAAGAAAGGAATCACATTGATCACGGCTCCCGCAGGATATAAACTGGCTCCTCTGGGTTATACAGGGCCGGATCAATACAAAGAATTGATGGCAGGTTTCTATGAGAAAATTGGATTCTCCCTGAGTGGAAACGGCGACACGGCGATGAAAATACTGGATCAGATCGACACAAGATAAGACGCTGTGGATAATGCACAAATTTTTTGTGCAAATTTAGGTAATATTTCTGGATTGACTATTTTGCTGAAACCTGTTTATACTAAACAAAGAAATTAAATACGCAAGATAGTGTGTTACTGTCAGGCAGGCATAAACTATCCTTTTCATGTTGAATAACCAACATGACAGAAAGGATACGTTTATGCTTTTTTTATGTGCGAAAACATTGAGCCGAGAGGTGACAGTGACGCATGACACATGGTCTTGCGGGGAAAAACAAGGAGGAAAACAGATGAAAGACAAAATTTTCGGAGTATTGCAGAGAGTCGGGAGAAGCTTCATGCTCCCCATCGCAATCCTTCCGGTGGCAGGACTTCTGCTTGGTATCGGAAGCTCATTTACCAATGCGACAATGATCGAGACATACGGGCTTCAGTCCGTTCTCGGAGACGGAACGATCCTTCATGCTCTGCTCACAATCATGAGCAAAGCCGGAAGCGTAATTTTTGACAATCTGCCGCTGATCTTCGCGGTGGGAGTTGCCATCGGTATGGCAAAGAAAGAGAAGGAAGTAGCTGCGCTGGCGGCAATGATCTCTTTCTTTGTTATGCATGTATCTATCAATGCCATGCTTGTTCTTCAGGGAGATATCCTTGCAGACGGAACGATAGCGGAGCATGTACTGGGCGGTACGATCTCAAGCATCTGCGGTATTCAGACATTGCAGATGGGTGTGTTCGGAGGTATCATAGTCGGCCTTGGAGTGGCGGCACTGCACAACAGATTTTATAAAATCCAGCTTCCGAACGCGCTGTCATTTTTCGGAGGCTCCAGATTCGTGCCGATTATCTCCACGATCACATATGTAGGTGTAGGAATCCTGATGTACTTCCTCTGGCCTTTTGTGCAGGACGGTATTTATGCCCTGGGCGGTCTGGTGACAGGGACAGGATATTTAGGAACACTGATCTTCGGTATCATCAAACGTGCGCTCATCCCCTTCGGACTGCATCATGTATTCTATCTCCCGTTCTGGCAGACGGCAGTGGGCGGTTCTATGGAAGTGGCAGGCGAGCTCGTGCAGGGCGGACAGAATATCTTTTTTGCACAGCTTGCTGATCCGAGCACCGTACATTTCAGTGCGGACGCGACCAGATATTTCTCCGGTGAGTTCATTTTCATGATCTTTGGACTTCCGGGCGCTGCACTGGCTATGTATCGCTGCGCGAAACCCGAGAAGAAGAAGCAGGCGGGCGGACTTTTGCTTTCCGCGGCGCTGGCATGTATGATGACAGGTATCACAGAGCCGATCGAGTTTTCTTTCTTATTCGTAGCGCCGATGCTGTTTGTAGTACAGGTTGTACTGGCAGGAGCGGCCTATATGATCGCTCATATGTTAAATATCGCGGTAGGGCTGACCTTCTCAGGCGGGCTTTTAGATCTGTTCCTCTTTGGCATCCTTCAGGGAAATGAGAAAACAAGCTGGATTTTGATCATTCCGGTAGGTATCATTTACTTTATCCTGTACTATGTGATCTTTACGTTCCTGATCAAGAAGTTTAACTTAAAAACACCGGGACGTGAGGATGATGATGCAGAGACGAAGCTGTTCACAAAAGCGGATTATCAGGCGAAGCAGGGCGCAGGTATAGAAGGAGCCGGGGGGCAGGCAGGCGGAGCAGCGAATGAGAAGAGTGTCCTGATCACACGCGGCCTTGGCGGAAAGAAGAATATCGCGGACGTGGATTGCTGTGCAACAAGGTTACGTGTCAATGTTGTGAAACCGGAACTGATAAATGAAGACTTGTTAAAGGCGACTTCCCCATCCGGAATTCTGAGAAAAGGTCAGAGCATCCAGGTTATCTACGGCCCCTCTGTGGCCGTGATCAAGTCAGAGCTTGAAGATTACCTTGAGACAGCTCCTGATGAGGAATATATTCCGGAGGATTCGGCAGATGGAGGACAGAGTGATCAGGGAGCAGGTACGACAGCAGGTTCAACGGAGAAATCCGGCGTGCCAGCAGAAAATGCGGATACGGGGACTGTGAAAAAGACACTTGCAAGTCCGGTTAAGGGTGAGGCGGCATCCATCGCAGAGGCTTGTGATGAAGCGTTTGCAGGAAAGATGATGGGAGACGGCTATATCGTTCGCCCGGAGGAAGGGATGGCTTACGCCCCGGAAGACGCTACGGTATCCTTTGTGTTCCCGTCAAAACATGCGGTAGGTCTGATGAGCGACGACGGAGTGGAATATCTGATCCACATCGGAGTTGACACTGTAAATTTAAATGGCGAAGGATTCGAGGCATTTGTAAAAGACGGCGACCGAGTGAAAAAGGGTGACAAGCTCATTGGGTTTGATATACAATATATTAAAGAGCATGCCAAGTCAGATGAGTGCATCATCGTATTTACCAGTCTGCAGGAGGGTGAGGAAATTCGCCTGACAAAAGCAGGTAAGGTAGATAAACTGGATGAGGCGGCAGAGATCATTTCTTTTAACTAAGAAGAAATATACGCCATCCGAAAACGATGAGAAATGCAGCGGAGTAAGAAACCGGGGGCAGAAGGAGTACAGGGGAATGTATCGAGTGATAAAAGTATTGAATAATAACGGAATACTGGTCTATCACAATGAGACCGGGAGAGAAATGATCCTTCTGGGGAACGGCGTTGGTTTCGGCAAACGTCCCACCCAGCAGATCGACCGTATTCCCGGAGCTAAGGTATATTCCCTTGTCACGAGAAAGAAAGACCAGTCTGTCCTTAAGGCTGTCAACGGGATACAGCCCGGATTCATTGAGGCGGCGGGGCAGATCATTGAAGAGGCGGAGAAGGTGTTTCAAAATATGAACCGGGACATCCTTCTTCCCATGGCTGACCATATCGCGCTTGCCGCAAAACGGGCCGCTGGGAACCGTCAGATACCGAATCCGTTTACCCCGGACATCCGTGTGCTCTTTGCCAGGGAATACGCTGTGGCACTGCGGGGAAGAGACATCATCCGTGAGATGATGGGCTATGAGATATCGGATGACGAGGTGGGGTTTATTACTCTTCATATCCACGCAGGGCTGTCTGACGAGCAGGTATCCCAGACCCTTGACACGACGCGTATCATCAACGAAGGGGTCCATATGATCGAAGAAGCCTTTGGACAGAAAATCGCGGAGAATTCACTGGCTTACACAAGGTTGATGAGCCATCTGTATTATATGGTAGCAAGGACACGAAACGGGGAATCTACGAAAGTAGACTTCAATGATTTTATCTTCAGCAATTATCCTGAAACGGGAAAGACGGCTGAGGAAGTGTGCCGCTTTATGGGAAAGGCTTTGAAAAAAGAAGTGGGGAGGGAAGAGATTGGATTTCTCGCCATCCACATTCAGAGAGTGATCGATCCGGACGCGGTTTAAAAAATAGTTGAAATGGTAATTATAAGTAAAACAGAAAAGGAACATGTTAAATTTTACGCATGGGAAACCAGAGCAAGCGCCGATAGTGACGGCTGATGTATAAACGTCAGCCTGATCATTTGGGGTAAGCCGCTTATGGTTTCCCTTTTGCGTCTGTAATATAGAGCATATCAGATGGAATGTCGTAAGGTATTACTGAAATTTTATTATGCAACAGCGAAAAAAGTAAAGTGAAAAGCTTGCACAAGGTTGTGCATCTTGTTGTTTCAGTTGCCAGTCTTTCTGCTTTGTGATAAAAATGATATATGACAGACGATCGGAGGGACAAGGCATGTATAAAATACTCATCGTAGAGGACGACCTGCCGATGGCGCAGGCGATACAAAAGGAAATGACCATGTGGGGCAATGAGGCGTACTATGTTCAGGACTTTCAGAACGTACTTGCCGCTTTTACAGAATATGATCCCCATCTGGTCCTTATGGATATCACACTTCCGTTTTATAACGGATATCACTGGTGCAGTGAGATACGCAGGATCTCGAATATTCCGGTCGTTTTTATTTCCTCGGCTTCGGACAACATGAATATTATCATGGCGGTGAATATGGGTGGAGATGATTTTGTGGCAAAGCCCTTTGACTTGAGTGTCCTGACGGCAAAGGTTCAGGCGGTTTTAAGAAGGACATATGATCTGGCAGGAAAGATCCCGGTACTGGAGCACCGCGGCGCGCTCCTCAATCTGAATGACACAACATTGATATATAATGGCCTGAAGATCGACCTGACGAAGAATGAGTTTCGAATCTTACAGACTTTGATGGAGAATAAAGGGCGCCTTGTGAGCAGGGATACGCTGATGACAAGACTGTGGGAGACGGACAATTATATTGAGGAGAATACTCTGACTGTAAATATCGCCCGTCTCAGAAAAAAGCTGGAGAAGGCAGGGCTTACGGACTTTATCGCTACAAAGGTGGGGGAAGGATATATCATACAGCAGGGATGATGCTCTAAGCCTCAGGATTCCGGCAAAAGGGGAAAGCGTCGTGTTCTTGTGGCACGGAGGTCCCTGCCAATGAAGGGCAGAAAGGCAGGATAGACAGGAATGAAACGATTATTCACATATTTATACGACCATAGATATGTATGCCTTTGGGCAGTATTGAACGGTGTTGTATTTACAGTGGTTTTGCACTTTATGGAATCGAATTGAAAGCAGTATGGTATCCTCTCATTATTTCAGGCGTGTTCGGTGTCATTCTGTTGACACTGGGATTTATCCGCCATGGTAAGAAACACCGGGAATTAGATCATATCATCGTAGCAAAAGGGGCGCTTTCGGATATCACGGGTGTGCTCCCGCCGGTGGAAACACTTGCCGAAGAGGATTATCAGTCGCTCATTTCCCGGATTGAGTCGGCATACCGGGCGGAGAAAGGAGAATGGGAGGCAGCCCGCCGGGATATGAATGACTATTATGCTGTGTGGGTGCACCAGATCAAGGCGCCTATTGCAGTTATGAAGGTTCTGCTCCAGCAGGAGGATACCTTGGAAAACCGGGAGCTGTCAGCGGAACTGTTCCGTGTAGAGCAGTATGCGGACATGGCATTGTCTTATGTCCGTCTTGGAGAAGGCGCGTCAGATCTGCTCATACAGGAGTATGCACTGGATGATATCGTGAGAAAGGCCGTGCGCAAATTTGCGGGGCAGTTCATACGGCGCAGGATACGTCTCGTTTATGAGGGCACGGATGTCCGTGTGATTACAGATGAGAAATGGCTTGGATTCATCATTGAACAGCTCCTTTCAAATGCTGTCAAATATACATCAGAAGGCTCTGTGACAATCTCAGTGGATGACAGGAAACGGCTGTCTGTCACAGACACGGGCATCGGTATATCACCGGAGGATATGCCGCGTATCTTTGAAAAAGGATATACCGGATATAACGGGAGACTGGATAAAAAGTCCACAGGTATCGGGCTGTATCTGTGCAGGATGGCGGCAGATAAGCTGGGACATAAGCTGGCGGCACAGTCAGAGCCGGGGAAAGGAAGCCGGTTTACAGTTGATCTGGAGAGCTATCCGCTCGTGACAGAGTAGGCAGCCGGAAAGATAAAATACAGTTCAGCGGGCGCCGTTGGTAAAACCGCACTGCATGCTGATCGTGGATATCGCCACTCTATTACAATATTGTCACATGGGACAGGCGGAATGTCACAGGATTCGATGTCAGCATTCTGCCTGTCTTTGTTATACTGGGTACAGTTCAAGGGAGCGCCTTAAAAAGCGCCGGACAATATCAGTAAAAGGAGATGAAAACATGGCTGTTTTGGAAGTAAAGAATCTGAAGAAGATATACAGACCCCGCTTCGGAGGGAATCAGGTGCAGGCGTTGTCCTGTGTGAATTTCTCTGTGGAGGAAGGGGAGTATGTGGCGATCATGGGAGAGAGCGGTTCGGGAAAGACGACGCTTCTCAACATCATGGCAGCTCTGGATAAACCAACGGAAGGAGACGTGTATCTGGACGGGAAACCGTTATCCGGGATCAAAGATAAAGATATCTCGGAGTTCCGCCGTGACAATTTGGGATTCGTGTTTCAGGAATTTAACCTGCTGGACACATTCAATGTAAGAGATAATATCCTTCTTCCACTGGTACTCAAGGGAATGTCCCACAGGAAGATGACAGGTCTGGTCAATCCTATTGCAAAGGAGCTGGGCATTTTTACTCTTCTGGACAAATATCCTTACGAGATATCAGGCGGACAGAAGCAGAGGGCCGCGGTTGCCCGGGCACTGATTACGGACCCGAGGCTGATCTTAGCGGATGAGCCTACGGGAGCGCTGGATTCTCGCTCAACGGATGAGCTTCTTTCTCTGTTTGCCAAGATCAACAAGAGAGGACAGACTATCCTTATGGTGACACATTCCGTCAAGGCTGCAAGCCGCGCGGGCCGCGTCCTGTTTATCCGCGACGGCGAGGTGTTCCATCAGGTTTACAGAGGCGGCATGGCGGATGAACAGCTCTATCAGAAGATATCCGACACGCTGACAATGCTGGCGACAGGCGGTGAGAGACCATGAAGGGCGGATTTTATCTCAAGCTGGCAAGGAACGGCATGTCAAAAAACTGGAAGCTCTATGTGCCTTATATCCTGACCTGCATCTGTATGGTTATGATGTTCTACATTGTATGCTATCTTGCTATGGGTGCTGACTTTCGGGAGGTTTACGGCGGGGAGATGGTGCAGATGGTGATTGGGTTCGGCGTGTCTGTGATTGGTGTCTTTTCACTTATATTTTTGTATTACACGAATTCCTTTCTCATCCGAAGGAGGCAGAAGGAGTTCGGGCTTTATAACATTCTCGGTATGGGGAAACGCAGCCTGGTCAAGCTGCTTGTCTGTGAAAATCTAATTCTGTCGGCCGTCTCCATCGCGGCGGGGCTTGTGCTGGGCATACTGTTCTCGAAGCTGGCGGAGATGGCGGCTATGAAGATGCTGGGCGGGGAGATCGGATTCGACATCCATGTGGCGGCGGCTCCGGTTCTCTATACGATAGCGTTATTCCTGCTTATTTTCATGCTGATTATGGTGCGGATGCTGTATGCTATCTTAAGGCTCCGCCCGGTAGAAATGCTCAAAAGTGAAAGCGCCGGTGAAAAGCCGCCGAAGACCAACTGGGCGCTGGCTCTCATCGGTCTGGCGATTATGGCTGTGGCTTATTACCTTGCGGTATCCATTGAAGATCCCATGACGGCGATGCTGACCTTTTTTATTGCGGTTATCATGGTCATCGTTGCTACCTACCTCTTATTTATCGCGGGTTCCGTGGCTCTGTGCAGGACTCTCCAGAAGAATAAAAAATATTATTATAAGACGAACCATTTCGTATCGCTCTCCTCTATGATATACAGGATGAAGCGAAACGGGGCGGGACTCGCGTCCATCTGTATCCTGTCCACCATGATGCTGGTAACCATATCTTCCACGGTATGCCTGTATGCGCAGAATGAAAATGCCATTAACGCTCGGTATCCCCATGACATTTCTGTCCGGCTCAGTGCAGGGGGAGGGATGATGTTTGACAGTGGCGCCATGGATTCCTATTTCGGCGCAGTGGATGAAGTGCTCGCGGAGTACGGGCAGACACCGGAAAATGCCGAACAGTACCGCTCCTATACAATTTCAGCCATGCAGTCGGGCGAAAAAATCCTGCTCGATATTTACGGTTTAGATGAGACGGGAGACTGGGATTACACAAAAGCGGTCAGTGTGAATATAATCCCTCTGGAGGATTATAACCGTCTCAGCGGAGAGGACAGGGAACTGGCAGAGGGCGAAGTGCTGTACTATCCCCACAACATGAATTACGACGGGGACACTCTCAGCATGGAGCACTTCGGTACATGGAAGGCGGAACGCTTAAAGTCCAGTCCCATCAGTCTGGAAGACGCCGCGGTAGATATGATCGGAACACTCTTTGTGGTGGTGAGAGATACATCAGTCATCGACGAGGTTTATCAGTACGAGATCGAGCTGACCGAAAAAAATAATGCAGGATATGCCCAGCCTCTGTTCCAGTGCTATGATTTTGATCTGGGATGTGATGAGGATACACAGATTGAGATATATAATGATCTTTATGAACGTATCGCACAGACCGCAGAGGAGTCACAGGATCAGGTGAGCTATATGCTCGAGTCGCGCGCACAGGGCAGAGGCGACATTACGGCGTTGTACGGCGCGCTGTTCTTCCTTGGTATGCTCCTTGGGGCAGTGTTCCTCTTCGGCACAGTGCTTATTATCTATTACAAACAGATATCCGAGGGATATGAGGATCAGGGGCGCTTTGGTATCCTGATGAAAGTCGGCATGACCCGCAGAGAAGTGAAGAAAAGCATCAATTCACAGGTGCTTACGGTATTTTTTCTTCCACTTCTTGTGGCAGGGCTTCACCTTGGATTTGCCTTCCCGCTTATATCGAAGATACTGGGGCTGATGGCGACGGGAGGAACAGTGAAGCTCTTAATAAATGTGACGATAGGATGTTACCTGATATTTGCCTTCTTCTATGTAGTTGTTTACATGGTGACGTCGAAAAATTATTATATAATTGTTAATTCTAGCAATAGAAAATAGAATATTCTGATAAAATGCAAAATTATCTGTTCAAATTATAAGCTATGGATGGTATACTATATGTATAAGATCAGCGGGAGAGAAATGCTGAAACAACAGGCTGCCGGATCTTTCGGCAGCCAGAAAAATACAGTGGTCCGCAGAGAGGAGTGACAGATATGATGCAGCACACGATAATTACGATCGGCAGACAGTTTGGCAGCGGGGGACATGAGGTTGGCAACCGATTGGCGGAGCGGCTCGATATTCCGCTTTATGACCATAACCTGATCCGTATGGCGGCACAGGAACTTCGTATAAGCAATGAAGAAGCGACAAAAGTGGATGAGACGATCCTTGGGCGTTTTCTTTCCGCATATGTGGTGAGCACGGGCGATTACACCGCGTTTATGGGCGGCGAGGAAGCGGGAAAGCCCTTGAGCGACAGAGTATTTGAAAGGCAGTCAGCCATTATCCGTAAGCTTGCGGAGCGCGGGCCGGGCATCTTTGTGGGAAGGTGCGCAGATTACATACTGGGCGATTATTCTAATTGCGTCAATACTTTCATCTATGCATATAAAGAAGACCGCATCCGGCGTATCATGAAGCTCTATAAGCTGGAGGAGAAACAGGCTGCGGACAAAGTAAAGAGGATGGACCGTGACAGGAAGCTTTACTACGAGGCGCGCACGGGCAGAGAGTGGGGAGGAATCGAGGCCAACGCCATGATGTTTAACACAAGCCTTCTGGGTATCGACGGAGTGGTGGAGGCTCTGGAAGCAATCTATCATAAGTGGGAAACAAGATAAGACAAAAAATCTTCGTTTTGTGCCGTGTCTGTTCGGATATGAAAATTGACTTCTTTCTTTCATGCGTATATAATAGCAGTTGAGAAAAATTATCAAGAACATGTGGGGAAAGAAGTGACATCATGAAGCTGAAAGAGGGAAAGAACCGTCACACTTATGTGGTAGAGAAGATTGAGATCGAACTGGATGTGGAACGGAGGCTGGAAGCTCTCGGGCTGACAGAAGGTTCGAAGATTACAGTATTGAATAACGATAAAAAAGGGGCGATGACCGTTCGTTTCCGGGGAACCCGTTTTGCCATCGGCAGACGCATCGCTGAAAACATCCTCGTAAAGGAGGATGCGGCATGAGTAAAGAAGTGATCAATGTCGGGTTTATCGGTAATCCCAACTGCGGAAAAACAACGCTTTTTAACGCCTATACAGGGGCAAACCTGAAAGTTGCCAACTGGCCCGGCGTTACGGTGGAGAAGAAAGAAGGAAAAGCTACATATAAGGGGCAGGAGTTTAAGCTGATTGACCTGCCCGGCATTTACAGCCTGACCTCCTACACAATGGAGGAAAAAGTGTCGAGAGAGTGTATCATGAGCGACGAGGTAGATGTGATCGTGGACGTGGTGGACGCGTCCTGCTTGGAGCGAAATCTCTACCTCACACTGCAGCTTATCGAGCTTGGTAAGCCGGTAGTGCTGGCGCTCAACATGATGGATATCGTTGAGGAGCGGGGCATGGAGATTGATCTTCACCGTCTGCCGGAGATGCTCGGTATCCCGGCGATCCCGGTGTCTGCCAGAAAGAAGAGCGGGCTTGAGATCCTGATGCACGCGGTGGCACACCATAACGAGTACGCGAATCAGGGACCGTTCATCCATCATCACGAGGATAAGACAGGACATAAGCATGACCATCACAGTGAGTACGCCATGGTGTATAGTGACGAGATCGAGGATAAGATCGACGCGGTCATGGAACTGTTTCGCAGAGAATACCCGGAGATGGAGAATCCCCGCTGGCATGCGATCAAGGCGCTGGAGCAGGACAAAAGTGTGCTGGACAACCATCCGGTGGATCTGACGGGGATCGTGGACCGCAGCTATGAAAAAGATATCATCAACGAAAAATATGATTTCATAGAAGAAGTGATCGAGGAGACGCTTGTAAACAAAAGCGCAAAGGAGGAAAGCACGGAGAGGGCGGACCGCTTCATGACCGGGAAATGGCTGGGACTTCCTATATTTCTCGTTATCATGGCGCTTGTATTCTTCCTGACGTTTACCGTGGGGGACTGGCTGAAAGGGTACTTTGAGACGGGACTTGAGTGGCTGACCGGAACAGTGGGCGGCGGTCTTGAGGCGGCAGGGATATCGCCCGTGCTGAACTCGCTGATCGTGGACGGAATCATTTCCGGCGTAGGCGGGATACTTACGTTCCTGCCGAATATCTTCATTCTCTTCCTGGCGCTGGCGTTCCTTGAGGACAGCGGATATATGGCGAGGGTGGCGTATGTGATGGATGATATCATGGGGCATCTGGGGCTGTCGGGCAGAGCATTTCTTCCGATGCTCTTAGGTTTTGGATGTTCTGTGCCCGCGGTCATGGCTTCCCGCGCGCTGGAACACAGGAAAGACCGGTTAAAGACGATTCTTGTGACGCCGTTTATGTCATGCAGCGCAAGGCTTCCTATCTACGTGCTGTTTTCGTCCATGTTCTTCGGAAAACGCGCGATGATCGTCTGCTATTCTATGTATATTCTGGGAATCGCGGTGGCGATTCTGACGGCATTTATCCTGTCCAAGATCGACGGAAGCAAGGCGGAACACGCCCTGCTCATTGAACTTCCGGAGTACAAGACACCCAATGCGAGGACGATCGCAGTATATGTGTGGCAAAAGGTAAAGGATTACCTGACGAAAGCAGGAACAGTCATTTTCCTTGCCTCGATCGTGATGTGGCTGCTTTTAAATTTCGGCCCATCGGGATATGTGACGGAGATCGGTGAGAGTTTCGGCTCTATCGCGGGAAAGCTGATCGTTCCATTCTTCAGGCCGCTTGGACTTGGATACTGGCAGATCGTGGTGGCGCTCATCGCGGGGATTGCGGCGAAAGAAGTGGTGGTGTCAAGCTGCAGCGTGCTCTTCGGCATTCAGAATATCACTACGGCACACGGCATGGACAGTTTTGTCACTATGCTGGGGACAATGGGATTCGGCGCGGCAAATGCATATGCGCTGATGGTGTTCTGTCTGCTGTATGTGCCCTGCACAGCGACTATCGCGACCATTTACCGGGAGGTGGGAAGCAAGAGGATCACAGCCGGGATCATCTGCTTCCAGCTTGCAGTAGCGTGGGTCGTAAGCTTCATTGCGTTTCATGTGGCGGGATTGTTTTTCTGAACGAGCGGCAGAGTTGTTTTAAACAGACTGGGATACCTTAATCAGGCGTTATCATATGAGACAGATTTAAGCAGCAGCCCTTTTGTATTGCAGAGGGATGCTGCTTTTTCTCTGCCTTCTAAAATGTCACGGAGGCTGCCAGGAGTTCTTTTTCCGGCTCCGACTTCCAGGAGGGTCCCCATGATGAGGGAAGGCATGCGAAAGAGAAAATCGTTGGCGGTTATTGTGATCGCAAAAAAATGCGCTGACTGTTCCGGGCCAAGCGTATATGGGCGGGCACTGGAAGGATACTGTCTGGGATTTTGCAAACCGCATATTATACGGATATCATAGATCTCTTTTTCCGTTTTCTTTTTCGCCCGAGCTCCGGAAAAGCCGAGGAAGTCGTGTCTGCCTATAAGAAGCGAGGCGGCTTCCTTCATGGCATTTTCATCGAGCGGAATAGGAAAATGAGCTGTATAAGGTGCGGTAAATACATCATATACTTTTGCTGTGCAGACGAGGTATTCGTAGGTTCGGCTGACAGCGCTTAAATCCGCGCGGAATCGTCCGGGTACCTCCGAGGCGCTTAAGATAGCGATATCATGCGGCAGATAACGGTTCAATTCGGTGCGGAAATGATCCGGAGAAAAAACAGCCTTCGTTTGAAAGCTGGCTGTCTGCCCTGAGGCGTGGACGCCCGGCTCTGTTTTTGCCCCGGCGTGTAGAAGGATACTCTCCCCGGTCATTTTCTGGAGGATGGAGACGAGTTTATGAGAGATGGTTTTCTCGCAGCCGTCCTTTTGCGGACGCTGCCACCCAAGATAGCGGGCGCCGTCGTATTGCAGGGTGAGTTTTATGTTCTGCATGATAATTTCCTTTCTTAAGGGGAACCGGCAAGTCGGACATTTATGTTCTGATTTTACCACTTTTGCAAATACACAACAAGGGAAACTGTGCTGCCAAACAAAAGAACCTTTTTTTCGGCAGTTTCCTTAGAGCGGATAAGGTATATCTTCTGCAGAGAGAATAAAGGATGTTTAGTTTCAGCATAATTTATGATACAATGCTCATATAAAATGTGGTTTGTGCAGAGCTTCATATTACGCCCGATCCGGACAGTATCCTGCGGGTATATAAGGCGATAGATAAGCCGGTGGAAGTTCCCGTGCAGGCATTACAAACATTTGACAGAGAGGACTTTGCCGTAGTAGAGTGGGGCGGAGCAGAGGTGAGATAAGACATGACAGCAGAAGAGAGAAGAGTATCAGATTCCATCGTGGAGACCGTGCATATGGTGCGTCCGAACCATATGAACGCGGCGGGCAGACTGTTTGGCGGCATGCTTATGCAGTGGCTCGACGAGGTGGCAGGGCTGGTGGCAAAACGCCATACAAGATCAAACATTATTACAGCTTCCGTGGATAATCTGCATTTCATGCACGGAGCTTATCAGGGAGAAATGGTGGTTATTATCGGAAAGGTAACTTATGTGGGAAATACTTCTCTCGAAGTGCGGGTAGATACTTATGTGGAACATCTAGAGGACGGAATGCGCCATCCCATCAACCGGGCGTATTTTACCATGGTGGCGCTGGATGAAAATGATAAGCCGAAGAAAGTACCGGGACTTATTTTAGAGACGGAATCGGAAAAAGCAGAATGGGAAGCAGGAAAGAAACGGCGCCAGATCCGGATGATGAGGAAAAAAGAAGGATTTTGACCGTGACGCCGCCTGGACTCAAAATACCTTGTCAGCAGAGATAATGAAAAGAATATAGATTATGATTGGGAAAATATATGTTGAAAGCTTATCAAAAGAATATCGCAAAAAACTGTGTGAACGGGCTCTGACGAAAGGGACGATAGACCGTCTGGCAAGAGAGGTGAGTGAGAAATTCTTGCGGCACAGAAAGGCGTTTAGAAGGGCGGTCATCCTCTATACAGCAGCAGCTCTGCTAATGGCCATGACTTTCTTAAGCCCTGCGGCCTCGGCGGGAAGCGTAAAGGCGGCCGTTATATCGCTTGGCTGTCTTGCGGCCATGGGGATCGTAATATTCACCACTATTTATTATGCTGTGGTGACAAGGATACCGAGACAGTTTGCAAAATGTCTGAAAGCAGGATATCCTGAGCTGGAAATGTTGTATGGGTACGAGATGATCATAAGCGGAAAAGCGGCTGCCGAAAGGCCGTCTCAGCAGTTACCGTTTTCAATGCAGATAGAAGATGCCTTTAAATTGGAAAACAGCGGCAATATTGTTGTCACAGGCTTTGTCCACGGCTTGATCGTAAAAGGGCGTTCTGTTTTTATAACCGACAAAAATGACCCGCATAGAGGGCAAATTGCCGCTGTGGTCGGAAGGATTGAGACAGAGGGCGGAAAGCCGGCGATACAGGCAGCGGACTGCCATGCAGCGTTGGAAATAGTGGATGGGAAAAGCTATGATCTGCGGGCGGGAATGTATTTATACAGAGAGAGGTCTTTATAAAATTCCGTTGGTTTTAAAGGCGGTGAAAAGGAGGGTGAAATGTTCATCAGACAAGAGATGCCAGAGGATTACAGAGAGGTATATGAACTTATTGAAGAGGCATTTGCTTCGGCAGAGCATTCCGACGGGAATGAGCAGGATCTGGTCAATGCCTTAAGAAAAGGGGACGCATTTATTCCGGAATTGTCTTTAGTGGCTGTGTTTGATGGGAAGATCGTGGGGCATATTCTGTTCACAAAAGCAAAAGCAGGTAATGATGAAGTGCTTGTTCTGGCGCCACTGGCGGTAAAGCCCCGATATCAGAGGCAGGGGATCGGAAAGGCGCTGATCATGGAAGGGCATAAGATTGCAAAAGAGCTGGGGTATCAGTATTCATTAGTATTGGGAAGCGAGACATATTATCCTCAGACAGGATATACGCCCGCAGAACAGTTTGGCATTGAGGTTCCCGATGGCATACCCGGTGAAAATTTCATGGCAGTCAGGCTGCAGGAAAATGCGAAACCTGTCAGCGGGAAAGTCAGCTATGCAAAAGAGTTCGGGATGTGAACAAAGAAGCGGTGCAGCCGCAGTCTGCATGTAAGGGCCTTGCAAATGGCGCTCCGGCGCAGAGTATGAGGATCATGAAAATCAAGTTATATCTTTACATTTTCACTCGTTTATGCTATTTTGAAAAAAGAGAAGAGAAAGGGAGGTGGCTTGATGACGGCCGTACGTAAATAATAGGACAATGAATTAGGATATTCATGAGTAATGGATAGTTTTTTTGTTGTACTTAAATTGCGTATGATCGTGTGAGCTGCCTTTATAATAAAGATGGTGTATTTTTGGTGTTTAAATATGTTCATCAGGGATAATTAACGCTGCCAAAATACCTCTTGGACAGTATATATAAGTATCAGCAGGATAACTCTCCATTCATAAGGGTTATCTTTTTTTATTGTCCTGATGAAAAAATAAAAAGACTAAAAGAAAGTAAAGGAAAATAAAAATGAATCGGGAAAATAAGAAAAGAAAATACGAAAAAGGTTACTATAAAAAGAATCCATGCACAGAAAGTTTTGTCTGCAGAAACTGTGGGCGGCCGGTCGTCTCGGCAGGAGCAGGGAGTGATCACCGTAATCACTGCCCTAATTGTCTGTGCAGCATGCACGTTGATAACGAACCGGGAGACAGAGAATCTGGCTGCGGCAGTATCATGGATCCCGTTGCCGTGTGGGTAAGAAAGAACGGAGAATGGGCGGTCATACACCGCTGCAGACGGTGCGGAGAATTGAGCTCCAACCGCGTGGCAGCGGACGATAATCCTATGAAGCTGATGTCCATTGCGATGAAACCATTATGTCTGCCGCCGTTTCCACTGGAAAAGATCGAAGAAATGACAGAACTGATGGCGGGAGATGGGAAAATAAGCTGGTAAATATAATGTGTAAGCAGAGGGGGATTTACAGATCTCTCTGCGGTGCTTTTTCGGCTTGCAGACGGCCGCGGGTATGAAAAACAGCCGGGGACCACCTGTCTCCCCGGCTGTCGTTTTTACCTCCGTGTCAGATATCTATATTCATTTGGTATGTTTTTTTAGCAGCGAACTTGTCATCTTTACTGTCCGGTCTATCTGTTCCTGCTCTTCCTTGCTCTTCCCCTGTTTCATGATCTCCAGGATCAGCGTGACTTCATCAGGCGAAAAGCGGATTCCCTGCTTATTGGCCCCGGTGATGAGGGCAAGCATGACCGGGGCGAGATCTTTGCCGGATTTACCGTTAGTCCGGGAGGCCGCCATCTTGATCAGTTCCAGCTTCGCCGGGTCTAAGTTCTTTATCGCCGGATTGTTCATCCATTCTTCCATCTGTATCATCTCCTTTCCAAAGGCTGTTTTCCATTTCTGTCGGACAATTTGCCTCATTTTCTGCTTGAGCGCTGACATCATTTTCCTCTGTGGCATTGTCTGCTGTCTGGGAGAACATCTCACTATACGTATGGAATATTTCCTGCTGTTCCGGGGAGAGCATCCCTGCCAGAAGATCCATCGGGTTAAAGGCAGAGCCTTCTTCACCGGATGCCTCCGGCGATGGAGCATTTTGCATCATTTGCATAACAGACATCATTTCCCTCAGATTGATGATCATATCAAGTGCGGCGGTTTCTCGGGGGCCCAGATAAGGACGGAAACTGTTGAGCATATCCAGGGGAGTGAGGGGTTCCTCCTCCCCGAACATCTGTGCCCGGATGCCGCCGTATCCGCTGTCGAAGATCCGGAGTGTCTCCCTTAGTTCCATAAATTTTACACAGGCTGCCAGCGTACGCCGCCCGCGCGCAGGAGCATAGGGGATCATAAGCTTCATGATCTGAAGCTGCGGCGAAGAGATAAGCTCGTCAAAAGGCGTCATAGGTCCGGGAGAATTATTATCCATAAGCGCTCCTGCACATAGCGTTGTAAATATATATGCGTCCGTGGATAAAATTATGAAACATGGAAAAGCTGTAAATAAGGGCTGAGCCTGTGGGACAAGGAAGCTTCGTAGCCTTTTAGGGCACGGCTCATAAAATAATAGAGAACAAAGAGAAAGGAATGGAAAAGACCGTGTCAAGAAAACTGATCATTGACGGGAACGCCGTGTATGAGATTGATGAAGAATGTATGCTCAGGAATCGTCTGGATATAAAAGAGGACGAAAAAGCTCCCGATAAAGAGCAAAAGACGGTAAATAAAGTAAAAAAAGAAGATATAAGATGAATCAAAGATAAAGAGAGGATGTGCACTGCCCGCACATCCTCTCTTTTATCACAGGAAAGCCCTGTGAATTCTTCTGCTCTAAGTGAAATTAAAGAAGGCGGGCGCTTGTAAAAAGCGCCCGCCCTTTTGGGTTAAACTCTCAGAATTGGCTGAAATACGATCAGCAGCATCCGTTGTTTCCGAATCCGCCGCAGCAGAAGAGAAGCAGGATGATCCACAGGCAGCTGTCGTTGCCACAGCCGTTGCCGCCGAATGTGCTGCCGGATCCGCCGCAGCAGCAAAGAAGAACGATGAGCCACAGGCAGGAAGACATCCCGTTTCCGTTGTCGCATCCGCATCCACAGTTTGTAGCAGTTAAATCACTCATGTTAAATCCTCCAATTAGGTTATTGTTTACAGTGTTATAGTATGCAGGGGCAGGAAAAGTGTTCCTTATGGACCGAAACCGGGATATGGGAATATTCTGATTAAAAAGGGATTTATTATGAGATGGGTAAAACAGACAGTCGGCTGGAGCTGTAATGACATAATAGGAAGTAAATACTTGGGAGAAGGGATCTGCGCCGCGATATTGGATACAGGGATCTCATGGCATCCTGATCTGGAAGGACGGACTGTAGGATTTAAAGATTTTACAGGCGGGGCCATGAAATATCATGATGACAGCGGGCATGGGACCCATGTCGCAGGGATTCTGGCGGGAAGCGGAAAAGTATCCGGCGGGCTGTACGCGGGAATGGCGCCCCGTGCAGGTCTGCTGATCGGTAAGGTACTGGACCGGGAAGGTAATGGAAATGTCGATAATGTACTAAAAGGAGTCGAATGGGTGCTGTCAGAGAAGGAACGGTATGGCGTGCGCATCGTGAATATCTCAGTGGGCACGCAGACTGATCTTGCGGAGCGCCAGAAGGAGCTTTTTTTAAATGCAGTGGACAGAATGTGGGATAATGGACTTGTGGTGGTCGTATCTGCCGGGAATTACGGGCCGGGCCGGGGCACTGTGGCGGTGCCTGGCAGCAGCAGGAAAGTGATCACTGTGGGAGTGCCGGACACAGAGCTCCCGCCTGTTCAGAGGAGAAAGAAGAATATAAATTATTCCGGCCGTGGACCGACGAAAGAGTGCGTAGTGAAGCCGGATGTATTTGCCCCGGGAACAGGAATCATAAGCTGCAACGGGAAATACGGACGCCCGGGAGAGCATCCCTATATAATGAAGACAGGCACATCCATGGCGACTCCGGTCGTCTCCGGGGCGATCGCCTGTCTGCTGTCAAAGTATCCCGATATGACGAATGTGGAAGTGAAGCTAAGACTTAGAGAATCCTGCGTGAAGATTCCGGGGACAGAAGCAGGATGGGGGATGCTGAACGTAGAAAGGCTGATGAGAGCGTAAAATAGAATGAGCGACATTCGTAAAGCCGCGCTGCATTCATAGTTGGCGTATGTCTGAAGTGTAAAGAAAAAAGCCTTGACACTCTGTCCCGGTTCGTGTATGATAGCAAAGGTGACAGCAATGGATAAGATTTTAGAGCAGGCATTATTATATGATTTCTATGGTGAATTACTGACCCCACACCAGAAGGAGGTCTACGAGCAGTTTCTTCTCGATGATCTTTCTTTGAGTGAAATTGCGGAGAGTGAGGGCATCAGCCGCCAGGGCGTGCATGACCTTGTCAGACGGTGCCAGAAGGCGCTGGAAGGATATGAGGAGAAGCTCCGTCTGGTAGAGCGGTTTCTTGCGGTGAAGGAAAAGGTCAGTGAGATCGACAGGATACTCAAGAAGTGGGAAGACAAGAAGCAGGATCCGAAAGAGATCATAAAAGAGATCCGCGGCATATCAGCCACGATCATTGAGGAGTTATAGAATGGCATTTGACAGCTTAACAGAGAAACTTCAAAATGTTTTTAAAAACCTGCGCAGTAAGGGAAGGCTTACGGAAGACGACGTAAAAGCCGCGTTAAGAGAAGTCAAGATGGCTCTTCTTGAGGCGGATGTCAACTTCAAGGTCGTGAAAGGTTTTATAAAGGATGTCCAGGAGCGCGCAGTGGGTCAGGACGTGATGAACGGTCTGAATCCGGGGCAGATGGTCATCAAGATCGTAAATGAAGAGCTGATAAAGCTCATGGGCTCCGAGACAACAGAGATCAAGCTCCAGCCGGGAAGTGCTACTACTGTCATCATGATGGCAGGTCTTCAGGGCGCAGGTAAGACGACTACCACGGCAAAGCTGGCAGGGAAGTTTAAATTAAAAGGCAAGAAACCGCTGCTTGTGGCGTGTGACGTGTACCGCCCGGCGGCGATCAAACAATTACAGATAAATGGTGAAAAGCAGGGTGTGGAAGTATTCTCTATGGGGGACAAGATGCGCCCGGCAGATATCGCTAAAGCAGCGATCAGCCATGCGGAGAAGAACGGCAATAATCTCGTGATCCTCGATACAGCGGGACGACTGCATATTGACGAGGACATGATGGCAGAGCTTCTGGAGATTAAAGAAGCGGTGGATGTCCACCAGACAATCCTTGTTGTAGATGCTATGACAGGACAGGATGCGGTGAACGTAGCCGGAACCTTTAACGATAAGATCGGTATCGACGGAGTCATCGTCACGAAGCTGGACGGTGATACAAGAGGCGGTGCCGCACTGTCTATCAAGGCAGTGACAGGAAGACCGATCCTCTATGTCGGTATGGGAGAAAAGCTGTCCGATCTGGAGCAGTTCTATCCTGACAGGATGGCGTCCCGTATCCTTGGCATGGGAGACGTCCTAAGCCTTATCGAGAAAGCGGGGGCAGAACTGGATGAAGAGAAAGCCATGCAGATGGCTGACAAGATGAAAAAAGCTCAGTTCGACTTCGACGACTATCTGACGAGCATGGAGCAGATGCGCAAGATGGGCGGCCTGTCCGGCATCATGAACCTGATGCCCGGTCTTGGCGGGCTAGGCGGTAAAGGAAGGATGCCGGATCTTGATTCCGAGGAAAATGAGAAGAGGATGGCAAGGATGGAGGCCATGATTCATTCCATGACTCCGGAGGAGAGACAGAATCCGGATCTTTTAAATCCATCCAGAAAGCACCGTATCGCGCGTGGCGCAGGTGTGGATATTTCAGAAGTGAACCGCATGGTAAAGCAGTTCAATGAGTCGCGGAAGATGATGAAGAAGCTTCCGGGAATGATGGGCGGCAGAGGTGGCAAGAAGGGCAGGTTCAGACTTCCCTTTTGACACATAGATCATGCCAAAGACAGCGGGCAGAATAAGCCGCGTCAAAGGCATAAGAACCAAGAAACAAAAATAAAAAACAGAGGTGACAAAAATGGCAGTAAAGATCAGATTAAGAAGAATGGGACAGAAGAAAGCTCCTTTTTATAGAATCGTGGTAGCTGATTCAAGATCCCCGAGAGACGGAAGATTTATTGAAGAGATCGGAACATATGATCCGAATTGCGAGCCGAGCGCGATCAAAGTTGACGAGGAAGCAGCTAAGAAATGGCTTAATAATGGTGCGCAGCCGACAGAGGTTGTTGGAAAGATCTTCAAGATCGCAGGCATCGAGAAATAAGATATTTCCGCGGAGGTGCGCGTAAATGAAAGAATTAGTTGAAGTAATCGCAAAGGCGCTCGTGGATCATCCTGACGAAGTATCAGTCAATGAGAAAAAAGAAGGACGGACAACGGTGCTTGAACTTCATGTCGCAGACGGCGATATGGGAAAAGTGATCGGCAAACAGGGCCGCATTGCGAAAGCGATCCGTTCCGTTGTGAAGGCGGCAGCGGCAAAAGAAGACAAAAGAGTGGTTGTCGATATCGTATAGCAACAGTTCAGCCATGCGTTTGATGAACTGGAAGAAGAGTTCCGCAAGCGGAACTCTTCATTTCATTCATGAAAGGGATCAGAAAGATGGAACAGTTTCTTCAGGTGGGAGTGATCTCTTCCACACACGGCATCCGGGGTGAAGTGAAAATATTTCCGACAACGGACGACCCGGCACGGTTTAAAACACTGAAAAAAGTGCTTCTTGACACGGGAAGGGAACGGCTTGGATTAGAGATCCAGTCAGTAAAGTTTTTCAAGCAGTTTGTGATCGTGAAGTTCAAGGGCATTGACAACATAAATGATATTGAGATGTATAAGGGCAAAAGCCTGTTTATTCCAAGAGAAGACGCAGTGGCTCTTGGGAAAGACGAGTATTATATCGCCGATCTGATCGGTATGGAAGTATTTACGGAAGCGGGAAGGTTCGGCGTCTTGAGCGACGTTATGGAAACCGGGGCGAATGAAGTGTATATCGTTGATTCCGACGAACATGGAGAGGTGCTCATTCCGGCGATCAGGCAGTGTATCCTTGATGTGGATATCAAGGAAAAGAAGATGAAGATACACCTGATAGAAGGTTTGATATAGAGCGAGGGTACGGCTTTGCCGGAGGGCAGGGGCGGACTCCTGCAAAGGAGAAGGATGACATGAACTTTCATATACTTACATTATTTCCGGACATGGTCATGGACGGTCTGAACACAAGCATTATCGGGCGCGCGGTGAACGCGGGGCTGCTCTCGATTGAGGCGGTGAATATCCGTGACTATGCTTTCAATAAGCATCAGAGCGTGGATGATTATCCATACGGAGGCGGAGCGGGAATGCTTATGCAGGCGGAACCGGTGTATCTTGCATATGAAGCGGTGGCAGAGAAAATCCGACAGACAGGCTCAGTCCCGGCGGAGAAGAAGCTCCGCGTGGTCTATCTCTCTCCGCAGGGAGCTGTGTTTGATCAGAATATGGCGGAGGAAATGGCGCGGGAAGAAGATCTGATTCTGCTCTGCGGGCATTATGAAGGGATCGATGAGCGTGTCCTTGAGGAGATCGTGACAGATTATGTGTCCATCGGAGATTATGTGCTTACGGGCGGGGAACTTCCTGCTATGGTCATGGTGGACGCTGTCTCCCGCCTTGTCCCCGGAGTGCTTCACAACGATGTGTCTGCGGAATTTGAATCCTTCCAGGACAATTTTCTGGAATATCCCCAGTATTCCAGACCTGAGGAGTGGCACGGAAAGAAAGTCCCGCCGGTGCTTTTGTCGGGGCATCATGCGAATATTGAGAAATGGCGCAGGGAACAGTCCATTATCCGCACCTATGAGAGACGGCCGGATCTGTTTGAGAAATGCCGGTTAACAAAGAAAGAAGAAAAATGGTTTAAAGAGTATCTGGACGGAGAATAGTGAAAAGGTCTTGCAAATCTTGCTGAAATATGGTAAACTACAACAGTTGTGAAAAGAAGAGCGATGGTCCTCTGGCACAAAATGTGTTAAGAACGTCAAATATGAAGGAGGTCACACAAAATGAACGAGATCATTAAAAAGATCGAAGCTGAGCAGTTAAAAGAGCAGACACCGGAATTTAATGTTGGCGATACAGTAAAGGTATACGCTAAGATTAAAGAGGGTAACCGCGAGAGAATCCAGGTTTTTGAAGGAACAGTCCTGAAAAGACAGGGCGGCGGCGCAAGAGAGACTTTCACAGTAAGAAAGACATCCAACGGAATCGGCGTTGAGAAGACATGGCCGGTTCACTCTCCGCATGTTGAAAAGGTAGAGGTTGTCCGCAGAGGTAAAGTAAGAAGAGCGAAACTGAACTACTTAAGAAAACGTGTCGGAAAAGCTGCAAAGGTAAAAGAATTAGTAAAATAGTAACAATGAGAGGGACAATTACAGAGTTGTATATTGTCCCTTTTTCTATCATAGACGGAGGAACTATGCAGGGCTTGGATTTTCGTAAGAAACGCAGGAGATCATCAAACAGACCCCGCGTACAAAAAGGCAGATCTGCCCGGAAAGGGCTGAGGTTTGAAGATAAAAGAGAGAAGCTTCATTTCGCAATGGAGAGGCTTGGCAGTTCGGCGGGAATAAAAAGTATAGTTCTCTGGGCTGTGGAGATACTGATTGTCTGTATGATGGCAGTATTTTTGATTGCTGCTTTCGGACAAAGAGTGAGCGTGGCGGGTGATTCTATGTCGCCGGCGCTCAAAAATGGGGATGTAGCGCTCGTCAACCGTCTTGTCTACCGCTTTGCGAAGCCTGCCAGAGGAGATATCATTGTCTTTTCGCAGAGCGGAGCTTCGCATTATTCTGTGAAGAGAGTAGTAGGTCTGCCGGGGGAGACCGTGCAGATCAAAGACGGGGAGATCCTGATCGACGGGGTGGAACTGACAAAAGATATAAATGTGTCTGATATTGAGTACGCAGGACTGGCGGAAGAACCGGTGGAACTTTCAGACGGGGAATATTTTGTCATGGGAGATAATCATACCGCCAGCGACGACAGCCGTGTTCCGGGAGTGGGAAATATTAAAACAGACGATATTTACGGGAAGGTGTGGTTCATCGCCGGACCGTGGGAAAATATGGGATTTATCTGAGAACAGGGGGAATGACATGCATTTTCAATGGTATCCGGGGCACATGACAAAGGCGCGCCGGATGATGCAGGAAAATATCAAACTTATTGATCTGGTCATCGAGCTGGTGGACGCGAGGATACCTCTTAGCAGCAGGAATCCGGATATTGATGAGCTCGGAAAAAACAAAGCGCGCCTGATCCTGCTGAATAAGGCGGATATGGCAGAGGACACGCTCAATGACGAGTGGATCGGTTATTTTAAAGAACAAGGATACTCTGCGGTAAAAGTCAACTCTAAGAAAGGCGGCGGCATCAAGTCCATCCAGTCTGTCATCCAGGAGGCATGTAAGGAAAAGACTGAGAGAGACCGAAAGCGCGGTATTTTAAACCGTCCCGTCCGCGCGATGGTCGCAGGTATCCCCAATGTAGGAAAATCAACATTCATCAATGCACTGGCAGGCAAGGCGTGCGCCAGGACAGGTAATAAACCGGGGGTGACAAAGGGAAAACAGTGGATCCGTCTCAACAAGAATGTAGAGCTTCTGGATACACCGGGTATTCTCTGGCCGAAGTTTGAGGATCAGGAGGTGGGGCTCAAACTGGCCTTTATCGGATCTATCAAGGATGAGATCCTACAGACAGAAGAACTGGCAGCAGAACTTATAAAATTCATGAACAGCGCTTATCCAGGTGTACTGGAAGAAAAGTATGATATTCCGGCAGCAGAAGATATTTACGGATGTCTGCGTGATATTGCCAAGAGCCGGCATTGTCTTGTACGCGGGAATGAGCTTGATGCCGGAAAAGCGGCGGCGATCCTGCTGGATGATTTCCGCGGCGGAAGGCTGGGACGTATTACGTTGGAAAGACCATAAAAGAACAGGTCTCTAAAGTGACTGGCATGTAAAATGGCAGACATGGGAAAGGACATTTTATGAAAAGCATATTAAAAGAGCTGTTGGCCTGGCTGATGGTCATTGCCGTCGGCGTGGCGGCGTCTTATCTGGTCGTCACTTATGTAGGCCAGAGAACGCAGGTCAGCGGAGAATCCATGGAAACGACACTCTCTGACAGGGATCATCTTATCGTGGATAAGATCTCCTACCGTTTCAACGAGCCGAAGCGTTATGACATTATTGTGTTCCCCTACCGTTTGGAAAAGAATACTTATTATATCAAACGTATCATCGGGCTTCCGGGAGAGACTGTGCAGATAGTGGATGGCTATGTATACATAAACGGAGTGCGGCTTGATGAACATTATGGAAACGAAGCCATGAATGAGGCCGGGCTTGCGGCCGAGCCGGTTGTTCTCGGGGCAGATGAATATTTTGTGCTGGGCGACAACAGGAACAACAGTCAGGACAGCCGCACAGCAAATGTAGGAGTAATTCACAGAGATGAGATCCTGGGCCGTGCCTGGGTGAGGATATGGCCGCTCAGTGATTTCGGGGTGATAAAGCATGAGTAAAAGCATTAAAAGCCTTGCAGAGATAAAAAAAGAATTTGAACAGGCATCCTCAATGCAGAAAAGGGCGCTGTCTGAAATGTATGCGTCGGATGAGCGCGTGGGCGTGCGCAGACTGATCGACTCATACCGTAAAAAAGAATGGGCGCTCCGGGCAGAGAGGGAGCGCCTTTCGGCTATGAGAAGTTATGAGCAAAAATACGGGGACTGCCGCTTTATATGCGGGATTGACGAGGCTGGCAGAGGCCCTCTCGCAGGACCGGTAGTGGCAGGAGCAGTGATCCTTCCCACTGACTGCGAGATTCTGTATCTTAATGATTCAAAGAAGCTTTCCTCGGCAAAGAGGGACGCTCTGTATGATGAGATCATGGAGAAAGCGCTTGCCGCAGGTGTTGGGATGGCGTCTCCGGCACGCATTGACGAGATCAATATCCTGCAGGCGACTTACGAGGCTATGAGGGAAGCAATATCAAAACTGCAAGTGCGGCCGGATATCCTGTTAAACGATGCGGTCACCATACCGGGTATCGACATCCCTCAGGTACCGATCGTCAAAGGGGATACGAAGAGCGTGTCCATCGCGGCGGCGAGCATCATTGCCAAAGTGACAAGAGACCGCCTCATGGTACAGTATGATGAGATCCTGTCCGGATACGGTTTTGCAAAGCACAAGGGCTATGGCTCGCAGGAGCACATCGCTGCTATCCGACGGATGGGAGCTTCTCCTATACACAGACAGTCGTTTATCAAGAATTTTATTTAACCTTGCGCGCCGGCAGAGGAGAAAGGCATGGAGAAAAACCGCAGACGGCTCGGCACAAATTATGAACGTGCCGCGGCATATTATCTGGAACAGTTCGGATATATTGTGCTAGAATACAATTACAGATGCAGGATGGGCGAGATTGACCTGATCGCTAAAGACGGGAGCTGTCTTGTGTTCTGCGAGGTGAAATACCGGGCGGACAGCAGAAAAGGGAGTCCGATCGAGGCTGTAGGCGTCAGAAAACAGCAGACGATCTTCCGCTGCGCAATGTATTATCTGACAGAGCGGGGGATGGAAGATGTGCCGTGCCGGTTTGACGTGATCGGGATAGAAGGCGGCAAAGTGACACATATTAAAAATGCATTTGAGGGGTGAACAGATGAGTTTAGGCCTGATCTATAAAAATGACGAGCATATCTTTGACGAGGCGGGAGATGCTGTCCCTTTTCTGGAGTATCCGATACTGAGGGAAACAGGAATCGTGCGCCACGGATTTTCTACCCGGCTTGGAGGTGTCAGCGAAGGATATTATGCTTCTATGAATTTAAGTTTTGACAGGGGGGACGACCCGGAAGCCGTGCGGGAGAATTTTCGTCGTATAGGAAAAGCCATCGGCGTAGATGTGGAAGATATGGTCATGTCAAAACAGACCCACACCACGAATGTGCGTGTCGTGACTGAGGACGACCGCGGGAAAGGAATTGTCCGGGAGAGAGATTATACAGATGTGGACGGTTTTGTTACGAATGTAAGGGGGCTTTGTCTCGTGACTTCCTACGCGGACTGTGTTCCTCTTTATTTTGCAGATCCGGTGAAAAATGTCATCGGTCTGAGTCATTCCGGCTGGCGGGGAACTGTGGGAAAGATCGGGAAAAAGACAGTGGAACTCATGACAGAGCGTTTCAGATCAGATCCGGCAGATATCCTTGCCTGTGTCGGCCCCTCTGTGTGCGTGGACTGCTACGAGGTGAGCGAGGATGTCATCGACAAAATTCGGGAAGCATTTGACCGCACGCTCTGGGACCGTCTCTTCTATGAAAAAGGGAACGGAAAATATCAGCTTGATCTCTGGAAAGCAAACGAAGAGGTATTCCTGGAGGCAGGGATACTGCAGGAACACATAGCGGTCACAAATGTATGCACTCACTGCAACAGCCGCATCCTTTATTCCCACCGGACGCAGGGGGATAAGAGAGGAAACCTGTGCGCGTTCCTTGCGCTGAAATAATCTGGCTGAGAACAGTAAGGACACAGGGAAACATTAAGAGAAAACAAAGTATGGGGAATATCACAAAAATGCGCCATCAGGAAAGGGGAAGGTATGGTCGGGGAATTTTTATCATTTATGGAGCAGAAAATATTTCCGGTGATGGCGGCAGACATCACGGATGTAACAGATGAATCGCTGGGAACAGACGTCCAGGAATCTGTGGGCGAAGTGACTTCTCAGGCGACGGAAGAGGTCAACCAGTTCGTCCGCTATTTTCAGGATCATATTCCGGATCTGGTTGCGTTTGGACTGAAGGTACTCTTTGCACTCATATTTTTCTTTGCAGGAAGCAAGGTTATCAAATGGTTCCGCAAGATTGTCAAAAAGTCTTTTGAACGAACCGGGGCGGATGCGGGGGTCACCCAGTTTGTTGATTCTATGCTGAAATTCGGTCTGTATGCAATACTGATCTTCATAATTGCCACTAAGTTCGGGGTGGAGTCCTCCTCAGTGGCAGCGCTTATCGCTTCTGCCGGCGTGGCGATCGGGCTCGCTCTTCAGGGAAGCCTTTCCAACTTTGCAGGCGGTATCCTGATCCTTCTTCTCAAACCGTTTTCAGTCGGCGATTATGTGGTTGTTACACAGGAAAATATCGAAGGCACGGTGAAGGAGATACAGATATTTTATACAAAGCTTGCGACTGTGGATAATCAGACCGTGGTCGTGCCGAACAGTATCCTGACCAATAACAGCCTGACCAATGTGACGGCAAGACCAGAGCGCAAGCTGGATCTGAAAGTGGGGATATCCTATGACGCGGACCTGAAGAAAGCGAAATCTCTGATGGAAGATATGCTTCTTCACGATCCGTCGGTCATACAAGAGGAAGAGATACGTGTATTTGTCCACTCTCTGGCTGAAAGCGCTGTAGTGATTGGGCTTCGGGCGTGGGTCAGCACGGAAGAATACTGGAATACCAGGTGGCGTCTTCTGGAAGAGATCAAAATGATTTTTGATAAAGAGGGGATAGAGATTCCATACAATCATCTTGCCGTGCAGATAAAAAATGCGAATGAAATACATGGGGATCATGGCTGAAAAAAATAGTTGAAATTTTATGTGAAACGAGATATAATAGTTAAGGTTCTTCAATGAGGGGAGCCATAAGCCGGAATAGCTCAGTCGGTAGAGCACTTCACTCGTAATGAAGGGGTCGTCAGTTCAAGTCTGATTTCCGGCTTTAGAATAAAGAAGCGTAATCCCTAGTGTTTCCAGGGGATTGCGCTTTTCTTAAATAAGTATGCGAGGAGACGGACGATATGAAACCATCAGAAGAAACGAAGCGTCTCTTTCAGAATGACCGCTTCGCCACGGATAACGGCGCGGTCATTGATGAAGTGGACGATCATTATGCAAAATGCAGTCTCAAGATCGAAGACAGGCACAGGAACGCCATGGGCGCGGTTATGGGCGGCGTTTATTTTACCCTTGCGGATTTCGCCCTTGCAGTGGCGGGTAATTGGAAGGAAATGGGTAATGTCTCATTGAATTCGGAGATTACATATCTGACTGCCGCGAAGGGTGAGCGGCTGACCGCGGAGGCTGTCTGTATTAAAAAAGGAAGAACGACAAGCTATTACAGGATTGATGTGAAAGACGGCTATGGAAATCTGACCGCCGCGGTGACAGCTACAACGTTCTGTGCGGCAAAATAAGTTCAGTATAAAAGGAGTGGAAAAGATATGGAAAGATCAAAGGTATTTTTTACAGATATGAGAGCTCTTCCGGGCACAAGTCTGCCGGATAAACTCAAAAAGCTGATCAAGAAAGCAGGGATCAGCGGTATTGATTTCGAAAAGAAAATGACAGCCATCAAGATTCATTTCGGTGAACCGGGGAATTTGTCCTTCCTGCGTCCGAACTATGCGAAAGCGGTGGCAGACGTGGTGGAAGAGCTGGGAGGGCGCCCTTTCCTGACGGATTGCAACACGCTGTATGTGGGCAGGAGGAAAGATGCTCTTGAGCACTTAAGTTCAGCTTATGAGAACGGTTTTAATATCCTCTCTACAGGTTGCCATATCATTATCGGAGACGGTCTGAAAGGGACGGACGATGTGGCTGTTCCGGTTGAGGGCGGCGAGCTGGTGAAAGAGGCGAAGATCGGCCGTGCTGTCATGGATGCGGATATATTCATCAGTCTGAGTCATTTCAAAGGACACGAGATGGCGGGCTTTGGCGGATGTATCAAAAATATCGGTATGGGCTGCGGAAGCCGTGCCGGGAAGATGGAACAGCACAACAGCGGAAAGCCGTCAGTGGATCAGTCGCTGTGCGTAGGCTGCCGCGCCTGTTCCAGGAACTGCGCTCACGGCGCGATCTCATTTCCGGAGAAGAAAGCAGTGATCGACCACGATAAATGCGTAGGATGCGGACGATGCCTCGGAGCGTGCAATTTTGACGCTGTTTATAATGAAAATTCGTCAGCGGTCAAGGAACTGAATATGAAGATGGCAGAGTATACAAAAGCGGTCGTTGACGGCCGCCCGGCGTTCCACATCAATCTTGTCATCGATGTATCACCTTACTGTGACTGCCATGCAGAAAACGACGCACCGATCCTTCCAGATGTGGGGATGTTTGCAAGTTTTGACCCGGTAGCTTTGGATCAGGCGTGCGCGGACGCATGCAACGCGCGGGAACCTATGCCGGGAAGCCTGCTCTATGAGCATATACACGAAGAGGGATTCTGCGACCATCACGACCATTTTGTGAACACAACGCCGGAAAGCGAGTGGGAGACGTGCCTTGAGCACGCAGAGAAGATCGGGCTCGGCAGCAGAGAATATGAGCTGATTAAAGTAAAATGAGAGGAAAGTGTAGATGAAGAGAGAAAAATTCGGCACCCGGCTTGGGTTTATCCTGATCTCAGCGGGTTGTGCAATCGGGCTGGGGAATGTGTGGCGGTTCCCTTATATTACGGGGCAGTACGGAGGCGCCGCCTTTGTCCTGATTTATCTGGTCTGCCTGGTGCTGCTGGGACTGCCTATCATGATTATGGAGTTTTCCGTGGGGCGCGCGGCGGGCTGCGGCATTGCAAAAGCTTTTGATAGGCTGGAACCGGCGGGAACGAAATGGCATTGGTATAAATGGTTTGGCATCGCGGGGAATTACCTGTTGATGATGTTCTATACGACGATTGGAGGCTGGCTTCTGATTTATCTAGGGAAAATGGCGGCCGGCAGCTTTGAGGGGATGGACGCCGTACAGATTGAGGGAGAATTCGGTGAACTGATGGGTCAGCCGATTCTGATGACTGTATTTATGGCGATCGTTGTGGTCATGTGTTTTGGAATCGTGAGCCTGGGACTTCAGAAAGGCGTGGAGGGGATCACGAAAGTGATGATGGTTCTTTTGCTGGCGCTGTTGATCGTGCTCGCAGTACGTTCTATCATGCTGCCCGGAGCCGGAGAAGGGCTGAGGTTTTATCTTTTGCCGGATTTTGGAAAGATGAAGGAAGCGGGGATTATGGAAGTGGTATCCGCGGCGATGAACCAGTCGTTTTTCACTTTGAGCCTAGGGATTGGAGCGATGGCGATTTTCGGAAGCTATATAGATAAAAAAAGGAGGATGGCGGGAGAAGCGGCGGCTATCACTGTGCTTGATACGAGCGTAGCCCTGATCTCGGGCCTAGTTATCTTCCCGGCAAGCTTTGCATTTGGCGTTAACCCGGACAGCGGGCCGAACCTGATCTTTATCACGCTGCCGAATATATTTAACTCCATGGCAGGCGGAAGGCTCTGGGGAGCGATCTTCTTCCTGTGCATGTTTTTCGCGTCAGCGTCAACGATCATCGCTGTGTTCGAGAATATCATCGCATTTGCGATGGATCTGACAGGATGCTCCAGAAAAAAAGCGGTGGCGTTCAACCTGGTGGCGGTCATCCTCTTGTCCATGCCGTGCGTGCTCGGGTATAACGTACTGAGCGGCTTCGCCCCGTTAGGGGAAGGGACGGTGATTCTTGACCTGGAAGACTTTATCGTGAGCAATAACCTCCTGCCGCTGGGCAGCCTGGTGTATGTCCTGTTCTGCACCACACGCTACGGCTGGGGCTGGAAAAATTTCCTGTCAGAAGCAAACACCGGGGAAGGGCCAAGATTCCCCAAATGGGTGAGGCTCTACGTCACCTTTATCGTCCCTCTCATCGTCATATTCCTGTTCATACAAGGATACTGGAGCAAATTTGCAGGCTAGGCTTAAGCCACAGGTAACATAAAAGAGAGATGAAGCGAAGCGGAATCGAGCTGCAAGGGCGGAATGGAAATAATGATAAAATCTTCCGCTTGCCAAAAAAAGATTTTGTCCATTGGAAAAATCCATGTTATAGTGTAAACATAAGCGTTTATGATGTAATATAAAATGTAGGAGATATGATATGGATTCTAAGTTTGTAAGGCCTACCCGGAAAGACGTGGCAAAGCTGGCGGGAGTCAGTGAGACGGTTGTGTCGTATGTGATAAATAATAACCGATATGTGTCACAGGATAAAAGGCTTCGTGTCCAAGAGGCGATCAAGAAGTTGAATTACCGCCCGAATAACATTGCCCGCACCTTGAAAGGTAAAAGCAGCAACCATATCGTTTTCATAGCGGATCAGATTGTAACCGAGCATTTCAGTCTGTTGATCAGTGAACTGGATAAATATGCTTATGACAAAGGATACATGGTGTCTCTTTGTTCCAACAGGAATACAGAAGAATTTGTAAGGGAGATTATTGGACGTTGCTGTGATGGGATTATCATCAGTTCGATCAGTTTTACCAAGAGTTTCATACAGATGTTCATAGATGCAAATATTCCTGTGGTCCTTCTGGAAAACAGGGACTACTCGGAGATCCATGGGGCAGGGCGGATCAACAACGGCCTTTATGAAGGAGCCAGAGAGTGCGTCCGTTACTTGGGAAGCCTTGGACGACGAAATATCCTATACATAGATCGATACAGCGCAAGAGGACACTTTAGTGATATGAACGACCTCCGTTACCGCGGGTTTATTCATCAGATGAAGGAAAGCGGTTATAGTATTAATCCTGCGGCGAGAGTTATCACAGAATGCGAGAGTCCGGAAACCCTGAAACAAAGAGTTGTAGAGTATCTCCACAGCAGGGAAGAGGTGGATGCGTTTTTTGGAAGGAACGATAAAGTGGCCTGCCTCGCCATGCAGGCCGCCCAGGAATCGGGATACCGCATCCCGGAGGATATCGCGGTGATCGGTTTTGACAATTCCACTCTAGGCCAGTATGTCATGCCTACATTAACGAGCGTTGAGATCAGAAGACCGGAAATTGCGCGCGTGGCGATCAACATGCTTCAGACAATGATAGAGCAGCATCAAGTACCAGAGCCCGTGAATGTATCTACAAAGATCATTTACAGGAAAAGTACAGACATCTGACGGCACAGCTGCAGATGTCTGTATTGTTTTTACAAAATATATACACGTATAAATAATATAATATTAATGAAAAAATAATATACAATGTGCACAAAATAAAAATAAAAAAGTATAGAATATGCTGAAAATTGAAAAATAAATTGACTTGTATGAAGCGTTTATATAAAATAAAATCACCAGATATACACACGAGTTTACAATTAAAAAGCAAAGGAGAGTAGATTATGAAAAAAAAGATGACAGCATTTCTGGCAATGGCTATGGCATTTAGCCTGACAGCTTGTGGTGGAGGCAGAGATGATGCGACAACGTCATCCGCCGATGAAGAAAAGGAAAATGTTACATTAAGGTTTTACAACTATGCTCTGTCAGAAACAGCAAAAGCGGATTGGTGGAATTCTACGGTTGAGGCTTTTGAAACGGAGAATAACTGGATTGATATTGAGACGGTTACAGTGGATTACAATAGTATGATACAGACTTTTACAAACGACCTTGCTTCTGGTCTTGCTGTCGATATGGTGTATGGTGAAGTAAGCTGGATACCGGCGCTGGCGGAAAGTGGATTTATCCAGAGCCCGACAGATGTGCTGAGTGAAGATTTCTATTCCGGGTATTATGACTATGTCCTGGATCAGTTAAAGTATCAGGATACAGTTTATGCTGTTCCGCATTATTACAGTCCGTCTCTGATCTTTGTGAACAAGGATCTGGTAGAAGCGGGGGGGGCTGTCTATGGATAATTTCCCGACGACGCTTGATGGGCTTAAAGAATGGATTGAAACACTGGCTGCTTATTACGAGGGAAATTCCAGCGTGACATCAATTTTTGGTCTTACTACAGCGGAAGTATCGGCGACAGGGGCTAACATAAACGCAATGTACAATGCATTTGGCGGCACGCTGATCAATGACCAGGGTGAACTGGACGACCTGACATCCGGCGACAATATGACAGCAATGACAGAAATGCTGGATTTTTATAAATACTTGATCGGCAATGGTTATACACAGGAAAATCTGAAACTGAAAGATTACCGTTCTTCTTTTGGAGCGGGCAATGTTGTGATGTATGTAGATCAGTCATGGGGGTATGCACAGATTGCGGAAGTGGCAGATAATACGGCAGACTTTACAGTAACTGCATCCCTGCCTGCTACGATGGGGACGAACGGAAAAGGAGAGTCTCTGGTAGAATCTCACTGCTTTATGATCGGTTCCGCCCTGAGTGACGCGCAGAAAGAAGCAGTGGATCTTTTCATCCAGTATTGTACGTCAACAGGCACAATGGAAGACTATCTTAATAATATCGGGCTTGCTTATGTAGCCCATGAAAATATGGAAGACTGTCAGATATCCCCGATTCTGGACGGCGCCTCTTCAGGAAAAGACAATGTTATAAACCAGCCTCTGATCAGCGCGGCGACGAGCGTGCAGACAGAACTGGCCAGTATGGTGCTGAATTATGTGAACAATGGAGGCAGCCCGGAAGACTCGGTCAACAGTTATATTACAGAAGCAGAATATTATCTTAACCAGTAAATGAACGCTTTATAAGGGCGGTGGACATCCGCCCTTATTATTATAAAGGATACGGTAAAATATGGCATAAAAGGGGGAAAGAAAATGACTTTTCCAGTTAAGGCCGGCAAGAAAACACAAAGACCGGCATTACATAATCAGAAAAGAAAAGACGTGTTGTTCTGTTTGCTGCTTTTGCTTCCAGCGGTTGTACTGTGTATAACATTTATCATTATTCCTATCATTGATTCTGTTATCATGAGCTTTCAAGATTACAGGCTGGTAAATCTTACACAGAATATTCCGGGTGAATGGAACAATTTCGGTAATTATACACGGTTGTGGAAATCCGGGCGTCTACAGTCTTCGATCCTGATCACGGTGTTCTTTGTCTTCGTGACGGTTGTACTCACCTTTTTGATCTCTTTGATACTGGCTCTGATATTGAATTCAAAGATCAAAGGAGCAAGGCTGTTGAGGAGCATCATGATGATCCCCTGGGTGGTTCCAACAGTTATCGCCGGCTTGCTGTGGATGTGGATTTTTGCCAACCCGTATGGTCTGCTCCAGTACTTGGTGAGTGTTTTTACAGGGGGACATGTTACGGATTTCAGTATTTTAAGCAATACTGATACAGCGTTGTGGGGAGTCATTATCGCTGCGCTGTGGAAGCAGATCCCGCTGATGGCGCTTCTGCTGCTTGCCGGTATGCAGAATGTTCCGGATGATATTGTAGAGGCAGCAAAAATCGATGGAGCCGACTATATACAGCGTCTGGTTTATATTGTGATTCCTTATATGAAGAGCGTAATCTCAGTTTCTGTATCCATGTGTATCATTGAGAATTTCAAACAGTATCCCTTGTTCGCTACATTGACGAACGGCGGACCGACAGGAGCTACGACGACCCTGGCCGTGCTGTCATATGACGAGGCATTTGTAAATTATAATTATGGTTCGGGCGCGGCAGTGACAACGGTATGGCTGCTCTTGATGATTATAGTGGTCTTCGTATTTAAGCGCGTTTTCCGTACGGATACTGATTGACTGACAAGGAGGATAAGCATGAATCAAAATATCACTGTAAGAAAAAGAAGAATAAAGATCGCGGCAGTTTTTGGAAAATATGTGGCCCTGATCCTGATTTTTCTGTTTTTGCTTTTTCCGGTCTACTGGATGCTTGTAACGTCTCTGAAGCTGAATGCAGAATCTTACCAGGTAGTCCCCACGCTCTGGCCAGAGGTCTTGTCGTTTGACGGATATATTACTTTGTTCCGGGACGGAGTGTTTTTCGCATATTATAAGAATAATCTGGTCGTGTCGGCTCTGGCAATGATCCTGATTTGCTTTGTTTCTGTTTTTGCTGGCTATGCACTAAGCAGATTTCATTTTAAATGGAATAAATGGATCATATCCACTTTTGTATTTGCCCAGATGATGCCTGTTATCAGCCGTCTGATCTCGTTATATGGGATATTGCAGAGGATAGGCCTTGTTGACACTCATATCGGACTTGTTCTGGCAATCAGCGCTACGCAGGTGCCTTTTACGGTATCTTTAATGGCATCGTTTTTTGACGGGATACCCCGCGAGCTCGAAGAGGCGGCCAGGGTTGACGGTTGTGGACGTATGCGGACGTTGTTCGGGGTGGTTATCCCCGGTATCACATAGTTAAAGATATTGGTGTCATTCAATCAATTTTGCCGATGAAGCGGTAAAAGATTTCTACCTCCTGTTCCCGGCTTCCGTCCTCACC